>CAZEPJ010000003.1:29979-143159 GCA_964514105.1 uncultured Desulfarculaceae bacterium | reverse complement strand
ATGATCACGGCGTGGAGGTTGCCGTCTCCCACGTGCCCGAAGATGCACATGGGGAAGTCGTGCTTGCGCCCCACCTCCTGAATGGCCTCGATGGTGGCGGGGATCTCGCTGATGGGCACCCCGAAGTCCTCCACCAGGGGGATGAGCCTGGAGCCCCGCTTGACCTTGGAGAGGGCGGAGACCAGCCCCTGGCGCGCCTGCCACATGGCCATGCGCTTGTTGGGATCGTCGGACCAGAGGGTCTCCAGGACCCGGTTTCGCCCGAAGATCTCGTTGATCCGCCGGATCTCCTCCTGCACGGCGGCCTTCTGGCCGTCGATCTCCAAGAACAGGATGCAGCCCACGGCCTCGGGAAACTCCAACCCCATGGTCTTTCGCACCACGTCGATGGAGGTCCGGTCCAGGATCTCCATGGATGACAGGGGGACGCCGGCCGTGAGCACCTCCTCGGCCCCTTTGCCGGCCGAGGCCAGGTCGGGGAAGGAGGCCTGGGCAAAGGCGATGTACTGGGGCACGGGGAGGATCTTGACCGTCACCTCCGTGATGACCCCCAGGGTCCCCTCGGCCTGGCCAAAGAGGTGGACGAGGTCGTACCCGGCAGAGGTCTTGCGCGCCTTGGATCCCGTCCGCAGCACCCTTCCATCGGCCATCACCACCTCCAGGGCCATGACGTAATCCCGGGTGGTGCCGTACTTGAGGGCGCGGTTCCCGCTGGCGTTGGTGGAGACCATGCCGCCGATGGAGGCCAGCATGGCGCTGGCGGGGTCCGGGGGGAAGAAATGGCTCGGAGCCAGGGCCTGGTTGAGGCGGTTGCAGATGACCCCGGGCTCCACCCGGGCGTAGCCGTTTTGCCGGTTGATCTCCAGGATGCGGTTCATGCGGCTCAGGTCGAGGATGATGCCGCGATCCCGGCAGGGGAGGATGGCCCCCGTGACCGACGTGCCCGACCCCCGGGTGATCACCGGCATCCCGGCCTCGTTGGCCAGCTTGAGGATTCGCGACACCTCCTCCGTCGAGGTGGCGAAGACCACGGCCTCGGGCACGCCCTCGTGGATGGACATGTCCCGGGAGTAGCAGATTCGCTCCACCAGCTCCTCCCGGACGTTCTTCTCCCCCACGGCCTCCCGCACTTGCTCCATAAAGCCCATGGAATCGTCTCTCCCATTCGGCCCCTGGGCGAAGAACATGGAGCAGGGAGCGACAGCCCCTCTCCGTCCTGCTCTGCGCTCCTGGCCCTTTGCCGCCTTACGCCTTGGGCCGTTCGTCGATGACGCGCTTGGCCTTTCCCTCGCTGCGGGCGATGGACTTGGGCTCCACCACGCGGACCGCCACCGAGATGCCCACGATCTCCCTGATGTGGTCGCCGATCTTGCCCTCCACCTCGGCCCGCCTCTGGGGACCGGCCTCGTACAGATCCCGGGTCCCCTCCACGTGGACGGTGAGCTGGTCCAGATAGCCCTTCTTCCGCACGATGATCACGTACTGGGGCTCCACCTCTTTGATGTCCAGGAGGAGGGCCTCGATCTGGGAGGGAAAGACGTTGACGCCGCTGATGATGAGCATGTCGTCGCTTCGCCCCAGGATCTTGTCCATCTTGACGAGGGTCCGGCCGCAGACGCACTGCTCCCGCCGCAGGCGGGTGATGTCCTTGGTGCGATACCGGAGCATGGGCATGGCGCGGCGCTGCAGGGAGGTGAGGACCAGTTCCCCCCGCTCGCCCAACGGAAGGGGCTCGAGGGTCACGGGGTCCACGATCTCGGCCAAGAAGTGGTCCTCGTTGATGTGAAGGCCGTCCTGGGCCTCGCAGTCGAACGCCACCCCCGGCCCGCAAAGCTCGGTCAGACCGTACGCCTCCATGGCCTTGATCCCCATGCGCTCCTGGATCTCTTGCCGCATGCCCACAGTCCATGGCTCAGCCCCGAAAACGCCCACGCGAAGGGGCAGCGCCTTGATGTCCACCTTCATTTCCTCGGCCCGCTCGGCGATGGTCAGGGCGTAGGACGGGGTGCTGAACAGCACCGTGCTCCCGAAGTCCATCATGATGATGATCTGCCGCTCGGTCTGACCCGAGCTGGTCGGCACCACCGTGCAGCCGATGCGAGTCGCCCCCTGATGGAAGCCAAGCCCGCCCGTGAACAGGCCGTGGCCGTATGCGTTCTGCACCATGTCCTCGGGCCGGATCCCGGCGGCCCACATGTTTCGGGCCATGCACTCGGTCCACTGGTCCAGGTCCGCCTGGGTGTAAGGCCCGGTGATGGGCTTTCCGGTGGTTCCCGACGACGCGTGGATCCGGACCACCTCCTTGAGGGGCACGGCGCAAAGCCCGAAGGGATAGTTGTCCCGCAGGTCGGTCTTGACGGTGAAGGGGAGCTTGGCGACATCGGGCAGCCCTCCGATATCCTGCGGCTTGACGCCCTTTTCTTCCAGCCGCCTCCGGTAAAAGGGCACCCGTTCATACACCCACCCCACGGTCTCTTGGAGCTTTTCCAGCTGCCATTTCTCAAGCCCTTCCACGGCCATGGCCTCGAACGTCTCGTCCCAATACTTCCCTGGCATGTCCGACCTCCTCGTTGCGTTGTCGCCCCTCCGGCTCCGGGGACGGGTCCTGGGCGCTCCCTGCTGCGTGCATGGGACACAGGGCCTGACCCGGCCTACGCCAGGGCCCGACCCTTCTCAAATGCTTCGAGGTTGAGCTCCTTGAATGCGGCGGGCACGCGCTCGGCGACCACCCGCCGCCAGGTGCGCAGGGGGAGATCCAGCAGCTTGGAGGTCGCCCCCAGCAGGACCGTGTTGACCAGCCTGGGGTTGCCCAGCTCGTCCGCCACGGCCTGGGCGTCCAGCAGGACGGGGTTGCGGCATGCACGCCGGAGCGAGTCCCCGGCGTCCTCGGGGTACCGGGCCAGGCCCGTGGAGACGATGGGGGGAATGACCCTCTGGGTGTTGGAGATGACCCGGGACTTGGGTGAGAGGAATCCCAGCCACCGGACGGCCTCGGCCAGCTCGAAGGACAGCAGGACGTCCACCTCCCCCTGGGGGATCAGGGGAGAGTTGACCCGGGCCCCGTAGCGCACGTGACTGGAGACCACCCCGCCGCGCTGGGCCATGCCATGCACCTCGCTCTTCTTGACGTCGTACCCGGACTTCATGGCCACGTCCGAGAGGATCTCGCTGGCCAGAATCACCCCCTGGCCGCCGACGCCCACGATGAGGATGTTCTGAATCCCGTTTGCCTTGGTCGCCATGTCGCCCCCTCTGTCACATGCCGAGTGGAGAGTCCGGAGTGCCGGATGAAGGCCTGATTTCATCGCGTGCCCGCGGGCGGGCTTCGCCCCGCCCCCCGAACTCGAAAACCCCAATCGTCGCCGACCTATTGACCCGCGACGGATATGGCCCCCTGCTTGCACACCTGCTCGCACACCGTGCATCCGCGGCAGAGGCTCGGGTCGATCTCCGCCTTGCGCCGCGCCTTGCCCTTCTTCTTGGAGGGGATCTCGTCGCCCGGCACGATGGCGGGACAGCCCAGGCGCAGGCACATGCCGCAGCCTTGGCAGGCCTCGGCGTCCACGTGGTGCACCAGGGACGGATCGAACTTCTCCATCATGACGCACGGGCGGTTGGTGATGATGACCGATGGCTCGGCCACGGCGGCCTCCTCCTTGAGGACCGCCAGGGTGGCCTTGAGGTCGTGAGGGTCCACCGTCCGGACCCTGCGGATGCCCAGAGCCTCGGCCAGCTTCTTGAAGTCCACCTGCCGGGTGGGCTCCCCCTGGAGCGTCTTTCCCGTGCCCGGGTGATCCTGCCCGCCGGTCATGGCCGTGGTACGGTTGTCCAGGATCACCACCTTGACGTTGCCCTTGTTGTAGGCCACGTCCATGAGGCTCGTCACGCCCGAGTGGAGAAACGTGGAGTCGCCGATGACGGCGAAGACCGGGCGGTCGTCCTTGATGCCGGCCGCCTGGATGGCCTTGGCCACGCCCTGGGCGTTGCTGATGGATGCCCCCATGCAGATGCACGAATCAATGGCCTGAAGGGGGGGCAGCACGCTGAGGGTGTAGCAGCCGATGTCACTGAGCACGATGCCCTTCATCTGGTTCAGGGCGAAAAACAGGCTCCGATGCGGGCAGCCCGGGCACATGATGGGCGGTCGAGGCAACGAGGCCGTGGCAGGCATCTCTACCTTCCGGGGCGGCCTGGTCCTGAGAACGCCGGCCTTGCGGAACCCCTCCATGACCAGCTCCGGGGAGAGCTCATCCAGTCTGGGGAAGAAGGCCTTGCCCTCCACCGGGATCCCCAGGGCCAGGATCTGCTCCTCCAGGAAGGGCTCCAGCTCCTCCACCACGAAGAGGCGCTTCACCTTGGCCGCGAACTGCCGGATCTTCTTCTCGGCCAGGGGATAGGAGAAGCCGAGTTTGAGGAAGGAGGCATCCGGCATGGCCTCCTTGACATACTGGTAGGCAACTCCGCTGGCGATGATCCCGACCTTCCTGCTCCCCCACTCCACCCGGTTCAAAGGGGTCGTCTCGGCGTACGACCGGAGCTTCCCCTCCCGCTCCAGGACGATGGGGTGGCGGAGGCGGGCGTATGCCGGAATCATGACGTATTTCTTGAGGTCTCGGACGAACTGGCCGGGCGCGACCTGCCGCGGCTTTCCCACCTTGACGATCCCCTTGGAGTGGGACACGCGGGTGGTGAGCCGGAGGATGGCCGGCGTGTCGTACTGCTCCGAGACCTCGAGACCCACTCCCACGAAGTCCTTGGCCTCCTGGCTGTCGGAGGGCTCCAGGAGGGGCACCTGGGCGAATTTGGCGAAGTAGCGATTGTCCTGTTCGTTCTGGGAGCTGTGCATGCCGGGGTCGTCGGCGCAGGCGAGGAGAAAGCCGCCCTTGACCCCGGTGTACGCGAAGGTCATGAAGGGGTCCGCGGCCACGTTGAGCCCGACGTGCTTCATGGCCACCAAGACCCTCACCCCGGACAGCGACGCCCCGATGCCCACCTCGAAGGCCACCTTCTCGTTGGGGGCCCACTCGGCGTAGACTCCTTGGTATTGGGCGAGGTTCTGCAGGATCTCCGTGCTGGGCGTCCCCGGGTAGGCCGCCGCAACCCGGACGGCGCTTTCGTAGGCCCCCCGGGCCACGGCCTCGTTGCCTGACATGAGCGACTTCATGATCCTCACTCCCTCCTTCGGTATGGTGCGCCCCCCGGTAGGCTCCCCAAGCAGGCCGGCGAGACCCGCGGAGGCTTCGGGCGAGGCCCTTTTGCACCTCGGACCTAGATGCCCAGATCCACGGGCGCCGGCTTGTCCCCACTGTAGTCGTAAAAACCCTTGCCCGACTTGCGCCCGAAATACCCCGCCAGGACCATCTTGCGCAGCAGTGGCGGGGGGGCGTACCGTTTCTCGCGGTACTCGTCGAACATGATGTTGGCGATATGGTACGTCGTGTCCAGCCCCACGAAATCGAGGAGGGTGAAGGGCCCCATGGGGTAGTTGCACCCGAGCTTCATGCCGTTGTCGATGTCCTCCACCGAGGCCACGCCCTGCTCCAGGGCACGGATGGCGTCCAGCATGTACGGGACCAGCAGGAGGTTGACGATGAAGCCCGAGTTATCCTTGGCCAGGATGGGGACCTTGCCGATGCTCTTGGAGAAGGCGAAGCAGGCGTCGATGGTCTCCTGACTGGTGGCGATGGTCTTGACCACCTCCACGAGCTTCATGACAGGCACGGGATTGAAGAAATGGAGTCCGCAGAACCGATCCTGCCGCTGGGTGGATGCGGCCATGGCCATCACGGTCAGCGACGAGGTGTTGGACGCGAAGATGGTCGCCGGTGGGCAGAGCTTGTCCAGGGTGGCGTACATCTCGTTCTTCATCTTGAGGTCCTCGATGACGGCCTCGATGATGAGGTCGCACCCCTTGAGGTCCTCGAGCCGCAGGGTCCCCTTGAGCAGGGACCACGTCTTGTCCATGGCCTCCCGGGTCATCTTCCCCTTCTCCACGGCCCTGGAGAGGTTCTTCTGGATGGCCCCGAATCCCTTGTCCAGGAACCGCTGCTCCACCTCCAGCACGGTGGTCTCATATCCCGCCTCGGCGCACACCTGCGCGATCCCGGAGCCCATCAATCCGCAACCCAGCACGCCAACCCGTTGAATGCTCATGATCTCCTCCTTCCCCTCCTGCGCGTCATCGACGGGGGCACAGACCCCCTCTCCGGGCCCCACCCACGGGCGGTCCGGCCATGGTGCCGCTGTTTTCCAAGATTGAGGTTCGACGTCCCTCGCAGGGCGTCGTTCGAATGGGTCGTCTTCAGGCCCGAAGGCAGGCGGAGGGGACCAGTTCGAGAGGCGCCGATCGAGGCAAAGGCAAAGATCGTAGGATCCCCACTGGAGCTGGTCATTGTCCGGTTGTGCTCGCAGGTCCTGGTCCCCTTGGTCGCACGCGTGAGAGATACCACAGCGAAGCAGGAGTGTCAACCGATTTCGGCCCCCAGGGCCGCAGGGGAGCCCCCCCGTTTGCATTTAAGTATCTGAAATAACTATTAGTAATTTCTTATCTACTTATTTTTTTCTTAGTTTCCCGTTATCTACTGTTCTCCGGGCGCCCTGGGCCCGCGAGCGCCCCCCCGTGGAGATGACCCTCGAGAGGCGCTATAATCCCCAGGGGCCCGGGTCGTGGTGGGTCCCCGCCCCGCCTCCGGGGGGGACCGTGGGCGGGGCCCGCAGGGGAATGGGGAGGGCCCAAGGCCAACGCATCCGGGTAGCGGGCGCATGGAGGAGGCTGTGGCGGGGAGGTTGTCTTGGGGCCCGAGGACCGTCCCGGGGCATGGGCCCGGGCGTGCCCGGGTTGTGCGCGTCCGCCCCTTCAAGGGGCGATTCCTCAAGCCGTGTCCCGGGACCCGGCATTACATCTGCTGCGGGTATCATGTGCTCAACCTGGTCATGGGCTGCCCGATGGGATGCGTGTACTGCGTGCTTCATGATTACCTGGACCCCGGAGACATCCAGGTGGCCGAAAATGTGGACGACGCCTTGGAGGAGGTGAAGCGATTCCTGGCGGGCAGGGAAGGCATCGCGAGAATCGGCACCGGGGAACTGGCCGACAGTCTGGCCCTGGAGCCGCAGGTGGGGCTGGTGCGCAGGCTGGTCCCGTTCTTCCGGGATCTGCCAGGCGCCATCCTGGAGCTCAAGACCAAGACCGCCCGCGTGGGGCCCCTCCTGGACCTCCCCCACGGGGGGCGCACCGTGGTCTCATGGTCCTTGAACCCTCCAGCGGTGATCCGGCGGGCCGAGGGGGGAACGCCCGCCCTGGCCCGGAGGCTAAAGGCGGCCCAGCGTTGTCAGGAGGCGGGATATCCGCTGGGGCTGCACTTCGACCCCTTGATCCACATCGACGGGTGGGAGGCGCGCTATGGGGATCTGGTGGGGCGCGTCTTCGACGCCCTGGACCCCCGGGGGATCCTCTGGATCAGCCTGGGGGCCCTGCGTTACCCGCCCGGCATGCGCGAGCGGCTTGTCCCTTCCGCACTGGCCCTGGGCGAGTCCTTTCCCGGGCTGGACGGCAAGATGCGCTACCTGCGCCCGCTTCGAACGCGCATGTTTCGGGCCATGGTCGATTGGATCCGGGAGTTGGGGGGGGAGGACCTTTTTCTGTACCTCTGCATGGAGGGGCCGGAGGTCTGGCGGGATGCCCTGGGTTGGGCCCCGCAGGATGCCCGGGAGCTGGACCTGCGGTTCCAGGAGCGGATCGCCGCGTACTGGGGGCGTCGGGCGTGAGGATGCCCTCCGGGGTCCCTTGCCGGCGGCGAAGGAAGGGGCCGGCGCTTGTCCCAATGGGGAAGACGACTGCGGGCGGTAGGGCGACGCCGGATCAACGGACAACGGACCACCGACAGCTGACACAGCATAGAAGAGGAAACCGAGCATGCACAATCCCGTGGATTTGCGGAGCGACACCCTGACAAAGCCTTCGGTCGCCATGCGAAGGGCCATGGCCGAGGCCGAGGTGGGAGATGACGTCTTCGAGGAGGACCCAACCGTGGAGCGGCTCCAGCAAGAGGCCGCAGCCCTCCTGGGCAAGGAGGCGGCCCTGTTCGTGCCCTCGGGGACCATGGCCAATCAGGTCTCCATCCGGAGCCACACCCTGCCGGGCGACGAGGTGATTATCGAGGAGAGCTCCCACCCGGTCATGGCCGAGGTTGGGGCGGCCGCGGCCCTCTCGGGCGTCCAGTTTCGCACGCTCAAGGGAGAGCGGGGCGTGCTCAAGGCGTCCCAGGTCGCCGGGGCCGTCCGAACGCCGGACATCCACAGACCCGTCTCCCGCCTCATCTGCCTGGAGAACACCCACAACTTCGGCGGAGGCACCATCTACCCCTTGGAGGAGATCAGGAAGATCCGCCAGGTGGCGGACCAGGGCGGTCTGGCCATGCACCTGGACGGGGCGCGCCTCCTCCACGCCTGCGTGGCCACGGGCATCGCCCCTGCGGCTTACGCCCAGGCTTTCGACTCGGTCTCCCTGTGCCTCTCCAAGGGGCTGGGGGCGCCCGTTGGCTCCATCATCGCCGGGTCGCGGGAGTTCATCCTCAGGGCGCGGCGAAACCGCAAGATGTACGGGGGCGGCATGCGGCAGGTGGGGATCCTTGCCGCGGCCGGCCTGTACGCCCTCGAACACAATGTGGGGCGGCTGGCCGAGGACCACGCCCACGCCCGGCGGCTGGCCGAGGCCGCGGCCGGCCTGCGGGGAATCGCCCTGGACCCCGCGCACGTCCAGACCAACATCATGATCGTGGACGTCTCTCCCTCGGGCATGGACCCCCAGACGGCCTGCGCCCGGCTGCGGGAGCACGGGATCTTGGTGCTCCCCTTCGGCCCCGGGAGGCTTCGGGCCGTGACCCATCTGGACGTGGACCGGGCGGGCATTGAAAGGGCCATCGCGGCGTTCCGGGCCGTGTTTTCGTGAGGGACGCCCTGGAAAGATCGGCCGGCCAGCCGGCCAAGGGAGAGTCGCCCGGCCTCCCAGTGGCACCCTGCGGCGCCGGGATCACCGGTGTGAGGCGCCCCGACGCCGGGGCGCCGGTTCTGTTCACCCCCGCCTTTCTGCTCCTGGCCCTGGCCAACCTCGCCACGGTCTCCAGCTTCGGCAGTTTTTCCCTGCTCCCCCTGTTTCTCTCCGAGCGCGGGGCGACCCAGGCCGACATGGGCGTGCTCATGGGGGCCATGGCCCTGGCCTCGGTGGTTTGCCGCCCATGGACGTCGGAGACCATCGATCGCATGGGCCGCAAGAAGAGCTACACCGCTGGCAGCGTCCTCATGACCGTTGTCCCGCTGATCTACCTGCTGGCCGCGGGCGCAGGGGGCCTCCCCTACGTCCCCTTCCTCCTGGCCCGACTCCTTCACGGGGTGGGCCTGGCCCTGTGCTTCACGGCGGTGTTCACGTGGGCGGCGGACCAGGTCCCCGTCAGCCGGCTCAACGAGGGGATCGGGCTATTCGGGGTGTCGGGCCTGGCCGGTCTGGCCCTGGGGCCCATCCTGGGGGAGCTGGTGATCCGCGGGTGGGGGTTCCCGGCATTCTTCCTGGTGGCCTCGGCACTGGCCGGGATGGGGCTCTCGGCACACCTGCTGGTGAAGGACACCCCCTTTTGCGCCTCGGGGTCCGCAGGTTCCTCATTCTTCTCCGTGCTCAGGACGCCCAAGGCCACGAGCATCGCCCTCATGGCCGCGCTGTTCGGCGTGGGGCTCGCCGCCACCGGGAACTTCGTGGCCCCGTTCGCCGAGCGGCAGGGGGTGGGGTTCGTCTCGCTCTTCTACGGGGCCTACTCGGCCACCGCCATCCTCGCCCGGCTGCTGGGGGGGCGCCTGGCCGACCAGCTGGGCGAGGCCCGGCTCATCCCCTGCGGTCTGGGGGCTGCGGCGGCAGGGCTGGCCGTCCTGTCCCTCCTGGGGGGCGACGAGACACTGGCCATCGCCGGCGCCCTGACCGGATGCGGACACGGCCTGGTTTTTCCGTCCCTCAACGCGGCGGCCGTGCGAAACGAACCGCCCGAGGTCCGGGGGAAGCTCACAGGCGTCTTCACGGGCGGCATCGATGCGGGGGCCTTCCTGGGCTCCATCGCCCTGGGCTATGTGGGGGAATGGGCCGGGTTTCCTGCCCTGTTCGCGGCCGCAGGCCTGGCATCCCTGGGGGGCATGGGGCTCTTCAGGCTTCGCCGGGGCCTGCTCGCCCGGTGAGGGCGCCTCAACCGGGTGACATGGGCGCGGGGTCGGTTCCCTTCTGTCTCCAGGCCGGCTGGACCCACGGGTCGACACCGCCCCAGTCCACCCGGAGGCCATTGACTCCCTTGGAGAGGTGCCGCATGGCGCGGCTCACCGGTCCTCCCCGCCCTCCAACCAGGATCTGAGATACGGGGGGAGGTAGATGCCCCCGGTGTCGCATCGACGCAGCAAGTCCGCCAGGAGTCGGTTCTTTTCGGACCTGGAGAGGCCGAAGTCCACCACGAAGAAGTGCTGCCCCACGACCCGCATGACCCCCCCCTTGAGGCGGGCCTCCTCGGGGAGGGACTCCTCCCGGACATGGAAGCCCATCCTGCGCGCCGCATCGCACAAGTCCGTCCAGACCAGGAGTTCGTGATCCCGTCGCTGCCAGGCGGGCGAAGGCACCCGCCGCGCCCTCTTACCTCGGCCCATGGTCGGTAGCCCCTCTTGCCATGGCCTCGTCGGCTTCGGCCAGCATACCACAGGCATCCCCTCCCGGGGGCGCCAGTGCCCCCAGCGGATAGATTGACACCGCCCCACACGGTCTGATACAGAGGCCGGAGGCCCCCCGCCCCTCGCCGGAGCGGCCTGGGGGCGAGGACAGGGAGTTGATGCGGCCTGGAGCCCCCCATGGATCTGCTGAGCTTTGCGCTTTGTTGGACCCCGGTGATCCTGCTTTGCGTCTTGGCCATCCTTTTCAGGCGGCCGGCCCTGGATCTCTCCGTCTGGGGAGCGGTGTTCACAGCCGTGCTGACCTGGGCCGCGTACGGCACCCCCCCTGAGGTCATCCTGCTGGCCGCCCTGGACGGACTGCTCACCACGCTGCCGCTTCTGCTGGTCATCTTTGCCGGGATCCTCCTGTCCATGCTCCTGACGGCCACGGGGTCCCTGGGGCGCATGGTGGAGTGGCTTTCGGGGGGCGTTCGCGGGGCGTATGAGCGGTGGCTCCTCATCGCCATGGGCGTGGGCAACTTCATGGAAGGGGCCAGCGTCATCGCCGAGCCCGTGGTGGCCCCCATGCTGCGCGTGGCCGGCGTGGCGCCCATGGGGGCCGCGGCCCTGTCCATCGTTGGGTACGCCGGGCTCATGACCCTGGAGATGGCCGGGATCATCGTCACCGTGCTCTCCCTGGTGACGGGGATCCCCGAGCGGGAACTGGGGGTGGCCTCGGCCTGGCTCTCCGTCCCGGCCACCCTGGCCATGGCCGCGTGCATCCCGGTCTTTCTGCCGCGGCGGGAGGGGGGTGCCATGCGACTGCCCCTGGCCCTGGGGTGCGGCCTCCTGGCCGGCCTGGCCACGCTGGCGGCTGCCTCGTACGTGGGGGTCTCCATCTCCGGGATGCTGGGGGGGCTGACCCTCATCCTCGCCATGACGCTCCGGGGCGGCGGACTGCGCATCCGGGGCGAGGTCCTTCGGGATCTGGCCCCGTTCTTGCTGATGCTGGGCTGCCTCCTGCTGGTGAACGTGGTGCCGCCGCTCAAGGAGCTGGCCTTCGAGCGGCTGGTCTTCACGGTCCAGGTGGTCCCCGTGCACCCCATCGCCATCCGACCCTTGTTCTCGGCCTACGTCTACCTCCTGGCGGCCTTCCTCCTGGCCGCCGCGCTCCTGCGGGTGCAGCGTGGGCAGCTGGGGGAGGTCCTGCTGAACGGGGCCAGGCGGGGCTGGCGCGCCTCCGTGGCCATGGGGCTTTTCGGCGCCATGGGGCAGATCATCGCCTTGTCGGGCTATGACGCAACCTTTTCCCGGCTGGAGCCGCTCAGGAACATCCCCTGGGTCCTGGCCCACGGGTTGGAGGTGTACAGCGGGGGGTTCTATCCGGTCTTCGTGCCGATCCTGGGCTGGGTGGGGACCTTTCTCACGGGGTACGGGGTGGCCTCCCTCATGCTCTTCGGCCCCCTTCAGGTCGAGGCGGCGGCGATCCTGGGGGCCTCGCCCACGTGGCTCTCGGCCGGCCTGGCCGTGGGCGCCTCCCTGGGCTCCATCTCCTCCCCCTTCAAGATCGCCATCGCCACCCCCATGTGCGGGGCCATGGGCAAGGAGGGGAGGATCCTGCGGCTGACCATCCCCATGGGCATCGCCGCCTCCCTCCTCATCGGACTCATCCTATGGGTCGGGTTGCGCCTCTGAGGCCCCGGCGTCCCTGACTCCCGGGATCCGGGACTCGCAGGGGACCTTGGTCTGACACAGCCCGCAGCCGTACCCCTCGAAGCCGTACTGGGCGCGGACATAGCCCCGGGTGGCGAGGGTGAGGTGGGCCTCGCACTTGATCTTGTCGTGGCCCGCCTCGGACAGGGCCCCCACGGGGCAGCGCGGGATGCACTTGCCGCAGATGCCGTGGCTGAAGAAGAGGCAGTACGCCCGGTGGTCGCTGTACGGCCGCGGGCTGGGCGGGATCCGGATCCCGGCCACCACCGAGCCCACGCGCATGGCCTTGCCCGCGGGGGTGATGAGGCCGTCGCACAACCCGAAGGTCCCCAGGCCACAGGCGTGGGCCGCATGCCGCTCGGACCAGGTGGACGAGAAGGTGTATCTGGGGTGGTCCTTGCGGGTCCAGAGGGGCGACAGCATGGGAGAGACGGCCGGATGGCCGGCTCCCTCCAGGGCCGCCACCACGGCCTGGCGGAGCTTCACGTTGACCTCCTCCCCGAAGATCCGGGCCCGGGCCCAGCGCTGGGACGGGTACACAGTCTCCCTGCGGTTATCGGCCTTGGTCGCCTCCCGCTGGGGCAGTACCCAGGCGATGACGGTGAGCTCCTCGGGGCGGACGACATGGCCCGGGAAGGCCTGATGGAAGATCTCCTCGGGGGTCCAGTGAAAGGGCCCCACGTGCTCCTTGAAGGCCTCGAAGATGGGGTCGTCCCCTCGGGCGAATCCCACCAAGGCGTCCTCCCATGCCTTCTCTTCTGGGGCCCCCTTGAGGCTGTTCTCGGGGGATTGGTCCAGGAAACCCTGCACCACGCCGCGGATCCAGCCGGCCGGGTCATGGACTGTTCGTTGAGGCTTCATGTGGTCCTCCCTGTGGGGGGTCGTGGCGGCACCGCGCCCGTCCCAGGGGCGCCCGGCGCCCCGGCAGGATGGTCGCTTCGTCCTTTGAACATAGCAGAAAGACCGGGCCGTAAGGAAGGGGAGGGGCCGGCCGCACTCGGCACCCGTTTGGCTTGACACCCCTGGAGCCATTTCCTAGAGTCGTCTTCAGCGCGGGGCGTCGGTCATGGGGACGACCCCCGGAGGCGCCGGTGCCGGGGGCTCCCGCAGCGAGACACCGGTGTGCCCGGGCGCATTGAACCCAAGGAGGGGCTTCCATGAAGAGAGCCGCCATGTCTTTTCTGGCCGCTGGGCTGCTGCTCGCCTGGGGCGCCGACGGCCAGGCCCGCATCAAGCTGGTGGCGCTGCCCGAGCGAGAGGCCATTTGGGTGCGCCTGGACAACCCGGCCTTCACCGTGGTGGAGGAGGAGCGCATCTTGACCCTCCAGAAGGGCCAGAACCAGGTGGACTTCTCCTGGAAGGGGGTGAGCATCGATCCGGACTCCATCCGCCTGCGGATGCTGGATCACCCCCAGGAGGTCCAGCTCATCAGCGTCTCCTACCCCCCGGACGAAGCCGCGCTGGTGTGGCAGGTCCATTCCCCCCAGGCCTACAGCGAGCGGGTGCGCATCTCCTACCTGCTGTCCAACCTGGATCGCCTGGTGACGTACGAGGGCCTGGCTGCCAAGGACGAAGGGACCGTGGACCTCAAGTCCTACCTGGTGCTGCGCAACTTCTCGGGGGAGGATCTGGTCAACGCCCGGGTGCAGCTGGATTACGGGGAGGCCCAGGAGAAGTCCATCCAGCACCAGGAGACCAAGCGCATGCTCTTCTTCTCCAGGGTCAGGCTCCCCAACGAGAAGACCTTCACGTGGGACGACCAGCGCCAGCCCTGGGACCCGGAGAAGGTGGGACAGAACGTGGGCATCCCGGTCTATTACACGCTCCACAACACAAAGGAGAGGGGGCTGGGTGAACATGCCCTGTGGGGCGGCAAGGTCCGGGTGTACCAGGAGGACGGCCGGGGCTCCACCATCTTGCTGGGGGAGGACACAGCGGACTTGGTGCCCGTGGGCGAGAAGATGCGGATCCGCATCGGGGACGGCCGGGACATGGTGGTCACCCAGCGGAAGATGAAGGAGGAGCGCATCGTCCGGGAGCGGAACAACTCGGGCAGCCCCATCCTCTCGGACACCGACGAGGTCGTGGAGGCGCGCATCGAGAACTTCCGGGACAGGCCGGCGCTGCTCATCCTCACCGAGCACATCCCGGGCCAGTGGGACATGAAGGAGTGCACCCACCCATACGAGCTCAAGGACTTCCAGACCCTGGAGTTCCGCATCGAGCTCAAGGACAAGGAGAAGGTCAAACTGGTGATGCACTACCAGCGGAGGAACCTGAGATGAAGACGTCTCTGCGGGCGCCCCTGGCGCTCATGGTGCTCCTGTCGGCCTTGCCCGGGGCCCCGGCCGAGGCCGGGATCGACCTGGTCACCCTGCCCGAGCGGGAATCCGTCCAGATCACCATCTACAACTCGGCGGACCTGACCCTGGTGCGGGAGCGGCGCAAGCTCACCCTGCGCAGGGGGATCAACAAGCTTTCCTTCGGCTGGGCCAACACCCTCATCGACCCCACGAGCCTGGACCTCAAGGCCACCCAGCGGCCCGACGCGGTGCAGCTCATGGACATCGCGTACCCGCCCCGCATCAACACCCAGGGGATCTGGACCGTGCAGTCGCAGGTGGAGGGGGAGGTGCCGGTGGAGATCACCTTCTTCACCAGCGGCATCAGTTGGCGGGCCTTCTACATGGCCACCCTTTCGGCGGACGAGCGGACCATGGGACTCCAGGGTTTCGTTCGGGTGACCAACAACTCGGGCGAGGACTACGCCAACGCCCAGACCCGCCTCGTGGTGGGAAAGATCCACCTGCTGGATCAGATCGCCGAGCTGGCCCGCCGCGCCGCTCCCTACGGGTCGCCCGTCGACACCGTCGGCGGCCCCCCCGGCCTGGTCAACGAGCGGCGCAGGCTCATGAAGCGGGCGGAGGCGGCCATGGACGCCGCCGCCCCTCCTTCTCTCGCCCCCCGCCCCAAGGAGATCGTCAAGGAGGGGCTCTCGGAGTATTTTCTGTACACCATCGAGGGGACCGAGACCATCTTCAACGCCTGGTCCAAGCGGCTGCCGTCCTTCCAGGCCTCGGGCATCCCCGTGGTGAACCTCTACAAGTTCGAGGAAGAGCGGTATGGCGGGGATGTGGTGCGATTCCTGTCGTTTGCCAACGACAAGGCCCACAAGCTGGGCGACACCCCCCTTCCCGACGGAGCGGTCAAGGTTTACCGCACCGTGGACCAGGCAGGGCACCTGGCATACGAGGGGGCGGACAGCGCCAGGTACATCCCCGTGGACCAGAAGGCGGAGCTGAACCTGGGTCCGGTCCGCAAGGTCTCGGTGGAGCCCAAGATGATGCGGACCCGCACCGAGAACTTCAGCTTCAACAAGGACCGAAACATCGATGGGCACGAGGAGGTCCAGGACTGGACCGTGACGGTGAAGAACAACCGGGACGCGGCGGCCCGCGTGGAGGTTTCTCGAAACCTCAAGCACCAGTTCTTCGAGCTCAAACCCGGCAAGGAGGAGCACGGGCAGCTGGAGAAGGTGGACATGGACACGGTCAAGTTCACCCTGGAGCTCAAGCCCCACGAGAAGAGGGAGTTCACGTACAGCGTGAGGTACTACGAGGGGGAGCGGCGACAGCGGAGGTGACCCGCGGGAAGGCGCAGGGCTCTCTGGAACCCCTGCCGCCGCAGATGCCCCCGGATGGACCGCTTCACCTCCGCCCGGTGGCGGAAAATGCCGCAGCGCCCCTCGCAGAGAACGTTCGGGCCAAGAGCCAGGACTCGTTGCATGGAAGCGGCCCACCGGGCCAGGTCGGACCCGAACTCGGGCAAGAACGGGCCATGGATGTCCTGACCGAAGAGGATCCTGCCTGAGCCTATCCCAGCGCACGGAAATGGAGCCCGGGGTGTGGAGGCAGCGCAGGCTCGCGTCACCTGCCTGAACCACCTTTTCCGGGGCCCGCAGCGCGCGGTCCACCCGAACGGGGGAGGGGCGGACCCCGTGCCAGCAGGACGCCGTTGGACGGGGCTCACCGGTCTGGTTGGCATCCAAGTCTCCGGCGTGACACACGACTCTGGGCGAGCGTTCCCCCACGATCTGGGCCAGCCCCCCGATGCGGTCCACGTGGCAGTGGGTGAGGAGGACCCAGGAGGATACCCCGGCGAGGCGGAGGGGCAATCCCGAGGCGTCCTTGACCGGGCCTCGGGGCGTGTGTCACCATGAAACCCTACCCCTTGGAAACCCGCCGGCCACGGGAGGGGAATCCCCCGATGAGGGAGCGTTGACCCATGTTCATGTCGTTGATCCAGAAGCGCCGAAGCATCCGCAAGTTTCAGGAGACGCCCGTGGAGCAGGAGAAGATCGACCTCCTCGTGGAGGCCGCCCTGCGGCCGCCCTCGTCCAAGGCGGGAACGCCGTGGGAGTTCATCGTGGTCACGGACCGGGAGCTGCTTGAGCGGTTGTCGGAATCCAAGGAGCACGGCTCGGCGTTTCTCAAGGGGGCGCCGTTGGGGATCGTGGTATGCGCCCGTCCCGAGCGATCCGACGTCTGGGTGGAAGACGCCTCCATCGCCTCCACGTTCCTTCTGCTGGCGGCCGAATCGTTGGGCCTGGGGGCCTGCTGGATCCAGATCCGGGAGCGGATGCACGGCCCGGAGGAGACTGCCCAGGATTACATCCGCCGGCTCCTGGGCCTGCCCCAGGGGATGACGGTGCAGTCCATCATCGCCGTGGGTCACCCCGACGAGACCAAGGCGCCTCGATCCAGGGACGAACTCCAGTACGAGAAGGTCCATTTGAACAGCTATGGCAGGCCGTACGGCCGGCCCGGCTGACGGGGCGAGCGGCGCGGGATGTGGAAGCCGGGGGGTGCCGCCGTTGCTTCTCCCGCGGGATGGAGCCACCGGATGGAGCGGATTTCGGCCATCGGATTCGACCTGTTCAACACCCTGCTCACCGTGGAGCCGGACACCCTGGGCGAGGCCTTCGATCGCCTGGCGGGGAGCTTGAGGGACAGCGGGCTGCCCGTGGATCGGGATCGGTTCCGGGAGGTGCACCGGCAGGCGGCCATCCGCTTTCTCAAGGCCACCCAGGAGGACGGACGGGAGACCCACAACCGATTCTGGATCAGCGAGGCGTTGGGGAGCCTGGGGCACGAGGTCCCGCCAGAGGATCCGCGCGTCGCCTCGGCCGTGGACGCGTACTTCTCCGCCTTTCGAGAGAGCTGCCGGCTCATCCCGGGAACCCGCGAGATGCTGGCCGCCCTGCGGCCCCACTACCGGCTGGGCCTCCTGTCAAATTTCACCCACGGCCCGGCGGCGCGGCGGATCCTGAACGACCTGGAGCTTCCGGGGTGGTTCGATGCCCTTCTCATCTCCGGCGAACTGGGATACCGCAAGCCCCACCCCTCGGTCTTCCACCGGCTGGCGGCGGCCCTGGAAGCCCGGCCCGAGGAGACCCTGTACGTGGGCGACGACCCCGGCCCCGACATCCACGGAGCCCGGGCCGCAGGGGTCCGCCCCGTCTGGTTCACCTACACCCAGGACCGGGCCATGCGGTACATCGCCGACGCGTCCTACCTCAACGCGGCCAGCCCGGACGGGGCGGTGCCCCGGGTGTCGGACTGGGGGGAATTCCTCACCCTCCTGGGCCGGGCGTGAGGGCAGGAGCGCGCCCCTACGGCTGCCGCTCTGGGATCGGGAACCCCGGCCAGGCGTCCGACGCGCTCATTCCAGGATCTCGCTGATGAGACGGATGGGGGTGACATTGGTGAAGTTGGGGATGTCCCCCCGGAGGACGGCGCCCGCCTGGGCGATCCCCCGCTCGTAGCCCTCCGCGGAGTTGAAGTAGAGGTTGCCGATGCAGATGTACGGCGCGGGCTGTCCGCCGCCGCCGGACAGCCCCCGGTTCACCTCGGTCCGGATGAGACCGAAAGGCCCCAGGTGCTCCATGGCCAGGGACATGTGCCTGGTGCGGTAGTAATCGAAGTCGAACCGCGCCCCGTCCTCGTTTGGATACATGACGCTCACCTTGAACATGCGCCGTTGCCTCCATGCGTCGCCGTATTGCCGGGCCCAGCACGCCCGTTGTGAAGGGGCTGGCCGCAGGCCCGCTTGTGGTGTGAAGGAAGCCCTTCCTGAAATGGATTCGGTACCACAATCCCCGTTCGGTTGCAACGTGCCTCCGCCCCCCCCCCGCAACTGAGACACCACGGCCCCGCTTCTTTTTTCTTGACAAGGGTTGTTGACTGCGAGTATGAAACCTACTCACCGTCAAGTCCCGCGATCCAGGGCGAAAGGAAGCGGCAGCTCTGTCTCTCATCCTGGGCCTGCCGGTGGAAAGGATCGCGGCGTCGGCGTCTGGGCTCCCCCGGTGACGAGGACCCCCGGCGGCATCTCCCCTCCGGGGCGACGGGACCCGGCCCGTTCCCCCGGGCCGGCCGGTAAGAGGCTGCGCAAGTGGAGAACGCCCTGGATCATCGGAGGGTTATCCGGGCGCGCAAGCAACGGGAGCGGGACCGGCGCGTCCAGGAGATCCAGGATGCCGCCAAGAAGGTCTTCTTCTCCAAGGGGTACCGTAAGGCCACCATGGATGAGATCGCCTTGGAGGCGGCCCTGAGCAAGCCGACGATCTATCAGTATTTCAGGACCAAGGACGACCTGTTCTTCAGCCTCATGCTTCCCCTGGTGGACGACGTGGGGAGGCGGCTCCACCGCATCGAGGCCAAGCTCCTGGCCGGAAAGCACGCCACCGGCGGGGATCTGATCCGGGATCTCTTCAGGGTCCTGTATGGGGCGTATGCGGCGGCGCCCGACGCCTTCCGGATCCTGCAGCTCTTTCAGTACCTGGACCTGGTCAAGGAGTTGCACCTGGAGGTGCGAGGGGTCCTCGACGCCCGGGGCGCCAGGAACTTCCGGTCCGCCAGGGAGATCGTGGCCTTGGCGGTGGAGCGGGGGCTCCTGGCTCCGGTTGACCCCCATGGGCTGGTGGATGTGCTCTGGGGGCTTTTTCTGGGCATCGCCCAGATCGAGGAGATCAAGTCGAGGGAGAAGCCGGGAAAGCGATTCTTGAGGCCCACCCTCAGGCTGGCAGAGGAGTTGGTCATCTCCTCCGTGGCCGTGAAACGTTGATGGAGGAGGCGTCATGTCGTACGAGACCATCCTGTACAGCGCGTCGGACCGCATCGCTACCATTACCCTCAACCGCCCCGAGAAGTTCAACACCATTCGCCCCCCCATGCCAGAGGAGATCGAGCAGGCCGTGATCCAGGCCAACGCAGACCCCGGGGTGCACGTCATCGTCCTCAAGGGGGCGGGGAAGGCCTTCTGCGCAGGGTTTGACTTCTCGGACAACCTGGAGCACTTCGCCCAGTGGGGCGGGGTGGGGGGAAGCGAGCCCTGGGACCCGGGAAGGGACCTGATGATGACCACGAGCCCCTTTGTGGCCCCCGTCCCCAAGTTCATGAGCCTGTGGCGAAGCCCCAAACCCGTGGTGGCCCAGGTCCACGGCTGGTGCGTGGGCGGGGGATCCGACATGGTGCTCTGCTGCGACGTGGTCATCGCTTCGGAGGACGCCAGGATCGGCACGCCGTACTCCCGTGTCTGGGGATGCTACCTGAGCGGCATGTGGATCTACCGCCTGGGACTCACCCGGGTGAAGCTCCTGGCCCTCACCGGGGACTCGCTCAGCGGCAAAGAGGCCGCCGAGATGGGGCTCATCAACAAGGCCGTTCCAGTGGAAAGGCTCGCCGAGGAGGTCCGGTACTGGGCCGAGCGCATGGCCCGGAACCCCGTGGCCCAGCTCATGGCCATGAAGCTCATCGTCAACCAGGCCTACGAGAACATGGGCCTCCACAGCACCCAGACCCTGGGGCCCATCCTGGACGGATACATGCGCAACATCCCCGAGGGAAGACAGTTCGTCCGGACCGCCTTCGAACGGGGCGTGGGGGCTGCCGTGGCAGAGCGCGACGGCCCGTTCGGGGATTACAGCCAGGGGCCGGCGGCCATGCGGCCCCATGGTGTGCCGGAGCCCTGAGACGCGTGATGCGGTGCAGATGCAACGGCCCCCGCAGTGCGAACCACCCGGCCGGAAGGAGACAATGGAGACTCGACACGCGGCTGCCACGGGCGACCCGGTGCTGGAGATCGCAGGCCTCCATCTGGCCTTCGGAGGACTCCAGGCCCTCACCAACCTCCACCTGCGCGTGGGGGCCCATGAGATCCTGGCCATCATCGGACCCAACGGGGCGGGCAAGACCAGCCTGCTCAACTGCATCAACGGCTTCTACCGGCCCCAGCGCGGGTCCATACAGTTCCGGGGCCGGCCCATCCATCAACTCAAGCCCCACCGCATCGCGGAACTGGGGATCTCCAGGACCTTCCAGAACATTGAGCTTTACACCGGTCTCAATGTGCTGGAGAACCTCCTGGCGGCGCGCCACATCCACATGAGGCGGGGGGCCCTGGCGGGAGCCTTGTTCTTCGGCCCGGCCCGCAGAGAGGAGATCCGCCACCGGGAGGTGGTGGAGGAGATCATCGATTTCCTGGAGCTGGAGGCGGTCCGCAAGAAGGTCGTGGGGACCCTGCCGTACGGGGTCCGCAAGCGGGTGGAGCTGGGCAGGGCCCTGGCCATGGACCCCACGCTGCTGCTCCTGGACGAGCCCATGGCCGGGATGAACCTGGAGGAAAAGGAGGACATGGCCCGCTTCATCCTGGACGTCTTCGAGCGCCGCCGTATCCCCATGATGATCGTGGAGCACGACATGGAGGTCATCCTGGACACGGCGGACCGGGCCGTGGTCCTGGACTTCGGAAACAGGATCGCCGAGGGCCCGCCCCTGGAGATCGTCCAGAACCCCCGGGTCATCCAGGCGTATTTGGGAGAGGAGGAGGCCGGTGAGGGTTGAGGCACAGGGGGCCCCCTTGGACACCCTGCCCAAGCTCCTCAGGGAGAAGGCCCGACGCCTGGGACACCGCGAGGTGGCCATGCGGGTCAAGGACCGGGGGGTCTGGAAGCGGTACACCTGGGCCGACTATCACGAGCGGGTCAGGGCCCTGACCCTGGGCATGGTGAGCCTGGGGCTCGAGCGGGGGGACAAGGTCCTGATCATCGGGGAGAACAAGCCCGAGTGGTTCTGGGCCGAGCTGGCGGCCCAGTGCGCCGGGGGTGTGGCCGTGGGGGTCTTCACCGACTGCGTGCCCAAGGAGGTCCAGTACTACGTGGAGCACGCCGACGCCCGCTTCGTGGTGGCCCACGACCAGGAGCAGGTCGACAAGGTCCTGGAGATCAAGAGGTCGGTCCCCGCCCTTCGCAAGGTCATCTACTGGGACCCCAAGGGACTCTGGGGGTACGACGATCCGGATCTGCTCTCCATGGATGAACTGCTGGAGCTGGGGAGGCGGGAACACAGGGAGCACCCGGAGCGCTTCGACGCCCTGGTGGACCAGGGACGGGGGGACGAGATCGCGGTGCTTTGCTACACCTCGGGCACCACGGGACTGCCCAAGGGCGCCATGCTGGGGCAGGGATGGCTGGTGGAGGGGATTCGGGCCTGGGCGCAGGTGGACCAGTGGGACCGGGAGGGCCTGGAGTACCTCTCCTTTATCCCCCCAGCCTGGGCCACCGAACAGGGGTTGGGGATCGCAGGGGGCCTCATCGCCGGGCTGCGGGTGAATTTTCCCGAGGAGCCCGAGACCGTGCAGGAGAACATCCGGGAGATCGGCCCCAATGTACTGTTTTACGGCGCCCGGCTCTGGGAGAGCGTCAACAGCATGGTCCAAGCCCGCATCCTGGACTCCACCCCCATCCGGCGGTGGCTCTACCGTCGATGCCTGGAGGCGGGACTGGGGATTGCCGACCGGAAGATCAGGCGGCAGCCGTTGGGCCTCCGCCATCGGCTCATGGGGTGGCTGGCGTACCAGGGGGCCTTTCGGGCCCTGAGGGACCGCCTGGGACTGAAGCGCGTGAAGGTGGTCTACTCGGCCGGTGGGGCCCTGAGCCCGGAGATCATCCGTTACTTCCTGGCCTTGGGCATTGAGATCAAGCTCTTTTACGGGAGCACGGAGATGGGGGTCGTCTCCATCCCCCGGCCCGGCGAAGTGCGCCCCGAGACCTCGGGCCGGCCCATGCCGTGGACCGAGGTCAGGATCTCCGACGAGGGAGAGATCCTGGTCAAGAGCCGGTTCATGTATGCGGGGTACTACAAGAACCCCGAGGCCACGGCCAAGAAGTTCAAGGACGGCTACTACTGCTCAGGGGACTTCGGGTACATCGACGAGGAGGGGCACCTCATCGTCATCGACCGCATGGAGGACCTCAAGCCCCTGTCCGGAGGGCGCAAGTTCTCCCCCCAGTACACGGAGGTCCGGCTGCGCTTCAGCCCGTACATCAAGGACGTGCTGGTGGTGGGCGGCGAGGCCCGGGACTTCGTGGCCGCCCTGGTCAACATCGACCTGGAGAACGTGGGGCGGTTCGCCGAGTCCAACCACATCGCCTACACCACCTTCGCGGACCTCTCCCAGAAACCCCAGGTCGTGGAGCTGGTCCGGCAGGAGATCCTGCGCGTCAACAAGACGCTGCCCGAATACGCCAGGGTGCTGCGCTTTGTCAACCTCCACAAGGAGTTCGACGCCGATGAGGCCGAGCTTACCCGGACCCGGAAGCTCCGGCGCACCTTCGTGGAGGAGCGGTACAGGGATCTCATCGACGCCCTGTACGGCGGCCTGGACGCCATCGCCGTGGAGGCGTCGGTCACGTACCGGGACGGAAGGCAGGGCGTCATCCGCACCTCCATCCTGGTCAACAGCGTTCAATGAAAGGCCGTCCCCATGATCGAGTTCCTTCAACTCCTGCTCCTCGGACTCATGGAAGGGGGCTTGTACGCCGTCGTGGCGGTCTCCGTGGTCCTGGTCTACAAGTCCACCCATGTGGTGAGCCTGGCCCACGGGCAGATCATGGGATTCGGGGCGCTGGCCTTCTGGGCGGCCCTGGTCCAGATCAAGCTGCCCTTCCTCTTCGCCCTGGCCGTCTCCTTTGCCTTCGCCGGCTGCCTGGGCTGGATCATCGAACGGCTGGCTATGAGACCCCTCATCGGGCAGCCTCTGTTCGCAGCCTTCTTGACGACCTTCTCGCTGTTCCTCATGATGGACGGGATCTTTCAACTGATCCTCAAGGGCGAGTCCGTGAGCTTTGCCGCCTACCTGCCCAAGGGGATGGTCACCCTGGCGGGCGTGCCCCTGCCCGTCACCCAGTTGGTGAGCTTCGCGGCCTCGCTCCTCCTGTTCCTGGGGCTGGCCCTCTTTTACCGTTTCACCAAGATCGGCCTGGGTATGCGGGCCACGGCCGAGGACCATCAGCTCGCCCAGAGCACGGGCATCTCGGTGCGGGCCATCTTCTCGGCCATCTGGGTCCTCTCGGCCGCGGTGGCCACCGTTGCGGGGGTGGCCCTGGCCAACGTCATGGACATTTACTACCCCCTGCCCTACGTGGGGATCAAGGGGCTCATCGTGGCCCTGGTGGGAGGGCTGGAGTCCCTGCCCGGGGCGCTCCTGGCGGGCCTCCTGCTGGGGGTGCTGGAGAACGTCAGCGCAGGCTACCTGGACCCTCTGGTGGGGGGCGGGCTCAAGGAGGTGGCGGCCTATGCCCTGCTGCTCCTCGTTCTGCTCATCAAGCCGTACGGGCTGTTCGGGTTGGTGAGGATCGAGAGGATCTGACATGTGGAGACCGTGCGGGACCTTCGATGAAACCTACGCTCGCGACATGGCCATCGTGCGGACCCCCCTGCGCTGGGGCGTCCTGGCCATCTCCCTGGCTGTCCTGTGCCTGGTGCCGCTCATGGGTTCCTACTACCTCGTGGGTTTTCTCAACAACCTGGGGATCACCATCATCCTGGTCCTGGGCCTGCAGATGGTCAGCGGCTACTGCGGGCAGATTTCCTTCGGCCAGGCGGCCTTCATGGCGGTGGGGGCGTACGCAACGGCCATCCTCACACAGAAGGTGGGGCTCTCCTACTGGGCGAGCCTCCCCCTGGCGGGGGTCATCACCGGGGTCTTCGGGCTCCTGGGAGGCGCGCCCTCCATGCGCATCAAGGGGTTCTACCTGGCCGTGGCCACCATCGCCATCCACTTCGTGACCATGTGGCTCATCCTCCACATGGAGGTCACGGGCAAGTCACACGGCATGACGCTGGAGCCGCCCAGCATTGCCGGGTTTCCCCTGGACTCGGACGAGCGCATGTTCTATGTCATCATGCCCATCATGCTCCTGATGACCTACGGGGCGCGAAACCTGGTGCGGACCCGGGTGGGAAGGGCCCTGGTGGCGGTGCGGGACAACGACCTGGCCGCCCAGGTCATGGGGATCAACCTCTTCTATTACAAGCTTCTAGCCTTCTTCATCTCCTGTTTTTACGCCGGCATCGCCGGGGGCCTCTGGGCGGGGCTCAACCTCGTGGCCCACTTCGAACAGTTCACCCTCCTGCACGCCCTCTGGTACATCGGCATGCTCATCGTCGGCGGGCTGGGGAGCATACCGGGGGTCTTCTTCGGCGTCATATTGGTCCGGGTCCTGGACGAGTTGGTGATGATCGTCTCGCCGGTCCTGGCCCAGTGGTTCCCCTGGCTGGGGACCGCCCCGGCTGCGGGTCTCGGGGTGACGGCCTTCGGCCTCGTCCTGGCCCTCTTTCTCATCTGGGAGCCCCGGGGGTTGGCCCACCGGTGGGAGATCCTCAAGGCATCGATCCGACTGTACCCGTTCGCCCATTGAGGGAGGGATCCGCCCCGAGGCGCCCTCGGGGCGGTGAGTCTGACATACCCATCAGCGGAAAGGAGGTCGAGATGACGCATCACAGGGTTCGGTGGGCGGTGGGGGTTCTCTTCCTGGCCGTGTTGGCGTGGATGGGGAACCCGATCTTTGCAGGGGCCAAGGAGGCGGCGTTCCTGGATCTCTCGGACTTCACGGGCCCCGTGGCCGGGCTGGCCCTGCCGGGCAGCCAGGGCCTGGAGGATTACCTCAAGGACATCAACGCCCGGGGCGGGGTGGAAGGCCTCAAGGTGCAGTACATCGGCGTGGACACCCGCTACGACGTGGCCCGGGCCCTCTCCTCCTTCAAGCGCTACCGCCGGGACGAGGGCGTCCTGGCCATCAACATCGTGAGCACGCCCCTGGGCAAGATGCTCAAAGAGCAGACCAGGGGGGAGAAGCTGGTGGTCCTGGTGCCGGGCGACGGGGAGTTCCAGGCCCAGATCGGCAACTTCTTCCCGTGGGGACCCACGTACCAGGACGCCTTCGCGGCCACGTGCGACTGGATCATGGCGGACTGGAAGAAGAAGGGCAAGGCGGGTGCCCCGTCGGTGGCCATCATGAGCTGGGATTCCCCCTACGGCCGGGAACCGCTCCGGGGAGGCAAGGAGCACGCCGAGAAGCTGGGGATCAAGCTTCTGCCCTCGGAGCTCTTCCCCACGGGCTCCCTGAAGCACGATGTGTACCTGACGCGGTTGGCCGAGGCCGGCGCCGATTACGTGTACGTGGGCGGGGTGGATCCCACCCAGACCAACGTCATGCGAGATGCCGCCGCCATGGGGCTGACCAAGAAGATCCAGTTCATCTCCGACTACTGGGGCCCCTCGTCCCTGGGCGTGGGGCTGCACCCCGACGCCCTGGAGGGGATGGTGGTGGTCTCCTTCTTCCTGCGCGGCGGCGAGGCCCAGAACCACCCGCTGGTCAAGCGGATCTGGACCCAGTATCGCAAGGACCCCATCGAGAAGATGAACGAGAGCTACGGCTTCGGCCTGTGTTGGGGCATGAACTTCGAGGCCGCCCTCAAGGACGCCATCAAGCGGGTGGGGGTCGACAAGCTCACCCGCGAGGTCATGTACGACTCGTACCAGCGCCTCACGGGGATGTCCCGGGAGGGGATCTCGGGGCCCTGCGCGTACAGCCCCACGTCCCGTCGCGGGAGCCTGGAGGTCAAGTTCTATCAGGTCAAGGGGGGGAAGATCCTCCCCGTCACCGACTGGGTGAAGACCCCGGATGCGGTATCCCTGCACAAGTTCTGATGACATCCTGAGCGATAGCTCGCAAAACGCAAGGAGGAAAGCCATGAGATCTCTCCAGTGCAAGGCGTTGGGCGCATCCGTGGTCTTGGCCTTCGCCGTCCTGGTTCTCTTGAGGGGGGATGCCGCCGCCCAGGCCCCGGCCTCCAAGGCCCAGCTCACCATCGTCCCGGACAAGACCGCCGTCACTGCCGATCTCCTCAAGGCGCCCCTGGAGTTCAAGGGCTCGGGCTTCAAGCCCAAGGAGGTGGTGGTGGTGGACCTCATGCTGCCTGCCGGCTACAAGATGAAGGCGGTGAAAGAGGATGAGAAGTCGGTGGGGTTGGCCTTTGCCAATGCCGATGACGGCGGGAACATCGCGGTCAAGATGGGGGCCGGGGCGGTCCTGAACTGGTTCTTCCAGGTCGACTGGACGCCGGAGATGAAGCCGGTCATGGAGAAGGCGACGCCCCTGCCCCCGGGCAAGTACGACATCCGGGCCACGGGGATGGACTCGGATCAGGTCGGGAGCGCCGTCCTGGAGATCCTCCCGCCTGCCCCCAAGTGAGAGAGGGACAGGGCGCCCCATGACGCTGCAGCTCAACAACATCGAGGTGATTTACAGCGACGTGATCCTCGTGCTCAAGGGGGTCTCCCTCCAGGTGCCCCCGGGAAAGATCGTAGCGCTGCTGGGGGCCAACGGGGCGGGCAAGACCACGACCCTCAAGGCCGTATCCGGGGTCCTGCGCACCGAGCTGGGCGAGGTCACCGACGGGGGCATCGAGTTCGACGGCGTCCGCATCGACCGCATGGACCCCGAGGCCATCGTGCGCCTGGGAATCGTGCAAGTGATGGAGGGACGCCGCCTCTTCCAGCACCTGACCGTGGAGGAGAACCTCCTGGTGGGGGCCTATCCCCGCTGCGACGGGCCGGGGATCCGGGACGACCTGGGCAAGGTGTTCGGGTACTTCCCCAAGCTCAGGGACATGCGCCGCCGCACCAGCGGGTATCTCTCCGGGGGAGAGCGGCAGATGCTCGTCATGGGGAGGGCCCTCATGGGGCGGCCCAAGGTGATGCTCCTCGATGAGCCGTCCCTGGGGCTCAGCCCGCTGCTGGTCCGGGAGATCTTCAAGATCGTGCGCCAGATCAACGAGAAGGAGGGGGTCTCCATCCTCCTGGTGGAGCAAAACGCCCGCATCGCCCTGGGCCTGTCCGACCAGGGGTACGTCATGGAAAACGGCCGCATCGTGCTGGAAGGGCCGTCTCCCAAGCTCCGGGAAAACGAGGACATCAAGGAGTTCTACCTGGGGCTCAGCGAGATGGGAAAGCGCAAGAGCTACCGGGAGGTCAAGCACTACAGGAGGCGAAAGCGCTGGCTCTCGTGACGCCGCGCGAAATGAATCCCACGGGGGGGCGCCGGGGCCCCCCCTTCTTCTTCAGGGGGCGCCCCGAGGCGCCTCTTGCGAGGGCGCAGGCATGGGATATTGCCACATCCTTTACGACAAGGACGACCACGTGGTCACCATCACCCTCAACCGCCCCCACGTGCACAACTGCCTCAACCGGGAGACGGCGGCGGAGCTCCACACCGCATGGAAGGCTTTCCGGGACGACGAGGACGCCTTCGTGGCCATCCTCACCGGGGCGGGGGACAAGGCCTTCTCGGCGGGATGGGACCTCAACGACGCCGCGGCCCTCCACGATCCCGGGACGTGGGACCAGTACCGGGTGGCGCTCTGCAACTGCGAAGGGCCGTGCGGGTACACGCGCAGGGTGGACATCTTCAAGCCCATCATCGGGGCCGTAAACGGCTATGCCTTTGCCGCGGGGCTGGAGACCGCCCTGCTGGCCGACATCCGCATCGCCTCGGAGAACGCCGAGTTCGGAGCCCTGGAGAGGCGCTGGAACATCGTGGGGGGCGACGGCCTCACGGTTCGCCTGCCGCTGGTGGTGGGGTTCGCCAGGGCCATGGAGCTCATCATCACGGGGCGGCGCATCGACGCGCAAGAGGCCCTGCGCATGGGCCTGGTCAACGAGGTCGTTCCCCGGGGGCAGGCCCTGGTCCGGGCGCGGGAGCTGGCCCGCTCCATCTGCCAGCTCCCCCAGGGGGCGATCCGGTCGGACAAGGAGTCCGTGCTGCGGGGGATCGGCCGAACCCTGGAGGAGCGGCTTCGCATCGAGGCCGAGATGATCCTCTCCATGTTCCTGCGCAAGGACCGCCATACCGAGGGCGCGAGTGCCTTCGTGGAGAAGCGGCCGCCGGTTTGGAGGCACCACGGTCTGTGAGGATTGACCGGACCGCGGCCTGCGCATAGGATCGCTTCGTCCATCCCCTTCACCGGGTCTTTCCCTGTTTTCCTGTTCAGGTGGTGGAGGCCCCCATGTTCAAGGAGAATCTCCTGCAAGCGTTGACAGAGGCTCGGGAACGATACCAGGCGGAGGTCAGTCGAATCCTGAGCCGGATCCCGCAATCCCCTGGACCGTACAGCACGTCATCGGGCCGGCTGATCAAGCCCCTTTACACGCCCCTGGATGTGGCCGATACGGACTACCTCAGGGACATCGGATTCCCTGGGCAGTACCCCAACACCCGGGGCGTCTTCCCGGCGGGGTACCTCTCCCGGGGCCTCCACATCCGCCAGGTCACGGGGCTGGGGACCGCCGAGGAGACCAATCAACGATGGAAGTTCCTCCTCTCCCGGGGGGCCAACGCCCTCTCCGTGGTGCCCGACGACGGATCGGGCAACCGGGCCGACAGCGACGACGAGCGGGTCCAGGGGCTGGTGGGCGTGGGCGGGGTCGCCCTGGACAGCCTGTACGACTACGAGACCCTCTTCGCCGGGATCGACATGGCGCGATATCCCGTTCATCTCATCTGTTTCAATGCCTATGCCCTGGCCTGCTACGTGGCCGTGGCCCAGGGCCGGGGGATGAAACTCGACGAACTTCGCGGGAGCATGTCCAACGGGCTCAGGCCCGAGCCGGAGTGCCTGGACATCATCGAGTTCAGCGCCCGGCAGGTCCCGCTTTTCAACGCGGGCTACCTGGACATGCGAAACGTCCGGGAAGGGGGGTGCACCGCGGCCCAGGAGATCGCCTTCGGCACGGCCTTGGCCATGGCGGCCGTCGAAGCGCTGGCTCCCCGGGGCCTTGAGGTGGACGACTTCCTCCACCGCATCACCTGGTTCGTCAACGCCGGGCCCGAGTTCTTGGAGGAGGTGGCCAAGTTCCGCGCCATGCGGAGGGTCTGGAGCCGGATCTTTCGGGAGCGTTTTCATGCCCGGCGGCCCGAGTCCCTCATGTGCCGCATGCACTGCCAGACCTACGCCCCGACCCTGACGCGGGAGCAGCCCTTCAACAACCTCGTCCGGAGCGCCCTGTACGGCCTGGCCGCCATTCTGGGGGGGGTCCAGTCCCTCCATGTGAACTCCTTCGACGAAGTCCTGGCCATCCCCACCGAGTTCTCGGCGGCCCTCTCGGTTCGGACCCAGCAGATCCTGGACCTGGAGACCGGCGTCACCAAGGTCATCGACCCCCTGGGGGGCTCGTACTACGTGGAGTGGCTCACCAACGGCCTGGAGGCCGAGGCAATGGCCATCATCGAGACCATCCAGTCGCTGGGCGGGGCCTTCAAGGCGTGGGACTGGATCTGCTCCGAGATCCGCAAGGCCGCCATCAAGGCCCAGGAGGAGATCGACACGGGCCAGAGGCCGCTGGTGGGGGTCAACACCCTGGTGGAGGAGGACGACGTCCAGATGCGGGCCTTCCGCGTGCTCCAGGCGCATGCCGATTTCGAGGTCCTCCAGGAGTACGACCCCGCCGTGGTGGCAAAGCAGGTGGCCCGCCTGGCCAGGGTGCGGAGCGAGCGGGACCCCGGCCGACTGGACGAGGCCCGGGGCCGACTGCGGGATGTGATGGCGGCCGGCGGGAACATGCTGCCCCCCTTGATCGAGGCCGTCAAGTGCGGGCTGACCCGGGGGGAATTCGCCGGGATCAAGGCGGACGTGTACCGCCGCGCCGGCGAGGGTCCGTATGTGTGTGGCCCGTGCATGGTCCTGGCGTGAAGCCGGGGGAGATGGGGCCGCCCGGCCACCGGCAGGATGGATGCCGGCTGTGCGCCATATGAATGGAGGGGGGGGGAAACCATGGAACGTCCCGTGAGCCTCTTGATGAGCCGAGACGACTTCTACCACCAGCGCGGGTACTGGGTGGTGATCCACGCCCTGAGGAACGCCGGGGTGGAGGTGGTCCTGGGGGGGATCCAGACCCCCCGGGAAATCGCCGTGACCGCGCTGCAGGAGGACGTGGACGTCGTCGGGTACCGCATCATGCAAGGGTCACCCAAGATCCTGCTCCCCCTGCTCTTGGAGAAGTTGCGGGAGCTGGGGATCCCGGACAAACCCGTGGTGGTGGGCGGGATCATCCCCGAGAAGGACGAGAGGGTCATCCGCCAACTGGGGGTGCAGGAGGTCTTTCACCCGTACACGCCCCTGGCCGAACTGGCGGCCCGGGTCAAAGACCTCGGGGCCGGCTACAGGCGGCGGCTCGCCCCTGCGGCGGCACGCTGAAGATCAGCGGGCCTGCGGGAGGTCTTCTCAAGCGCGGTGGCCAGGGGTCTGGGGCGAGCCATGGAAGGTCCCTCGCCTCGCCGGGGGAGGGTGGTTCTCCGTGGGCCATCTGGGCGCATTCAACGGAGGAGGGGCCTCCATGAGCCATCCGACTCAGAAGCGGGTCCTGGGACCGGCCGTCTGGATGATGATCCTCTCGCTGCTCCTGTGCTGGCTGCCCCTCCTTCGCCCGCTGAGGTCCTTGTCCAAGTGTTCTTCGCGACCCCAGCCCGAACCGAAGTGAGAGGACCAGGGACACGAAGCCCCGCCACCACGGCCACCGCCCAAGCCTCGGAAAGCGGCGCCCCGAAAGCGGCCTGCCGAGCCTGGCCGCGCACGAGATCGTAAGACTCCCCCCGGGGTCCCTGCAAGTTCGTTCCACACGGATCCCATCCCCCCAGGGCGGCCACCGGCGGGTGGGCGCCTGGGGGGTGTGTTTTTTCCTTGACATTTTCCAATCATCTATCTATGTTTCCGGTCGGAATCTCTCCCCTTTCATGTCTGTGCATCGGGCCCCGGCGGGAAGGAGCGGGGCCGGAGGGACGGCCCTGGACAAAAGGAGGCGGCAGCGGGGCATGGATCAAGAGCTGACCGAGGAGCAGCGGATCTTCCGGGATGCCATCCGCAGCTTCGTGGAGCGGGAGGTGGCGCCCCTGGTGGCGGAGGCCGAGCGGGAGGAGAGGTTCCCCGTCCAGCTCTTTCCCCGGATGGGGGAGTTGGGTTTTCTGTGCGTCCGGTACCCGGCGGAGCTCGGGGGCGGGGGCGCGGACAAGGTCACGGAGTGCATCCTGGTGGAGGAGCTCTGCCGGGTCTGCGCCGGCATCGCAGGGGGCATCATGGTCCAGGGGGGGCTGGCCACGGAGCCCATTTACCGCTTCGGCTCCCAGGAGCTCAAGGAGCGGTTCCTGCTTCCCGCCATCCGGGGGGAGAAGATCGGGGCCTTCGCCCTCACGGAGCCCGACGTCGGCTCCGATGCGGCCAACATCAGGACCAGGGCCGTCCCGGGCGGGGACCACTACGTCCTGCGGGGCACCAAGACCTTCATCACCAACGGTCCCATCTGCGACTTCGCCGTTGTGGCCGCCACGGTGGATCCCTCCCGCAAGGCCGGAGGGATCAGCCTCTTCGTGGTGGAGAAGGGGACCCCGGGCTTCCACGTGGCACGCAAGCTGGAGAAGGTGGGCAACCGGTCGACGGAGACCGGAGAGCTGGTCTTCGACGAATGCCGGGTTCCGGCCGCCCAGCGGATCGGCCCCGAGGACGGCAAGGGGTTTCAGTACCTCCGCGACACCCTCATGTCGGGGCGGGTGACGTACGGGGCCCGGTGCACCGGGGTGGCCCAGGCCGCGTACGAGGCCGGTCTCCGGTACGCCCGGCAGCGGGTCCAGTTCGGCCGCCCCATCGTGGAGTTCCAGGTCAACCGATTCAAGCTGGCTCAGATGGCCATGAAGATCGACATCATGCGTGCGTACACCCATCGCGCGGCGCACCTCATGGACCAGGGGAGACGGACCATGAAGGAGGCGTCCATGGTCAAGCTCTTCTGTTCGGAGACCCTCCAGGAGATCCTGGCTCACGCCATGCAGATCCACGGGGGGTACGGTTACACCGTGGAGTATCCCGTCGAGCGCTTCTGGCGCGACGGAAGGCTCTTCACGGTGACCGAGGGGACCTCTGAGATCCACCACATGATCATCGCCCAGGAGCTGGGCTTCTGAGGGGGGCATGAACCGGGACCGGCCCGAGAGGATCGTCTCCAAGCTGGGCGAGAGGATCCGGGGGATCCGCCAGGCATCCGGACTCTCCCTCAAGGAGTTCGGGCAGCTCGCCGGGGTCGCCCCGAGCACGGTCCAGAAGATCGAGAGCGGGCGGATGGTGCCGTCCATCCTCGTGCTCATGAAGATCACCCGGGGCCTCAACCGCTCCCTCAACTTCTTCCTGGAGGAGGGCGAGGAGCTGCCCGAGGTGCGGCTCATCCGCCGGCGGGACCGGAAGCGCTCCTCCAATCCGGAAATCGGCGCCATCATCGAGAGCATCGCCACCCCTCTCAAGGACGGGCTCCTGGAGGCCTACGTCCTGCGCATCGAGGCGGGAGGGGAGGTGGTGGGAGGCCCCCTGTCCCACTCGGGCGAAGAGTTGGTGTACTGCCGCAGGGGGCGGGTGGAGTTCACCATCGGCGGAAAGCGGCACGTGCTCAACCAGGGCGATGTCCTTCATTTCAAGGCCGCCATTCCCCACCACTGGAGGAATCCGAGCGCCAAGCCGGCGGTGCTCATCATGGTCAACACGCCACCCTGGTTCTCTTAGGCCGGCGCATTTTGCCGCCTCCCAGGACCCGCTGGTGGGGGCGGACGGAGGAGTTGGGAAAGAGGGGTTTGGGGAGACCGGGCCCCGGGGGCCCCATGGGCCGCGGGGCGCGAACAATGAACCACCGACCAATCCAAAGGAGGTCGCCATGAAGAGCCGTTGTCTCGCAGGAACCGCCGCCGTCATCTGCGGCCTGGCCCTCGCCCTGTGGGCGGGCGCGGCCTGGTCGGCCACGGTCCTCAAGGTCCAGTCCGCATATATCGAGAAGAGCTATGGACCGGAGCTCCTCAAACTTCTTGCGGAAAAGGCCAAGGCGTATTCGGACGGGGAGGTGGAGCTCAAGCTCTTCTGGCCCGGGCAGTTGGTGAGCGTGGAGGACGGATTCGACGCCCTTGGAAAGGGGATGATCGACGGGCTGTATTCCACCGGCCTGTACTACGCAGGGACCCTGACCGAGTCCAAGGTGGAGTGGCTCCCGTACAACTGGCGGACCCCCCAGGACGTGGTGGAGATCTACACCAAGCACGGCTTTCTCCAGAAGATGCGGGAGTTCTCGGCCAAACACGACGCCTACTACCTCTACCCCATCTGCGTGGCCTCCATGGGTGCCATGACCAAGTTTCCCGTGGCCAAGCTCGACGACTTCAAGGGCAAGAAGCTCAGGGCCACGGGCATGGACGCCAGCCTGGCCCAGGCCCTGGGCGCCGCCCCCACCGCCATCGTGGGTGCCGAGCAGTACACAGCCCTCAAGATGGGGACGCTGGACGGCACCATCTTTCCGTACTACACGATCCACACGTACAAGCTCAACGAGGTGGTGGATCACATCATCCTCCCAGGGTTTCACACCCCCGCCATCACCGTCCTGTGGTTCAATCAGAAGGCCTGGCAGAAGCTGTCGCCCAAGGCCCGGGAGGCCCTGGAGCGGGCCGGCCTGGAGATCTTCAAGCTGAGCGCGGAGAAGAGCGCTGCCTGGGATCAGGAGGGGGTGGATTTCTCCAGGGCCAACAACGTGAAGGTCATGACCCTCCCGGATGAGGAGGTCAAGAAGATCCGGGCCCTGTGTCGGCCCCTGTACGACAAGGTGGCCGATGGAAGCCCGGGGGCCAAGGCCCTTCTGGACATCCTGGACCAGTTCTACAGGGGAAAATGAGCGGGGAGGGGCCATGTCCTCATGGGCGCGGGCGGCATCATGGATCTTTGCCCTCAACCGGAGGGTGGGCGAATGGGTGAGCTATCTGAACATGGTGATCACGCTGATCGTGGTCTGGGAGGTCCTTTGCCGGTACGTGCTGCGTTCTCCCACCACCTGGGCCATGGAGGCGAACCAGTACCTTCTGGCCGCACTGGCCCTGCTGGCCGGGGGATATGCCCTCCTGGATGACCGGCACGTTCGGGTGGACATCCTGCACCGGCGATTCCCCCCCAGGGCCCAGGCCGGGGTGGAGATCCTCACGGTGGCCGTCCTGCTGGTCCTTTGCACCATCCTGGTGTGGCACGGGACCGAGTTCGCCCTGGACGCCCTCCGCAAGGGAAAGCGGTCCATGACCCTTCTGGAGTTTCCCCTGTTTCCCTCCATGGCCCTGGTGCCGCTGGGGGGGATCCTGCTGGGGCTCCAGGGGCTGGCCAAGCTCATGGAGAACGTCCTGTTCCTGAGGGGTCGAGCCGCGCAAATCGGGCCCCGGCCGGCGGGCCACTGACCCAAGGGGGAGGCGCGCCATGGACACGTGGACCCTGAGCCTCCTGGCGTTCGGCGTCATGAGCCTCCTGCTCATCCTGGGGGTCCCCATCGCCTTTGCCCTGGCGGGGGTCGCCATCGGCGGGACCCTCCTCACGTGGGGCCCCGCGGGCCTGTACATGATCCCCAAGACCGCGTACGCAGAGGTGACCAATTACATCATCATCGCCGTGCCCCTTTTCGTGCTCATGTCCAACCTGCTGCAGCACTCGGGGCTGGCCGAACAGCTTTACGAAGGCGTGTATCGCTGGATGGGCGCATTGCGCGGGGGCCTGGCCATCGGGACGGTGATCATCTGCGCCATCTTCGCCGCCATGGCCGGGATCAGTTCCGTGGCCACCGTGAGCATGGGACTCATCGCCCTTCCCTCCATGCTCAAGCGGGGATACCAGAAGGAGATCGCGGTGGGGACGATCTCGGCGGGGGGGGCCCTGGGGATCCTCATCCCGCCCAGCGTGATCATGATCATCTACGGCTCCATGGCCGAGGTGTCCATCGGGCAGCTCTTCATGGGCGGGATGATCCCCGGCATCCTGCTGGCGCTCATCTTCTGCCTGTACATCTTCGTCCGCTGCCTCATCGACCCCGGCCTGGGCCCCCCCATCCAGGAGCGCTATTCATGGAAGGAGAAGCTCATCACCCTCAAGGGGCTCGTCCTCCCCACGATCCTCATCCTGGTGGTGCTGGGGGTCATCTACACGGGGGTGGCCACCCCCACCGAGGCCGCAGGGATCGGCGCCTTCGGCGCCCTGATCTGCGCCCTGGTGTACCGGGGCCTGACATGGAAGAAGTTCCGGCAGGCGCTGGCCTCCACCACGAGCCTGACGGCCATGGTCCTCTGGATCATGATCGGGGCCGTCTGCTTCACCCACCTGCTGGCGTATGTGGGCTTCTCGGACGTGATCAAGGAGGCCATTGCCAGGCTCCCGGTGTCCAGGTGGGTCATCCTGGCGGGCATGCAGGGGAGCTATTTCCTCCTGGGCATGTTCCTGGACCCGGCGGGGATCATCATGCTCACCACCCCCGTCTTCGTTCCCATCGTGACGACCCTGGGCTTCGACCCGGTCTGGTTCGGGGTGCTGTTCACCGTCAACATGGAGATGGCCTATCTGACCCCGCCCTTCGGGTTCAATCTCTTCATCATGAAGGGCGTGGTGCCCAAGGAGATCACCATGGACGACATCTACCGCTCCATCATCCCCTTCGTGGTGCTCCAGGGCCTGTGCCTGATCCTCTGCATCGTGTTTCCCCAGTTGGTGCTGTACCTGCCCCAGAAGATGATCGGAACGTGAGGGGCGCGGAACGGATGGCTTGGCAGATTCATCACGGGTCTCCCGTGACAGTCCATGGGGGCAAGGAGGAAGTGACGTCATGAGCCGCAAGGTCATCATCACCGTCGCGCCCACGGGGAGCGTCCCCACCCGGGCCGACACCCCGTACCTGCCAGTGAGCGCCCGGGAGGTCGTGGAGGAGACGCTCCGGTCGTACGATGCCGGGGCCGCCGTGGTCCACCTCCACGCCAGGGATCCGGAGACGGGGCGGCCCACGGCCACCCTGGAGGTATTCCGGGCGTATCTCGACGGGATCCGATCCCGCTGCCCCATCATCACCCAGATCACCACCGGCGGGGGCGCCACGAGCCTGGGGTTGAGCTACGAGGACCGGCTACGCCCCGTGGAAGAGCTGCGCCCGGACTCCGCCTCGCTCAACTCGGGCTCCATGAACTTCGGGCGCAAGGTATTTCCCAACCCCCCCGAGGTCCTGGAGATGTACGCCCGGCGCATGACCGAGCTGGGCGTCATGCCGGAGTTCGAGATATACGATCTGTCCATGATCCAGAACGTGGAGGTCTGGGTGCGAAAGCCCGGCCTCGCCCCCCCCCCGTACCACAACAGCTTCGTCATGGGGGTGGTGGGAGGCATCCCCGCAACGCCCAAGAACCTCCTGGCCCTGGTCGAGGCGCTCCCCGCAGGGGACACGTGGCAGGTCATCGGCGTGGGGCGCCACCAGTTCATGCTGGGCACCATGGGCATTCTCATGGGGGGCAACCTTCGCGTGGGCTTTGAGGACAACATCTATCTCAGCAAAGGGGTCCTGGCCCGCAGCAACGCCGAGCTGGTGGAAAAGGCCGTGCGCATCATCCGCGAGCTGGGGATGGAGGTGGCCACCGTGGATGAGGCCCGCTCGATCCTGCCCATGCCCCGGCCCGCGGCAGGAGGATGACGCCTTGGAGATGACCCTGGGAGGGGCCTTCGCCCGAAGCGCGGCCAAGTACCCGGAGAAGACGGCCGTGGTGGACGATTCGGGCCGCCTGACGTACCGGGCCCTCAACGAGCGGGTGAATCGACTGGCCCACGGCCTGGACGCCCTGGGGCTCGGCAGGGGGGACCGGGTGGCCACGCTGTCTCACAACGCCCTGGGGCTCATGACGTTCTACCTGGCCCATCTCAAGTTGGGCGTGGTCACCGTTGCCCTGGACGGCCGCGGGACCCTCGCCGAGCTGGAGCGCCAGGTGCGGCTCACGCGGCCCAGGGCGTTGGTGTTTCATGCGGACCATGCCGCCGTGGCGGAGGCGCTCCTCCGGGGGGCCCCGTGGATCCAGGGGGCCCTGGGCTTCGGGGGGGATGTGCCGGAGTTCGCACGGCACGAGGCGGAACTCCTGGCCGGGGGAAGCCCCCAGGAACCCCGGTCCGCCGTGCGGGAGCGGGACGCCGCCTTCATACTGTTCACGGGGGGGACCACGGGGACCCCCAAAGGGGCCGTCCTCACCCACCGGAGCCTCCTGTGGAACATCATCTGCGTGACCACGGAGAACCACTGCCCCGCCCCCGAGGACATCACGTATTATCCCATGCAGATGTATCACGCCGCGGCCCTGAGCCGGTTCCTGGCCTTCATGTATGCGGGGGGCACGTTCATGGGGAGCAGCGGGTTCGACGCCGAGCGCTATCTGGCCATGGTGCAGAAGGAGCGCACCACGTTCATCGTGGGCAACAGCACCATCTGGCGCATGCTCCTGGAGGTGCAGCGGGCCCGCCCGTACGACACCTCCTCCATGAAGCGCTGGCTCCACACCCATGACCCGCTGGATCCCGATCTCCGCAGGGAGATCGAGGGCCTCCTCTTCCCCCGGGGTCTCATGTACGGCTCGTACGCCCTCACCGAGGCCTCTCCGGCCGTGACCGTCCTGAAGCCGTGGGACACCCCCTGCCATTGGAGCAGCGTGGGCAGACCGTACATGTGCACCGAGGTGCGCATCGCGGACCCCCACACCGACGAGCCCCTGCGTCCGGGGGATGTGGGAGAGATCCAGGTGCGCGGCCCCACCGTCATGCGGGGGTATTTCCGCAACCCCCGGGAGACCCGCGCCGCCCTGCGGGGGGGATGGCTGCACACGGGAGACATGGGGCGGTACGACGAGCGGGGCTACCTGTACGTGGTGGACCGGCTCAAGGACATGATCAAGAGCGGTGGCCTCAACGTCTACTCCCGGGAAGTGGAGGAGATCATCTCGCGGCATCCGGATGTGATGGAGGCGGCGGTCATCGGGGTGCCCCACGAGAAATGGGGGGAGAGCGTGCGGGCCGTGGTGGTCCGTCGGGCGGGAGGGACGGTGTCGGCCGAGGAGATCATGGCCCTGTGCCGGGAGCACCTGGCCCCCCACAAGAAGCCCACCTCCGTGGTCTTCGTGGAGGCGCTGCCCAAGGGGACCTTCGGGGGCAAGCTGCTCAAGAAGGAGCTGCGGGAGCGCTACGGCAGGCCCTGATGGAAAAGCCCGGGGGCCGCCCGGGACCGGGTTGCCCCGGCCCGCGACGGCGGCGGCTCGATCCCGCAGAGGCGATCCTGATTCGATCATGGATGGACCCAATGGACCTTCTTCTTTCCGAGCCCCACAGGATGGTGCGTGAATCGGCGCGCCGGTTCGCGGAAGCCGAGTTGGGCCCCATCGCCGAGGAGATCGATGAGGCGGAGCGCTTCCCCATGGAGGTGTACCGCAAGGCCGGCGAGGTGGGCTTCATCGGCTCGATCATCCCCGAGGAGTACGGGGGCGGCGGGGCGGACCTCCTCACCAACGGGATCATCAAGGAGGAGCTCTGCCGCATGGCCGCCGGCTTCGGCATGTCCGTGAACATCTGCACCAACAACTTCTGTTACTTCATCGCCAAGTACGGCACCGAGGATCAGAAGCGGCGCTACATACCGCCGGTCGTCTCCGGGGAGGCCTTGGGCTGCTGGTGTCTCACCGAGCCTGAGGCCGGGTCCGACGCCCTGTCCATACGCACCCGCCATCGGCGGGACGGGGCGACCTTCGTTCTCAGCGGCTCCAAGACCTTCATCACCAACGCGCCCCTGGCCCGATTCCTCATCGTGGTCTCGCGGGAACAGGGGACCGCGGGGGTCTCGGGCGCAACCCTGTTCATCCTGGAGCGCGGCATGGAGGGCCTCTCCACGGGCCCCCCCATGCGCAAGCTGGGCATGCGGTGCTCCCCCACGGGACAGGTCTTCCTGGAGGACGTGCGGGTCGAGCACGACCAGGTACTGGGGCGGGAAGGGCACGGGTTCTCCACCATGTTCGAGACCCTGGACCTGGAGCGCATCCTGGGGGCCAATACGAGCATCGGCATCGCCCAGGCCTGCCTGGACGCATCGGTGCGATATGCCAAGGCGCGGCAGCAGTTCGGAAGGCCCATCGCCGAGTACCAGCTCGTCCGGAACATGCTGGCCGAGATGGCGACCCGCCTGGAGATCACACGCACCTACACCTACGGCCTGTTTCCGTGGGTGGAGCGCGGGAGGCGCATGACCAAGGAGGCATCCATCGCCAAGTACTATGCCTCCATCATGGCCACCCGGGCCGCCCTGGACGCGGTGCAGATCTTCGGCGGGTACGGCTACATGCGGGAGTACCCGGTCCAGCGGTACCTGCGGGACGCCAAGCTGGTGGAGATCGGCGGCGGCACGTCGGAGATCCAAAAGATGATCATCGCCAAGGAGCTCCTGAGATGAACCCCGGGCACGCGGCCCACCTGGTGGATCGAAACGCGAGGAAATACCGGGGCCGCCCGGCCCTGGTCGGGCCCGAGGGGTCCATGGACTATGGGCGCCTGCGGGATCTGGTGTGCGCGGCGGCGGCGGGGCTGGCATCGCTCGGGGTGAGAAAGGGCGCCCGGGTGGCCACCCTCATGACCAACCGGTCCGAGCTCATCGTCTCGTACCTGGCCGTCTTCAGGCTGGGGGCCGTCCTGGTCCCCCTCAACACCCGCCTGGCGGATCCTGAATGGGCCCATATCCTCGGGGACAGCGGGGCCTCCGCGGTGATCTGCGAGGAAGCCTTCGCATCTCGCATGGCGGCGATTCGCACCCAGCTCCCCCACCTGCGCGATCTGGTGTGCGTGGGTGCCGCCCCGGAGGGACTTGGTTCCTGGGAGGATCTCCTGGCCAAAGGCGGGGGGGAGCATCCTCCGGCGGAGCTGGGGGGGGAGGACGACCTGTACATCCTCTACACCTCGGGGACGACGGGCAGGCCCAAGGGCGCCGTGATCACCAATTCCAATGTCATGTGGAACGCCGTCAACGGCCAGGTGAGCGGCGGATTCTCCGGGGACGATGCGGTCTTTTACGGCCTCCCCCTGTTCCACGGGGCCGCCATCGGGGGGTTCTTCGCCGCAGCCCTGTTGGGGGGCAAGATCGTCCTGAGGCCCCGCTTCGACCCCGAGGAACTCCTCGGCTTGGTGGCCCGGGAAGGGATCACCCGGATACCGGCGGTGCCCCCCATGCTTACGGCCCTCCTGGATGTGCCGGACCCGGGGCGCTTCGACCTGAGCCCCCTCAGGGCCTTCAACACGGGCGCCACCATTATCCCCCAGGCCCTCAAGGAGCGCCTGGCGCGCCGCTTCCCCCACGTCCAGGTGGTGGACTCGTACGGGCTGACCGAGGCCACCTCGTACTGCACCGTCCTGCCGGGCCGGGATTTCCTGCGCAAGCACGCCTGCGTGGGACTGCCCCATGCATACGTGGAGATCCGGGTGGTCGACGAACAGGACCGAGATGTGCCTCCCGGCGCCGTCGGGGAGGTCCTGGTCCGCGGACCCAACGTCATGCGGGGGTACTGGAACCTCCCGGAGGAGACCGCGGAGGCCTTGCGCGGGGGATGGCTGCACACGGGGGACCTGGGCCGCGTGGATGCCGAGGGGTACCTGTTCATCGTGGATCGCAAGAAGGACATGGTCATCAGCGGGGGGGAGAACGTGTACCCCCGGGAGGTGGAGGAGGTGCTCCACGAGCACCCCGGGGTGCAGGAGGCGGCGGTGGTGGGGGTGCCAGACCCGCGCTGGGGGGAGGCCCTCAAGGCCTTCGTGGTCCCTGCGCCGGGACCCCCTCCGGCGGTGGAGGATCTCCAGGAGCACTGCCGGGCCAGGCTGGCCAAGTTCAAGTGCCCCAAGGCCTATGCCTTCGTGGATGCCCTCCCGCGGACCGGGACCGGCAAGGTGCTCAAGAGGGCGCTGAGAGAGTCAATATGACGCGGAGGCGCGGCGCAAAGGCGAACGCCCCGCCCCGGGGCGCCCTCGGCCCGTGGCGGCAGGCCGCGGCCCGGGGCGCCGTGGGTCCGGGGTTCACCGTGCGGTTCAGCCGGACCTTCACCCGGGAGGACGTGGAGGCCTTCGGCTGGATCACCCGGGACTACAACCCGGTCCACTTCGAGCCCCGCTTCGCGGCCGTCAAGGGCATGGCGGGTCTCATCTGCCACGGCCTCCTGGTGGGCAGCATGATCTGCGAGCCCGGGGGGCAGCTGGCCTGGCTCGCCAGCGCCATGGAGTTCCGGTTCCTCAAACCCGTGTTCGTGGGCGACACGGTGACGTGCGAGATGACCATCGTGGAGGTGGACCCGCGCGGCCGCTCCTCGGCCAAGGCGACCTTCACCAATCAGCGGGGGGAGGTGGTCATGCGGGCCCAGTTGAACGGCCTTCTCCCGGGTCCCGCCGAGCAGGAGGTCTTGACCCGGATGCTCGCTGAAGGAGACCCCACCAACCCCCTGTCCCAACCCGAGCCCCAGGAGCCCCGGCCTTGAATCGGCCTGGGCCCTCTGCTAGGATCCTCCCGCGGAGCCCGAAGGGGAATCGCGGCCTCGGATTTCGGATTCCAGGGGGGCTGCCCCATGTCCATCGTCACCGTTTCCCGGGGGTCGCACAGCCACGGCAAGGAAGTGGCCGAGAAGGTGTGCAGGCGGTTGGGCTACGAGTGCCTTGCCCGGGAGGTCCTCTCCGAGGCATCGGACCGGTACCGCATCCCGGAAATGGAACTCGTCCGGGCCATCGAGGCCGCCCCGACCTTCCTGGATCGGGTCCGCTACGCAAAGGAGAAGTACGTGGCCTACGTCCAGGCGGCCCTCCTCCGGCACTTCCTCCGGGACAATGTGGTCTACCACGGCATGGCGGGTCATTTCTTCGTCCAGGGGGTGCCCCACGTGCTCAAGGTACGCATCATTGCGGATCTGGAAGAGCGGATCCGGATCGTCATGGAACGGGATCAGGTCTCCAGGAGGGAGGCGGGGCGGTTCGTCAGGCGGATCGACGAGGAGCGCCGCAAGTGGAGCCGGCACATGTACGACATCGATACAACGGACCCCAGCCTGTACGACCTGGTGATCCATGTGGGCAAGCTCACGGTGGCGGATGCCGCAGATCTCATCTGCCAGACGGTCCGGCTCCGGCAGTTTCGAACCACCCCCGAGTCCCAGATGATGCTGGAGGACCTCTCCCTGGCCGCCGATGTCCGGGCGGCCCTCATCGACCTCAAGCCCGACGTGGAGGTCACGGCCCAAGATGGTCTGGTTCGGGTGGCCACCAGGGCCCACGAATCCCAGGAAGCGGCACTGGTCAGGGACTTGGAGGGCATCGTGGCCGGGGTGCCGGGCGTCCGGGAGGTCCACGTGAACGTGACCCCCATCACGTCCTTCGACCTCTAGGATCGCCCTTCGTGTGCGAGGATCGCCGTCCCCAGGGCCAACGCCCGGGGGCCCCCGGGCGACCCCATGGAGGCCTGTTCCCCCGGCTCAAGGCGCGGGGGCCGGGCCTCCCCTCAGGTACAGGAAGACCCCCGCTGCGCCCGCCAGGGTGATGCCCCCTCCTGCCATGAACACACTGGGCAGACCCCACAGGTCCATGATGCCGCCGGCCACGATGGGCGATGCGATCATCCCCATGCTGTACCCCGTCTCCGTCAGGCCGATGATGGTCCCCATGCCCATGGAGCGCCCGAGTCGGGCGGACAGGGCCAAGCCGGCGGGCATGGCCACGCCCCCGCCGGCGCCCATGAGGGCATTGAGGGCCAGGAGGCCCGGGAAGCCGCCGGCCAGCGGCATGGCGGTGATGGCCAGGGCCGTGACCCCCGTCCCCAGGAGGATCTGGAGAATAAGGTTGCCTCGGTCCGCCAGGGCGCCCAAGGGTCGCTGCAGGAAGGCGACCAGAAGGATGTTGACCCCCAGCAGGAGGCCCACCTGGGCGCTCGTCAACCCCATGTCCGGGGCCATGAGCGGCAAGAAGGCATACACGCAGCCCTGGCCGATGGCACTGGCGAAGCGCAGGAGGCACAGTCCCCGGACCACGGGGTGTGCGAGGAGGGACCGCAAGGGGAGGGGGGGGCGGCCCCGGGGCGCGAACCCCAGGTCGGCGTCCGAGGGGACCATGGCCGCCACCCCCCCGAGGGTCAGGAGGGTCAGGGCGCCCATGGCGAGAAACGCCGCCTGCATGCCCAGGTACTGATGGATGAAGCCGCCCAGTGCGGGCCCGATCCCGAATCCCAGCATGACCGCCATGTTGAGGGTGCCCATGTACAGCCCGGCCCGGTCCGATGGGGCCATGTCCCCGGTCATGGCCATGGCCACCGGGACCACCAGCACCGAAGCCGCCCCGTGAAGGAAGCGCACCCCCATGAGTTCCGCCACCCGCGAAGCCAGGACGTAGAGGATGGATACGGCGGCGAACAGGACCAACCCCCAGCAGAGTATGGGCTTTCGGCCCCGCGTATCCGAGATGCGACCCACGAAGGGCTGGAACACGATGCGCGCCAGGGGGAATGCGGAGATGATCAAACCCAGTTCGAGGCCCGTGGCCCCCATCTCCTGGGCGTAGACCGGCATGAGGGGCCAGATGATCCCCATTGCGGTCATGGCCACCCAGACGGCGGCCGACAGGAGGTACAGGGTGCGGATTGGGGAAGCGGGGTTCATGGCCCACTCGCGGAGCCGATGCGGCCGAAACCGTCCCCATGTTAGCAGGGTTTGCATGGGGGGAAAAGGCAAGATGGAGGAGTCTGGCCAGGGCCGCCCCGGGGAATTAGAATGGGCCCGTGGAGGGCCTGTGGGGCCGAGCCCCAGGGGTTGCCGGAGTCCGCCATGGGATCGTGGGAGCGTTTGGCCGGCCGAGACGGCCGGCTGTGGCGATGGATCTACTGGGCAGGATGGGTCCTGTGGGTGCTGCTCCTGGCCGGGGAACTGAGCGCCTCGCGTCCGGATGCCACCCGCGCGCTGGGCGTCCTTGTCATGGGCGGGGCCGCCCTCTATTTCTTTCGGGCCGCCGTCCTGGCCGCGGAACGGGCGCGGATCAGGCGGCGCCGGCAGGCGGCCCGTCGGATCCGGGGCACATGGGGGCCGACCCCGGGCGGGAAGTCCCGGGCCGATGCGGTGGCCGCCCTCATTGGCAGGGATGCTCCTCAACTGGCCGCCCTGTCCCGGGGGGACCGGTTGCGCGCCCTGATCGACGGCCTGCTCCAGCGCATCGCGTCCCTCCAGAGCCCCCAGGAGGGGTGCTGCCGGGCCATGGGCCGATGCCTTTGCCTCCTCGAGATGGGCCGGGCCCGCTGGGGAGTCGGCCGCCTGGCACGACAACGGGGGGGTGCCGGGCCTGGGGACGGCCTGCCGGACGAGGAATTCCTCCAGATCCTCCTGTGCGTGGTCCTCCTCCTGTCGGCCCTGTTCCGGCTGCACACGGCCCGTTGGGGGATGCCCGCAGGTCCCTTTGCCCGCGGGCCCGTGGCGAGGCTCCGGGGCGGTTGGATCCCCTTTTGCGCCCTGAAGCCATCGCAGGGGGTCTTTCCCCCGCCCCTTCCCCCGGAGGCCGAGCGGGTGCTGGCCTCGTGCGACCCCCGGGACCGCGGGATGCTGGATGACGCGGCCTCCTGGGTCTTGGCCGGGGAGCGAGACGCGCTTCGGCGGTTGGCGGACGGTTTCGTGAAGGAGCGAGGGGCCTCGTGACGGGGCGCGGTCGAGGGATCCAGGGACCCCCCGACCGCTGCGAGCTCACTGCACGGTGAAGGGGATGGATGCGGTCCCGACCCGGTTCCGGATGGTCAGGTTGTACTGGCCGGGCGGCCTGGCGGGCACCACGAACTGGACGCTGCTGTCACCCGTCTCGGGATCCATGAACCAGGTGCCTCCCTTGATCTTCTTGGCCTTGAGGGTCACGGGGTTTTGCAGGGAGAGGGTCTTCTTGGCCGTGGAGAAGTATCGACCCAGGACAGTGATCACATCCCCGGCCGTCCCGGCGGCGGGCAGCACCTCCGCGATGATGGGAGAGGCGATGGTGAAGGGGCCCAGGTCCAGGGGGGCGGCCCCCTCGGGAGATGTGGGCTGGAGGTGCATGCCGTACGTCCCGGCGCCCAGCTTGGCCTGCCACGCGGCCAGGATGGAGGTGGGACTCCACTCCAGGGGGGTGAAGAATCGCTTGACCGTGGTTCCTTTGGCCGCGTTGAAGTACTCCAGATAGAGCTTGGGCTTGGCGTCGCCGAAGCCCGAGCCCGTCACCCGCACCCGGCTGCCCACGGTTCCCTCGGACGGGGCCACCTTGGCCGAGGGAGTGGCCTGGAACACGACGTAATTGGCCGCATAGCCCACCTGGGAGGTGCCGTACTTGATGTACATATACCCCCCCACGCCCCATCCGCTGCCCCAGCTGTTGCGGAGGATCCAGACCCCCGCGCATTTGCCGTCCGCGCAGTAGTTGTCGTCCCACCCCACCAGCACGATGGCGTGATTGATCCCCCGGGACGATTCGTCCAGGTCGAAGATCCCGCTTCGGTATGCCTGAAAGCCCGAGCCTACGGCCACGGCGGCGGCCACGGGCCCGTGCTGGTAGATGGCCTGTTTGATGGATTCCACCGGGGGAACACCCCAGGAGAGGGTGGCCCAGGACTCGATGCGGTACGGGTGCGGGTGGGGCGGGTTGCAGGGCAGGTCCCTGGCCTGATACGGGAAGGACGCCTCCCGCACGGCCCCGGGCCCCGTCTCCCCGGCCACGTAGTCCCAGCCGTGATAGTCATGGGCGAACCATCCGCCGCCGCAGTCCCACCCGTCGTTGTTGCAGGACACCAGGTACTGCTCGGAGAGATCCTCGGTGGTTCCCTCTTGGATCTGGACAAGGCTCTCCAGGACTCCCACCGTGGCGAAGGCCCAGCAGGAGCCGCACCCTCCCTGGTTGCGAACCGGCGTGGTCCCGTTGAGGTCTCGCCAGTCGAAGCGGGTGGGCAACGCCTTGAGGGGCGTGGGCTCAAGGATCAACGCCTTCTGTCGCCAGTCCGGGGGCTCCCTGAGGCCGCAGATCTCCTCGATGGCGTAGTCCATGGCCGGGCTGTATGCCACCTCGAAGCTCAGCCCCTGGCGGGCGATCTCCTCCCGCAGGACCTCCAGCCTCAGCTCGAGCTCCTTGGTAGGGGCCTGAGCCAGGACCGCGGGGGGGCCCAGCAGGGTTGCGGTCACGAGGGTCCCCAGCAAGACCATGGTCCCCAGCAGACAGAACAGGATGCCTCTTGCGGAACGCGCGCCCATTGCGGCCATGAAACCTCCTCCCTCTTCCGGGGGTCCCGGGCTGCACCCCCCGACATCAGGTCTTGTTGACGGGTCATGCAACTTGCATGCCAAGGCTTAAGACGTCCTCCCACGGGCATTTGGGGTCAACCAAACCCTGAATCGAGCCTCCGGGTGCCGTTCCTCGGCAGCCCCCATGCCGCCCAGCGTCACGGCATCCATTGCACGGATCGGAGATGGGCTGCCCGGCCGGGGGGCACCACGCCCGAGCTCGGTTACCAATTGGTCCCTTCCGTGATAAGATCTCGTATGCCACGAGACACGCCCGACCGGATTTCCGGTGGGCTGCCCGGGGGCCCCCATGAGCCCACATGCCTTCACGGGAAGAGAGTCGTTTTCCACCGCGTTGCCAGCGGAGCGGCCCGCCCTGGGGTGGTTCTGTTCCTACACCCCGGTGGAGATCGCCCTGGCCGCAGGATATCTGCCGGTGAGGCTTTCGGGCGCAGAAGCCCTTTCCAGAAGGCAGGATCCGCGGATCTATCATCTCCTGTGCCCGTTTGTGCGGGCCGTCTTCCAGCGTTTCGCCGCTGGATCCGAGGCTCCTCCCCGGGCCCTGGCCTTTGTCCATTGCTGCGACGCCCTGCTCCGGCTGCACGACCTCTGGAAGGCGTACCTCCCCGGCCGCCTGCATCTCCTGGACCTTCCCAAGAACTCGTCGCCGTCGGCCGTGGCCCATTTTGCCCAGGTCCTGGCAGCGTGGGCCCACGACCTGAGCCAGGAGGGCCCCCGCCCCGTCCTTGCTGACAACCTCTGGGAGGCCATCGCGGGGATGAATCGCTTCCGGGCCTTCTTCCGGGAGGTCTTCGAGGCCCAGCGACGGGAGCCGGGACGCCTCCCGTACAGCCGGGTCCATGACTGGGTCCGCCGGTGGCTGGCCGATCCCACCGAGTCCATGCTCCGCGCCGTGGCCCGGGAGCGATCGGTTCTCATGGCCGGGAGGCCCACCCTCGGGGAAGGGCCCAGGGTCCTGCTCACCTCCACCATGCTGGACCAGCCCGGCCTCATCGGGCTCATGGAGGGGGCCGGGCTCAACCTGGTGGTCGAGGACGAGTGCATGGGCGCCAGGCATTTCGACGGGGACGTGGCCGAGGACCGCGACCCCTTCCAGGCCCTGGCCCAACGGTACCTCACCAAGTGGCCGTGCCCGAGGATGAAGGGGTACGGCCTCCGGATGGCCCGTCTGGACCGTGTCATGGCGGAGGCCGGCGTCCAGGGAGTCATCGCTGTTCAGCTCAAGTGCTGCGACCAGAGCGGACTGGACCTTCCCCTGCTCAAGCCCCACCTCGAAAAGAAGGGGATCCCCCTGCTCATCCTGGAGAACGACTATGTGGAGGGAAGCCTGGGGCCGTTGCGGGTGAGGATCGAGGCCTTCGCCGAGATGCTCCAGGAGCCGTGGGTGTAGCGCCCCGGCCCGTGGATTCAGGGATGCGCGTCATGAGTACAGACCATTCCGTTTCGGGGCGCAGCGGCCGGACCCCCACCTTTGAGCGGATCCTGCGGCTCATCCACCAGACACACCGGCGCAGCGAGGCCGCGGGTGGGTCGGCCTGGGGCTTGCTCTTGAGCGAGGTGTCCCGTCAGGGGGTTCGGGCCTTCGAGCGCCGGGCGCCCGTTGTATGGACCACGGCGTACGTGTTTCCCATGGAGCTCATCGCGGCCCTGGGGCTCATCCCGGTGGACTTCGAGATCTATGCCGGCCTGCTGTCAGCGGCCAACCAGTCGGCCTCCCTCCTGCGGGCCGCGGACCGTGCGGCCGTGCCTCAGGACACGTGCACGGTGCATCGGCTGGCCCTGGGCGCGGCCCTCCTGGACCAGTTGCCCCGACCCGATCTCCTCGTGAGCAGCTCCCACTACTGCGACGGCAAGGCCAAGGTCAATGAATTCATGGCCGAGCGGTACGGCGTGGAGTACCTCCTTGTGGACATGCCCATGGAGGATACCCCGGCGGCCAGGGCGTACCTGGAGTCCCAGCTGAGGGAGATCTACGCGCGGCTGGCCGACCTGGCCGGGATGCCTGCGGATCAGGGGCTCCTGGCGGGGCCCCTCCGGGCCTTTAAAGATATGACCGCGGCCATGAGTCGCTTCAACGAGCTGCGAAAGGGGACGCCCTCGCCCCTCCTTCCCGGCAACCGGGGGTTCTCGTTCAGCTTCATGGGGAGCCTGCTGTACGGCACCCCCGCGGCCGAGGAGATCTACAGGCGGCTGGAGCAGGAGTTCCTCGCGGCGCAGAGGGAGGGGGCCGTCCCAGCCGAGACCCTGCGGTTTCTATGGCTCATGGCCAGCCCCACGTACGACGTCTCCATCTTCCCGTTCCTGGAGGCGCGGGGGGGCCGCATCGTCATGGAAGAGTTCAGCCACTGCTACTGGGAACCCGTGGACGAGGGCAGCCCCCTTGCGGCCATCGCCCGCCGCATGCTGTCCAACCCCTTCATGGGCCCGGTGGAGCGTCGGGCGGAGACGGCCGCCGCGCTGGCCCGGCAGTACCGCGTGGACGCGGCCCTGCACTTCGGGCACCTGCCCTGCCGTCAATCCAACGGGGCCCTGCAGGTCATCAAGGACCGCCTGGGGGCCCAAGGGGTTCGCCTGGTCAATCTGGAGGCCGACCTGAGCGATCCGTCCAACTTCCCCAGGGAGCGCATCGAGGACCAGCTCCTGGCGGTCTGGGAGATCCTCCAATCCAGGCCCGCCTGAGGCGGCCATGCGCCGAGCCCGGCTCCGCCCCTTGCGGGGGCCCCTGCGCTAGCCCTCCCCGCCGGCCCCGGGGGTCCCCCGCAGGCCGACGGCGTCGGCCACCTCCCGCATGCCCATGATGGTGTCCTCGATGAGCTGCCCCGTGTCCATGCCGAGCATGGCGGCACCCTTCTCGATGACCGCACGGTTGACCCCGGCGGCGAAGGCCTTGTCCTTCCATTTCTTCTTCACCGACTTGGGGGCCATGTCCAGGACGCTCCGGGACGGCCTCACCAGGGCCGCCGCCGTGACCAACCCCGTGAGTTCGTCGATGGCGTACAGGATCTTCTCCATGTCGCTGACGGGCTCCACGTCGGCGCAAAGCCCCCAGCCGTGGGAGACCACGGCGCGGATGTAATCCGGCGGCCAACCCCGCTGTTCGAGGATCTCCGGCGTCTTGCGGCAATGCTGGTCCGGAAATCGCTCGTAATCCAGGTCGTGGATCAACCCGATGATGCCCCATTTCTCCTCGTCCTGGCCCCGCTTGCGTGCCATGTAGCGCATGACCCCTTCGACGCACAGGGCGTGTTTGATGAGGCTCTCGCCCTGGTTGAACTCGGTCAGGAGGGCCCAGGCCTCCTCGCGCGTGGGGATCTTCTCCGCCATGATCACTCCTCCTCGCCCATGGGCCTGATCCGAGGATCAGGCCCGCCGACCCCGCCATCAGACATCGTACCCGGCCCGTTTGTAGTTCTCCATAGCCCGCTCCTTGAGGTGGGCGCGCTCGGGCTTCTCGCTCACCTTGTCCGCCAGCTCCGCGGCGTGGCTCCACATGCCCTGCCGCTCGTAGCCCGCCACCTCCTGCTCCACCGGATCCCTGCCCGACGCCCCACCGGGCACCACTACCCGCACCAGGGAGATCCTGCGGTGGACGGGGCCGCCGCAGGACGGACAGTGGCACAGGGGGAGATCGGACAGGGCCTGCAGGACCTCGAATCCCTCTGAGCACTGCCTGCATCCCGGCGCGGCATCCGCCGCCTCGTATTCGTAGATGGGCATCGCGGGCACCTCCTATGCGCGTTTTCTGGATCGGGCGCGCTGGAGCGCTGTCCAGAGCCGCCCCTCGCCCTTGGAGAGGCCGTCCAGGCCCTCCTCCACCATCCAGCACAGGGTGTCCTTGAGCAGCTCGATGCTGTCCAGGGCCTCCATCTTCTGCGCCCGCCCTTGATCATCCGCCTCGGGCCATTGGAGTGCCTCCATCTCCTGATGGTCCAGTTCGTCCAGCACCTCGTGGATGTCCTCCCAACGATCCCGTACCCAGCCACGCACTCGCTCCAACTGGAAGGCGATGAGGTCTTCCTCCACCTCGCTGCAAAGCCGGATGCCCGTGGGGCTTCGGAAGGGCTCTCCGCAATCCGGACACGCGTTGTGGTCCCGGGGGTCTGAAGTCTCCCGGCGGCGCAGATCCTCCAGGGTTCGGGCCGGATGTCCGCCGGCGGCAGGAATATCCCGGCGGGACTGCCAGGTCAGGAGCATCACCTCCAGCCAGGCCACGGGGATCCGGAGGTCCTGGCGGGGCTCTCTCCGGTAGCGAAGCCGCCAGTCGCGGCGGGCCACCGGCCACGCCGGCTGACCCGACAGCATGCCCGCCAGGGTCGCCTCCAAGGCCGGCCGCTTCCACGGCTCCGCCGTGCAATAGACGCGGTGAACCCGGGTCACGTCGTCAGGCAGGTTTCGCTCGGCCAGGCATCGGGCCACGGCAAAATCCACCTCGGGGTCCGCCTCCAGCGCCTCCGCCAGGATCTCCCACGCCTCGGGCAAATCCATGCCGGCCAATGCCCCATAGGCTAGGATGCGGGTCTCCGGCGCCGCGTCCCCATCCAGGAGACGGCGAAGGGGGGCCACAGCTGGCCGGCCCAGCTTGGCCAGAGCCTCGGCAGCTGCCACGGACAGCTCCCCATCGGCGGTCCGCCCCAGGAGCGCCAGTAACGTGGGGACGGCCCGCGGGTCTCTCATCTCCCCCAGGACCACCAGTGGCCAGAGGAGATCCTTGTCCCCTCCCGATGCCGCCCCATCCTCGCCCAGGAACCGGATGATGGGCTCCACGCCGGCCTCTCCCAGGGCCAAGAGGGCCTCCATATCCCGGACAGGCACCCCCCAGGGATGTTCCGTGATCATGGCGATCAGGAGCTCCGGCGCAAGCTGCATCCTCCTCCTCCTTTACCCTATATGTGTAGCACATTGGAGATCGGATGCCCACCTCTTGCCGCCCCGTCGGGAGGTGGTATTGCGCCCTTGTCCACCCGCTGCGGGTTTGATAGGCTGGCCGACGACACGACGGACCCGGGCAAAGGGGAAACCGACCCGGGGGAGGAGGTGTGCGTGCTCAAGGAACTCATCGGCAGGACGCGGAGCTACCGGCGATTCGACCAGATCCACCGGGTGCCAGGGGAGCTCCTGGACGAACTCGTGGGGCTGGCCAGGCTCTCGGCCAGCGGCGCCAACCTCCAGCCGCTCAAGTACATCCTGTCTTGTGACCCCGGGACCAATCAGGCCATCTTCCCCACACTGGGCTGGGCGGCCTACCTCAAGGGCTGGCCGGGGCCGGCCGATGGGGAGCGTCCCACGGCCTACATCGTGGTCCTTCTCGACACGGAGATCTCCAAGAGCGCCGGCGTGGACCACGGAATCGCGTGCCAGAACATCCTCCTGGGGGCCGTGGAGCGGGGTTTCGGGGGGTGCATGATCGCCACCATCAACCGGGAGGCGCTCCGGCGAATCCTGGAGATCCCCGAGCGGTACGAGATCCTGCTGGTCGTGGCCTTGGGAAGGCCTGCGGAGCAGGTGGTAGTCGACGACATGGAGCCGGGACAGGACATCAAGTACTACCGGGATCCGGAAGGCGTGCACCACGTGCCCAAACGGCGGCTGGAGGAGATCGTCCTGCGGCGGTTCGGGTGAATCCCGGGGTTTCCGATGCCCGCCCGCGTCCCGGAGCCGCCCGGGGCGCGTGTCCCGGCGAGAACCCAAGGGAGCGAGTTCGGAGGGAGGGATATGGACCAGACGGTCAGGGTGGCGGTGGTGCAGGACGCGCCGGTTGTCTTCAACCGGGAGGCGACCCTCGAGAAGGTGGCCCATCTGGCAGGCGAAGCCGCGCGGCAGGGGGCCGGGCTCGTGCTGTTTCCAGAGGCCTTTGTCTCGGCGTACCCCAAAGGGCTCGACTTCGGGGCCCGGGTGGGGCTCCGGCTCCCCCGAGGGCGGGAGGATTTCCGGCGCTACTTTGACAGCGCCGTGGAGGTCCCGGGCCCGGCCACGGACGCCCTGGCCGATGCGGCCAAGGACGCCTCGATTCACCTGGTCATCGGGGTCATCGAGCGAGGAGGCGGTACCCTGTACTGCACGGTGCTGTTCTTCTCGCCGGGCGGCCGGCTCCTGGGAAAGCACCGCAAGCTCATGCCCACGGCCATGGAGCGCCTAATCTGGGGCTACGGAGACGGGTCCACCATGCCCGTGTTCGACACCCCGTTGGGGAGGGTGGGGGCGGTGATCTGCTGGGAGAACTACATGCCCATGATGCGCATGGCCATGTATGCCAAGGGGATTCAGCTATACTGCGCCCCCACGGCGGATGACCGAGATACCTGGCTCCCCACCATGCAGACCATCGCCCTGGAGGGGCGATGCTTTGTCCTTACCTGCTGCCAGTATCTGCGCCGGGCGGACTGTCCCGAAGACTACGACGCCATCCAGGGAAACGACCCCGCTGCAGTGATCATGCGCGGGGGCAGTGGAATCGTGGATCCCTTCGGAAAGGTCCTCGCGGGTCCCAACTTCGAGGGACCGTGCATCCTCACCGCGGATCTCGACATGGCCGATATCACCCGCGGCAAGTACGACTTCGATGTGGTGGGCCATTATGCCCGCCCCGACGTGTTCCGTCTCCACGTCAACGAGCGGCCGACCCCGCCCGTGGTGGCGGCGGGCGGCGGACCGGTGGACCTGTTTCAGGAGTGAGGGTCTCGGGTGGGATGACCCGCCGCCCTGTTGCTTGACTACCCCCGGTGAACCCTCGTATGCTTGGACCGCCCAGAGCGGGTACGCCTCATGGCTTCCCCATGAGGCGCCACCCATGACCCGTTGGGACCCTTCCAAACCATGAGGAGGTTTCGGTGGCGGCGCGAACGCCTTTGGATCTGGCGGACGAGAGAACGTGGCGAGAGATCCTGATCCGTCTTTCATCGGAGCTTGGGATGGCGGCCACTCTGGTGGACCGGGACGGGAAGATCCTCCTGCACGCAGGGGACTACCCCGAGATCTGCCGGCGCGTGCGCGCCAGGGAGACGAGCCTCTCCTTCGTCTGCGGTCAGACCAGCCAGGTGATGATGAAGCAGGCCGAGCGCAGTCGGCGGCCCCAGGTGGACCTCTGTCAGATCGGGCTGTGCAAGATGGTGATCCCCCTGTTCGACGGAGACGAGTTCATCGGCGCGACCGCCGTGTGCTCCCGCGCCCTGGTGGGCGAGGAACTGGACCCCTTCCTCGTGGCCCAGGAACTCGGGATGAAGGAGGAGGAGGCCCTGGCCCTGCTGCGATCCACCCCCCAGGTGGAGGAGCAGACGGTCCGGGCCGTGGCCGACCAGTGGGCGGCCCGAATCCAGGAGGCCATGGACGCGGCGCGATAGGGGGGGTGCGCATGGGTCGGATCACGGGGGGGGAGGCCTTGGTGCGGTGCCTGCTCAACGAGGGGGTGCGGCGGGTCTTCGGCATCCCGGGGGGGCAACTGCTCCCCATGATAGACGCCATCGCCCGGCTGGGCAAGCCCGGGGGGATGGAATACGTCATGACCCGCCACGAGTCCGCGGCGGCGCACATGGCGGATGCCTGGGCACGGGTGACCGGGGAGCCCGCGGTCTGCGCGGGCACCGTGGGGCCGGGGGCCGTGAACCTGGTGCCGGGCGTCTGGGTGGCCCAGGCGGACAGTGTCCCCATGGTGGTCATCACGCCTCAGATCCACACCCTGCGATCCTACCCCTTCAGGGGGTCTCAGCAGCAACTGGATCAGCTCCACCTCCTGGCCCCCATCACCAAGTGGAACGCCGTGATCCATGGCTGGGAGCGCATCCCCGAGCTGGTCCAGCGGGCCTTCCGCACGGCCACCTCGGGCCGGCCGGGCCCCGTCCACCTGGACATCCCGGTGGACGTCCTGTTCGAGACGCGGGAGGAGGGCGATCTCGGGATTCTCCCTCCGGCCCGGTACCGCCCCGTGCAGGGGCCTGCGGCGCCTCCGGCCCTGGTGGAGCAGGCAGCCAAAGCGCTCGTCAAGGCCGAGCGGCCCGTGCTTCACCCCGGCCTGGGTGTCCTCCGAGGGGGGGCGTGGGAGCCCCTGCGGGCCCTGGCCGAGCACCTCCAGATCCCCGTGAGCCCGACCATCTCGGCCCGCGGGGTTCTGTCCGAGGAGCATGAACTGGGTCTCATCGCCGTGGGGGGCGGGGGGCTGTTCGCCAACATGGGCGGAGACCTGGTGATGGCCGTGGGGACCACGTTCTGGGAGCTGGACTTCTGGGGTCGACCGCCCTTGTGGGGTTCGCCCGAGGTCCAGAAGGTCATCCAGATCGATGTGGACCCCGCGAGCATCGGCCTCAACCGCCCCGTGGACCTGGCCCTGGTGGGGGACGCCCGGGAGGTCCTGGGTCAGCTCCTGGAGGCAGTGAGGGCCCTGACCCCCGCCAGAGCCTCCTCGGATTGGGCCAAACGCTGCAAGGCCCAGGAGCGGGACGCCGTCAAGGCCCTGGAGCCCGCCCTGGCATCCGAGGCCACGCCCATTCACCCCCTGCGCCTCGTGGGCGAGGTGCGCCGCTTCTTCGGGCCGGAGACCATCCTGGCCGTGGACGGGGGAAACATGGCCGTCTGGTCGGCCATGGGCACGCGGGTGGGTGGGCCCAGGCAGCTTCTGGCGGCCCACCATACCGGACACCTGGGCGTGGGGCTGCCCTTTGCCCTGGGGGCCAAGATGGCCTTCCCGGATCGGCCCGTGGTGGTGCTCCACGGAGACGGGTCCTTCATGTTCTCCTGCCACGAACTGGAGACCGCCGCCCGCCTGGGACTTCCCGTCATCGACGTCATCGGGAACGACCGGGCCTGGGGCATGATCAAGGCGGGCCAGGCCAAGGCCTTCGCGGAGCGCTTCTGCGCTGTGGACTTCACGGACGCCAGATACGACCTCATGGCCCGGGCCATGGGCTGCCACGGGGAGCGGGTCACGGAGCCCCAGGAGATTCGTCCGGCCCTGGAACGGGCCGCGGCGTCGGGCAAGCCGGCGGTCCTGGACGTGTACCTGGACGCCACGGCCAACCTCACCCCGCCCCTCCTGGACCTGCTCAATGGGGTCTGGCTCGAGGGATGCGAGAGATGAGGGGATGACCGGGGGATCGGGAGACGCGCGGAGGGGCAGCACAGAGCGCAGCGGCCAGGAGGAGGCGAGGCGCTGGGGAGGCGGCGGAGGGGGTGAGGGACCATGGCCGAGACCATGAAGGCAACGATGCTCACGGCGAGGCGGGTCATGGAGATCCGAGAACTGCCCCGCCCAAGGCCCACGGCCGGCGAGCTGCTCGTCCGGGTCCACTATTGCGGGATCTGCGGCTCGGACATCCACTACTTCCAGCAGGGGCTGCCCAACCCCAATACCCTGGGACACGAGTTCTCGGGCGTCGTTGCCGAGGTGGGGCCCGGGGTGGAGGGATGGCGGGAGGAAGACCCAGTGACCGCGTATCCCGGGACCCCGTGCGGCCGATGCCGCTGGTGCCTCAGGGGAGACTTCCAGCTCTGCGACCAGATCATCGCTCGGGGCTACGGACTGGGCCTCCGGCCCGGGGCCATGGCGGAATACGTGCTGGTGGACGCCTCATCCCTCAGGCGCCTCCCTCCCGGGGTGAGCCTGCGGGACGCCCCTCTCATCGAACCGCTGGGGGTGGCCATCCATGGGGTGCGGCTGAGCCGCATGCGGCCGGGGGACCGGGCCGTGGTCCTGGGGTGCGGGACCATCGGGCTCCTCACCGTGCTGGTCCTGTTCCTCTGCGGGGCCGGGGCCGTCCACGCCACGGACCCTGTGGCCGCCAAGCGCCAACGGGCGTTGGCCCTGGGTGCGGTCTCGGCCCATGATCCCAACGGGCTCTCCCCCTTTGTCTTCCACGACCTTATGGACGGCGTCGGGCCCGAGGTGGTCTTCGAGTGCGTGGGCATCCCTGCGACCCTCACCGCGGCCGTCAACTACGTGAAGAAGGCGGGCCAGATCCTGGTCCTGGGGGTCTGCATGGAGCCGGCCGCCTTCCTGCCCGTGATCTGGAACGTTAAGGAGGTGGAGATCCGGGGATCGTACGGCTGCGCGGCCGAGTACGACACGGCCCTGGACTGGATGGCCAGGGGGATGGTCCCCGCCGAGACCCTCCTCACCCGGGAGTTCCCCCTGGACCAGGCCCAGGCGGCCTTCGAGCTCCTGGAGGGGCCCAACGAGGAGGGAAAGGTCCTCCTGCGTGCGGACGCTCACGCTTGATGGCCCGAAAGTGGGCATGGGTGTTCTTTGCCCACCGGGAAGGAGGGCGGCCAAAGGTCAAAGGGGGCAACTGTGGGCCCAGGCTTCATCCAGCGGCGCCGCGGGGGGCCCTGTACCCGCTTTCCACACTTGGATGGGTGGACGTCATCGTGCGCCATCTGCCGGATTCCCTCCCAGGAGGCACCGGACACCCCGGGTTGGAGACCCTCGCCCTTGAAGGTTGCTTTCCGAAGGCCCAGAACCTGACGAAGGCCCTGTTCCACCAGGGTATGGACGGTTGTCCCATCGCGGGCGGCCCTCACCTGGCCAGGGGCGCCGCGGCCTCGTGCAAATCCCGCAGGATTCGGCGGGAGAGGCCCTCCATGGCCCGGCTCATGCCCTGGGCCAGGGCAGGGGCCGTCCTGTCGGACAGGGGCTCCTCCGCCCGGTAGCCCCGCTGGAACACCACGCGGCGGGTCACCTCCTGCTGGCTTGTGTCCAAGAGGGTCACGTGGAGGCCCAGGACCGCTCGGGGGCCGTCGCTCCCGTCCACTTCCAGGAACTCCTCGACGCCCCCCTCCACGACGAACCGGGCGCCCTCGGCGTCTCGGTACGAGAAGACGGCCCGAAAGAGACCTGCGCTTCTCAGGTCGCGGAGCAGGAAGTCCGTAACCAGATCTCCGGGGGTCACCCGCCACCGGTGCTGGTCGTACGACTCCAGCCGAAACGGCTCGGCGCGGTAAAACATGTTGGGGGCGTTGTAGGCCTGGGTCACGGCAAGGCGCCCCACCCGGACGGTCTGGCCCAGGGATGGAAGGTCTGTCATGGCCGGGGGTGGGTAATCGAGGGTCAACTGCCTGATCAGGGGGGCGGGCCGCCCCCCTCCGAGGCAGCCCCCCAGGCCGAGCAGAAGGGCCAGGCAGGCGGCCGCAGCGCGGCCCCTGGAACGGGATGCCCCCCGCACTACTGCTGGCCGCTTTGGGGGTCTTGGCGATCTGCCTCTCATTCTCTTCCCCTACGGCCGCCTTCCGCCGGGGGTGGGCGGCCTGCTGAAGATGAGGTCCGATGGGCTGGCGCTCAGGCGATCCAGGAGCTGCTCGAGGCTCTCGGAGGCCCTTCGAAGGCTCTCGCTGGTGGCCTGGATCTCGGATACCGTGGCCTGGGTGCGCCGCTCCACGTCCTCGATGAGCCGGGTGGCCCGGTTGGTGGTCTGGGCCAGGTCAATCTGCCTGACCTGGGCATGGAGGTCCGATACGAAGTCCCTGACTTCCTTGAGGACCCCCTGGGTCTCAGCCAGGACCCCCTCGATCCGACGGTCGCCCACGGCCCTGTCCACCCGGCTTGTGGCGCTCTCCAGATGGACCGCGGCCGCCTCCAACCGACCCAAGATGGCGCCGGTCTGCTTGCCCCCCAGGAGGGTCTCCGCCGCCAGGAGGGTGGATTTCACCTGATCGGAGATCCCCTTGGGGTCCATCTGACCCACCAGTTCGTCCACGTGCCGGATCAAGCTCTCGGTCACCTGGATGGAGGCCTGCAGCTGCTGGGAGATCCCCTTGAAGTCCACCTGCTTGATGCCCGCCACCACGTCGCCGAGGGAGGTGAGCAGCTGGCTGAGCTCCGAGGGGCGGGACGGTATCACAGGGTAGTCGGAGGTGAAGTCCAGGGGCGGGGAGAGGTCAGGCTCATCCGGGGACCTGCGATCGAGCTCCACGAAGACGATCCCCGTGATGCCCGCCGTCTTCAGCTGGGCCACGATGTTCTCGTCCACGGCCCCTGGGAAATCGATCTTCATGACGACCTCGATGAGCCGGTAGTCCGGGGCCACCCGGATCTTGGCCACGCGGCCCACCTCCACGCCCAGATACTTGACATTGGAGTCCACCTGCAGGCCTTGGACGGACTCGTTGAAGTACGTGACGAACGTGGAGGCCTTCTCGAAGTACTTGGACGCCCCCAGCCACACGATGGCTGCCACGGCCACCACAGACCCCGCAGTGACGAAGAGCCCGACCTTGAAGTTGGACGCCTTGCTGGCCATGGGCGCTCCCCCGTGCCTCACTCCTCAGGCTTTCGCTGGAAGAAGTTGGTGACCCGCGGGTCCGTGGCGTGCTCCCGAAGTTCTCGGGGGTCCCCCTCGGCGATGATCCCCCTGGCGCGCTTGTCCAGCATGATCACCCGATGGGCGATGTTGAAGATGGACGCCAGCTCGTGGGTGACGACCACCATGGTGGTGCCGAGCCCTTGGTTGATGCGGTTGATGAGCCGATCCAACTCCGCCGCCGTCACGGGATCCAGCCCCGCCGAAGGCTCGTCGAAGAAGAGGATGGCGGGGTCCAGGGCCATGGCCCGGGCCAGGGCGGCCCGCTTCCTCATCCCCCCCGAGAGCTCCGATGGGAAGTGGTTCTCGTAGCCCGCCAGATCCACCAGCCCCAGTTTCATGCGCACCACCAGGTCGATGGTGGGCTGGGGCAAATCGGTGTATTCCTGGAGAGGCAAGGCCACGTTTTCTGCCAGGGTCATGGAGCCGAACAGGGCCCCGGACTGGAAGAGCACACCCAACCCCCTTCGCACCTCGGCGAGCACGGCCTCGTCGTCGCCAGCAATGTCCCGGCCGCAGATCAGTACCCTGCCTGCATGCGGCTTGTGAAGGCCGATCATGTGCTTGAGCAGGGTGGACTTACCGCAGCCGCTTCCCCCGAGGATCACCAGGATCTCTCCCCGAGACACCTGGAGGCTCACCCCCTCCAGGATGGTCTCCTCCCCGTACCGGGCCGTGAGCCCCTCCACCACTATGACGGGTTGTCCATGTTCGGCGTGCACGCCCCACGTCCTCTCGGCTCCGCGATACCCCTTCAGATATAATACAGCAAGACCGCGAAGGCCGAGTCCGCCACGATGATGAGGAACATGGCGGCGACCACGGCCGAGGTGGTGGCCATGCCCACGGCCTGGGCTCCCCCCCGCACCTGAAAACCGCGCTGGCACCCGATGCCCGAAATGAGCATGGCGAAGACCACGGACTTGATGAGGCTCGAGACGATGTCGAAGAGCCTCAGGGCGTCCAGGGTCTGCTGAATGTACGTGTACAGAGTCAGGTCCAGACCCGCCACGCCCACCACCAATCCCCCCAGGATGGCGAAGACGTCCGCGAACACGGTGAGCAGGGGCACCGTGGCCATGGCTGCCAGGACCTTGGGGACGGCCAGGAATCGCGTGGGATCAAAGCCCATGGCCACCAGGGCGTCCACCTCCTCGTTGACCTTCATGGTCCCGATCTCGGCCGCGAAGGCCGACCCGGATCGGCCGGCCACCAGGATGGCCGTGATAATGGGCCCCAGCTCCCGGATCATGGCCAGGGCCACCAGAGAGGCCACGTAGATGTTGGCCCCGAACTGCTTGAGCTGCAGGGAGGACATGAACGCCATGATGAGGCCCATGAGAAAGCTGATGAGCCCCACGATGGGCAACCCGTCCACCCCCGTTCGCTCCATGTAGAGAAGCACGTCGCGCCATCGGACCGAGCGGGGGTGGCGCAATGCGTGGCACAGGGCCCGCAGCAGTTCTCCCACAAAGGTCAGGACATGCACTGCGTCTTCCAGGAGCTTGAGGCTCTCTCCTCCCACTTTCTCGATGAAGCCCTCGGGGGCCTTGGGGGGGATGAGGGGCGCGGCGCGCAGGGCCTCTTCGTCCATCAGCCCCAGGAGCGCCCTGGCCGCCCCGGACAAGTTGACGAACGCCACCTGCGCGGCCCGCTCCCGGGCCCGCTGCTCCAGGAGCTTGAGGACCATGGCCCCGGAGCTGTCCAGAAACGTGACTCCCGCCAGGTCCACCCGGAGCCGAGCCGGGCGTCTCTCCTCCAGGATGCCCAACAGGTCGGTCAGGAGGGGCTGGAGGTTGCCCAATGCCATCCGGCCCGAGACGGCAACGGCGACATCCCCTCCGGTGTCTCCGGAGATGTCCAGGGTATGGATGTTGGCTCTGGGCATGGCCTGGCCGCTCCGCGGATGAAGTCCGAACCCGATGCGAGATGCCCCGGGACGGACCGAGTATACCGCAGTCGCGAACGCGCCATAAGGGGTCGCCACGAGCCCCCCTGCGGCGGCGCCGGCCAAAGGTCGTTTCGCGGGGGCGGGGTGGCGCAGAAATCGCTTGACAGGTGCGGGGCGTTCCCCTACCTTCCCCACAGATCCAACCCTACCTCCGGGAGGTGATCGCCATGGACTTCAAGCAGCACCTTTCCACCGCGTGGGAAATGACCCTGAAACAGATCGTCCCGCTGGTCATCAACACCTTGGTGATGCTGGTCCTGGGCGTGGTGACCCTGGGCATCCTGGTGCCGGTCATGGCGGCGGGATACACCCAGTCCATTCTGCTCATGCTTCGCGAGCAGCGGGAGCCCCGGATCGGGGACCTCTTCTCCGAGATGCGGCTTTTCTTCCCCCTGCTCCTGTTCGGCATCGCCGTGTTCGTGGCCCTGCTCATCGGGTTCTCCCTCCTGATCGTCCCCGGCATCGCCATGGTCGCGGCCCTGATCTTCTGCTGCCTGTACATGCTCCCGCTCATGACGGACCGGCGGCTGGGCCTGGTGGACGCCGTCAAGGAGAGCTACGCCATGGCCACGCGGGGAAGCATCTCGGAGCATATCGTGGTGGCGGTGATCTTCACCTTCATCTCGGCCGTGGGCAGCTCCGTCCTGCTGGGGTCCCTCTTCACCCAGCCCCTGGCCACCATCTTCCTGATGTCGGTGTACGAGGAGAAGACAGGGAAGAAGTCGTAGGCAGAGGCTTCACCTTTGCCCGTGGTCGCGGATGACCCGAAGCAGGACGTCTCCCACCTGCTGGAGGCTCTCGGGGGCGCACCTGTCCGGTGTGTCCCCCGTGGTGTGCCAGTGGGGGTAGTCGAAGTCGATGAGATCCACCACCGGGATGCCCCGCTTGAGAAAGGGGACGTGGTCGTCCAGGATGGCCCCCCCCCGCTCCTCCACGAAGGCCGAGGCCCCGACCCGCCGGGCGGCCCGCCAGACCATCTCCACCACGTGGGGGGCGTGCTGAACGGAGAATCCCTCCTTGGGGATCCGAAGGGCCCGGTCTCCCACCATATCCACGAGGATGCCGAAGGCGGGGCGGTACGAGGGATTGTCGGCGAGGAACCGTTCGGAGCCGATGCAGAAGGGGTCCCGGTTGTGGGGGTCTCGCTCCGCGCCTTCGTCCCCCATGTCCTCCAGATCGAACAGGACGATGTCCACCCCCACATCCGAAGGGTTCGCCCTGAGGACCCGGGCCGCCTCCAGGAGCACGGCCACCCCCGAGGCCCCGTCGTTGGCCCCCGGCACCGGCTGGGTGCGACGGGCGGGGTCGGGGTCCCGGTCCGCCCAGGGCCGGCTGTCCCAGTGGGCGCACAGGAGGATGGGGGGGCGGCTGCCGGTGACCGGCAGGATCGAGGCCACGAGGTTGGTTCCCTGAACGGACCGGGGCGGCTGCCTCCGGGTCGTGTACGAGAAGGTATGCCGGGAGACCCTGTGGCAGTGGCGCCTGAGCTCCGCCTCCAAATACTCCAGGCACTGCCTGTGGGCATCGCTGCCCGGGACCCTGGGGCCGAAGGCGCACTGGGCAGCCAGATGGGCAAAGGCGTTGCGGCCGTCGAAGCGGGGCCTGAGCCTCGGGAGCAGGCCCCAAGCCAGGACGATGGCGCACACGACGAGCACACCCAACAGGGCGATGGCCGTCTTCACCCCATGCGTCCTTCGAGGCCTCTTGGAGAGGCCCGCCGGGCCATGCCCCGGCCTATGCGACACGGGGCACCCGGCTGCCCGCCGCGAAAAAGGAATGGCTTGCGGGGCGCAGCTCGATCCCTTTCAACCGGATCTTCCCCCCTTGGAGGCGCCCACGGGGAAATCCACTGCGAAGGAGAAGCCGTGCTTGCGGAAGCCCAATTTCTCGTAAAAGCCATGGGCCCGCTCCCGCTTGAGGTTGCTGGAGAGCAGGAGCTTATAACAGCCGGCCTCGCGGCTCCGCGCCATGGCGTACCGGACCATGGCCCGGCCGATGCCCCGGCCCTGGCTGTCCGGGTGGACCATGACGTCCTCCAGGATGGCTGATGGGGCGCCGAGGTGTGCCAGGTTGTCCATGATGAGGAGGGCGAAGGTCCCTACGACCCGTTCATCCAACACCGCCGCGTAGAGCCGGTAGTCGGGGTATTGTCCCATGCGGGCCCGGATGCGCCTCGCCTCCCCCAGGGACAGGACACGGCCGTCGTCCACGCCGGGCTGGGCGTACAGGGCCAGGATTTGTGGAAGGTCCTCCTCCGTGGCTTCACGGATGACGACCGCACGGTCCTTGGCATTCATGGGTCAGCTCCTCGTTCCTTTCCGTGCTGGAAGATACTTGCTATAGTGGGCAGGTGTCAAGAAAGGGCCGATCTCTGCCGGCCGCCTGACGGTCGACCGTTCAGGGGGTGGGGAGAGGGAAACGGGGGCGGCATGAGGCGCATGGTTTCGTGCATCGCGGGGTTGCTCCTCGCCCTGGTCCTGGCCGGGTCGGCCCCGGCGGGGCCGGTGGAGATCCGGATCCTGCATGTCAACGACTTCCACGGATTCGCCGAACCCCACCAGCCGTTGGGGGCCGAGGAGACGGTTGGAGGGGCGGCGTTCCTGGCCGCCCGGGCCCATGCCCTGCGTCTGGAGAAGGCGTCGCTTCTCCTGGCGGCCGGGGACATGATCCAGGGACACAACTGGGCCAACCTCTTCCAGGGCGAATCGGTGGTGGCGCTCATGAACGCCATGGGGTTCGACGCCATGGTCGTGGGCAATCACGAGTTCGACTTCGGCCGGGAGGCCCTGCGCCGGCGGATCGCCCAGGCGCGCTTCCCGGTCCTGGGGGCCAACGTCGATGGGGTAGGGGGGCTGCGGCCGTATGTGATCTGGGAGGTGCAGGGGGCGCGGGTGGCTGTGGTGGGCGTGGTGACCCAGGACACCCCCGTGGCCACCCATCCCAGGAACGTTGCGGGGTTGACCTTCCGACCGGCGCTGGAGGCCCTCCGGTGGCAGGTCCGGGCATTGAGGGACCAGGCGGACCTGGTGGTGGTCCTGTCTCACTGCGGCTACCAGGCGGACCGGGTGCTGGCGGCGGCGGTCCCCGGAGTGGACGTCATCGTCGGCGGGCATTCCCACACGCGGCTGGAGCATCCCGTGGCGGTGGGCCGCACCCTCATCGTCCAGGCCTGGGAGCACGGCAAGGCCCTGGGGGTCTTGGATCTGACCGTGGAGAACGGGCGCGTGGTGCGCCACGAGGGCCGCCTGGAGGCGATCAAACCGGGGCTTGCCCCGGCCGATCCGTCCATTCAGGCATTGGTCGCGGGCTTCACCGGCCGGGTGGACGCAGCCTTGAGCCAGCCCGTGGCCCAGGCCCTGGTGGACCTGGACGGGGAACGGGTGCGGGAGCGGGAGACCAATTTCGGCAACCTGGTGGCCGACATCATGCGGACGGTCTCGGGGGCGGATGCGACGATTATCAACGGGGGCGGGATCCGGACGAGCATCCGGCAGGGGGATGTGTCGGCGAAACACGTGTACGCGGCCCTCCCATTCGACAACTATATTGTGGCGTTCCGGCTCACGGGCCGGCAGATCCGGGCCGCTCTGGAGCACGGGGTCTCGGGCGTGCAGGAGGGGGCGGGCCGGTTTCCCCAGGTGTCGGGCCTGGCCTTCACGTTCAGCCGGTCCGCCCCCCGCGGCCAGCGTGTGCGGGAGGTCCTGGTGGGGGGCCGACCTCTTGATCTGCAGCGAGAGTACACGGTGGCCACCAACGACTTCCTGGCCGCCGGGGGGGACGGGTACAGGGCCTTCGGAGAAGCCATGGCCGCATCCAGGGACTACGCGGTGGTCGGGGGGGCCATGCAGGGGGAGCGGCTCGTGTACAACGATGCCGGGCGGTGGTTGAGGGACGTGGTCATCGAGCGGATGCGGGAGATGGGGCGCCTGAGCCCCCGCGTCGAAGGACGGATCACGGAGGTCCCCTGACCATGACGGTCTACGTCAACGACAGGCCTGTGGAAATCCTGCCGGGGATGACCGTCAGACATGCGTTGCTCGGGGCCGGCCTTCTGGACCGGGTGGACGACCTCCACCGCCCCCGGGACGCGCGGGGCAGCGAGGTGGGCCTCGAAGGGGCCCTGGAGCCCGAGAGCAGGATCTATCTCCCATAGTCGCGCGTGGTCGCTGCGTGTCTCTGATGGGTTCCAAGGGGGTAGGGTCATGGGAGGCATCATCAAGGCCACGGTCGAAGGACTGTGGAGGATCCTCATGGCGCTGCTCCCGTTGTTGGGCACATCCGGGGCCCTGGGGGCCACGGACCGTGAGCGGGCCCAGTCCCGGTTCTCCTTGGGGAAGGTCCTCCAAAGGGAACAGGAAACCGTCCGGCTCTTGTCCCAGGCCATGGATCCGTGCCCGGGGTTCATCCGGCCGCACGAACGAGCGGGCAACTGGCACCGCAACAAGGGAGAGTCCGACCGGGCCGCGGATTGCTTCGCCAAGGCCATCCAGAGACGGCTGGAGGCGTCGGGTTTTCACGAGGTCATCACCCTGCTGGACAGGGAGGCCACCCAGAGGCGGATCCTGACGCTGCTGGGCTTCGAGTTTCCCTGGGAGGTGGCGCGGAGGACCGGGTGGTCATCTTCTTGGAGGGCCACGGGCAGACGCAGGACCTGCCCAACGGGGGCGTGCAGGACATGAACCAGATCGTTCTTTTCATGGTCGGCGGCAAAGGCAGGAGCAACGAGAGATCCCCCATGCCGCGATCCAATTGGCCAGATTGGCCCGGAGCCCCGACGCCGCCATCTCGTTCATCGCTGCGTCACAGGGGAGTCGCAGTGCATCCCAACCCGTCACGATCACGGATTTCGACGGGTCCCTTCGCCTGATCAAGGCCGGCCCTAGGGTGACAGGGCTCTACAGGAAGGCGGGAGGGTCCCAATGGACGGAGTTGGATACCCACCGACTTGTCGAGGATCGGTTCCGATTGGCGTTCCTGGTGCGCAATTTCACGCCCAAGACGACCGCCGTCAGGACGAGGGCATCCATCACCGTGACCTTCGACAACTTGGTCATCAACGCGGCGGAGGAGATCCTCGAAGGGGAGATCTGAGCAGTTGGCAGCGGTCTTGAGTTGCACAAATCTCCCCCCCCCCGCGCGCGTGGCAGGCCGCGGCCGGACCACTGCCGCGGATGCCCCACGCTGGGCCACTTTTTGCCGCGGGCCCGGCCTGATCCCCCTTGTCCCACGCAGATTCATCCGGACCGAGACGCCTCCGTCACGCGTTCTGGATGGGAGTACGGGTCAAAGGGTGATGATTTGGTAGGTCCCAGGATCAGGCGTCGATGGTCTGAACCACCAGGCCGACGATGCCGGCGGGTTCACCGTGGGTTGACGCAAGGAGGATGATGCAGGCCCGTTCGTCGTAGGAGAGGGCTCCCTCTGCGGAGCGAAGGTCCAGGAGCGGGAGGATCTTTCCGTTGACCTCGATCCCGCTCTGGAGATAGAGGGGGTCATCTGAGGCGAACCGGAAGACATCGAGGATGCCCACGATCTCGTCCTGGTGGAGCTTCTCGATGCCGTAGCGGCGCGCTTCACCGAGACTGTGCATCAGAAACTGGCTTGGGGGGTGAATCGGGGGTAAGGTTTCCATGCCCTTTTCTCGACGCGCCCTTCATGGCCCCGGACCGCTGCCGGGGCAGAGTCGGGGTCCTTTGCCGGGGCGCCTTGCGGAGGCTCAGTCGAGCCGGTACGCCGCGCGGGCGGCGTCTTCGATGGCCATGTCCAGCGCATCGAGCATACGGCGAAGACGCGCCTCAACGGGGCGCTCGGGGCGCCGTTGAAGGATCAGCCGGGTCAGACGATCCCGCCGGGCGTGAAGCCGCCTCAGGTCGCCGCTTCGGTCGTGATGAACAGTCTGCATGGTCGCTCACCTCCTTTCCCCTCGTCTTGGGTGTCTGGGGGCCTTGGTCCTTCTGACGGCCCCGGGCTGCCACTTGCTTACGCCCATCGTGCCACCCCAAGGTGACGGGACCGTGACGAAAACCCGGCGTTTCGGCCACCGGGTCCTCCGACATCCGTCCGGCCTCTTTCCCGCGCACCTCCCCTGTTGACAGGGTTGGAGCCTGGCCTTAGCATCCTTGAATTGCGGGGGGGGTACGCACGGGGCGCTTGCCCCCCATGGAGGAGAGTGTGGAAGGGAAGGACACGACGGGAGGCAGTTTTCTTTGGGGGGTGGCCACATCCGCCTTCCAGTTGGAGGGCGCCCCTTGCGCGGACTGGACCAACTGGGACTGCGCCCTTCGGGCCAGGCCGGAAATCGCGCACCACTACAAGCTGTTCCGGGACGATCTGAAGCTCCTCAAGGAGCTGGGGGTCAACGCTTATCGGTTCTCCACCGAGTGGAGCCGGATCCAACCCACCCCGGGGGCGTGGGACCAGGAGGCCCTGGACCACTACGGGGAGATCATCCAGATCCTCAGGGACCTAGACGTGGAGCCCATGGTGACCATTCACCATTTCACCCACCCCATCTGGTTCCTGGAGCGACATCCCTGGCACGAGGACGGGTGCATCCCCGTATTCCTGGAGTACGTGAACCGGGTCTTGTCGACCATGCCCGGGGTTCGCTACTGGATCACCTTCAACGAGCCGTATGTGCTGCTCCTCGGCGGCTATCTGGAGGGCTGCATGCCCCCGGGGATCCGGGACCTGGACCTGGCGGTGAGGGCCCTGAGGAACATCCTCATCTGTCACGGCATGGCGTACGAACTGATCCACGCCCGCTGCCCCCATGCTCAGGTCAGTGTGGCCCATAACATGGCGGCAATCGCCCCGTGGAGTCGATGGAACCCCCTGGACGTCAGCCTCTGCCGGGTGGCCAAGCACTTCTACAATCACTCCCTCCTGGACGCCTTCGCCACGGGGGAGTTGGTGATTCAGTACCCGCTGCGCAGGCCGATGCGGATGGACGTCCCGGTCAAGGGTCGCCTGGATTTCTTGGGCGTGAACTACTATACCCGGTTACACCTGCGGTTCAATCCGTTTCGGCGGTTGGGGGTGGAGCTGCGCCACCGGGACCTCGAGGGCCTGGGCCTCACCGACATGGGCTGGGAGATCCACCCCCACGGCCTGGAAAAGGTCCTTCGGTATGCCTCCCGGCTCGGGGTCCCGATCATCATCACGGAGAACGGCATCGCCACCCGTGACAGCCGCAGGAAGAGCGCCTTCATGAAGCGCCACATCGATGTGGTGGAGAAATGCTTGAGGGGCGGCATGGACATCCGCGGGTACTTCTACTGGTCCCTCATGGACAATTACGAGTGGCTGCGCGGCTTGGATGCCCGATTCGGCCTGTACCGGGTGGACTTCGACACCCTCCAGCGGGAGCCGACACCTGCCGCGACTTACTACGCTGACCTCATCAGAGACCGCACGTCGATCTTCAACTGCCGCAGCAAGTTGTCCTGACACCGTTCACATCGTGTTGAAGGAAAACAGTTTCATCCCTCGGATGTAACGCCACAATTGCCTCCCCGTCACGGCATTGTCACAGGGACTGCCTATATCTTTCAACATGCTTCTGTGCGACTTCCACATCCACACCACCTTCTCGGACGGCGCCGTGGAGATGAGATACGCCGTGGACCTGTTCGGACAGGCTGGTTTCGACGTCATCGCCATCACTGACCATGTGGTCAACGGCGACAACGCCATCGGAAAGCTGGGAAGGTTCCTCCACCTCAGCGTGACCAGGGAGAATTTCCCCCAGTATCTGCAAGGCGTGCAGGCCGAGGCGCGGCGGGCATGGGAGCGATACGAGATGCTCGTCATCCCGGGCTTGGAGATCAGCAAGAACTACCTCTCCTCGGAGAGGTCCGCCCATCTCCTCCTGCTGGACGTCCGGGCGTTCGTCTCGGCCTCCTTGGATTACGAGCGGATCTTCGAGGAAGCCCGGCGCCAGGACGCCCTGGTCGTGGCCTGCCATCCCCACCACCAGTCGGACGCCACGGCCAAGGACACGCTGTTTCTCTGGCGAAACCGGGAGCGGTATGCCCCGTTCATCGACGCCTGGGAGATCGCCAATCGGGACGACGTGTTCAACGCCATCAGCCTCAAGAAGTACCCCTACGTCGCCAACAGCGACTTCCACAAGCCCCGCCACCTCTACTCGTGGAAGACCCTCCTCAATTGCGACAAGGAGGTGACGGCGATCAAGGAGTGCATCCGACGCAACCACGGGGTGGCCATCACCCTATTCAGAGACGAGGCTTCGCGGTCTGGCTGAAGGGAGGAGGTAGGAGGGACATGGAAGCATTCTGGGTCTTGGCAGCGGTGGCGGTCCTGGGGATGGTCACGTACGGCCTTCAACTCCTTGCCGTCCGGGCCACCGTCCAACGGGGTGGGCGGAAGAATCCATGGCCCCCGGGGGGGCCTGAGGCCTTGTACGGGGGGCCCGCCGACATCAAGGATGGGGAAGGCAGGACGGGCCATGCCCCGCCCGTCTCCATCCTCAAGCCGCTCAAGGGGTTGGACGACCGCCTCTTCGACAACCTGGAGAGCTTTTGCCTGCTGGAGTACCCACAGTACGAACTCATCTTTTCCCTGCAGGACGCCAACGATCCGGCCCACAAGGTGGCCCGGATGGTCATGGCACGCCACCCCGAGCGCCGGATCTCCATCGTTGTGGCGCGATGCGAAGCCGGCCTCAATCCCAAGGTCAATAACCTGATCCCCGCCTACCGCGCGGCCCAATACGAGCATATCCTCATCAGCGACAGCAACGTAGCCGTCGAGCCGTCGTACCTGCGGGAGATCGTTGGCCACATGGCAGACCCCAAGGTGGGGCTGGTTTGCAACATCATCCGCGGCGTCCACGGGCGCAGCCTCGGGTCCCATCTGGAGAACCTCCACCTCAACTCCTTTGTCATGGGGAGCGTCTGCTTCCTGGATCGGTTCCTCAATATGCCCTGCGTTGTCGGGAAGTCCATGCTCATGACCCGTGGTGACTTGGAGGCGCTGGGCGGGCTGGAGGCGGTCAAGGACGTGCTGGCGGAGGACTACGTCCTGGGAAGGCGTCTTCACGAGCAGGGCAGGCGCATCGTGCTGTCACCCCACATGATCGACAACGTCAACGAGCATTGGGACCTGCGGCGGTTTTTCAATCGACACACCCGCTGGGGCAAGATACGCTGGAAGATCGGCGGCCCCCGGTACCTCTCCGAGCTCCTAGGCAACCCCGTGTTCCTCGCGTGGCTCCCCGTACTCCTCCTGGGCCCCAGCGTTCCGACCCTTTCGCTGGCCGGGGCCGCGAGCCTCCTCAAGGTCTTGGGCGACGCGTATCTGGGCCGGACGATCCGGGCCCAGGCCAAGGGATGGCATTACACCTTGGCCCCGCTCAAAGACCTGATCATCGGCATCCTCTGGTTCGTCCCGTTCCTGAGCAGCTCCGTGACCTGGCGGGGCCACCGCTGCCGCATCTTGAGCGGGTCGACTCTCGTTCCATCGAGGCCCCGGGGCGGGCCCTCCATCCCGCACAAAGGGGTAAGACCGTGGCCCATGGCGTCGGCCTGATTCCCGGGGGAAACGGTGATTTGGGGTCCGCGAGCGCTTCCCCCTTCCTGTCTCGGGGCGGGGCGCTGCACGAGGGCATGCCGTGTCGAAGTCGGCGTCGCGGCAGGCGGAGTCAGCCGTATTTCTCCAGGAACAGCTCGAGGTCTCGGAAATCGGGGAGGCGCTTCTCGATGGTCTCCCGGGGCCAATCCCACCAGGCCATGGCCTGGATGCGCTCGGCGACGGCGGCGGGAAACCGCTTCTTGATGGGACGGGCCGGGACCCCGACCGCCACCGCGTATGGCGCCACATCTCGGGTGAGCACGCTTCCCGCACCGATGACGGCCCCGTTCCCGATGTGCACCCCCGGCAGGATGACGGCGCCGTGGCCGATCCACACGTCGTGTCCCACAACCACGGGGTGTTCCCGGCGCCACTGGAAAAAGTCCTCCTCATCCTGGTCGCACAGGCCGTACATGCGGCAGCGGTACGTCATATGATGGGACGTGGGCCGCCAGGTGGGGTGGTTGCCGGGATTGATTCGGGCGAAAGCGGCGATGGAGCAGAACTTGCCGACCTCGGTATAGATCATGGAGCTGTGTTCCATGACATAGCTGTAGTCTCCCAGGCACGATTCCACGACCTCCACGTGGGCATCCACATAGGTCCATTCTCCGAGCCGGCTCTGGCGGACCTTGGCGGTGGGGTGGATCGTGGGTGCTAGGCCCAGCCTGGGGGAATCGCCCCACCTATTGGCAACGGCCCGCCGGCTCACGACACCCGCCGGAGAGGGGCGACGCGCGCAGCTCCGCAGTCCTTGCGCAGCTCCGAGAGCAGCCCCACGAGGTTGCCGCGGGATTCGTCCGTGTCCCGGAAGTATCGGCCCCGGAGTTCCATCATGAGCATACCCTCGTACCCCGGCAGAAAGGCCCCCAGGATCTCCTTCAAGGGGATGGCCCCCCAACCCACCGGCATGTGGGCGTCTCCCCGTCCGAAGGGGATCTGGTGAGTCTGCTGTTTCTCGTGATGGTGAACCGCCCCGCCGAAGTTGTCATGGACATGGGCGTGGGCGATCCACGGAGCCAGATCCCGGGCGGCCGCCGCTGGATCGAAGCGGTAGAAATTGGCTGACATGAACAGATGCCCCAAATCCAGATTGATCCTGACGTTGGGCCGGTCGATCCGCTCGATCTGCCGCCTGAGGAGTTCCGGCCGCTCACCGTAGCAGTACGGACTGTGGTGAAGGTACGGCCTGGCGTTCTCCACGCACAGGATGATCTGCGAGAAGTCCTCCGAAAGTCGAGACAACCCCGCCCGTTCCAACTCCAGGGCCCTCTCCTTCTCCTGCCACGTCATTCTGCGATCGACGCTGACGGCGAAGCACTCCTCGGGGATGTATCGCCCCGCGTGGTACACCACGATCCTGGCGTTGACCCGCGCTGCGAACTCCAGGGTGGCCCGGAACACGGACACGTGGAGTTCTTGGGCGTCGGTGTCCATGAGGTTGAGGGGGTTGGGGGCATGGACGCTGTACGCAAAGGCGTACTGGTCCAGGATGGCGATCACCTCCCGGGTACGGCGCTCATCGAGGCGTCCGTTCTTGACGGCGTCCAGGCCGTGGACGGGCAGCTCCACGGCGTCCAGACCCAGATCCCTGTACGCTTCCAAATCCATCCGTAAGGCGTTCAGATCGCCGTCCACCCGCGTCTCATCGATCTTGCTTCCGATCAACGGCATGTCAGATCACCCGCTTTCGAATCTGGGCGGAGATCATGTCCAGCACGCTCACGGTGCCCACCACCAGGATCATGACCGCACAGGTCTCCGCATAGTAGAACCCTCGAATGATCTCCCAGAGCACCACGCCGATGCCCCCGGCCCCCACCATCCCAACCACAGTAGCGGATCGCACATTGGACTCGAAGCGATAGAGGGAATATGAGATCCACAGGGGCAGCACCTGGGGGATGATGCCGTAGACGATCTCCTCCATGGCGTTGGCGCCTGTAGCCCGGATCCCCTCCACCGGGTGGGGGTCGATGGCCTCCACGGCCTCCGAGAAGAGCTTGGCCAGGATCCCGGTGGTGTGAACGAAGATGGCCAGGACACCCGCGAAGGGACCCAGGCCCACGGCCACCACGAAGAGCATGGCGAAAACCATCTCGTTGATGGCCCGGGCAGCGTCCATGAGGCGCCGGACAGGCTGGTACACCCACGGAGGGACCACGTTTTCCGAGGAGAGGAGCCCCAAAGGGACGGCGGCGACGATCGCCAGGATGGTCCCCCAGATGGCGATCTGCACGGTGACGACCATCTCCTGCAGGTAGGTCGGCCAGTCGTGGAAGTTGGGCGGGAAGAAATCCCTGGCAAACTGCCACATGTTGCCCGCGTCCCGGACGAGGGCCATGGGGCGCATCTCGGCCCCCCGCCAGGACCAGACGAGCAGGGCAGCGAACATGCCCCACGCCAGGGCCTGGAGCAGGGTCCGCCTGGGACCGACACCCGACAGGATGCGCGGGTTCGGCGCTTGCGCTTCAGCGTTCACCGGCGGTGCATTCCCGGAAAGACCCCCTTTCCCTCCATCCCCGACGATGGGGAGGAAGGGGTCTGGCTTCCCTGGAGGTCACGGCCATGGGTCCGTCATCCAGGACCGGACGGGAAGAGGGCTGGTCATCCTCGTCACTTGGCCGAGGTGATCTGTTTCTGCAATTGGGCCAGCTTGTCATCGATCTCGGCCAGCTTGGCCTTCTTCTCGGCCTCGGGCATGCGCTCATCCGACTCGATCTTCGTCCTGTCCTTGAACAGGGTCAGCTGCCGAATGGGGACAAGCTGGGCGTCGCTCGAATCCTTGAATGGGGCCCAACCGGCGCTCATGCCAGCCAGGACCTGGCGCTCCCTCTCGACGTTGGGTCCCTTGACGCCGTAGTCCAACACGAAGGTCTTGATCTTGGCCTTGAGGCCGTCGGGGAGGTCCTTGCGCCAGACCAAAGGATCGTTGGGGATGAGGGGGGACTTCCAAACGATGTGGACCTGATTTGCCTTCTCCGGGGACCGGGCCTGCAGGAGGCTCATCTGTTCGGTGTTGTTGGTGGCCAGATCCACCTGCCGGTTCACCACGGCCAGGGCATTGGTCTCGTGGTTGGCGTTGCGCACGAGCTTGAAGTGGGTCTTGGGGTCGATCTTATTCACGGCAAAGACGTAGTAGGACGGGACCAGAAAACCCGAGGTGGAGTTGGGGTCCCCGTTGCCGAAGGTGAACTTGCCGGGGTTCTTGATGACGTCGTCGAGGGTCTTGATGCCGCTGTCCTTGTGGGTGATGAGCAGGGACCAGTATCCCGGATTGCCATCCTTGTCCACCGTCTGGGCGAAGACCTCCCCCCCGGCGCGGTCCACGGCCTCCATGGCCGATTTGTTGCCGAACCACGCGACATGCACCTTGTTGAACCGCATGGCCTCGATCACCCCTGCGTAGTCAGAGGCGAAAAAGGCGTTCACCTTCATCCCAATGGCCTTGGCCATATCCTCCAGAAAGGGCTCGAACCCTTTCTTCAGGGCCTGGCTGGACTCCGTAGAGATGATGCCGAAATTGATCTCCTGAGGACCCTGGGCCCCGGCAACGGGGGCATGGGCCACCATTGCGGCGACGGCCGCCGCCGCGAGAACACCCGTCATCTTGCGCGTGCGCATCAACTTCCTCCTTTGGGGTATGTTCCCCGGCCCGGCCGGGGAGATGGTGTGGGTTGTGTCCCCGTCTTGCGGGGAATCCCTGCATCCTCACGCCCGCGAGAGCGAGCGAGGAAAGTGGCCTGTGTCCTCTCCGTCTTGCGCCCAGCAGGCGGCTGCGCCGCCCGTCTCTTCCACCGCATCCGCGGTACAGTTGTAGATGTCGCGAAGCAACGGCACCGTGAGGGCCTCACTCGGTCCGTCGTACACGACCCGCCCCGCCTTGAGGGCCACCGTGCGCGGGCAGTACCGCAGGGCGAAGTCCACCTGGTGCAGGGAGACGAGCACAGTGGTATCGTCCTCCCGGTTGATCGTCGAGAGGATCTCCATCACCCTGCGGGATGACTCGGGATCCAAAGAGGCGATGGGCTCGTCCGCCAGGATGATCCTGGCCCGCTGCACCAGGGTTCGGGCGATGGCGCCGCGCTGCTGCTGGCCTCCTGACAGGGTGGAGGCGCGTTGCAGGGCATGATCCGCCAGGCAGACACGATTCAACGCCTCCATGGCCAGCGCCTTCTCCTCCCGGGTGAACCACTGTATCGCGCTTCGCCAGAGGGGCACACGGGCCAGGGTCCCTGTGAGGACGTTGGTCAGCAGGGAGAGCCGGCCGACCAGGTTGAACTGCTGGAAGACAAATCCGATGTCGGCCCGGACGCGTTGAATCTGGCGGGAGATCGTTCCGTCCTGCTGGACGACTCGCCCCAGGGCCCGCACGTCACCCCTCCCCCGATCTGCGCCGACAAGTCCCGAGATGTGACGCAGCAAGGTGGATTTCCCAGAGCCCGAGGTGCCAATGAGGGCTACCATCTCGCCGGGGCGCACCCTCAGGCTCACCCCATCCAGGGCCCGTCTGCCCGCGGCAAAGGTCTTGGTCAGGTGGTTGACCTGGATGGCAGGGGTCAGGGTCTCAAGGGCCAACGTTGCCATGTTCCTCCCTCCCTTTCCGAGACAGGGCGATCATCTCGCCTCTGAACGAAACACACACCGGCCGCCCACCCAGGTCTGTGTGACCCGGGCCCATGGCCCGCCCGGGTCGATGACCGCGATGTCAGCGGGCCCCCCGGGCGACAGGCGTCCGATCCCCTCCCCGGGGGCCAGGAAGTCCCCTGGGGCTGAGGTGACCAGCCGCAACATGTCTGCCAGATGCCCCTGCGCCCGCCGTCTGACGCCCGCGAAGGGGGCCTCCAGGAGGCACTCGGGGTAGTAGTCGCTCATCAGGCCGTCGCACGCGGCCGCCTCGAGCGCCTCGGAGGCCCTGAGGTGACCATTGGACGAACGATCCCTGATGAGGTTTGGGGCCCCCATGAGCACGGTCATACCCGCGACCTTGGCCGCCCGGGCCGTATGGAGATTCAAGGGGAACTCGCTCCCGGTGACCCCGAGCCGGCCCACCAAGGCGACCTTTTCCGCGGAATCGTCGTCATGGCTGAGAAAGGGGATCCCCGCACCCCGAACCGCTTGGGCCAGTGCGGCCACTTGCTGCCACCCCTTCTCCTGGGCGGCTGTCTTATACGCCACCAGGCGCAGGACCTCGTCGGCGGTCACCCGGTACGTCCCCATCTTGTAGGCCATGTAGGACTCCAAGGTCCTGAACTGTCCCTGACCGGGCGTGTGATCCATGAGAGAGACCATGTGGACCAGACCCTCCTGCAGGAGCCGACTCAGGAGCTCAGCCCCACTGGGACTCGTGATCTCGTATCGGGCATGGACTCTATGTCTGATCCTGCTCCTTCCCGCGGCCGTGAAGCGGTGGATCATTCGCACCAGCCTCTCCGCCTCCTGGCACGAGCGCATGCCCCATTCATCGGCAGCAAATGCGATGGCGCTGCAGAAGGTCGTGATGCCGCACGCGGCCACCCTCTGGTCCAGGTGCAGCAGGGCGAACTCCGGATCGAAGCGGACGCCCGGTCGCATCTCGATGCACTTCTCCAGGGCGTCCGAATGGAGGTCGACCAATCCGGGGGCCATGAGCTGTCCTCTGACATCGACGGCCCGACCCTTGCGGTGGGGAGGACTCCCTTCCCCGAGGGCCTCGATGCGGTCACCCGCCACCGAGACAAAACCGATTTCCCAATACCGACTGCCGTCAAACAGGGGCCCGCCATAGAGACAGAACCGTGGGTTCATCCCCGGCCCTCCCCGGCCACGAGGAGGTCCCGCGGCCGCCCCTGGTCGACCTCGGGGCCAATCCTGACGACCTGCGTGGCCAGTGTTCGGATCAACTCGGGGTCGTGGAGCACCGCCACACAGGTGGTCCCGTCCTGTCGAATCTCCTCCAGGACCTCCTGGAAGCGGCCTATGGCCCCCGCGTCCAAGCTCGCCGTGGGCTCGTCCAGGAGCAGGAGGCGAGGTCTTTGAACCACGGCCCGGGCCAGGTTGACCCGCTGTTGCTCACCCCCCGAAAAGGTAATGGGAAATGCCCGCCAGAGTCCCTCGGAGACCCCGAAGCGCCTGAGGAGGGCCCTGGCTTCCTCCCGCGCCTGCTCTCCGGAAACGCCTTGGGCCACACGGGGCGCCGCCACCACGTCCTCGGCCGCTACCCGCGGGGCGCATCGCAGGAACTGGGTGACATACGCCAGTTCCTGTTTTCGGATCTGGAGGATGGCCTGCTCGGGCGCCGCGGCGAGATCCATCCAGACCCCGGGCCGGCTGCGGTACCAGATCTCCCCCCCGGAAGATAGGTAAGAGCGATAGATGCACTTCAAGACGGTGGTCTTGCCCGCGCCGCTCGGGCCGACCAGCACCCCGAAGTCCCCCGCGAAGATGCGGAACGAGAGGCCCCGAAGGGGTTCCACCTCCAGTCCCCCCAAGAGGTGGAGGGTGAATCGTTTGCGCAGACCCTCCACGAACAGCAAGAGGTCCTGTGCGTCCCCAAGGTGGCTGGGAGAGAGGCTCGTCATAGGGTGCTCGCCACCAGCTGCTGGGTGTACGGATGCTGCGGGTCCTCCAAGACCTGATCCGTCAACCCCTTCTCCACCACCCGGCCCAGCCTCATGACCAGGGCCCTTTGGGTCAGGAGTCTGACGACCCCGAGATCGTGGCTCACCACCACCATCGCCACCTGGGTTTCCCGCTGGAGGGACGCGATGAGGTCCAGGACGCTGGCCTGAACGGACACGTCCAGCCCCGACGTGGGCTCGTCCAGAAAGAGGACCCCTGGAGAGGGGGCCAGGGCCTTGGCGATCTGGACCCGCTGCTGCATGCCCCCGGAGAAGCCGCGGACCCGCCCATCCATGCGCTGAATGGGGATCTCCGTGCGCGACAAAAGGGCGATGGCGCGGTCGCGAATGCGACCGAACACCGGCGTCCCATCCTGGATGAGGAGGCGCTCCGCCACGTTGGCGCCCGCACTGAAGTCCAGATTCAGGCCCAAATGGGGTGCCTGGTACACGATCCCCAGGAGATGGGAGCGGACCCACCGTTGCCTCTGGGGCGAGAGGGTGAACAGGTCGCGACGGCCTTCCTCCACGTGTCCATGAAACACCGACCCGTGGGTGGGAGGGTCATCCAGGTTGAGGCAGCGAAGGAGGGTGGACTTGCCCGAGCCCGACTCCCCCACGATTCCCAGGATCTCTCCGGGATGAAGCTCGAGGCTCACATCGCTGCAGGCCATCACGCTGCCGCACCGGGGGCAGATGTTGGTGCCCGCCCCAGGTCCCGTAAGGGCGCCACATTGCTCACATCCGGCGCCGTAGCGTTTACTCAGTCCCCGGACCGTGAGGAGGGGCTGATCGATCATGAACGCCCCCCTGACGTTGGATGGCAGGCCTGCGCCCTTTCTCGGCTCTCCAGCTCCTGGTCGCACCGGTCCGTGTCCGAGCACACCCACCGGGGGGGCATCCCGCCCTCGCCGGGGATCTCGTCCAAGAAGACGCCGGAGGCCCCGCACCGGTCGCAGCGCTCTGAAGGTTGACGCTCGACCTCGAAGGGCAGGTCCTCGAAGGCCAGAGGCACCACATCGGTGTAGGGCGGAATGGCATAGATGCGTTTCTCCCGGCCGGCCCCGAACAGGAGGAGGGCCGGGGAGCGGTGGAGCTTGGGCACATCCCACCTGGGGATGGGGCTCGGGTCCATGATGTATCTGCAGAAGACCCGAACCGGATATCGGGCGCCGATGGTGATTCGCCCCCACTGGACCACCTCCTCGTACAGATGGATCCAAATCCGGGCGTAGTCCGCCTCGGCGTGCATGCGACGGGTCTTCTCCTCGCTGGGTTCGACGTGTCGCAGCGGTTCAGGGATGGGGACCTGAAACACCACGATCTGTCCCTCTCTCAACGGGGTCTCGGGGACCCGATGGCGCGTCTGAATCAAGGTGGCGTCCTGGGTGCGGGTGGTGGTCCGGCAGCCGGTGGTGAGGGTCGCCAACCGCTTGAGATTCACGGCGTTCAAGGATCCATCGCAGCCTTGATCGATGACCTTGAGGACGTCCGTGGGGCCGATGAGGCTCATGGTCAGCTGGAGCCCGCCCGTCCCCCAACCGCGGGTGATGGGGATCTCCCTGCTGGCGAAAGGGACTTGGTGTCCCGGCACAGCCACGGCCTTCAGGGTCTTGCGACGGATCTCGCGCTTGGCGCTCTCATCCAGATACGCGAAGTTGTACCCGGATCCCCTGGGGAGACTGTCGAGCAGCTGGTGGAATCGATCAGGCACCGGCCCCTCCCTTGCGGATCCCACGGATCTGGTCCAGGTCTGCCTGGAAGGTCACGTAGTGGGGGAGCTTGTAATGGGCGCAGAACCCCGCAGCCTCGATCCCGTCGGTGTGCAGGAGGACGAACTCTTGGTCCTCGGTCGGGTTGCGAGGCGTCTCTGCCGCCAAGGCCCGGTCCAAGACGGCCATGGAGATGGCCTTGATCTCGTTATGGCCGAAACAGAGACCATATCCCAGGGTGAACTGGGGCCATCCCCCTTGCCCCCCCTGTTCCATCTTGGTGATGACCTCGCACTCAGTGACGCGCACCCACCCCAAGGGCCCCCCGTTGAAGCGCAACGGCACATCCCCCACCCGCAGTTCGCCCACCACCGGATGGACCTGACCGTAGCCGCGCATGCTGGCATAGGCTAGGGCCAGGATCCCACCTGTCTCGGCACGGGCGAGCATCTGGAGGCGGGCGCTGCGCGGGGCGGGGAACTCGAGGCACTGCAGCGTGATGTCGTGGGGGGCCGCCTCCGATGGGGTCGGATCGTTCAGGAGGCCTTCCTCGCGCAGCAGATCGACCACCTTGGGAAACGTCCTGGGTATGGGTCGCTGGCCCTGAATCAAGGACCCCAGCCGGTCATGGAGGGCCCGGCCCTCGGCGTCCTCATCGAGTAGTTCGAACCGGATGAGGCGGTGGGTGTAGTCGGGTGTGGCCCCCAGGACTTGCCCGCCGGGGATCTCCTTGAAGGCGGCGCTGATCCGGCGCACGATGCGCATTTCCCCCGTGACCACAATGTCGGTGGCGCCGATGCGAGAGACGGACGAGCGATACGCCCGCAGCAGGAACGCCGCCTCCAGGGTGTCGCCAGCCGCCTGCTTAAGGCACGCCGCGGCCAGCTCGGGCGCACAAAGCCCCCCCTCACCCATGACCCGGTCCACGGCCAACGGGAGCTGATCCCGAATCTGGCCAACGGAGAGCGACGCCGATCGGCCCTTGGTTCGAAGGAGATGATAGAGGGCCTCGGCGTTCTGGATGGCGTCCTGTCCCCCTCGGATGGCCACATATCCCATGATTCAGCGCCTCCCCTGCGGGGAAAGGAGCACCGAGGTGGTCCTGGGCAATCCCATGACGCCGCCGTCGGAGCCGAAGAGAAAGGCGTCAAAACCCATGGGATACTCGAAGGCGATCGCCGTCCGGTGGCGAAGGAAGCCAAGTAAGGGCCCGCTCGTGGCCAGCCGCTTGGGCGACGGCAGCCCGGGACCGGAGAGCTGGGCCGTTCCGACCGAGCCCTCCAGAGGCGCGTCGATCCAAATCAGCAGGGTGGACCCGTCCTCGGGGCTCAAGGGGCTCCCTCGCCGCACGGTCCCCAGCATGGGCAGGGTTGGGGCAACGCTGCACAGGACGAAGTCTGCGTCCTCGGGGGTGTCGATGCGGGCGCCCGTCCGATCCGCGACCTCCGTGGCCCATCGGGCTGCTTCCGCCCCCCAGGAGGCCACACGCACCTGCTCGTCCAAGAGGGCGAAGGCAGCCGCCAGCAAGGGCTGGGGGGTTTGGCCCGCGAGGAAACCGCCAGGCATGGTCAGATTCAACTGGTGGATGCTCCCGGGTCGGGCCAGCGCCGCCAGGAGCGAGCGGTACGTCTCCTGGGCCAGGAATGTCAGTGGATCACTTCGAAAGAAGGACACGGCTTCTCCCGTCAGGTCAGCGTCATGGTCTCGAACTGGACCCGAGTAGTTGCCAGGACTCTTGCCTCATGCTCCCTTTCGGCTTGGAGACGACTCCGTTCGGCAGCAAAGCAGGATGTCAGGTCCTCCAGCGCTTCCGGAGCGAGGGCCAGTGCTGCGTTTAGAATCGCCATGGCCAGGGCCCTTCCAGGCTGATCGCCCAGGACTCGACCCCAGAAGTGCTGACCAACGCAGGCGATCTGACACTCCGTGACCAGGGCCTCCCCCAGACAGAAGGGCTGCCGCTCCACCGAGTCGCGGGCGTGGACCATGACCAGGGCAGGCCTGGGAGGGATGGGCACGGATAACTCCCCCAGGGCTTGGAGAAGCATCTCCGACCAACCTGCCACCGCCTCATCGTCTGCCTCCACGAACAGGGCCTGCAGCTCGTGGTCCATGTGCCATCCCCGTGCTTCCAATCATCGCCGGGGGAGATTCTCCCCAGGCATGGATCCATGCTAAAGGCGGTGTGTGACGCCGCGGTGGCGGGAATCAGGCGTTACAGCGGCGGCGGTGTGACAATGCAGTGTACGGGGAGAGGTGCACACGGCATGGGGCCCAGGGGGATGCCGGGCCGTCGATGGCGTCGCCAACGGTCCGCAGCCTCACGCCGGGAGCACGATCCGGAAGGAGCTGCCCCTGCCCACGGCACTCTCCACCTCCACCCGGCCGCCGTGGGACTGGACGATGTGCTTGACGATGGAGAGGCCCAGGCCCGTCCCCCCGAGTTCCCGGGAGCGGGCCCTGTCCACGCGGTAGAAGCGCTCGAAGATCCTGGGAAGATGCTCGGCGGGGATCCCCGCCCCCGTGTCTGACACCAAGAGGTGGACTTCCTCGCCCGCGGTCAGGACCCGGAGGGTGACCCGGCCCCCGCTTTCCGTGTACTTGAGGGCGTTGTCCAGGAGATTCAGGAGGGCCTGCTCCAGCTGCCGGCGGTCGCCGTGCACTGCGATCTCCTCCCTGGGGAGGTCTCGAATCAGCTCCACCCCCAGGGAGGCGGCCAGCTCGGCGAAGGTCCCCAGGACCGCGTCGGCCAGCTCGGCCACGGGGACCGCCTCCCGCCGGGGGCTGGTCTCTCCGGACTCGATGCGGGCGAGACTCAGCAAGTCGTCCAGGAGGCGCTGGAGCCTGGCCACGTGCCGCTGGACCATCTCGACGAAGTGTCGGGCGTACTTGGGGTCGTCCAGGGCGCCGGAGAGCAAAGTCTCCACCGATCCCCGGATGGCCGTCAGGGGGGTCCTCAATTCGTGGGAGACATTGGCCACGAAGTCCCGACGGACCTTCTCCAGGCGCTTCCGCTCCGTGACGTCATGGAACACGGCCACGGCACCCGACTCCACGGCCTCGTTTCCCAGCCGGACCACGTGGACCTCCAGGGTCCTGGCGGGGCCAAGGGTTCGGATCTCCAAGGATTTGTGGGGAATCCCCTCGATGACTTCCTGAACCGCCTCCTGGAGGTCGGGCTTGCGGAAGAGCTCGGCGGCCGTGCGTCCAACCGGGTCCAGGTCCAGGCCCAGCAGACCCCGAAAGGCGCGATTGGTCAGGAGGATGCGCCCTTGGCCGTCGGTGACCATGACGGCCTCCACCATGGCGCTCAGGATGGCCTCCAGGCGGTCCTTCCCCCGCGTGACAGATTGGATCTCCCCCCGGAGCCTCTCCGACAGGGTCTGCAAGGCCCGGCCCAGGTCCCCGATCTCGGGAGGGCCGTGCGCGCCCAAATGGGATGGGGCAGGCCCGCCTCCCGCGATGCGCTCGGCCATGATGGATAGGTCCCGAACCATGCCCAAGGCATTCTGCCGAAGCGCGCCCACGGGCCTGGAGATGCGCCGGGCGACCAGGTAGCCGATGCATACCGACAGGACGATCCCCACGAGGGAGGACCAGAGGATGGAGCGGCGCAGGCGGGCCAGGGACTCCTCCACCGCCGTGAGGGGCGCCGCCGCCCGAAGGATGAGCTGGGGATCGGCTCTGCTCCCCAGGAGACCGGCCACGTACAGGGAATCCGTGAGCATGCTGGCGCTTCGCCGGACGTGCCATCCCTCGCCACCGGCCAGGGCCTGGATCACCTCCGGCCGGGTGATGTGGTTCTCCAGGTCGGGCAGCTCCGGGCGGGCCACCTCCGAGTCCCCCGCCACCCGGCCGTCGGGGGTGATCAGGGTGACCCGCAGCCCCAGACGCCTCCCCAGATGCTGGGCGAGGGACGGGAGCTCCAGGGGGTCCCGGGTTGCACCCCATTGGGTGGAGACGAGCTCCCGGAGCGCCAGGAGGTCCTGGCGCAGCCCATCCCGGACCTGGAGCACCATGCGTTCCTTGAGGGTCCCGTGCAGGAGCCATCCCACAACGAGGAGGGTCAGGGCGACCACCAGGAGGCATCCGCCGAGCACCCACGTGTGGAAGGGGAGTCTTCCCCTCATGGGGCCTCCCGGAAGCGATAGCCCAGGCCCCGCAAGGTCTCGATGCGGTCCCTGGCGCTCCCCAACTTGTGGCGCAGGCGCCTGACGTGGGTGTCCACGGTGCGTGCATACCCTTCGTACGCGTACCCCCACACCCTGTCCAAGAGGACCTCGCGGCTCTGGACCTTCCCCGCGTTGGCGGCCAGGTGGTACAGGAGACGGAACTCCGTGGCCGTCAGGGCGATTTCCCGACCGTCCACATCGGCCCGGTGGCGTTCGGGATCGATGGTGAGCTCGGCGAACCGCAGGGGTCCCGTGGCCGGTGCCGGCTCCCGGGTGCGCCGCATGATGGCCTGGACGCGCAAGACCAGTTCCTGGGGGCTGAAGGGCTTGGTCACGTAGTCATCGGCCCCGATCTCGAATCCCACGATGCGGTCAACCTCCTCGGCTCGGGCCGTGAGCATGACCACGGGGATGGTCCGGGTCTCCTCCTCCTGTCGAATGCGGCGGCAGACCTCCTTGCCGTCGACCTTGGGGAGCATGAGGTCCAGGATCACCAGGTCCGGCCGCTCGCGCCTGGCCAACTGGAGCCCCTCCGCACCGTCTTGGGCGGTCAGGACCCGGAAGCCGGCCTGCTTGAGGTTGTACTCGACCAACTCCAGGATGTCCCGTTCGTCCTCCACCACCAGGATCGTCATCTGCGCCATGGCATCCCGCTCCGCGCTTCGTCCTCCCGAGGCCGGCCTTCGAGGGTCATCGGCCCGTCGCACCCCACAATGTGCCATCGACGTGACAAAACCATGTCGACGCCGCGGCAATGGCATGACGACCGGACAAGATCCCCCAACTGTCCGGCTCGGCCGCCCGGCCCCGCCGGATCGCAAGGGCGATTCTACCCCAAAACAGGGCCGGCGCAAGGTGGTCCGCACATGGGTAAACCCTCCGACCGGGGGGACGACTAAAGGGTCATCGGGGCTACCCGTGAAGGGCCCCAACCACGAAAGGGGGAAGAGACGTGGATGCCCATGTGTGCAAGCGAGGGACCCGGGGCGCCCTGCCGTGGGGGTTGAAGGGCCGGGGGACATGCCCTGCAGCCGCGAGGCCCCGCCGCCGTTTGGGGGGCTCCCGCACCGCCCTGCTCTTGGCGGCCGCCCTGGCTGGCGGCCTGCTCGTGTCGGGATGCGCGGCCACGGGCGGGGCGGCCGGTGCGGCCCTGGGCTACGGCATCACCGGCAACGCCCGGGGGGCCGCCCTCGGGGCCGGGGCCGGAATCCTGGCCGGTTCCCTGTACGACACGGGGGTCCTGCGCCCCCCATACGCCTACGACTACCCGCCTCCGGCCCGCTACGGCCCGCCCCCGGGCCGATGGGTTCACGTGCCGGGCTACTGGGACCCCTACGGGCGTTGGGTCCCGGGGTACCGATACTGGGCCCCGTACTGACCCTCTGGCATACTTCCTATGCCCTGTACTTGCGGGGGTCGATGCCATAGGCCTCCACCTTGTACCCCATGATCCTGTCGGTGGTCTGGAGGAGCCGGGCCGCCTTGGATCGATTTCCCCGGGTGGACTTGAGGGCGTCGATGATCAGCTCGCGCTCCAGCCGGGCCACGGCGGCCTTGAGGGGCTCTCGCACCGGCGTGCCCGTGGCCTCGGCCGTCTGGAGCGTCGGGGGGAAGTGGTAGCTGTAGATGACCTCTTCGCTGCAGACGATGACGGCCCGCTCCATCCAGTTCTCCAACTCCCGGACGTTGCCCGGCCAGTGATAGGCCACGAGCATGTCGATGGCCGGCGTGGAGATGCGGCGGATCTGCTTGCCGTACTGCCCGGCGTATTTCTCCAGGAAGTGCTCGGCGAGCAGGAGGATATCCGTCCTGCGCTCCCTCAGGGGGGGAAGGTAGAGGGGAAAGACGTTCAATCGGTAGTACAGGTCCTCCCGGAAGCGGCCCTGCCGCATGCCCTCCTCCAGATCCTGATGGGTGGCCGCGATGATGCGGACGTCCACGGGGACAGTCCGCGTGGAGCCCAGTCGTTCGAACTCCCGCTCCTGGAGGACCCGCAAGAGTTTGACCTGGACCGGGGGGCTCAGGTCCCCCACCTCATCCAGGAACAGGGTGCCGCCATGGGCCGCCTCGAACCGCCCCTTCTTGGCGGCCAGGGCCCCGGTGAAGGCCCCCCGCTCGTGGCCGAACAGCTCGCTCTCGATGAGGGACTCGGGCAGTGCCGCACAGCTCACCCGCACGAAGGGCCCCTGACTGCGCAGGCTGTTGTAATGGATGGCGTGGGCCACAAGTTCCTTGCCCGTGCCGCTCTCCCCTCGGATCAGGACGGTGGCGTCGCTGCGGGAGACCTGTGCGATGGCCTGGAACAGCTCCTGCATCTTGCGGCCGCTCCCCACGATGTTCTGGAAGCGGTACCGCTCCCGGAGCTCCTGGTGGAGCTTGAGGTTCTCCCCCATGAGCCGCTCCTTCTCCTCCGCCACCGCCTGATGGATCTTCACCGCCTGGCCCACCATGGCCGCGATGATCCGCAGGAGCCTGAGGTCCTCCTGGAGGTCGACCTCCTCCGTGAAGAGGCGATCCACGCTCAGGGCGCCCAGCACGTTGCGACCCACGGTGATGGGGACGCACAGGAAGGAGATCTTGTCCTTGGGAATGCGCCGGCGGGAGCGGGTGCGGTCCAGGAAGAGGGGCTCGTCCCCGATGCGGGGGATGAGCATGGGCTGGCCGGACTCCACCACCCGGCCGGTGATCCCCTCTCCCAGGCGGTATCGCCCCCGCTGCTGCTCCTCCCAGGAAAGGCCGTGGGCGATCTCGATGGCCAGCTCGCCAGTGCGTGGGTTGAGGAGGGTCAGGGTCCCGCGGCTCATGCCCATATCACGGGAGAGGATCTCCAGGATCTCCTGCAGAGTCACCTGGAGATCCAGCGACGAGGAGAGGGCTTCGGCGATGCGGCTCAGGCACTCCAGCTCCCGGGCCTGCCTGCGAAGGCGGTCCGGTTCCCGCCCCTTGGTCTGTATATTGCCCCTGGCCATGATCCTGCCGATCTTCCTGGGTGACTGAGCGCCGCCGTCCCGCGCCGGCACGGGGGGCCCGCCGCCTTGCTCGGGCCGGGGGGGCTCCGCACCGGGGCGGACATCACTCCACCCGGTACTGGTTGGTGATGGGAAGCCTGCGCTCTTTGCCGAATGCCCGGGCCGTGATCTTGATCCCCGGCGGCGATTGCCGGCGCTTGTACTCGCTGCGGTCCACGCTCCTGAGCACCTGGACCACAGTGGGGCGGTGGAATCCCAGCTCCGCGATCTCGTCGGGGCTCATCTCCTCCTCGACATAAGCCTGGAGGATGGGATCCAGGGTCTCGTACGGGGGGAGGCTGTCGGTGTCCAGCTGCCCCGGGCGCAACTCCGCCGTGGGAGGACGCGCCAGGATGCTCTCGGGAATGAGGTCCGTGCCGGCAGTCCGGTTGACATAACCGGCCAGACGGTAGACCCAGGTCTTGGGCACATCCTTGATGACCCCGAAGCCGCCTGCCATGTCGCCGTACAGGGTGCAGTACCCCATGGAGGTCTCGCTCTTGTTGCCGGTGGTGAGCACCAGCCACCCGAACTTGTTGGAGAGGGCCATCAGGAGGTTGCCCCGGATGCGGGCCTGGAGGTTCTCCTCGGTGACGTCGGGGCCATGCCCCTGGAAGGCCTGGGCCAACGTATTCAGATAAGCCTCCTGGATCTCCTGGATGGGGATCTCCAGAGACCGGATCCCCAGATTCCCGGCCAGGGCGCGGGCGTCGTGCACGCTTTGTTCGGACGTGTAGACCGAGGGCATGATCACCCCCACCACGGCGCCGGCCCCCAGGGCCTGGGCCGCCACCACGGCGGTAAGGGCTGAGTCGATGCCCCCGCTGAGCCCCACGGCCACCTCCCGGAAGCCGTTGTTCCTCACGTAGCATCTGGTGCCCAGGCGCAGGGCCTCCAGGATCTCCTCGTCCGGATCCGGGGGGGGGCACAGGGTGGTGGGAACGGGTGCCCGTTGGGTCCTGGCGGGCAAGTCCTCCAAGACCATGGACCGCAGGGGGAGGGACTGGGCGGACTCGAAGATCTTCTCCTTTCGCCGCCGGGGGTCCGAGAGCCGAGCCCGCAGCAGGGGCGCGGCCTCCAGGTCCATGATGATGAGCGCCTCGGCAAAGGCCGGGCCCCGGGCCAGGACGTCCCCCTCCGGGCTGAGCAGGAGGCTCTGGCCGTCGAAGACCAGCTCGTCCTGTCCGCCAACCCGGTTGACATAGGCCACAAAAACCCGGTTGTCCGCGGCCCGGGTTGCCAGCATTTGCTCTTTGGCGGCCCGTTTGCCCACGTGGTACGGGCTGGAGGAGAGATTGACCAGGAGCTCGGCGTTTCCCTGGAGGGCCGCTACCCGGGCCGGCCCCATGGGGTACCAGAGGTCCTCGCAAATGGTGACGCCCAGCCGGACCCCGCGCAGGGAGGCCACCAGGGCCATCTCACCGGGCTGAAAGTAGCGATCCTCGTCGAAGACCCCGTACGTGGGAAGGTAATGCTTCCGATAGGTGGCCACGTGGCGGCCGTCGTGGATGAGGGCCGCCGCGTTGTAGATGTCGTCCTCGCGGTCCACGAAGCCCACCAGCGCACAGATGCCCGCGCACGCCCGGGCGACCTGCTCCAAGGCCTGGAGATTTCTCTCCACGAAGTGGGGCATGAGGAGCAGGTCCTCCGGGGGGTACCCGGTGAGGGTCAGCTCCGGGAAACAGACGAGGTCGGCCCCCGCCTCCCGGGCCCGGCAAATCCAATCCTCGATCTTCCGGGCGTTGCCCGGGATGTCCCCCACCCGCGTGTCCATCTGCGCCAGGGCGATGCGGATTTCCCTCAACGCTCCACCCTCCTTCAGCCCCTTGATACCCCCTTGCTCCCCGGCCTGTCAAGACGGGCCGGAGGGCCCTTCCCCCCTTGTTTCCTGGGGTGGAGGCGGGTTGACTTCTCTGCAAGGGCCGACATGGTCCCATGCAAGGCACGCTGGAGGGTCCAATCTCTCGTCGGAAGGCCGCTCGCGAACAATGACGGGCGGACGCCGCACTGCTGGCAAGGACCACCAAGGGTTGGTCCGGGCAGAAGAAAAGCTCCACTACGCACTCTGGATCCCCTTGTGAGGGGCACCTGATCTGTGTGTGCACTTGGCCATCGACATCACCCCGCGAGTCGAGCCGGGATTGATGAAGCCGTATCCCTGACCTCGTCTCCAACCGGAGATGCCATGGCTGCATTCAAACAGCATGTGCACCCCCTGCGGGCGAAGTCCGAAGCCCGTTCGACGGGACGGCTTTGGCACGGCTGCAGGGCGATGGGCATGGGGACCCCGTCGCCACCGGGGCACACCAATGGTCATCGGCCCTATCGGCGTCGGCACAACCGGCCTTCCGCGCTGCGCAGTCCCAAGGTCCCAGAAGAGGTGAATTGGAACGCACTGCCGTTCACGCAGATTCATCGTCGGCGACACAATCCCGTCACGCACCCTTCCTATCCTCCAGGCGTCCTCGAGGGGCAATGCCGCCAAACCGTTGGGCGGCAGCGCGCGCAGCAGGACGTCTTGGGGAGGGCCTCCTTCCCCCTCGCCGTCTCTGCCGCACGCCCGCTCTCAGACCTTCAGCGGGAGGAGTTCTGCATGCAATGATACCCATGCACCCGGATCATCGATAACACCCACGTCTTTCACGTGGTGGCCGAGGCGGCCGCCGCCCCCCAGGCATCCCCCCTGGAGATCCTGAAGGAGGAGCCCCAGCTCTGCGCCGAGTCCTTCTAGACGCTCCACCCACCAGCCCGTCCTCTGAACCTCTCTTTAGTGGTTGGTCCAACAAGCGGCGTTCCCGGGCCTGGCAGGCCCGGGGGCTCCGCCCCTCCCCGTTCAACTCCAACGCCCCATTCGCATACGCCTCCCTCCGGCATCCCGTCATCTCCTGGCCCTCTGCGGACTCTTCATACCCTTGCCGGATGGCGCCCGGGACGCCTTCCAGTTCCTGGAGGGAAGCAAGGAGGAAGGGAAGGTGACCCTCAGGGTCGCAGGACGGACGGGAACGGGCCTGTGATGGACACTTCAGGCCCCGTGCCCCGTCCTTCCCACTTCCTTACGGGACATTGTTGCTCGAGTTGCAGCCAGACGACTGGAGATCATAGTGGGTTCCGTTGAAGCTGGCTGTGTTTCCGATGAGGTTGCTGGGGCAGACCACCTGAAAGCCCGCCTGGGGATGAGCGCTGGAGCTGTTGTTGACAATGGTGGATCCGTTGCTCACCCGAATCCCATGGGACCCGTTTTCCTGGGCGATGTTGCCGATGACCGTGTTGTTATAACCGAGTTCGAACCCGATGCCCGGAGTCCTCTGGTTGAAGGAGGCCACGCTGTTGGTGACGACCACTGAGGCCCCGGCCAGGATCCCGATCCCGTTATCCTGGGCCAGGCAGTCCTTGACCTTTCCCCAGCCTCCGATTCCCAGCCCAGTCTGGCTGTTCCCCACCACGGTGAGGCGCTCTGCCACGGCCAGGACCGTATTGCTCAGGTCCACACCATGAGCGAAGCCCCGGACCATGCCGTTGCGCACCGTGATCGCCTTGCGGTCGCCATCTTCCGGTGGCACGGCCACGATGCCGCTGCCCGAACCGGACCCGCTGATGGTGAACCCAGCGAGATCGATGGTGACGTAATCCGTCTTGATGACGATGCAGTCACCGGTTGCTGTCAAGTTCCTGGTGATGTTATACGAGCCGGGGTTATGGATGGTCACACAGCGGGAGATCGCCCTTGGCTCGCCCCAGGAATCCAGGCAGGTGATCAAGACCCATGTGATCGAGATCAATCCCAAGGCAATGCTCTTGTGGGCTCTCATGGTCCTTTCCTCCTCTCGGTTCGGGGGGGCGCTTTTGGACGGTAGCCTACCACACATCGGGAAGCAACGCTATGAAATCCCTCCCACAGCCGGGTGGAATTGGCACTCGAGGTCATTTCGGGGACACCACGATGGCCCGTCAAGGGGGGATTGGGGAGACCGACCGCCGCTCCACGCGCCCGGTGAAGTCTCGCGGGGGATGGAGGGGGCACCTGTGGCACGGGCGGTTGGCATCGTATGCCATGGACAAGAGGCGTCTTCCGGGTGGGGTGCGATGCAGGGGGATGGCCCTGTGAGGGGGGGGCTGGTGGCCAGGCCGCGGGGCATCCGCGGGGCACGGCGCGCCCCCATCCAGGAGGCAGGAAAAGACGCGCTGGTGCGAGTCGATCCGCTGCCGGAGATGATGGAGGACTGGGAGAGATCCTCCTTGGAGGCAGGTGGGAATCGGCCTCCCCCACGCGCGGTTCAGCCTTCCTTGTGGCCTGTCGCAGCCTCGGGCGGGGGCCGCCTCGCCCATGGACCTCGGCCTTCCCGTCGAAGGCTCGGTCCACGCCCGGGGCCTTCTCTGGCACGGCATCCCACCACACATGGACTCCCTTGGACCCCTTCCGGTCCCACGGCCCAGAGAAGGGGGTGAATCCGCCTCTTGAGGCGAAAAAACGCTCGTTTCATCCCACCATGGCTATCATCTGAAAAAAGGCGATAACCTTCGCTTTTTTCCTTGACAAGGGGTCTGACCCTCATTATAGTGGCGCTTCAGTGGGATGAAGTGGGGAGAAGTGGCAAAGGGCGGGGCGAGGTCTCCATGTTCCGAGGACGGTACACCCATGCCATCGACACCAAGGGGCGGGTGAGCATTCCATCCCGGTTCCGCGAGGTGCTCAACGGCAGGGAACAGCAGGCCTTCGTGGTGACCAACGACCTGGACCCCTGCCTGGTGGCCTTCCCCGTGGAGACCTGGCTGGACGAGGAAAAGCGGGTCCAGACGCTCCCCAACTTCGTCCCGGAGACCCTTCAGTTCAAGCGGTTTTATATCTCGGGGGCCCAGGAGTGCCCCTTGGATCGGCAGGGGCGCATCCTGATCCCGCCGAGCCTCAGGGAGCACGCGCAGCTCCAGCGGGAGGCCCTGTTCGTCGGGCTCCTGGAGAAGTTCGAGATCTGGAGCCCCGAGCTCTGGAAGCCCAAGCCGGAGAACATCGATGCCATGCGCATGGTGCTGCGGCAGTACCTGTAGCCCGCTGGGCGCCACCGCCCGTGGATGAGGGGGCCGGACGGGCCCACGAGCCCGTGATGGTGGCGGAGGTGCTGGAAGGGCTCAACCTCCGCGCAGGCGGCGCGTATGTGGACGGGACGGTGGGCGGTGGGGGGCATTCCCGGCGGATCTTGGAGGGGATCGGCCCCCACGGGCGCCTCCTGGGGATCGACTGGGACCCCGACGGCGTGGAGCGGGCCCGAAAGGCCCTGGCGTCCTTCGGGGAGCGGGTCACCCTGGTGGTGGGGAACTACGCGGAGATCCGGGAGATCCTGGCCATGCATGGCGTACAAGGGGTGGATGGGATTCTCCTGGATCTGGGGGCCTCCTACGAACAGCTGACCTCGGGGCCCAGGGGGTTCTCCTTCCGGGCCAGCGGCCCCCTGGATATGCGGTTCAACCCGGGGGGGGGCGTGACGGCGGCAGAGATCGTCAACCATCGCTGCGAGGCGGAACTCCGGAATCTCCTGCGCACCCTGGGGGAAGAGCCGCTGGCGGGGCGCATCGCCCGGGCCATCGTCCGGTCCCGCCCCATCGCCACCACGGCCGCCCTGGCCGAACTGGTGCAGCGGGTCTCGCGGGGGCGGCGGGGGCGGATCCACCCGGCCACGCGGGTGTTTCAGGCGCTGAGGATTGCGGTGAACCACGAGCTGGCCAACCTGGAACGGGGGATCCGCTCGGGGGTCGGTTGCCTCAACGCGGGGGGCCGGCTCTGCGTGCTGACGTACCATTCCCTGGAGGACCGTCTCGTGAAGCAGCGATTCCGTGAGACGGCTGGAAAGGGGCCGGAGAGCGCATACCGCGTCCTGACTCCCAAGCCGATCCGGCCCCGGGACCATGAGGTGAAGGCGAACCCCAGGTCGCGGAGCGCCAAGCTGCGCGTCCTGGAGCGGATCGCCGGAGGTCCCCCATGGAGGCCCTAGCCCTTCCCAGGGGGACCCCGCCCAGGGTCGGGCGGACGATCCGGACCCGCCTCAGGCGAGCGCGGCCCCTTCGTCTCAACCTGGTGCCCTGCGTGATCCTGATCTGCTTTCTGACCGTGGGCTGCCTGGTTTACGTCCGGGCCCGGGCCACGGTCCTCCACGAGCGATACCTCCTGGAGGAGGCCCAGAGGGAACAGGTGCGTCTGCAGATGGAGAACAGGACCCTCCGCCTGGCTTGGGCCACGTACACGTCGCCCAAGCAGCTGGAGGAGGTGGCTCGAAAACGGTTCAAGCTGCACTATCCCAGGCTCAATGAGGTGGTGCGCGTGCCATGAAAAGGGACCGGCCGCCCAAGGAAAGGGACTGGATGCGCTTCAGGTTTTTCCTCCTGGTGGTGGGGATCCTCCTGGCCCTGGGCGCGATCCAGTTTCAGGCCTACCGCATCCAGATCCACCACGGAGAGAAGCTGCGCCAGGAGGTCCAGGGGATCTACCAGCGGGACATCACGCTGTTGCCCGCCCGGGGGAGCATTTACGACAGAAACGGCGAGGACCTGGCCATCAGCATCCCCGTGGACTCGATCTACGCCAGGCCCCGGAAGATCGAGGACCCTCTGGCCACGGCCCGGCGCCTGGCCCCGGTCCTGGACATGGAGGTCGCGGCCCTGGCAAACAAGCTCAAGCAAGAGGATCGCTTCCTGTGGGTCAAACGTCAGGTGGTCCCCACGGTGAGCGCCCGGGTGCGGTCCATGGGTTTGCAGGGCATCGGGGTCATCCAGGAGACTCGACGCTTTTATCCCAATCTGGAGCTCGCATGCCACCTGCTGGGGTACGTGGGGCTGGACGGACAGGGGATGGACGGGCTGGAATACCAGTACGACCGGCTCCTGCGCGGGGAGAAGAGTCGGGTCCTGGTGGACCAGGACGCCCTGGGCCGGCCCCTGGCGTCCCCCGAGGGGCTCATCGTGGCCCGAAAAGACGGGCACAACCTGGTGTTGACCCTGCACAAGGAGATCCAGCACGTGGCCGAGCAGCGCCTCCTGGAGGGAGTGGAGAACTCCCGCTCCCGGAGCGGCATGGCCGTGGTGATGGATCCCAGGACCGGGGAGATCCTGGCCATGGCCAATGCTCCCCGATTCAATCCCAACACGTATACCCAGTTCCCGCGAGAGCAGCTCAAGAACCGCTCGGCCACCGACAGCTTCGAGCCCGGCTCCTCCTTCAAACCCATGGTGGTGGCCGCTGCCCTGGAGGAGAAGGCCTGGAAGCCCACGGATACCCTCAACTGTGAAAACGGCGTGTATCGCATCTACGACAAGACGATCCACGACGTCCACCGATACGGCGTGCTCACCCTATCGGGGGTCATCCAGAAGTCGAGCAACATTGGGGCGGCCAAGGTGGGCATGTCCCTGGGGGCGGAGCGCCTGCTGCCGTACATCAAGGGCTTCGGCTTCGGGCGCCCCTCGGGCATCGACATCCCCGGGGAGGCCTCTGGGGTGGTCAGGCCCCCCAAGTGGGCCCCCATCGAGCTGGCCAACATCTCCTTTGGCCAGGGGATCTCGGTGACGGCGCTCCAGCTCACCGCTGCGTACGCGGCCCTGGCTAACGACGGGCGGATGATGCGGCCCTTCGTGGTCCGCGAGATCCTGGACGCCCAGGGCAACAGCGTGGAGCGCCGGATCCCTGAGGAACTGGGCCCCGTGGTCTCCCCGGAGGTGGCGCGACAGGTGACCCAGATGCTCACGGCCGTTGTCGGTCCCGAGGGTACAGGGGCGCAGTCGGCCATCGAGGGGTTTCGGGTGGCGGGCAAGACGGGCACGGCGCAGAAGCCCGACCTCCGCCACGGGGGATATCTCAAGGGGAAGTACATGGCATCCTTCGCGGGGTTCGTGCCGGCCCGGGAGGCCAGACTCTGCATCCTGGTGGTCATGGACGAGCCCCAGGGGAACATCTACGGGGGTCAGGTGGCCGCCCCGGTCTTCCGCGAAATCGCCCGGGACGCCCTGGGGATCCTGGGAGTCTATCCCGAGGACAAGCTGGTCGCCAAGGGGGGCGGAGAAGGGGCGGCCAAGTTGGCAGGGCAGGCCGTTCAATGAATGGGCTGAGGCGGACATAAAGGGGCGGCGATGCACCAGATGGGGCAAGGGTATTCCACGACGCTCTCCAGCCTCCTGCGGGCCCTGGATGTGACGGGATCCCGGGGGCCGCTGGACGTCCCGGTTCGAGGCATCGCGTACCACTCCGGGGCGGTCGGGCCCGGATTCCTGTTCGTGGCCGTTGCGGGGACCCGGGAGCACGGGCATCGCTACCTGGCAGACGCCCTGCAGCGGGGCGCCTGTGCAGTGGTGGTGGAACGCCTGGATCGGTCCCTGCCCGAGGCAGTTGCTCAAGTCCAGGTCCCCAACGGGCGCGTAGCCCTGGCCAGGCTGGCCTGCGCCTTCTACGGCCACCCTTCCCGGGACCTCATCCTGATCGGGATCACGGGGACCAACGGCAAGACCAGCACGGTCCACATCCTGGAGTCCGTGCTCCGGTCGGCGGGATACAAGGTGGGCGTCCTGGGCACCATCGCGTATCGGTACGGGGAGAGGGTCCTGGAGGCCCCCAACACCACCCCCGAGTCCCTGGATCTGCAGCGCATGCTCCGGGAAATGGTCCATGCCGGGACCAGCCATGCGCTGATGGAGGTCACCTCCCACGCTTTGGACCAGCAGCGGGTCCTGGGGTGCGCCTTCCGGGGGGCGGCCTTCACGAACCTGAGCCGCGATCACCTGGACTACCACGGGCAGATGGCCTCGTATCTTGCGGCCAAGGGGCGCCTGTTCCGCGAGCACCTCATCCCCGAGGCCGACGGCGGATGGGCCCTGTTCAACGCCCAGGACCCCGCATCCCGGCAATTGGTCAAGGGGTGCCGGGGGCGGGTCATCTGGTACGGGGAGGGACGCCGTTCGGTGTTTCGCGCGCTCAACTGGTCCCTGGGCCCCCATGGCACGCGCATGGTCATCGCCCACCCCGAGGGCGAGACCGAGATCTTCACCCCGTTGCTGGGCCAGTACACCGTATCCAATGCCCTGGCGGCGTGCGCCTGCGCCTGGGCCCTGGGCGTGGCCGCGGCCCACTGGCGGGAGGGGCTGGCGGCCCTCCGGGGCGTGCCCGGGCGCTTCGAGCCGGTGGAGAACCGCCGCGGGTTCGCCGTGGTGGTGGATTATGCCCACACCCCCGACGCCCTGGACCGGACCCTGGCCTCGGCCCGGGCGTTGACCAGGGGGCGGCTCATCTGCGTATTCGGATGCGGCGGGGACCGGGATCGAGGCAAGCGGCCCCTCATGGCCCAGGTGGCCGCCCGCCACAGTGATCTGGTGGTGGTCACCTCGGACAATCCCAGGAGCGAGCCGCCGGCGGCGATCATCGCCGAGGTGGTGGCCGGTCTGTGCGGGCCTGGGACGGCGCTTCCCCAACTGCCCGTCTCCCGGGGCGCGCCGGCGGGACGCGGGTACGCGGTGGTGGAGGATCGTGCAGCGGCCATCCGCGCGGCCATCCGGTGGGCTGGAGCCGGAGACCTGGTGGTCATCGCCGGCAAGGGCCACGAGACCTACCAGATCCTGGGCCACGGGACCATCCCGTTCGACGACCGGGAGGTGGCCCGCAAGGCCCTGGAGGAGTTGGGGGAATGACGCCCTGCGGCGAGGCCTTCCTGACCCTGGGGGAGGCGGCGGAGGCCTCGCACGGGACATTGCTGGGGGGGGATCCCGGGGCCGGCCTTTCGGGCGTTTCCACGGACAGCCGTACCCTGCGGCCGGGCGAGCTCTTCATCGCCATCAAGGGGGATCGGTTCGACGGTCACGACTTCTTTGCCGCGGCCGTGGCCCGGGGGGCCGGGGCCGTCATGGGGCGCCGGGGGTCGCTGCAGAGGCCGCCGGCGGGGTGGCGCGAGCAGGTGGGGTTCATCGAGGTGGACGACACCCTGTACGGGCTGGGGGAGATCGCGCGCCATTGGCGGGGGAGGCACCCCGCACCACTGCTGGCCATCACGGGCAGCAACGGTAAGACCACGACCAAGGAGATGGTGGCGGGGATTCTGTCCAGGCGCCACGCCACCCTCAAGAACAGCGGGAATCTCAACAACCGAATCGGGCTGCCTCTGACCCTCCTGGACCTGCGGCAGAGGCACGGGATGGTGGTCCTGGAGATGGGGATGAACGAGCCCGGGGAGATCCGACGGCTGGCCGAGATCGCGCGACCCCAGTGGGGGTTGATCACCCAGGTGGCCCCGGCCCATCTCCAGGGGTTGGGGTCCTTGGAAGGGGTGGCCCGGGCCAAGGGCGAGCTGTTCGAGGCCCTGGGTCCCGGGGATACCGCCGTGGTGAACCTGGACGACCCCTGGGTGGCGCGGTTGGCCGCCTCCTGCCGGGCCCGGCGGGTCACCTTCGGCGAGGCCCCCGACGCCCAGCTCCGGGCAGAGGCCGTGGACCCCTTCGGCCCAACGGGGGCCCGCTGGGTCCTGCGGGTGGGGGGGGAGCGGCGCGGTATCGCCATGCAGGCCCAAGGCACGCCCATGGTGCGCAACGGACTGGCGGCGGCCGCAGGGGCCTGGGCCATGGGGATGGACCTGGACGAGATCGTGGCGGGCCTGGAGGGCTTTCGCCCCTTCCCGGGGCGCCTGAGCGTGGTCCCTCTGGGCCGGGGCATGCACCTCATCGACGATGCCTACAACGCCAACCCCGCCTCCATGGCGGCCGCCCTGGAACTCCTGTGCCGGCTGGCGCCGTCCCGGCGCGTGGCCGTGTTGGGGGAAATGAGGGAACTGGGGGACTACGCCGAGGAGGCCCACCGGGAGATCGGCCGGGAGGCGGCGCGCCTGGGCGTGACCGTGCTGGTGGCCGTGGGGTCCTGGGCCCGGACGTTGACCCAGGGGGCCCTTGCCTCCCCTTCGCCCCCCGCGGAGATCCACTGTGTGGCCTCGGCTGCCGAGGCCCTGGAACTGCTGCGGGGGTGCTGCGCCGACGGGGACTGGGTGTTGGTGAAGGGGTCTCGGGGCATGGCAATGGAACGGGTCGTGGAGGGGCTTCGAGAGTCCTTCGGGGAAGGCGATCCGGCCCGCGGCCGCTGAGGGCGTGCGGACGCCCCATGGGCCTTCTGGCCGGATCCTGACTGAGGCGGGCGATGCTGTACCACCTGCTTTACCCCCTGGTCGAATGGAGCACGTTTTTCAACGTGTTTCGATACATCACCTTCCGGACCATCTACGCGGTGGTGACGGCCCTGCTGCTCTGTTGGGTCCTGGGTCCCTGGATGATCCGAAGGCTCCGGGGCCGGTCCGTGGGACAGTTCATCCGACCCGACGGTCCGGCCAGTCATCTGAGCAAGGAGGGGACGCCCACCATGGGCGGGGTCCTCATCCTGTGCGCCGCGGCCACGGCCACCCTCCTCTGGGCGGATCTGACCAATACGTACGTCTGGGTGGTCCTGCTGACCACGTTGGGGTTCGGAGCCGTGGGCTTCTGGGACGACCTGCGGGTTGTGCGCAAACGGAGCCACAAGGGGATCAGCGGAAGGCTTCGCCTCGTCCTGGAGTTCATCATCGCCGGCCTGGCCGCACTGGTCCTGGCCGAGCACCCCGGCTTCTCCACCCAGCTGAGCGTCCCCTTCTTCAAGGAGATCCGGCCGGATCTGGGGCCGTTCTATATCCCCTTTGCCCTGTTCGTCATCGTCGGGGCCGCCAACGCGGTCAACCTCACCGATGGCCTCGACGGGCTGGCCATCGGCCCTGTGACCATCGCGGCGGGGACGTACCTGGTCTTCTCGTATCTCACCGGCAACATCAAGACGGCTCAGTACCTGCAGATCCAGTACGTGGCAGGGGTGGGGGAACTGGCCGTTCTGTGCGGTGCCCTGGTGGGGGCGGGCATGGGGTTTCTCTGGTTCAACGCCTATCCGGCGGAGGTCTTCATGGGGGATGTGGGCTCTCTCTCCCTGGGGGCCGCCCTGGGGACGGTGGCGGTGGTGACCAAGCAGGAGTTCCTCCTGGCCATCGTGGGAGGGATCTTCGTCATCGAGGCCCTCTCGGTGATCTTCCAGGTGGCCTCATTCAAGCTGTGGGGGAAGCGAATCTTCCGCATGGCGCCCATTCACCACCATTTCGAGATGAAGGGGTGGGCCGAGCCCAAGATCATCGTTCGATTCTGGATCCTGTCCATTTTCCTGGGCCTGCTGGCCATCAGCACGCTGAAGCTGAGATGAGGGGCATGGGGGGGAAGAACCAAACGGGATGGGAGGCGGCCGTGACCCGAGGTGTGGATGCCCCCTGGGTCCTCGACGGCATGGCCGTGGTGGTGGTGGGGGGGGCCCGGACGGGTCGGGCGGCGGCACGGTTCCTGGCGGTGCGCGGGGCCCGGGTCATCCTGGTGGAGCGGGCGCCCGAGAAGGCCCACCCCGGGCTTCGCCAGGACCTGGAGCCGCTGGGGGTGCGCTGCCGGTTCGGCCCCCACGAGGAGGGGATCTTCATGGAGGCCCAGGGGATCGTGGTCAGTCCGGGGGTCCCGTGGGGGATGGAGCTCCTCAGGCGCGCCAGGGACCGGGGGATCCCCGTGGTGGCGGAGATGGAACTGGCCGCATGGTTCCTGGAGGCCCCCCTGGTGGCCATCACCGGGACCAACGGCAAGTCGACCACCACGACGCTGGTGGGCAAGGCCCTGGAGGCGGCCGGGCACCGGGTGTTCGTGGGGGGCAACATCGGCAGGCCGCTGGTGGAGGCCCTGGAGATGTCGCCGGCGCCCCAGTGGGCCGTGGTGGAGGCGAGCAGCTTCCAGCTCGAGGGGACAGAACGCTTTCACCCCCGGGTGGCGGCCCTCCTCAATCTCACCGAGGATCACGTGGAGCGCCACCCCACCTTGGCCGAGTACCGGCGGGCCAAAGCCCGCATCTTTGCCCGGCAGGGTCCGGGAGATGTGGCCGTTGTGAACCTGGACGATCCCGAGGTGATGGCCGCCGTTCCCCGCCCCGAGGCCATGGCGGTGTGGGGCTTCACCCTGGGGGGTGCTGCGGGGGCGAGGGCCGCCTGGGACGGGGAGGCCGTGGTCCTCAGGGGCGCGGCGGGGGAGGAGCGATTGCATGTGGAGAACCCGGCCCTCCGGGGACCTCACGGTGTCCAGAACCTCATGGCCGCCTGCCTGTGCGCAACGGCCGCCGGCTGTCCCACGCCGGTCGTCCGGGAGGCGGTCGCGTCCTTCTCGGGCCTGGAGCACCGCATGGAGGAGGTGGCAAAGATCCGCGGGGTGCGCTTCGTCAACGACTCCAAGGCCACCAACGTGGGCGCCGTGATCCCCGCCCTCCTGGGGGTCTCCGGGCGCGCCGTGCTCATCGCAGGGGGGAAGGACAAAGGGATCGACTTCGCGCCCCTGCGCCGACCCGTTCAGGCCAAGGCCCGCGCCGTGGTCCTCCTGGGCGAGGCGGCCGGGGCCCTGGCCCGGGCCCTGGAGGGCACGGTCCCCCTGTGCCGAGTGGCGGACATGGCCGAGGCCGTGCCCAAGGCCATGGAGCTGGCCAGACCCGGAGACACCGTGCTGCTCTCCCCCGCATGTTCCAGCTTCGATCAGTATCGGGACTACGAGGCCAGGGGAAGGGACTTCAAGACGGAGGTCCGGCACCTGGCCCGGCGACTTGAAACGGAATGAGGGACCCTTTGGAGCGGCTGAGGAATTACGATCTGACGATCCTGGTGGCGGCCCTGGCCCTGGTGGGCATCGGGATCGTCATGACCTACAGCGCCAGTTGCGTCATGGCCCAGGAGCGATTCGGCGACGCCTTCCACTTTCTCCGCCGCCAGGCCGTCTTCGCCGTGGTGGGGGTCCTGTGCATGGCCCTGGCCATCAACTTCCCTTACAGAGGATACAGGCAGCTGGCCTATCCCCTGCTCCTGCTGGCCCTGGTCGCGCTTGTGGCCGTGTTCATCCCCCCCTTCGGCCACAGGGTGGGGGGCGCCAGCCGCTGGCTCTCGGCCGGGGGCATCGGGTTCCAGCCCTCCGAGGCGGCCAAACTGGTCCTGGTCCTGTACCTGGCGTACTCCCTGGCGAGGAAGCGGGAGCGGGGAACCATCGGTCGGTTCTCCATCGGCTTTCTGCCCCACATGCTGGTGGCCGGCCTGTTCATGGCCCTGCTGCTCAAGGAACCGGACCTGGGCAGCGCACTCATCGTGGGGGCCCTCGCCTTTCTTATGATGTTCCTGGCGGGGGTGCGGGTTCGATACCTGCTCCTCACCGGGGCCGCCGCCGTGCCCTTTCTCCACAGCCATCTGCAGGGGTACCAGTGGGAGCGCATTGGCACCTTTCTCGAGCACTTCGTGGCCCCCTGGAATGCCCCGCTCAAGGAGGCCTACCACCTCAAGCAGTCGTGTTTCGCCCTGGCCAACGGCGGGCTGTTCGGCATGGGGCTGGGCATGGGCAGGCAGAAGCTCTTCTTCCTGCCGGAGCCCCACACGGACTTCATCATCGCTGTCATCGGCGAAGAGTGGGGGTTCCTGGGCATCGTGGTGGTATCGCTCCTGTTTCTGGTGCTCCTGGTCGGCGGGGCCCGCATCGCCATGGCCGTCAAGGATCCCTTCGGCGCCCTGCTGGCCATGGGCATCGTCGCCATGCTCGGTCTTCAGATGACCATCAACATGGCCATGACCATGGGGCTCCTGCCCACCAAGGGGATGGCCCTGCCGTTTCTGAGCTACGGCGGGTCGTCGCTGGTGATGAGTCTGACGGCCGTGGGGATCCTCATCCACCTGTCGGGTCAGGCCCAGCGGGGGGAGGAGAAGCCATGAGGTGGCTCATCGCGGCGGGGGGGACCGGCGGTCATCTGTTCCCGGCCCTGAGCGTGGCGCAGGGTCTGCGCGAGGCCGACGGGGAGGCCGAGATCCTCTTCGTGGGGACGGATCGGGGCCTGGAGGCGCGGGTGGTCCCGGCCCGCGGATTCCCCCTGAAGACGGTGCGCGCCTCGGGGCTCATGGGGTTGGGCTGGCGGGCCAGGTTCAAGACCCTGGCGGGCCTGCCCTGGACGGCCTGCCAGTGCCTGCGCCTCCTGGCGGCCTTCCGGCCCCATCTGGTCCTGGGCATGGGGGGGTTTGCCGCGGGGCCCATGGTGCTCCTGGCCGCCATGTTGGGGTTCCCCACGGCCATCGCCGAGCAGAACGCCGTGGCCGGGAGGACCAACCGGCTGCTCGGGCGATGGGTGGATCGGGTCCTCGTCGCCTTCGCCCAGGGCGCCGACATGTTTCCTTCCCACAAGGTGCTCCTCACCGGCAATCCGGTGCGGCCTGAGCTGGTGGTTGCGGCCGGGCAGGCCGGTGCCCAACCGTGGAGCGGCCGGGGGGGGGAGGCCTTCCATCTTCTCGTCTTCGGCGGAAGCCAGGGTGCCCGGGGGATCAATCGGGTGATGGCCGAGGCGCTTCCGGCCCTCCGAGGCCTGCCTGTCCCCGTGGAGGTCCTGCACCAGGCGGCACCGGCCGACCTCCCCGCGCTGGAGGAGGCCTATGGAGCTGCCGGCATCGCCCATCGGCTGGTACCCTTCATCGAGGACATGGGTCGGGCCTACGCATGGGCCCACCTGGTGCTGTGCCGTGCGGGGGCCGTGAGCCTGGCCGAGATCGCCCTGTTCCGCAAGCCCTCTGTGCTCATCCCCTTTCCCCACGCCGTGGACGACCATCAGGGCCGCAATGCGGCCGTCTTCCGGGCCGCCGGGGCTTCGGAGGTCCTGGGGGAGGCCGGATTGAACGGGGAGGCCCTTGCCCGGCTGCTGGGGGCTCTCGCGGCCGACCCGGCTCGCCTGGCCCGCATGGGGGAGGCCGCGGGGGGACTTGCCCGACCTGGGGCTGGGGCGGCCGTGGTGGCCGAGTGCCTGCGGCTGGCCCGGGGGGAGGTGCGGAGTGGTTAGGCGCTACCGGCGCATTCATTTCGTCGGCATTGGTGGGATCGGCATGAGCGGCATCGCCGAACTCCTTCTCAACCTGGGTTACGGGGTGAGCGGGTCCGATCTCTCCCCATCGGAGACGACCCGAAGGCTCGCGGCGTTGGGGGCCACGGTGTTCCAGGGTCACGCGCCCCACAACGTGGGAGACGCCGACGTGGTGGTTTACTCCTCGGCGGTGCGGTTGGACAACCCGGAGATCGCCGCGGCCCGCGAACGCGGCATCCCGGTGATCCGCCGGGCCGAGATGCTGGCCGAGCTGATGCGGCTCAAGTACGGTATCGCCGTGGCCGGGGCCCACGGCAAGACCACGACCACGTCCATGATCGCCACCGTCCTGGCCCACGGCGGCCTGGATCCCACCACCGTGGTGGGGGGAAAGCTGGACAGCCTGGGGGGGAGCGCCAAGCTGGGCCAGGGGGAGTTCCTGGTGGCGGAGGCCGACGAGAGCGACGGCTCATTCCTCAAGCTGTCGCCCACCATCGCGGTGGTCACCAACATCGATCGGGAGCATCTGGACCATTACCGGGACCTGGCCCAGATCCGGGAGACCTTCCTGGAGTTCATCAACAGGGTGCCGTTCTACGGACTGGCGGTGCTGTGCCTGGACGATCCGCACATCCCGGGGCTTCTCCCCCGGGTGGAGAAGCGCGTGCTCACGTACGGGCTGACCCCCCAGGCCGAGCTGCAGGCCCAGGAGATCCGGCTGCGGGAGCACGGCGCCGTCTTTCAGGTGCTTCACCACAAGGATCACCTGGGGGAGATCCGTCTTCCCCTGCCCGGGACCCACAACGTGCTCAACGCCCTGGCGTCCCTGGGCGTGGGGTTGGAGCTGGGGGTCCCGTTCCAGACGGCAGCGGACGCCCTGGGCTCCTTCTCCGGGGTGCAGCGGCGGTTCCAGCTCAAGGGGACCATCGACGACATCATGGTGATCGACGACTACGGGCACCACCCATCGGAGATCCGGGCCACACTCCAGGCGGCAAAGGCCGGCTGGGGGCGCAGGCTATTGGTCATCTTCCAGCCCCACCGCTACACCCGGACGCACCACCTGTGGAACGAGTTCCTCACCGCGTTTCACGAGGCGGACAGCCTGGTCCTCATGGACGTGTACCCGGCCGGAGAGGAGCCCATCGAGGGCGCGGACTCCGAGAGGCTGAGCCGACACATCCGTCAGGCGGGCCATCGGGACGTCCTTTACGTCGGCGACCGAACCCGGCTGGTCGAGCAGGTCATGCGGCGGCTCCTGCCGGGAGACGTGGTCATCACCCTGGGGGCCGGTGACGTCTGGAAGCTGGGAGAGGAACTGGTGGATCGCCTGGAGCGGGGCGACTGGCCTCAGGATGGAGAGACGGCATGATGGCCCCCCAGGAGCAGCGCCGCGGGCCCGCCACGAGGGCCGTCCCGTGGGGTGAATTGGAAGCCTTGTGCCCCGGGCGTCTGCGGCGCGGCGTCCCCATGAGCCGGCTGACCAGTCTGCGGGTGGGCGGGCCGGCGGACGCCGTGGTGACGCCAGCCACCCCCCAGGAGGCGGGGGCTGCGGCCCAGTGGGCCCGCGGCCGGGGGGTGCCCCTGCTGGTCATGGGGGCGGGGAGCAACCTTCTGGTCCGGGACGGCGGGATCCGCGGCCTGGTCCTGCGGATCGGCCCGCCAATGGACCGCTGGGGCGCGGAGGCGCACGGACAGGACGTGCGGATCTGGGCCTGGGCGGGGCTCCCTTTGCGGCGCCTGGTGCGCGAGGGGATGGGGCGCGGATGGGGCGGCGTGGAGGCCGTGGCCGGCATCCCCGGGAACCTGGGCGGGGCCGTTGCCATGAACGCGGGCACCGACCGCGGGGCCGTGGGCGAGCTGATTCATTCAGTGACCTGGATCCGGCCGGGCGAGGGGCCGCGCTGTGTGGGACGGGCCGCACTGCGCTTCTCGTACCGGTGCATGGAACGGCCCCCGGGGAGCATCATCGTGGCGGCCCAGCTGCGGTTTTTCCCCGACGCCCCTGCAACGGTGCGGGAGGCGGTTCGCGGAGCCGTGCTGCGAAGGCTGGAGCGTCAGCCGCACGGCATGCCCAGCGCCGGTTCCGTGTTCCGGAACCCGGAGGGGGATTGGGCCGGGCGGCTCATCGAGGCGGCCGGATGCAAGGGACTGCAGTGCGGTGGGGCCGAGGTGTCCCGCCGCCATGCCAACTTCATCGTCAACCGGGGTGGGGCCACGGCCCGGGATGTGCTGGCCCTCATCCAGGAGGTGAGGGAGCGGGTGGTCCGGCACGCGGGCCGCCTGCTGGAGCTGGAGGTCCAGGTGGTGGGGGAGGAACCGTGAGCCAGGGCCAGGGGGACAAGGACGTGCGGGAGGGCAATCCGTGGGTGCGCCGAGTCCTGGGACTCCGGCGATGGAGCGTTCGCCTGGCCGTGGGCTTCGGGGCCCTGTTGCTTCTGGTGGGGGCTCATCAACTGCTCATCGCCTCTCGCCTCCTGGTCCTGGAACGGATCGACGTCCGCACCGACGGGCGTCTGGATCGCCGGGAGATCCTCCAATGGGCCGGCGTGAAGCCGGGGGAGTCGCTGCTGACCCTGCGGCTGGGGGAGATCCGTCGCAGGATGGCGTCGCACCCCTGGGTGGAGCAGGCCTGGGTGGAGCGCAGCTTCCCCCATGCCCTGGAGATCCGCGTCAGAGAGAGGCGGCCGGTGGCCAAGGTCACGGTGGACAAGTCGGTATACCTCCTGGACGGGACCGGAGCCCTGTTCGCCCCGGTGGCCACCTGGCTTCCCGGAGACTGGTTCAACCTCGTTGGCCTGAAAGAGGCCGACCTCAAGCGGCGGCCCGAGGCCTGCCAGCGGGTGCTCCAGGAGGCCCTGGAGCTGCTCCACCTCCTCAAGGGGCGTCCGGATCTGAAGGTGCGGGAGGTGGGCCTTGACCCGGACCGGGGGCTGCGCCTGGCCCTGGAGGACGGGCCCACAGAGGTCCAGATGGGCTTCGGAGATCTCACGGAGCGGCTGGATCGCATGGAGAGGATCGTCAAACACCTCCAGCGGGAGGGACGGCAGGGACAGGTCCAGGCCATCGACCTGCGCTATCCCAGGAGGGCCGTGGTCAAGTTCCGGGGGTGAGGCAGGGGGCGGGAGGATCGATCCCGGGGGGGGATGCCCCGGGCGGGCCGGGAAGGGGGCGCAACGGCATGGCCAAGCAGGGGAACCTGGTGGTGGGCCTGGATATCGGCACCACGAAGATCTGCGTCATCGTGGGGGAGATCGCGGAGGGCGGCATCGACATCGTGGGCATCGGGACCCATCCGTCCAAGGGGCTCCGCAAAGGGGTGGTCATCAACATCGACAGCACGGTGAGCTCCATCCAGAAGGCCCTGGAGGAGGCGGAACTGATGGCCGGCTGCCAGATCAACAAGGTCTTTGCCGGAATCGCGGGGGGGCACATCAAGGGCTTCAACAGCCACGGCGTCATCGCGGTCAAGGACGGGGAGGTCACCGAGAACGACGTGCGCCGGGTGATCGACGCAGCCAAGGCCGTGGCCATTCCCCTGGACCGGGAGGTCATCCACGTCATCCCCCAGGAGTTCATCGTGGACGACCAGGAAGGAATCCTGGACCCCCTGGGCATGTCCGGTGTGCGCCTGGAGGCCAAGGTTCACATCGTCACCGGGGCCGTGACATCGGCCCAGAACATCATCCGAAGCGCCAATCGCGCCGGGCTGGATGTGGTGGACATCGCCCTCCAGCAGCTCGCCTCCAGCGAGGCCACGCTCATCCCCGACGAGAAGGAGCTGGGGGTGGCCCTGGTGGATATCGGAGGGGGGACCACGGACATCGCCGTGTTCCACGGGGGGAGCCTCAAGCACACGGCGGTGCTCGCCGTGGGGGGCAACCACATCACCAGCGACATCGCCGTGGGGCTCCGAACCCCCATGCTGGAGGCCGAGAAGATCAAGCGTCGCTACGGCTGCGCCCTGACCAGCAAGATCCAGAGCGAGGACACCATCGAGGTACCCAGCGTGGGGGGGCGCAAGCCGCGGGTGCTTTCCCGGCAGATCCTGGGCGAGATCATCGAGCCCCGGGTCCAGGAAATCCTGGAGCTGGTGGCCAATGAGCTCGCCGAGGCCGGCTACGACACCCTCATCAACTCGGGGGTTGTCCTGACCGGGGGGGCCGTGGTCATGGACGGGGTCCCGGAGCTGGCCGAACAGGTGTTCAACCTGCCCGTCCGCCGGGGCATCCCCAGGGGGATCGGCGGCCTGGTGGACGTGGTCAACAGCCCCATGTACGCCACCGGGGTGGGGCTCGTCCTGTACGGGAGCAAGCACCCATCCGCCGAGGGCAGGTTCCGGGTGGGGGACCGCAACGTCTTCGCCAAGGTGGTCAAGGTATTCAAGAAATGGGTGGAGGAGTTCTTCTGAGAGGCGTTCAGCGTCCCTGTGAGCATCAGCCCCAGGCGGTCCTGCGGCTGGTGTTGACACGGCCGTTGACGCGGCCGGGGGTTTCCTGGGGGGGGAACCTCCGCGGCAACCAAACAGGGAGGTGAAGCGATGCTTGAGTTCGAGGAGACGAGGGGGCAGGCGGCCAGGATCAAGGTCCTGGGGATCGGCGGGGGGGGATGCAACGCCGTGGACAACATGATTCGGTCCGACCTGCAGGGCGTGCAGTTCATCGCCGCCAATACCGACGTCCAGGCCCTCCGGGCAAGCCTCTCACCGGTCAAGATCCAGCTCGGGGCGCGGCTCACCAAGGGGCTGGGGGCCGGGGCCAACCCGGAGATCGGCAAGAGCGCCACCCTGGAGGACCTCCAGCGCATCAAAGAGGGGCTGGAGGACACGGACATGCTCTTCATCACGGCGGGGATGGGGGGCGGCACTGGCACGGGCGGGGCCCCGGTGGTGGCCAAGCTGGCCAAGGAACTGGACGTCCTGACCGTGGCCGTGGTCACCAAGCCGTTCTTCTTCGAGGGGAAGCGCCGCGGGACCCAGGCGGAGCAGGGGATCCGGGAGCTGGAGGAGGTTGTGGACACCCTCATCTCCATCCCCAACGACCGGCTCTTCAATGTCTCGGGCAAGGACACCAAGTTGCAGGAGGCCTTCCAAAAGGTGGACGACGTCCTCATGCACGCCGTCAAGGGGATATCGGACATCATCACGGTGCACGGCATCATCAACGTGGACTTCGCCGACGTCATGGCGGTCATGTCGGGCATGGGCATGGCCCTCATGGGGACCGGCACCGCCTCGGGCGAGAACCGGGGGGCAGAGGCCGCCCAACTGGCCATCTCCAGCCCGCTGCTCGAGGAGATCTCCATCGAGGGCGCCACGGGGATCCTCATCAACATCTCCGGGTCCACCAAGAGCCTCACGCTGGACCAGGTCAAGGAGGCCGTGCAGTTGGTCCAGAAGGAGGCCCACGACGACGCCAACATCATCTTCGGGGCCGTGGTGGACGAGGAACTGGGTGACGAGCTGCGCACCACGGTCATCGCCACCGGCTTCCGGCGCTCGGCCATCCGCCACGAGGAAGTTCAGCCGCTTCGGGCCGTCGCCGGGGGGGGCGGGAGGGACTACCGTCGTGAGGCGGAGCCGTCCGCGGCCTCCCGCAGGGCCGGGGTGGCGGCGGCGGGGCTCCGGGGAACCGCCATGTCACGGCGCAAGGAGCCCATGGTGGACATGGACGACCTGGACATCCCGACCTTCCTGCGCAAGCAGGCGGATTAGTCGGCCTCGAGCATCACCTCCCTCGGGCCCCGGGGGCCTCCCCATCCCCGGGGCCGGCGACGCGGAAGACCGTGCGACCTGGCCGATACGCAGCGGGCCTCATGGAGACCCTTTCCCGGGAAGAGGGGACCGTGCGCAAGGCCTGGGGGGGCAGGATCCCCGTGGCGCTCATCTATCCCAACCTCTACGCCACGGGCATGGACAACCTGGGCTTCCAGCTCGTGTACCGCATGCTCAACCGGGAGGAAGACCTGGTCTGCGAGCGGGCCTTTTTGCCCGAGGGGCCCGAGGACGGACGGGGCCGGGAACGGCCCGAGCCCCTATCCCTGGAATCCCAGCAGCCTTTGGGACGGTTCGAGATCCTGGCCTTCTCCATCCCTTTCGAGAACGACTATCCCCACGTGCTGGAGATCCTCGACGCCTCCGGGATCCCGCTGGAAGCGCGCCGGCGCCCCCACCCCCAACCCATGATCTGGGCCGGGGGCGTGACCGCGGCCCTGAATCCCGAGCCGCTGGCCCCGTTCGTGGACCTCTTCGCCGTGGGGGAAGCCGAGGCCGTCCTTCCCGGGCTCCTGGACGAGTTCCGCAAATGCCGGACCGAGCGGTTGGACAAGCATCAGGCCCTGAACCGATTGAGCTGTGTGGAGGGGGTCTACGTCCCCGCCCTGTACCAGGTACGCTACGATACCCGTGGGCTCATCCGGTCGTTCCGGCCCCGGGGTCCCGCCCCTGTCACGGTCCGCCGCAAGGTGGCCCGGGACCTTTCCCGGTGGGTGCCCGCCTCCCATCTGCTGACGCCAGACACGGGATTCCAATCCATGTTCCTGGTGGAGATCGGTCGGGGCTGCCCCCGGGCGTGCCGATTCTGCGCCGCGGGCCATGTCTTTCATCCCACCCGCCACCGCCGCCTCGAGGACCTCCTGCCCGCCCTGGAGGAGGGGATGGCCAGACGGGGGCGCATCGGCCTGGTCAGCTCATCGGTGGGAGACCACCCCCAGATCGCCGAGATCTGCCGGGAGATCCTCTCCCGGGGCGGAAAGGTGTCCGTCTCATCGGTGCGCCTGGACGCCCTGAGCCCCGATCTCCTGGAGGCCCTGGTGCAAAGCGGCCACCGGACCCTCTCGTTGGGGCCCGAGGCGGGCTCCCAGCGCTTGCGGGACCTGATCCACAAGGACCTCACCGAGGGGCAGATCCTGGAGGGGGCCGGGCGCATCGCCGCCGCCGGGGTGCCGGCCCTGCGCCTCTATTTCATGGTGGGTTTGCCCACCGAGACCATGGACGACGTGGAGGCCGTTGCGGCCCTGACCCGCAAGATCCTCCATGCGGGGCGTGTGGCGAGCAGGGGGAGGGGGTTGGAGCGTGTGACCCTGAGCCTCAATCCCTTTGTCCCCAAGCCCGCCACCCCGTTTCAATGGCATCCGTTCATGGACGTGCGGGATCTCAAGGCCCGGATCCAGCATATCCGCCGGGCCCTGCGCAGGGAGCGGGCCGTGCAGGTGATCCACGAGCCCCCCAAATGGGCGAGGGTCCAGGCGCTGCTGGCCCGGGGGGATCGTCGGGTGGGCAGGGTGCTCATGGAGGTGGCCCGGGGGACGGGCTGGGACGAGGCGTTGCGCCAGGTGAACCTCAATCCCGACTTCTACCTGCATCGCCGACGCGAGGCCTCCGAGATCCTGCCTTGGGACTTCATCGATCAGGGCATCCCCAAGTCGTCCCTGTGGCGGATCTACCAGCGGGCCGTGGGTTCGGGGTCGGGCCGGGAGGGGTAAACGCCGGGGGGTCAGCCACGGCCGCCGGTTCGGGTGGGGGAAGGGGCCAACAGGTCCAAGGCCAGTTTTCGCACCTCGGCGACGGGATCCGTTTCACCCACCCCCCGGAGCAGCTGCAGGGCCCGGGGGGAGCCTGTCCGCTCCAGGATCCCACCCAGGGCCTGCACGGCGCCCCGTCGGATGTCTTCGGTCTCGGCCTTGGCGAAGAGCCCCCTTCTCACCAACAGGGCCTCCAGCAGGGGCACCTCCTCCTCCATCCCCACCGCAGCCAGGGCCTTGATGGCCTTGACCCGCACCGCGGCATCCCGAGGCGCCGGGCGAAAGGCCAGGAGGCGTATCCTCTCCCGAGCCGATGCCCCTCCCAGGGTCTGGAGCGCCTCGATGGCCCGCAGGCGCACGCCTTCGTCACCGTCCTCCAGGGCCTTCATCACACCGTCCAAGGCCTTGGGCGACGGCGTGCTCCCCAGCGCCTGGACCACCTCCCGCCGAACCCGCGCCTCGGGATGGCCCAGAAGCCCGACCAGGGAGGGGATCATGCGTGGCTCTCCGATGTCGGCCAGGACCTTGACGGCGTTCCTCACCAGGTACCAGCGGGGGTCCAGGAGGGACTTCCGGAGCGGCTCCACAGCCAGATCCCCCAGTTCGCTCAGCGCCCGGACGAGCCGGAGCCGGCGCCCCATCTGCTGTTCGTCGCCCAGGCCCTCCACGACCCTGCGGACCCCTTCCTCGCCCATAAGCCGCACGGCCAAGAGGGCCCGCTGGGCCTCGGCCTCGGACCCGCCGGCGAGATCCTGGACCAGCCGGCCGGCCAAGGGGTCCCCCAGAAGGCCCCGCTGGAGGGCCTCCCGCCTCCGGGTCAGGTAGTCCGGCTCCAGGACGCTCCCACCGAGGGCCTCGTGGATCCGGTTCAGCAGATCGAGGCCCATGCCGATCTCGCCGCCTTGGAGCAGATGAAAGGCCTCTTCCTCCAGCGCCTCGGAGATCAGACGGAAGACCTCCTTGTCCGGCTCGGCCAGCATCTTGCGCAGGGTGAACTCCCGGATCTTCCGGGAGGTCTCCCGCCCTCGGGGCAGCCGGCCCGCGGTCCGAAACAGGGTGGGCAGGCCAGCGGCCACGGCCTTTCGAATCTCCCATTCGGGATGGTTGATGGCGTTGAGGACACGATTGACCACCCGCAGGGCGTCCTCCCCCCGCTCACTCTCCATGAGGTCCTGAACGAGGGCCCCGGCCAAGTCGATATCCCCGATGGTCATGCCGGAGGCGCCGAGAAAGACGCGGAGGCGCTGATCCAGATCGAGGGGCTCTTCCTCCAAGAGGCGCAGGAACTCCTCCCTGGGAACCCCATACTCGGCCAGCTTCCGTTCCACCTCCGGCAGGAGTTCCCGGAGCCGACCCGAATCTGCGGTCAGGGCGCGGATGAAGCCGGCCTTTTCCCCGTGCGTCCGGCGGGAAGAGGCGGCCTGGAAGACCAGGTCCGCCATGACCTGGGCGGGCAGCGCATGCGCCAGCCTGCGGGCCCGGTGGGAGGTCTCGGCATCGCGGCCAAGGGCGCCGAAGAAAAACTCCAGCTGGGTCTGGAGGTCCAGGCCCAAAAGGAGCTGGGCCAGTCGGTCCTCGAACCGGCTCCAAGCCTCGGGATGGCCTGCCAGGAGCTGCTCCATGACCTCCATCAACCGTTGCGAGGCCCTTCTGGCCCGCTCCTCGTCGGTCCCCTCGCCCCCGGGGACCCTGCACACCAGACGCAGCAACTCGTCGGGGTCTTGCACGAGCAGTTTCTCCAGGGCCTCGCGTCCCTCCGATCCCCGTCCCTTTCCCTCCAGCAGCCTCTCCAGGAGGGCTGCGCTCAGAGAGCCGGGAGATTCCATCATCTGCACCCGCAGGGGATGGATCCAGATCCGCATGACGCCTCGGGCCCGCAGGGTCTCCTCGAAGGAGGTCTTCTCCTCCTCCGAGCCCCGCGCCTTGCGGGCCAGGATCTCCACCAACACCGCCAGCTCGTGCAGCGCCGCGCCCCGGGAGATGGTGACACCCTGGATGCCCCTTTGAAGGAGGTCTGCGGCCAGGCTGCGCAGCAGCGGGTTGGTCGGGAGGACCCGCTGATCCACCAGGATCTGGTCGCGGGCCACCTGCAGGGAAAAATGATCGCTTGCCTCCATGCGGAGCCGGAGGGCCTCGGCGAACTGTCCCATGGCATTGAAAAACGCAGGGTGCTCCTGGGTGTACATGGAGCAGTTGCGGACGGCCACGGTCAGCAGCCGGATCAGTTCCTCGGGGGTAGGGGGCGCCGAATGACGGGGTGATGTCATCGGGGGCCTCGATGCAGGTCCCGAAAGACCTGCGGCGGATCGGGGTCCCGGGGGGGCCCCGCCTTGCGAGGCCAGTATAGATCACGAGCCGAGCGCTTCGCAACAATCCCGTCCGCCCCAATTGAATCGTGCGGGCGCCAGATGACGGCGGGCCCGGCCGGGGGACGGTCGGCCCCGCCGAACCCGTGGGGCCGCGAGGAAAAGGGGTCCCGGGGGTCGCCGGGCGATCCCCGGGGGCCGGGTAATCCCCGGCTCGGTCGCGGTCGTCTAATGGGCGCGACATCACGCACCGGATCTTCAAGCGGGAACAGGGCCTTGAGAAGCCGGGAAATTGACAAGAAGCCCCATTCTATCTATGCTAGAAGACACCGTACGGGGCGCATCCGGCCCCCCGGTCCCGCGAGGGATGGGGGTCCGCCTGGGGCGGGGGAGGTGGGGCCATCGTATGTGCAGGGGTTGCTGATGACGAGGACTTTTCGGACGTTGGGCTGTTCGGTCTGGGTCGCGGGGCTTGTGGTGGGCTGTTCCCTCCTGGATCGACCCATCAAGAGCCCCACGGGCAAGAGCGCGGATGACTTGGTCAAGGAGGGCGGCACTCAGGTCGAGCAGAAAAACTACCGGCAGGCCATCGAGACATTCTACAAGCTCAAGTATGACTTCCCGGCAGAGGCCGCGGCGGTCATGGCGGACCTGAAGATCGCCGACGCCCACTATTCCAACGGGGAATACACCGAGGCCATCGCGGGGTATGAGGAGGTGCGAAAGATGCACCCCGCCAGCCCGTACATCCCCTACGTGGTGTACATGCTGGGGATGTCCCACTATCAGAAGTCCCTTTCGGTGGATCGCGACCAGACGAGCACGGAGAAGGCCCTCAACGAGTTCGACTATCTCCTGAAGCACTACGCACACACACCGTACGCCCACGACGCCTCCGAGAGGGCCCGGGAATGCATGAAGAAGCTCTCGGATCATGAGATCTACGTGGCGAACTTCTATTACCGCATGAACAAGTACACGGCGGCTGTGCAGCGGTTCGAAGCGGCCCTGGCCAAGTACCCCACGGTGCCGGTGGAGGACGAGACCCTCTTCACCCTGGCCGAGGCGTACCGGCATGAGAAGCAGGAGGAGAAGGCCCAGAAGACCCTGTCCGCCTTGATCCAGCAGTACCCCAAGAGCAAGTTGGCCCAAAAGGCACAGCGGATGCTCAACGACGG
>CAZEPJ010000003.1:0-29879 GCA_964514105.1 uncultured Desulfarculaceae bacterium | reverse complement strand
AGGCGCCTGCGACACCAGCCACTTCGTCGCCTCCCCCCCTGCATGCCTCGAGCCTTCCACCGGAGCCTCCCCGGCCGGATGGGACCCAGATCCCCCCCGCGGTGGCGGCGGCGACGCCCCTTGGGCCCGCCACGCAGGGGGATGCATCCCCCGATGGTCCTCTGGAGGGGCGGGATGCGGCCCCGTACCGGGCGGATGCCAGCCGGGGGGCTGAGACGCCGAGCGGGGCGGCAGGGGAGCCGCCCCCTCCGGTCAAGGCGCAGGGGTCGAGGGGCGATGCCCAGGCTCAGGAACCGGCCCTGACCAGGGGTCCTGTGGCGGACTTTGCGCCCGAGGCGCGGACCATGGCCTCCCTGGAAGCGCCCCCAACGCTGCCGCCCCCTCCCCGGGGTTCCGAGGCACCGGCGCCCTCCCCGAGGACGGCCCCCGAGGCTCCCGCCCCCCCCCAACCCCTCGAGGCCAAGGCGGACGCCAAGACGGGACGCAAGGCGGAATCGCCGACTTCTGGGGGCCCCCGGTCGGGGGGGGGCAAGTCTGCCGAGGAGGCACTGGGATTTGGAGAACTCCGGGGAGACCGCCCATTGAACATCACGGCCGACCGGATGGACGCCTTTCAGCGCGAGAATCGGGTGGTGTTCGAGGGCAATGTGGTGGTCCAGCAAGACGACACGTTCATCTACGCCAAGCGGATCACGGCGGACATGGCGCCCCAGGACGCCGGCGGTGGAATCCGCAAGGTGGTGGCGCAGCAGGACGTACGGATCACGCAGAACGACCGCGTGGCCACATGCGAGAGGGCGGAGTTCGATCATCTCTCCCGGACCATCGAGCTGCTGGGAAGCCCCAAGATCTGGCAGGGCAAGGACTGGATCGACGGCCAGAAGGTCGTGGTCCGGCTGGACCAGGAAAAGATGACCGTGGTGGGAAGCGAGGAGAAGCGGGTCTCCGCGGTCCTCTACCCCAAGAGTCGCAAAGAAGAAGGGGAGAAGCCGGCGGCATCCGAGGCCGGCAAGGCCAAGCGCCCTTCTTTGACGGCGCCCTTTGCCCCGGAGTCCGCGGCGGCGTCCTCCGAGGGGCAGGGGCCATTGGCGCCTGCGCCTTCGCCCGCCGCGGTCCAGCCCCCTTCCTCCCGGCCTCCGGAGAAGGCCCGTCCCGCCACGGCGGTGGGGTCAATGCCAGCCTTTTCCGAGCCTTCCGATCGGCCCCCGGCGGCGGCCTCGGCGGCACAGGCTGCCTCCGAGCCCGTGGGTCCCGCCAAGGCCTCGCCGGTCCGGGCCGAGGAGGAGGCCGCGCGCATCGCCGAGGCGGCCCTGGCCAGGGGCAGGCCGTCGACAGGGCCGGCCGGGACGGAGTCCAAGGCTTCGGCCAGGAAAGAGGCTGCGGCCCAACCCGCGGCATCGGCCCCACAGGAGACCATCGAGGGGTTTCTGGAGCGGTGGCGCAGGGCTTGGGAATCCAAGGACCTGGAGAGCTATATGGCGTGCTATTCGCCCAGGTTCCGCTCGGGGAGATGGGACTGGAGGGGGTGGCGGGATCACAAGGCCGAGATCAACCGACGGTACCAGCAGATCGAAGTGCGCGCCGACGGGATCCAGGTCACCCAGGGGGCGGACGGGGCCAAGGTCTCCTTTGTGCAGCGGTATCGGGCGGACAAATACGAGGACAAGGGCCGGAAGGAACTGGAGATCGTCCAGGAGGGCGGGAGCTGGAAGATCCTCCGGGAGGTCTGGAGCAAGCTCTGACGGGTACGCGCGGCGTCGGGGACGGTCCCGGTGCCCCGCGGGGATGAAGGGAAGCGGGGGGGGGACGACCCGTCCCCGTCCGGGAGCCCTGGGAGGCGGCTGAATGGCATCGGAGTTGTGGCCATGGATGGTGACGGGCGTGGTGGGTGCGTCGGGCCCGTCTGCCCGCTGGAGCCTCGTGGACCTGATTCGGGACTCGGGGGCGGAGGTCTGGGCGGTCCTCTTGATCCTCCTCGGGTTCTCCGTGATCTCGTGGGCGATCATCGTGGCCAAGGTCCTCCTGCTGCGCCGGACCAAGCGGGAGACCGAGTCGTTCTTCCGGTCCTACGAGCAGCAGCCGACGTTCTCGGCCATCTACAAGGACATCGAGGCGCAAGGCATCGAGGGCAACCCCTTTGCCTCCATCTTCCTCAAAGGCTATCGGGAACTGCTCAGGATCTCGGGGGCCACCGCGCCTTCCCGGGCCCAGGAGGGAGGGGTGAGGGAACCCGCGCGCCTCACGGTGGAGTGGACCGGGCTCGAGGGTGTGGAGCGGGCCATCCGGCAGGAAGGGGCATTCCAGGTCCATCGCTACGAGAGGGCCTTGAGCTTCCTGGCCACCACGGGGAGCACCACCCCCTTCGTGGGGCTCTTCGGCACGATCCTGGGCATCATGCGCTCCTTCCACGAGATCGGCCTGAGGGGGTCTGCCTCATTGGCCACGGTGGCCCCGGGGATCTCGGAGGCCTTGGTGGCCACGGCGGCCGGGCTGGCTGCGGCCATCCCGGCGGTGGTGGCCTACAACATATTCGTCCAGCGGATCCGGGGCGTGGCCTCGGAGATGGATCAGTTCTCGACGGAATTTCTCAACCTGGTGGAGCGCCAGTTGAGGCCGTCGCGGGTCAAGGTCGAGCCGCCTCCGGGGGAGGCGGCCAAGCGGCAGTCCGTCCCGTCGTGACCCCTCGCCCCGCAACGGGCGCCGGGGTAGGGGGACACAGGGGGTGAGGGAGTCACACATGCCAGCTCCTCAGCAGCGGTTGGGCACGCTCATGTCCGAGATCAACGTGGTGCCCCTGGTGGACGTCGTGCTGGTGCTGCTCATCATCTTCATGATCACGGCCCCCATGCTCCAGATGGGGGTGGACGTGGATCTGCCCAAGACGACCACCCAGGCCATGACATCGGAGGAAGAGCGGGTGGTGATCTCCCTGACCAAAGAGCGCAAGCTCTATATCGACCGGTACGAGATCCCCCTCGACGACCTCAGATCGCGCCTTCGATCCGTCCTGGACCGGAGGGTCAATCGGGAGGTGTTCCTGCGGGCGGATCAGACCCTGCCCTATGGGGAGGTCATGGCGGTGATGGGGCAGTTGCGGGAGGCCGGGGTGGAGAAGCTGGGGATGGTCACGGAACCTGTGGAGGTCAGGAAGCCATGATCTTCCGCACCGTGGGGACCCCCGTGGAGGAGAACGGCACCCCGCCCTGGAGCCGGATGATCGCGGCCTCCCTGGTGATCCACGCGGCCCTGCTGGCGGGCGTCTGGGGACTGGAGCGTTATGCGCCCCGCCGGGCCATGCCTCCCTCAGTGATCTCCGTGAGCCTGGTGGGATCCCTCTCCAGCGCGTCCCTCGGCTCGCCCGCCCCCCCGGCCCCTCAGAAGGCCCCGGAGGGACGGCCGGCCGCTGCGCCGAGCTCTTCGCCGGAGGCCAAGGCCCGTGTCTCCATCCCCGTTCCCCGGGCCGAACGCAAGGCGGTGAGCATCAACCCCTCGGAGGTGAAGGCCCCGGAGAGGACCCCTCCGGTGCCCCAAGCCGAGCCCAAGCCGTCGGCGCCGTCTTCCAAGGCCGAGCCGCCCGGAAAGGGTGGTCGCCCGGGGGCCGACAGCGGACCCCGCACGGCCGCGGCCGGACCGGCGGGGGGGAGCGGACAGCTCACGGCGGAGGAGGCTCGGTACCTTCAGATGCTCCAGGAGCGGATCGAGGAGAACTGGCGAACCTTTCTGACCGAAGAGGAGGGCGTTCTCGGGGAAGTGCGGATCCAGATCGCCCCCGACGGCCGGGTCAGGGAGTTCGTCTTCCTCAAGGGTTCGGGACAGAGCCACGTGGACGCCTCCATCGTGAACGCCCTCAAGAAGGTGGCGTTGGCGCCGCCGCCGGCCTCGCTGGCCGATCGGCCCCTGATCCTTCGGTTCTGGCCATCCGGCCCCAGGTCCTGACCCATTTTCCCCCGACCGAGGAGGCGGTATGGCTGTGCGTGTGAGTCCCCGGCATCGATCCCTGTGCGGTGCGTTCATCCTGTGCCTTTTCGGTGCCGTGCTTCCCGCTGCGGCTTCGGCACAGGTGGTCATCGATATCTTCGGGCCGTCCATCCCGCGGTTCCCTATCTGCGCATTCCCCTTCCGAGGGGACACCGGCGCGACGGAGGCCCATTCGGACGAGGCCCTTCGCATTCTCAATCAGGACCTCCGGATCTCGGGCTTCTTCGAGATCCTGGAGCCGGCCAAGGCGCTGGCGGACCCGTTCCGCTCCGGCCTGGAGCCCCAGCAGGTGGACTGGGACGCCATCCGGCTCCTGGGCGCGGACATCGTGGCGGGGGGAAGGATGGCCATGGAGGAGGGGCAGCTTCGCTGGGAGGCTCGGGTCTACGACCAGCCCCAGCGCCGGATGCTCTTCGGAAAGATCTATCGGGGCAATCCTCAGGATGTGCGCATCATGGTCCATCGGTTCGTCGACGAGATCATCCGGTACTACACGGGTGCTCCCGGCATCTTCCAGACCCAAATGGCGTTCATCTCCACGCGGACCGGCCAGAAGGAGCTCTTCGTCATGGACGTGGACGGGGAGAACCCGCGGCGGCTCACTCAGGACAACAACCTGGTCCTGTCGCCCCGATGGTCCCCCGACGGCCGGGAGGTGGCGTTCATATCCTATACGGGGGCCAACGCCCACCTGTTCGGCCTCGATGTCAAGGACCTGAAGCGCCGGCTCATCTCGGGACGGGAGAACCTCAATGGCCCGGGGGCGTTTTCCCCGGACGGGGGGAAACTGGCCGTGACCCTGAGCTTCCATGGGAACCCCGAGCTCTACCTCGTGGATCGAAGCGGCGCCATCCTGCAGCGGCTCACCCAGCATCCTGGGATCGACATCTCTCCGAGCTGGTCCCCGGATGGGCGGTCCCTGGCCTTCGTGTCGGATCGGGGGGGAGGACCCCAGGTGTACATCCTGGATGTGGGATCGGGGCAGAGCCGAAGGCTCACCTTCGAGGGGACCTACAACTCGGAGCCGGCCTGGTCTCCCCGGGGGGATCGGGTGGCGTTCACCAGCCTGATCGGGGGCAACCACGAGATTTGCACCATCCGCCCGGACGGTCGGGACCTGGTGCGGCTGACGACCGCCGCAGGGAACGACAACTTCCCCACCTGGTCTCCCGACGGACGGTACCTGGCCTTCAGCTCCACCCGGACGGGATCGTCCCAGGTCTACATCATGCTCTTCAATGGCGCCAATCAGATCCAGGTCTCGCGGATGCTCGGGGAACAGTCCTCGCCGTCTTGGTCGCCATGGCTGAAGGAGCCGTGACCTTTCCGCGGGAGACATGGGGCGCGAGGGGCTTCCCCTTGACAGGAGATCTCTTCCGGTTCAAGAATATTCGAGCGTTTCCCAAGGTGAAAGGAGGTCCTGGCATGTCCGGAAGGAAGTTCGTGTGGGTCCTCGGGGTCCTGCTTCTGGTGGCCCTGCCGTGGTTGACGGCGTCCTGCAGCAAGAAGCAGGTCCAGATGGACGAAGGACTGGCCTCGGCTGACGGCAGCGCTGCCGGCCGATCGGGCATGGGCCCGGGGGGCCGGCCAACGGAGGAATCCCTGACCGCGGCCGAGCGGCAGAGGCGGGAGGCGGAGGCGGCCTTCACCAGCGAGGACGTGTACTTCGAGTACGACAAGTACGACCTGTCCCCCCGGGCGCGGGAGGTCGTCTCCAACAAGGCCCTGTTCCTCAAGTCGTATCCCACCGTCAAGGTCCTCATCGAGGGGCACTGCGACGAGCGCGGGACCAGCGAATACAACCTGGCCCTGGGCGAACGACGGGCCAATGCCGTCAAGCAGTATCTCCTGAGCCTGGGAGTGGACCAGGGGCGCGTCTCGACGGTCTCCTACGGGAAGGAGCGGCCCCAGGATCCGGGGCACAATGAGGCGGCCTGGTCGAGGAACCGACGGGCGCACTTCGTGATCGTATCCCGTTGACGGGTGGACGGTTCGGGGTGAAAGCGGACGGCTCTCGCCTGGCGGGGGCAGACCCCAGGGGCAGGGCCACTGGGATCGAGGGGTGAACCATGCGGTTCCGAGCATTTTGCCGAGGGGCCGGTCTCCTGTCCCTGTGCCTCGTGGTGGCGTGTGCCTCGGAGGGGCAGCTCCAGAGCCTTCAGGGGGAGGTGCGGCAGCACGATCAGCAGATCCGGGACCTGCGACAGCGGGTCGCCGAGCTCCAGTCGGATCGAGCCAAGGGGAGCAAGCAGATCGCCGATCAGCTCAACGAGGTCACCGTGTTACAGCGGGAGATCTCGACCCTTCGCGGGCAGATGGAGTCGAACAATCAGCGGATGAGCCGGGAGATCGACGCCCTTCGAAGGCAGGTGGAGGGCACCGCCCCGCCCGGCCCACCGGGCCCCGGCGCGGCAGTGGATCCGAGGCCGGGCCCCGCCCCGGCCCCCCAGGGCCCCCCGGAGCGGGCGGAGGATCTATACAAGGCCGCCATGTTCCGGTTTGAAGAGGGAGACAATGTCCGAGCCAGAGAGGGGTTCACGGCCGTGGTGGCCCGGTTCCCCGACTCCCCCATGGCGGACAATGCCCAGTTCTGGGTCGGGGAGTGCTACTTCCGGGAGGGGAACTTCAAGCAGGCGATCCTCGAGTACGAGAAGGTGATCTCCCAATACCCCAAGTCGGACAAGATCGCCCCGGCCACCCTCAAACAGGGCATGGCCTTCGAGAAGCTGGGCGATGCGGAAAGCGCCCGCTACCTCTACTCCAAAGTGGTCAAGGATTTTCCCAAGAGCGAGCAGGCCCGCATGGCGGAGCATCGATTGAGAAGCATTCCCTGACCCGTCATCCCTTGGATCGCACGTAAATGTTTCGCGTCAGATCCTTGTCCAGCGCGATGGTGGTCTCGCCCAGCTGGATCACGTACGTGGGCTGGCGCTGCTGGAGGCGCACCGGAGTGCCGGGGATGACGCCCAGGGAACTGAGTTGATGCATCCGGGATCGGTACCGGGGCGTGATGAAGGTGATGGTCCCCTGATCCCCCACGCCCAGATCGGACAGGGGGCGCACCAGGGGCGCCACCTCCTTGGCGAAGCGCTGACAGCAAGGCCCGGAGGGAATGGGCCTCCCATGCGGACATGTGTGGGGATGGCCCAGGAAGGTGCAGATGCTCTCCGTGACGTCGGCGCTCAGGATATGCTCGAAGCGGCAGGCGTCCTCCTCCAGCTGATCCCATCGCATGTCCAGGACGTCGTGAAGGAGCCGTTCGGCAAGCCGGTGCCTTCGGATGATCTCCCGGGCCCTTGCCTCGCCCTCGGGCTCGAAGGCAAATGTCTCGCCGTCCACGCGGATCCAGTGGTTTTCCATGAGGGCCAGGAGCAGGTGAGACGCCTCGGTCTCGCCCATCTCGTCCCGGATCGCCTCGATCCGCTCCATCCCCCGCTCCTTCAAGGACCAGATGGTCTCCAGGTACTCCTCCAGGCGGTGCTGATCCTCCATGGATCGAGCGACGTCCGGGGGCCGATCGTCACCTCCTCGATGCCGATGCCGCATGGAGTCGCCTCCTTTTCATTAGCTTCTTGAAGAACTCCACCACCCGGGAGCGTTCCGCAAACCTGTACCCGCAGTGCGGGCAGCGGACGAGGTCGCAGCCCCGCCCCATGGGACAGCCCTCGCACCCCTTCCCGGCCTCCCCGGAGAAACGATGACCGCACAGGGGACATGGTCTGGGGAGGAGCGAGCAAGGCTCGGGCATCATGGCGACCATCCTGTCCAGCGCATGGCCCGGTTGACCAGTCCCCCGACCCCGAAGGCCAGGGGGAAGATGACCAGCATCATCCAGAGGGCCACGGTCCATCCCCGCTCCTTGACGATGATCAGGACGTTGGCGATGCATGGCACGAACAGGGTGATGGTGATGAGGCTCACGAGGACCTGCGCAGGGTCCATCAGGCCGTCGCGGGCCAGGGCGAACAGCCCAGCGGCGCCGTAGTCCCGTCGGAGGAATCCGATGAGAAAGGCTTCGGTGGCCTGGGGGGGCAGTCCGAGCCAGTGGTCCACCACGGGATCGGCCGCCGCCTGCAATTTCCCCAGCAACGCCGCCCGGTCCAGGATAAAGAGGATCAAAGTGCCGAGAACGAAGAGGGGGACCGCCTCCTTGAGGTACCACTCGATCCTCGCCAGGGTCTTGACCGCGATGTTCTTGAGCAGGGGAAGGCGGATGGGGGGGAGCTCGAGGATGAAGGCCTCCTCCCCGCCGGGGATGATGCGCGATGCGATGTATCCCACCGCGACCATGGTGGCGAGTATCACCCCCGCCCAAACGGCTACGGCCCAGGGCGAGAGGCCGCCCAGCATGCCGAGGATGACGCCGAGCTGGGCCGAGCAGGGGATCCCCAGGGCCAGAAGCAGGGTGACCAGGATGCGCTCCTTTGGCGAGTCCAGAATCCGCGTGGTCAGGGTGGCCATGGTGTCGCAACCCAATCCCAGCATCATGGGAAGGACGGCCTTGCCGCTGAGCCCGATCAGCCTGAAGGCGCGGTTGGCCATGACGGCCAGCCTGGGCATGTAGCCCGAGTCCTCCAGGAGTCCGAAGGCCAAGAAAAAAGTCCCCACGATGGGCAGGACGATGGCCACCGCATAGGTGAGGGCCATGGAGATGAGGCCATAGGGGCCGATGAGCAGATCCCTGACCAGAGGCAACGGGATCCACGCTTCCGCCAGGGCCCGGACCCAAGGGAGAAGCGCCCCCTGGAACAGATCCCCCTCCAAGATGTCCACCAGGGTCCCAGCCCCGAATTCCCCCACGAACAGATAGAGCAGGAACAGGACGCCTCCCAGAACCAGGAACCCCCACACCGGGTGCATGGCCAGATCCCCCGCGCGTTGAGCCCACTGCCCCCGCGGTGCCCTCCTGCGACGGACCACCCGGGCAACGATCTCGTCCACCGCCCGGAGGCGAAGCTGATTGATGACGTAAGCGAGCGGTTCGGCATATCGGGCCTGAAGGCGCCGGCAGATCTCCCCGATGGCGGCCACATCCTTCTCGGGGGCCCGGGCGTTCAGCCAACGTGCCAGGGTCTCGTCGCCGGACAGGAGCATGAGGGCCAGGGCCCGGGGGGCCAGATGGGAATGGGGCAGCAGGGGCTCCACGGCAGCCACGGCCTCCTCCAGATCCGGGGTGAGCTGCTGGCGGTACGGCACCGGCCGCAGGGCCCCCAGGCCGTTGATCACCCGGTCGATTCCCTTCCGGCGCGTGGCCACGGTGGTGACCACCGGAATCCCCAGGATCTGGGAGAGTCGGTGTGCGTCCGTGTCCAGACCCAGGTTCCGGGCCTCGTCCTCCATGTTGAGGGCCAACATGGCGGGCAGCCCCATTTCCATGAGCTCGAGGGTGATCAGGAGGCCGCGGCGGAGGTTCTTGGCGTCGGCCACCTGGATCACCCGCTGCCCCCCTTCCTCCATGAGGATGTCCCGTGTCACCCTCTCATCCTCGGAGTGGGGCATGAGGCTGTTGATCCCCGGGGTGTCGATGATCTGGCAGCGCCGCCCGAGAAGCCGGGCGTTGCCGCGGCTGACCTCCACCGTGGTCCCCGGATAGTTGGAGACGGTCACGTATCGGCCGGTCAGGGCCCCGAAAAGGACGCTCTTGCCCACGTTGGGATTGCCCACCAGCAAGATCCGGTCCATGGGAGGGGCGGCCGCCCCCGGGGCCTCCCGTTGGGCATGCATGGATCCCATTGTCAGACGGCGGCCTCCTCGGCTTCCATGGCATCGCCCGGCCTGGCCCCGACCCATCCCTCCAGGAGGTGAGGCCGCTTCCTCAAGAACATCAGGAAGGCCTCCAGGCGTCTGAGGGAAGCCGGGCTGATGGCATGCTCCATGCGGCAGGCCTCCTCCCGGGCGCGGGCCGGCGGGATCCCCAGGATCTCCCCGAAGAAGGCGACCAGGACGTCCTCCCGTCGGACAATGGCTCGGGCCATCCGCCTGCCCAAGGAGGTCAGTCGAAGGGGGGCGTACCGCTCGTACGTCACCAACCCCAACCGCTCCAATCGGGGCATGATGCTGGAGATGCTTGCATTGGAGACGCGGAGGCGCTCGGCCAGTTCCTTGGCGCGCACCAACCCCCGTTCGCCTTCCAGCCGCAACATGGCCTCGAGGTAATCCTCCACAGCGGACGAGAGGGGTTCACCGGACAATTTTACCCACCTTAAATTAGTTAATGGAGGTTTATTTTATCGCTTCGATCGGCATTCGTCAATCCGGCATTGCGACCCCGCCGTGTGCCGAGTGGGGTGGCTGCCGTTGCCAGGAAGGGGCACGCCCGCCGGATTCGTGAAGGGCGGCACTACGAAAGGGGCCGAATGTCCGTTCCAGGCGGGATCCGCAGCTGAAACCGTTCCTCGGAGATGGGGGCGTTGACCTCCACGTCCTTGTACCGCACGATCAGGCTGTTGCCCTTGGAGGGCATCTCCGCACGCACCTCTCCTGGCAGCCGGACGCCGTCCACCTCCAGGAAATCCCCCCAGTTCACCGAGAAGACGACGTCCCCGGACGGGTCGAGGATGTTGAATCCCACGACGTCCTGTGTGGTGGGTTCCACGCGGATCCGCTGGGTCCACCCCTCGGACTGGCAAGTGATATCCAGCAAAAGCAGGTTCCCCTCGGCCCGGCTCGTTGCCCGCTGCACCGCGCAGATGGGCACCCGCCCGCACAGAACGGCCATGGCCTCCTGGGGTTTGAGGGGCAGCGCGAAGAACCGCTCCATGAGCTCCACCGAGGCGTCCCCCTGGTACACCTTGGATTCGGAAGGGGCGAACAGCTCCACCTTCCCCATGCGCAGGACCAGGCTGAACAAGGCGGGGCCCATAGGGGTGAGGGCTTCCAACCGCAGGGCGTCGGGCCTTCGAATGATAATGGCGTGATCCACGCTCCCTTTCTCGCCCCCGCGCGACCACCTGAGGCTCCCGAATGCCTGCATGGTTCGCACCCCTTCGTCGTCCTCCTGGAGTCTCTTCAGGATGCCGTCGGTCGTCGCCGAGAGGGGAGTCCTGGGGAGCGTCGCGGGGACCGTACACCCCCACAGGGCCAGCATCACCCCCCCAACAAGCAGGACCCCCCAACGCGTCCAACCGTCAAGACCTCTCATCCATGCCTCACTGTGTGGCCTTCCGGAGCCGTTCGATCTTCTCTCCCAGGGCCTCTTTCTGCGCCTCCGAACGTTCCTCGGACTCCAGCCCCATGGCCCTCTCATACAGCTCCAGGGCCTTCTGCCGGTGGCCCTGCCGGAGCAGCGCATCGGCCAGATGCTCCATGATCACCGGATCCCCCGGGACGATCTCGTGGGCCTTCTGCAGTTCCCGGACGGCGGCCTCGATGTCGTTCTTCTGAAAGAAAACCCAGCCCAGGCTGTCGGTGATGTACCCGTCGTTGGGCCGGACCGCCAGGGCCCGCCGGATCAATTGCTCGGCCTCATCCAGCCGGATGCCCTGCACGGCCAGGGTGTACCCCAGATAGTTCAGGGCGTCGGCATTTTCGGGCTCAAGGGCAATGACGCGCTCCATCTGGGCGATGGTTCGCTCGCTCTTCCCGGCCTTGTCGTACGCCACCCCCAGGGCGAAGTGGAGCTTGGGGTTGTCCGTGTCGCTCCCCAAGGCCCTCTCCAGGACATCCACGGCATCCTGGTGCCGTTTGGCCTTGCTATAGAGCCGGGCCAGAAAACGGGCCAGCAGATCCTCCCTGGGGAGCTTGGCCACCGCCTCCTCCAGGATCCCCAGGGCCCGAGGCAAATCTCCCTTCTTGTCCAGGATGCCCGCAATATGAACCAGGGCCTCGCCGTACAGGTCTGAATCGGCCGGAATCCTCTCGAATTCAGCCAGGGCCCGATCCGCATCCCCCGATTCCTCCAGGGCCGTGGCCAGGTAGAGGCGGTTCTGGTCCACGCGCAGGCCCTGGTTCACGGCCGTTTGAAACTCCGCGATGGCCTCTTTGTGGCGCTTGAGCTCCATGTAGAGGAGCCCGACCTTCATGCGGATCTCGGCGTTGTTGGGATGCATCATCTTGATGCGTTCGAAGAGTTGGACTGCCTCCTGGAAGCGATCCTGGGAGATGTAGATCTGTCCCAACCGCACCAGGGCTCGCTGGTTGGAAGGTTCTGCCTGCAGGACCCGGCGATAGAAGGATACGGCCTCGTCCCAACGCTTCTGCTGCTCGTGAAGGTTTCCCATCTCCAGGAGGGCCGCGGTAAAGTCGGGCCGAAGGGCCAGGCTTCGATTCAAAGATTCCACCGCCTTGGGCAGGTCCTTCATCTCCAGGTACAACCTGGCCAGGTAGTAAGGCCCCAGGGGATCCTTGGGTCTGGCCAGCGCGCTTCGCTCCAGCACGGCCACGGCCTCCTCATGCCGCTTGGCCTCCCGGAGCAGGTTGGCCAACCGCAGGCTCCCCTCCAGGTTGCCCGGCTCCAGCTCGGTCGCCCTGTGGTAGTGGGACACGGCCTCCTGAGGCGATCCGGATGCCGACAGCAGGTCCGCCAGCATCAGATGGTTCCTGGCGTCATCCTCCCGCAATGAAACGGCCTTCCGGGCTTCGGACACGGCCTCCCCCAGGCGTCCGTTCTGAGCCAGGAGCTGAGCCAACAGCAGGCGCAGGTACGGGGAGTCGGGGTCCGACGCCACGGCCCTGGCGGCTTCCTCCAGGGCGGCTTCCTTGCCGCCGCCCTGAGCCTTGAGCAGGCTCAGGAGGAGGCGGAATGTGGCCTCGGAACCCCTCTCGATCTCCGAGGGCAGAACGGAAGGGCCGGATGCCGCGGCCTGAGGAGCGGCCCCGGTCCCATACAGCGGCGCCGTGCACCCGGTCCCCAACAAAAGGGCCAGGGCGCACATGACGGTCCATCTGAGTTCCATCGCGTCTCCCGAGGCCGGCACGCAAGGGAGGGGAAAGAAGGCGCACGGACCCCCCTGGGCACAGCCTCTTTCTCGCTGATCGTCATTCTTCGAGGACGAAGATGACCTCCATCCTCACCCGATACTCCCTGATCTGGTCATCCTCCACGGCCACCCGCTGCTCGATCACCCGCAGGCCCGTGATCCCCCGGAGGGTCTTGGAGGCCCGTTTGAAACCGGCGCGGATGGCATCATCAAATCCCTTGGGTGATGCCGCGATGATCTCCGTGACGCGGGCAACACGATTCTCCTTCGGCATGTGCTCACCTCCTTGCTCCGACCCGATGCGGGGGTCCGCGTCCCTCTTCTCGGAATATACCACACCCGCTGGGGAGGCGACAGCGGGCGGACCAATCCCCTGCGGCCGCCCGCCGCGCGGGCACAAGCCCCTCCCCCTCGGACGTGAGGGACCAGCCTCGGTTCGCGGGCCCTCGGGGGCCACTGCCGGGGGGCCTCCGCCCAACCGGAGGACCGGAGCAGGATCGCTGTCAGCTCTTCCTGGATGTCTTTGTCATGAACGGAACGATGAGCTGCTCCACGGAACGCCCCTTGCATTTGGGGCATGCCACCGTCTTTCTCCCTTTCTCCGAGATGGTCATGAAGAGGGAAAACGTCTTCTTGCATTTCTTGCACAGGTAGTCGTACTGCGGCATCTCTCCTTCCTCCCACCATGGGCTTGCGGGAAGCGTCAGGGGCCTTCTCCCCCCCCAAAAAGAAGTTGGGAGGATCGGCTCCAGACGTCCCCTCCGGGGCGCCTTTTCAACAGCGCTCCGTCATGCGCCGAAACTGCTCCAGGGCCGCCGGGATCTGGCGCCTGAGAAAGGTCTCCCGATCCTTGTCCGTCAGGCCCTGGAACCGGCGATACTCGAAGTGATCCTGCTTGAGAGAGGGGACCGCCCGCAGTGGCTCCAGGTCCCTGGGCCTGCTGCTCAGCAAGCGGGCCAGGGGTGCCTGCCTCACCGCCAGGGGCTCGATCCAGCCCAGTCGGTACATGCACTCGAAGCGAAACTGATCGATCAGGAGGAGGGAGAGGTCCACGAGCCTCATGCGCAGAAAGGGGGGAAGCGCTCGGGGATCCCTCTTTCCTTCTCGCCAGGCAGCCAGCACCAGGGCGTCGAGCAGGTCGTTGCCCTCGGCCCCGCCCTCGGCCAGAGCCAGAAGGAGTGCATGGGGAAGATCGGCGATGCGTGCCCCTGGCTTGAGCTTTACGCCGAGGGATGCCGCCCATTCCCGGATCGCCCGATCCGTGGGATCGCCGGTCCGAAACCGCTCCAGATGTATGACCTCTCCCATGCCCAAATCCGTCACGAGGGGACGCGAGCCACCACGTCGGCCTCAATGGCCGCTCCCCTGGGCAAGGCCGAGACCCCGACGGTGGTCCGAGCGGGCTTGGCCTCGCCGAAGAAGGTCTCGTAGATCGCATTGACCCGGCCGAAGTCCGACAGATCCCTCAGGTAGAGGGTGGTCTTGACCACGTCCCGGGGGGACGAGCCTGCCGCCTCCAGCACGGCGCAAAGCGACGTGAAGACCCGCCGGGCCTCGGCATCCACTCCGCCCGGGACCATCTCCCCGGTGGCGGGATCCAGGCCGATCTGCCCCGATGTGAACACCAGGCCTCCGACCACCACGGCCTGCTCGTACGGGCCGATGGGCGCCGGGGCCTTGGACGTGCGGATCGCACTGCGCTCCATCTGGTTCACCTCCTGCTCGTGCTGGCCTCGATTTTACCACATCGGAAGGTTCCCTGTTCAGATCCTTTCCGTGGGGGCCTTGACTCCCCGGGAAGAACTGGCAACATAGGCATCCAGCAACGGCACGGGGGCGCCGCTGCCCCACTCGTCGACAGAGGTTTCGCGCGATGAACCTGGCAAGGAACCTGGAGAGGACGGCGTTTCATTTCCCGGGGCATGTGGCCGCAGTGGAGGGCGGGGCTTCGGTCACCTACGCCCAGCTGGATCTCATGGCGGGCAAGGCCGCCTCGGGGCTGCGAGCGCTGGGGGTGGCGCCCGGGGATCGGGTGGCGCTGGTCGCGCCCAATTCGCTCCAGTGGATGGCATTCTATTTCGGAGTCCTCAAGGCGGGCGCCGTGGCCGTGACCCTCTCCGCCCAGCTTTCGCCGCCGGAGTTCGCGCTCCTGTTGGGACACTGCGCGCCCAAGGTCGTCCTGGCTGAAGCGGCGCGCCTTGCGCAGATCGATGGGCTACCTCCCTCGTCGCGACCGGGCCATGTGATCGGCCCGGGGTGCCCGACGTCTTTCGACGACCTTCTGGCCCTGGGGCCCGAGCCCCTCAGGGCCGTGGACCGGGAGCGGGAGGATGCGGCCGCAGTCCTGTACACCGGAGGGACCACGGGCCTTCCCAAGGGCGTGGTGCTCAGCCACGAGAACATCAACACGGCCATCCACGACGTCGTTTTCAACGAGCGCTCCTCCCCCCGGGACCGGGCCCTGTGCTTTCTCCCCTTCTATCACGTCTTCGGTCAGATGCACATCATGAACGCCACGGTCCTGTCGGGCGGCGGCCTCGTCCTGCTCCCCCGGTTCGACTTGGAGGCCGCGCTGCGGGCCATCTCCGACCAAGGCGTCACCAAGCTCTACGCCGTGCCCACGATCTACGTCCGGCTCCTCGATGTGACGGACCTGAAGGGCCACCTGGAAGGGGTGCGCTACTGCTTCAGCGCGGCGGCGAGCATGGCCACGGAGGTGGTGAACCAGTGGGAGGGGCGCACAGGCCTGGAGATCCACGAGGCCTACGGCATGACCGAGACCGCCTCCATGGTGACCTACAACCACTACCACCGCCACAGGGTTGGCTCGGTGGGCACGCCGGTGGGGACCTGCGAAGTGAGCATCCAGGACGACGCGGGCCGTCACCGGAGGCCCGGAGAGGTGGGAGAGATCTGCATCCGGGGTCGCAATGTCATGGAGGGATATCTGGGAAACCCGGGGGCGACCCAGGGAGCCTTTCGGCAGGGCTGGTTGCGGTCCGGGGATCTGGGGTACCTGGACGGGGACGGATACCTGTTCATCGTGGACCGGCTCAAGGATCTGATCATCACCGGGGGGGAAAACGTCTATCCCCGGGAGGTGGAAGAGGCCATCTACGCCCGGGCCGAGGTGGCCGAGTGCGCCGTCATTGGCCTGCCGGACCCGGAATATGGCGAGCGGGTCACGGCCTTTATCGTCCCCCGGCCCGGGGCATCCGTGGATACGGCGGAACTCAGGGCGTATCTCAAGGCCCGCCTCTCTCCCTTCAAGGTCCCCAAGGCCCTAATCCTGGTCGACGGGCTTCCCACCAGCGCGGCCGGAAAGGTCTTCAAGCGGGAACTCAAACGCATGGCCCTGGGGGGAGAGCGCGGGCCCCTCTGCCACGGAGCATAGACCCTCGGGTCCCGCTTGCCCCCTGCCGGCTTCACCGCCTTGTCGGGTTTCTGTCACCAATCCGTCACACAACGCGGCTTAACTGATACGAGATACGGATGCGGGACCCGATTCCGAGTCTAACAGCCAACTCATAGGAGGTCTTGTCATGTGCCCAAGAAGAAGTGTGGCGTTGTCTACCCTGTGCCTTGCCGCAGCCCTCGCATGGATGGGGACGGCGTGGGCGGTGGAGCTGGACCCGCAGCTCCCCGCGTACAAGCCCGTGAGCGGGGTTTCCGGAAACCTCAAGTCCATCGGTTCCGACACCTTGAACAACCTCATGACCCTGTGGGCCGAGGGGTTCCGCTCCCACTACCCGGGTGCCAAGATCGAGATCGAGGGGAAGGGTTCCTCCACTGCGCCACCCGCGCTCATCGAGGGGACAGCGCAGTTCGGCCCCATGTCTCGGGAGATGAAGGCCAAGGAGATCGAGTCGTTCGAGAAGAAGTTCGGTTACAAGCCTTCGGTCGTGCGTGCGGCCGTGGATTCCCTGGCGGTCTTCGTGCACAAGGACAACCCCGTCAAGTGCCTGAGCCTTCAGCAGATCGACGCCATCTTCTCCAAGACCCGCAAGGGAGGGCACGACAAGGACGTGACCACCTGGGGCGACCTGGGCCTCACGGGCGAGTGGGCCAACAAGCCCATGTCCCTGTACGGACGGAACTCCGCCTCCGGGACCTACGGGTACTTCAAGGAGGTGGCGCTCTTCGGGGGGGACTACAAGGACAGCGTGAAGGAGCAGCCCGGTTCTTCCGCCGTTGTGCAGGGCGTGGCATCGGACAAGTTCGCCATCGGCTACTCTGGCGTGGGGTACAAGACGGCGGACGTGCGCACTGTGCCCCTCTCGGGCGCCAAGGGAGGGCAGTGCTTCGAGGCCAACGCGGATAACGCGTACCGGGGGGACTATCCCCTGGCACGATTCCTCTACATCTACCTCAACAGGAACCCTCGGGAGCCTCTTGACCCTCTGCGCAGGGAGTTTATAAAATACGTGTATTCCAAAGAAGGACAACAGGTCGTCTTGAAGGATGGGTTTTACCCGGTCACCAGGGCCCTGGCCGATGAGGATCTAAAGGCTATGGCCATCCAGTAGTTCCAGCGCTTGGATCGGAACACGAACGGGGGGGGGGAAGCCTCGCATGTCTCCCCCTGTTCACTTTCGGAGGCATTCCCATCCGCACTCACGCCCCGCTTGCAGAGCCTCCCCGGCCTGGCACAACGCCCCGCAAGGAGGGATCCGACCCCCCAGCGGGGCGACCAAAGCGCGCCCGCCGCTCGGTCCTTCTCGCCGATCGCGCGGCGGAGCGCACCATCAAGATCGGGGGCGCCTTCGTCATCGTGGCCGTATTCGGGATCCTGATCTTCCTGGTGGAGGAGGTCCTGCCGCTCTTCCAGGGAGGAGCCGTCACCTTCCGTACGGAATACGTTCTCCATCAGGATCCCGGCCCGTCCCCCATGCCCATCCTGGACGAGCAGCGCTCCATCGGCATCACGTTGGGGGCGGACGGAACGATCCGTGCCTTTCATGTCCTCACGGGGCGCTCCTTGCGGATTCCGGGCATGGAGCGGGGGGACGTGCAGGTCACGGCCGTGGCCGCAACACCCGAACGGGGAGACCTGGCCTTGGGTTTCTCCGATGGAACGGTTCGTTTGGGGAAACTGGCTTTCCGCGAGGACATCCTGAACGAGCAGGACCTCCCGCCGGGACTCGAGAGACTGGACGATCGCGACAGCACGGATGGGCAGAGGGTGTACTCTCGGATTTCCGGGGGCCAGATCCGCAGGGTGCAGGTGAGCCTCGGGTTCGAGAAGCCGTTGAAGGCATCGCCCCAGGGCGACGCCATCGCGGCCCTGGACTACCGGGTGGGGGGAATGGCGGAGCGACCCCGCAGCACGCTGGCGGTCATGGACCGGGCGGGGCGCCTGTCGCTCCTTGCCGGGCAATCCAAGAAAAACCTGCTAACGGGCCGCACCGAGACCGCCTTCAGCGCCACGACACTGCCCGGGCTTCCCCGGGAGATCCGGGAGCCCCGCCTTCTGGTGACGGGTCGCACGGATCTGCTCCTGGTGGCTGACTCGGATGGCTGGGCGTTTCGGTACAACACCCATGATCTGGAGCGGCCGCTGCTCGTGGAGGCCGTCCGGTTGTTGCCTGAAGGGACCCGTTTGACGGCCCTGGGATTTCTGGCCGGCGAACAGGCCATCGTGGTCGGGGGATCCGACGGCTCCGTGGGCATCTACTTCCGAGTCGCCCGCCAAGACGCCCCCGCGTTGGACGGCCACGCGCTGGTGCTGGCGAGACGGATGGCCCCCCACGGCCAGTCGGTGACGGGCTTCGTGGCCAGCCGGCAGGGAAAGGTCTTCCTCACCGCGGATGCCGCGGGGGTTCTCTGGATGCGGCACGGCACCAGCGAGAAGACCCTCCTGCGTCTGACGGGGGGAGCGGGACAATGGAGAGGGGTGGCCCTCTCGCCCCGCGACGACGCGGTGCTCGCCCTCGGGGCGGACGGGAAGGTTCATGTCTGGCACGTGGAGGTTCCCCATCCGGAGACCTCGCTTCATACGCTTTTCGGCAAGGTATGGTATGAGGGACACCCGGGGCCGGCGTTCACCTGGCAATCCTCCGCAGCCACGGATGTGTTCGAGCCCAAGATGTCGCTGGTTCCGCTGATCTTCGGGACCGTCAAGGGGACCTTCTACTCCCTGTTGTTCGCCGTACCCATCGCGCTTCTGGGGGCCGTCTTCACCTCCGAGTTTCTCCATCGCCGTCTTCGCGCGGTGATCAAGCCCGTCATGGAGATGATGGCATCCCTGCCTTCGGTGGTCCTCGGCTTCGTGGCGGCCCTGGTCCTGGCCCCGGTGGTGGAGACCTGGATCGCCGCTGTGATCCTCGCCTTCATGCTGGTGCCCGTCTCTCTGGTGGGGGCGGCGTATCTGTGGCAGCTCCTTCCGGGGGCCGCGGCGCTTCGGCTTCAGGGGGTCCCCAAGTTTCTCCTGATGCTGGTTCCCGTGGCGGCGGGGCTCTGGGGTGCGGTCGCTGCAGGGCCGGCCTTCGAGCGGTTCTTCTTCGAGGGGGACTTCAAGCTGTGGGCTGCAGGAAAGATGGGCGGTGCGGCGCCGTTCCTCTTTCTCCTTCTCATGCCCCTGGGGATGGTGTTCGCGTCCCTCCTGGCCTCCCGGTTCTTGAAGAACCGCTCGGGGCAGCACCGGAGAACGGAAGGCCGGCTCCGGGCGGGGATCCTCTCCCTCGCCCGCGGGTCGGGGGTTTTCCTTTTGGGGGGAGCGGGTGCGTACGGCGCCGCCATGCTTCTGGAGAGCCTCGGGGTGGACGCCCGCGGCGGCCTCATGGGCACGTACGTTCAGCGAAACACGCTGGTGGTGGGTTTTGCCATGGGTTTCGCCGTCATCCCCATCGTCTATACCCTGGCGGAGGATGCCCTCAGCGCCGTGCCCGAGCACCTTCGCGCAGCCAGTCTGAGCTGCGGGGCGACCTTGTGGCAAACGGCCGTGTGGGTCGTCGTGCCCACCGCGATGAGCGGACTTTTCTCCGCCGTCATGATCGGTATGGGTCGGGCCGTGGGGGAAACCATGATCGTGGTGATGGCCACCGGGAACACCCCCATCATGGACTGGAACGTCTTCAACGGGTTGCGGGCGCTTTCGGCCAACATCGCCGTGGAACTGCCGGAGGCGGTGAAGGACGGCACGCTGTACCGGGTCCTGTTCCTCTCGGGGCTCGTTCTTTTCGCCATGACCTTCGTCATCAACACGCTTGCGGAGGTCATCCGACAGCGCTTTCGCAAACGGGCAATGCAGCTCTGAGGCAACGGCCGGTGTTCGGGGGCAAGGGTCGGGGTCATTGGGGAGGAGCTCGGGTGAACGGTCCATCGGAGAGCACAGGGGTCCCCTCCGGCGACGGTGGGATGGACGAGGTTCGGAAGATGACGTCCGAACTTCCGGCCCACGGGGAACCCTTTCTCTGGGGCTTCGGCGGGGCGCTTCTATTCGGCCTGCTCATGATCGTCGGGTTTGTGGCTCTGGTCCTGTGGAACGGATTGATGACTTTCGCCCCGAGGCCCGTGCAGCTCGTGATCCTCAAGGACGGATCGAGAATCGCCGGGGAGCTGACGCGTTCCGAGACGTACCGCCCCGGGGAGCGGGAACTGGCGACCCGCGACGGGGACGCCCGCAGGCGTATCGACGAAGCGCAAGGCCTGGCCCGGCGGACCCTTTACCGGATCGGGAACTTCGATCTGTACAACGAGGATTACCGCTGGGTGTCGGACGCCGACGTCGCCCGTGTCACGCAGCCCAGGGACATATTCGTCATGGAGCGGCTGGAGTGGGGTCCCTTCATCGGGTACATTCGAACCCTGAAGCTCGACCGGACCGTTTTCGCAGGAGATTCCCTCCCGCGCGAGGCCTTGTATCGCGCACAGGAGGAGGCCGTTCAGCGGCGCCGGCGGGTGCGGGAGATCGAACGCGACGAGATCGGGGCCGTAAACCGTGCCCTCGACACCGAACGGCTTCGGCTCAGGAGAGTGGCCCTTCGGGAGGGGGAGGTGGGTTCGGCGTATCGGGAGGCGCTCGAGGCTTTCGAGAATCGCAGGGCGGCTCTCCAGCGGCGATACGACCACCTGGCCGAGGAGGCGCGCCGGATCAAGACCCACGATGCGGAGTTCAGCGTGACCGTGGCCGAGGTGGGCGGAAAGGAGAAGACCTTCCCGCTTTCCCAGGTGGTGCGCCTGTACCCGGCCAACGATCTCTCCGGGTGGGAAAAGGCTCGCGTGTACCTGTCCCGGTGGGCCGAGTTCCTGAGTCAGGAACCCCGGGAGGCCAACACCGAGGGCGGCGTGATGCCCGCCATCTTCGGCACCTTCGTGATGACCGTGATGATGGCCCTGGCTGTGGCGCCTTTCGGCGTCATGGCCGCCCTGTACTTGCGGGAGTACGCCAGACAGGGCCGAATGACGTCCATCGTGCGCATCTGCGTGAACAACCTGGCCGGGGTCCCGTCCATCGTGTACGGCGTGTTCGGGCTGGGATTCTTCGCCTATCTCTGCGGGGGCGCCATGGATCGGGTCTTCTTCCCCGAGCGGTTGCCCAATCCCACCTTCGGGACCGGGGGGCTGCTCTGGGCATCGCTGACCCTGGCGCTTCTCACGGTGCCCGTGGTCATCGTGGCCACGGAGGAGGCCCTGGCCGCGGTCCCACAGTCCATGCGCGAGGGGTCCCTGGGTTGCGGGGCCTCCAAGTGGCAGACGATCAAGTACATCGTGCTGCCCCGCGCCCTGCCCGGGATCATGACCGGCCTCATCCTCGCCATGGCGCGGGGCGCCGGCGAGGTGGCTCCCCTCATGCTGGTGGGTGTGGTGAAACTGGCGCCAGAACTGCCCCTGGACGGGGTCTTTCCGTATCTCCATCTGGAGCGCAGTTTCATGCACCTGGGGTTCCATATCTTCGACGTGGGTTTCCAATCCCGCAATTCGGAGGCGGCCAAACCCATGGTGTTCGCCACGACGCTGCTCCTCATCGGCCTGGTCGCCGTTATGAACGCCGCGGCCATCGGGCTTCGCAACCGTCTGAAGAGGAGATACCAGGTGGGCCATTTCTGAACGGGGCCCCTATGGAAGGTGTCCTTTCATGAACGAGAGGAAGGAGAAGGCCGCGGTCTCCCCGGACCTGTTCGAGGAACCGGCTTACCACGTCAGGCAAGGAGGGCGAGGCGCCCTCATCGAGATCCAGGAGTTCTGCCTCTGGTACGGGGAGAGTCAGGCGTTGTACGACATCCGGATGGGGGTGGAGCGGGGGCTCGTGACGGCCATCATCGGACCCTCCGGGTGCGGGAAGTCCACCCTGTTGAGGTCTCTCAACCGCATGAACGACCTGATCGACGGCCTGAGGACCCGCGGGAGGGTCTGCCTGGATGGGACGGACATCTATGCGCCGGCCACCGACGTCATCGGCCTGCGAAAGCGCATGGGGATGGTCTTTCAGAAGCCCAACCCCTTCCCCATGTCCGTCTTCGACAACGTGAGCTATCCCCTGCGGGTGGACGGGATCCGCGACAGGGGCGTGTGGGAGGAGACGGTGGAACGCTCCCTCCGGGGGGCCGCCCTCTGGGACGAGGTCAAGGATCGACTCCGGGAGAGCGCCCTGGGGCTCTCCGGGGGCCAGCAGCAGCGCCTGTGCATCGCCCGGGCCATCGCTGCGGACCCCGATGTGCTGCTCATGGACGAGCCGTGCTCGGCGCTGGACCCCATCGCCACGGCCAAGATCGAGGAGCTGATTCACCAGCTCAAGGGGAACTACACCATCATCATCGTCACCCACAACATGCAGCAGGCGGCCCGGGTTTCGGACAACACGGCGTTCATGTACCTGGGCCGGCTCATCGAGTACGGAGAGACGCCCAGGATCTTCACCCGGCCGGTCAAGGAGAAGACCGAGGGCTACGTGACCGGGCGCTACGGATAGGGAGCCGGGCTCCCCCGGGGAAGACCGGTTCCGGTTCGAGGCGCAATGTGCTATCGTCAAGACTCGATCCGGCGATTTCCGGGTCCTGGGGGATCCGGCATGTGGATGAGACCCAACGATCGGAGGAGGGCCGCGAGGTGCCGCTTTCCCATTTTCACAGACAGATGGAGCAGCTCAAGGAGGATCTGCTGAAGATGGCGGGTTTGGTGGAGGAGGCCATCCATGAGGCGACCCGCGCCCTGGTGAGCCGAGACGCGGCCCTGGCCCGGACGGTGATCCAGAACGATCGACGGATCAACGCCCTGGAGAACCAGATCGAGGGCCATTGCATCAAGCTGCTCGCCACCCAGCAGCCGGTGGCGGTGGACCTGCGGTTCATCACCTCGGCCATGAAGATCAACACCTTCCTGGAGCGCATGGGGGACCAGGCCGTGAATCTGGCGGAACGCTCCCTGGAGCTCATGGAGATGGACTGGGTCGAGGTCCCGGGCACCCTGGAGCAGATGGCCGCCATCGCCCAGGGGATGACCCGCCGCTGCCTGGATGCCTTCGTGCGCAGGGACGTCTCCCTTGCCTATGCGGTGTGCTCCCGGGACGACGAGCTGGACAGCCTCAACCGGGACCTCCTGGAGGAGATGCTCAACTGGATGATGCGGGAGCAAAGACTGGTGCGGCGCGGCGTCGAGTTGATCATATCCGGCCGCCACTTGGAGCGCATCGGGGACGAGGCCACCAACATCTCCGAGGAGGTGGTGTTTCTGGTGGAAGGGACGATTATCCGCCACCTGGCCGCCGAGCGGGAACCCCGGGAAGGGGGAGGGGGATCGCGATGACGCGGATCTGACAACTTGCCACATTGATGTGGTTTTCGTCCAAGTGATACAACGAAAATGTAGATTTCTTCGATCTCATTTCTCCGCTCCATCTCGCCTCTCGTTTCGAATTCATCAATGATGTCCAATGGATGACGGTGTTCGACCTGCTCGTGCACGCGGTGGCATGGCTCTCCCAATACCCGCCTGCAAGGGGGCGCTGCATGATTGCGGACATCCTGAGCCCGATGGAGCAATCCCTCAGGCGCATGCGGGGCTCCGACGTCTCGTACGGCGCGCCATGGGAGGTGATGGGCCGGCTTTGCGCGGTCATGGACGATCTGGTGCGCGCGCTGCACGAGGAGCACGGCGCGGGGGACGAGGAATCGGACATGGCCCTGGTTGCTGTGGGCGGGTACGGGCGCCGCGAGCTGACGCCCTGGAGCGATCTGGACCTCATGTTTCTGTGTCGGGAGACCGGGTCCCAGCACGTGCTGCACACCGTCTTTCGCATTCTCCACGCCCTGTGGGACCTCCACCTGGAAGTGGGCCACAGCGTCCGGACGTTGGAGGACTGCGTCGAGGTATCCCGCCGGGACCTGCGGACCTGGACCGCCCTCATGGACGCCCGGTTTCTGGCCGGCGATCGCGAACTGTTCCGTGCCTTCGAGGGGCGCATGCGGGAGCAACGCTCGGGGCTCGAGCTCGAAGCCTCCATCAAGCGCCTGGCGGGCAACGTGTGGGAGCGGCATCGGAACTATGCCCGGACCCCGTTCCTGGTGGAACCCCACGTCAAGGAGGGCCCCGGAGGGTTGCGGGACGTCCAGTCGGCCCTGTGGCTGGCCCGTTGCCGGTTCCCGGTGGCCGATCTCGAGAACCTGGCGCACCACGCCCTCATCAGCCAAGATGAATCGGAGGAGATCCGCGCGGCCCACGCCTTTCTCTGGCGCGTGCGGCTGGAACTGCACCGCCTGGCCGGGCGCGAGGAAGATCAGCTGACCTTCGATCTGCAGGAGGGCCTTGCCCGGTGCATCCCCGTGGACGAGGAGATCTCGGGATTGCCGGTGGAAGCCTTCATGCGCCACTACTACCGGCATGCCACCCGGATTCGGTACTTCGTGGAGGAGATGATCGCCAAGGTCACCGACCCGTCCCTGGCGTCGGGGGCCCGCGGCCCCAGCTTTGTGCCCCGGGTTTTGGGGGAAGGGTTCCTGGTGCTTGGGGGACGCCTGACCCTTCTGGATGAACGGATATTCGAAGAGGACCCGCCCCGGATCATGGAGGCCGTGGCCTTCGCCCACAGAGAGGGTTTGGCCCTGGACCTCTTCACCCGGGACCAGATCAAACTCTCCCTCCACCTGGTGGACGATGCTTTCCGGGCCTCGGAGAGGGTTTGCCAGGCCTTCCTGTCGGCCCTGGACACCGAAGATTGCGGATACGCCGCCTTGGAGCTCATGCATCGCGTGGGCCTGCTGCAGGGCTACATCCCGGAGTTCGGCCGCGTGAGCTTCCAGGTCCAGCATGACGCGTACCACGCCTACACCGTGGATGTGCACTCTCTGGAGGCGGTGGCCGAGCTGGGGAAGATGCGCAGAAAGCGGGCGGCAAGAGGCGCCCATCTGTGCCGGCAGGTGGCGCGCCGCGTGGAGAACTGGATTCCTCTGGTCCTGGGGGTGTTCCTCCACGACGTGGGCAAGGGGGAGGGGAGCGGGCACGCCCAAAGGGGGGCCGAGATCGTCGATGCCCTTCTGGGGCGATGGCGCCTCCCCGCGGAGGATCGGGAGCGGGCGGTCTTCCTCGTGAGGGCGCACATCCTCCTCATGGACACGGCACTGGGTCGAGACCTCACGGAGGAGAGGGTCATCGCCGAGCTGTGCCGGACCGTGGGGTCGGTGGCGCGCCTCAACGAACTGTACCTCATGACCATCGCGGACCTGCGGGCCACGGGCCCGGATCTCATCACCGACTGGAAGGATCAGCTCCTTCGGGAGCTCTATCTCAAGTCCAAGCGGCTGCTCGAGACCGGCGAACTCGCCTCCCCCCAGGCCACCCAGAAGATCGACCAAGCCCGGGCCCTGGTCCTCAGCGCCCTGAGGGGGCATCTGCCGGCCGGGGAGCCGGAACGCTGGGTCCAGCGCCTGCCGGGCCGCTATCTTCTGACCACGCCCGCCGGGGATCTGGCGGCCCAGGTCCTCATGGCCGTGGGCATGGCCGCTTGCGGCGAGCGGCTCAGGGTGAGGCATCAGCGCGGGGAGGGGTGCGAGGAGATCCTGGTGTGCACATGGGACGCCCCGGCCCTGTTCAGCCGCATCTGCGGTGTCCTGGTGGCCAACGGGTTCAACATCCTGGGGGCGAGGATCCACACCTGGGCCAACGGGGTGGTCATGGACAGCTTCCAGGTGGAAGGACTGGGAGGGACCGTGGACGGGGATCGGATGGAGCGTTTCAGCCGGGACCTGGAGGCCGTCCTGGAGGGGAAGGAGACCCTGGATCGTCTCCTTTGCCAGAGGGCCCCCTCCCCCCACGCAGGGGCGAACCGCCACCCGGCGCTGAGACCTCGGGTGAAGATCGACAACCGGACCTCGGACTTCCACACCATCGTGGAGATCCGCGCGCGGGATCAGTTCGGCCTGCTGTTCGCCGTGACCGGGAAGCTGGCGGAGTTGGGCTTGAGCATCCATCTGGCCCTCATCGACACGAGGCGGGGGCAGGTGATGGACGTGTTCTACGTGCTCGAGGCCACCGGGCAGAAGGTGACGGGTCAGGAACGGTTAGGGGAACTGGAGAGGGCCCTGTACCGGACCCTGGAGCGCATGGAAGCGTCTTCGCCTCCCTGGATGGCGGGGGGGTGAGGATCGGATATGCCCCCGAGGCCCGCGGCTTTGAAAGGAGAGGCCGCCACTTTGTTCACGGAGGTTGGGATATGATGCGAAAAGCAGGTTGGATCGGCATGACCGCGTTCCTGGCCACGGGCGCCCTGCAGGCCTGGGCCGCGGGGGAGCCCCCCAAGGTCAATGGGGGCGACACGGCATGGCTTCTGGTCTCCACGGCCCTGGTCATGCTCATGACCCCCGGGCTGGCCCTGTTCTACGGGGGGATGGCCCGACGGAAGAACGTCTTGAACACCATCATGCTCTCTTTCATCGTCCTGTGCGTCATGAGCGTGCAGTGGGTCCTCTGGGGGTACACCCTGGCCTTCGGTCCGGACAAGGGCGGGATCATCGGGGGGCTGGACTTTCTGGGGCTCAGCGGCGTGGGCCTGGAGCCCATCGAGGGGCAGACCATACCTCATCAGCTCTTCATGATGTTTCAGGGCATGTTCGCAGTCATCACCCCGGCCCTGATCACCGGGGCCTTGGTGGAGCGGTTCAAGTTCTCCACGTTCCTGGTGTTCAGCCTCCTGTGGGCGACCCTGGTCTATGACCCGCTGGCCCACTGGGTCTGGGGCAGGGGGTGGTTGGCGGGCCTGGGGGCCCTGGATTTCGCCGGAGGTACCGTGGTGCACATCAGCTCGGGGGTCTCGGCCCTGGCCGCGGCCGTCGTTCTGGGCAGGCGCCGGGGTGCAGGGGCCGAGCCCATGCATCCCAACAACCTCCCCATGACGGTCCTGGGGGCGGGCCTGCTCTGGTTCGGCTGGTTCGGCTTCAACGCCGGGAGCGCCCTGACCTCGGGGGGGTTGGCCGTCAACGCCCTGGTGGCCACCAACACGGCGGCTGCCGCGGCGGCCTTGACGTGGCTCCTGGTGGAGTGGCAGCACCGGGGCAAACCCACAGCCTTGGGCACGGTTACCGGGGCCGTGGCCGGTCTGGTGGCCATCACCCCGGCCTCGGGCTACGTAGGTGCCCTGGCCGCCATCGTCATCGGCGCCGGCGCGGGGATCCTGTGCTACGTCGGGGTGGTCAAACTCAAGCCCCGCCTGGGGTACGACGACGCCCTGGACGTCTTCGGGGTACACGGCATCGGGGGGATGTGGGGGGCGCTGGCCACGGGGCTGTTCGCCACGGCGGCCCTGCCCGGGAGTTCCGACGGCCTCCTGTACGGCAACCCCGCCCAGTTCCTGGTGCAGCTCCTGGCTACCGCCGCCACCGTGGTCTTCGCCCTGGTCTTGACCACGCTGATCCTCCTGGCCCTCAAGGCGGTCATGGGGCTTCGTGTCGCGGAGGAGGACGAGGTGACCGGACTGGATCTGGCCCTCCACGGGGAAAACGGGTACAGCCTGGGGCTGTCCGGCGCGGGCGGGGGATACCGGCCTTCGGTGGGCGGAGCGGCCACAGCGGGGGTGGTCCATGCCTCTCTGAGCCAGGGTGCGCGGATCCAGGCGGAAAGGGGGACACCATGAAGAAGGTCGAGGCGATCATCAAACCGTTCAAGTTGGAGGAGGTGAAGGAGGCACTCACCGGCATCGGGATCAAGGGGATCACCGTCACCGAGGTCAAGGGGTTCGGGAGGCAGAAGGGCCACACGGAGATCTACCGGGGTGCCGAGTACGTGGTGGACTTCCTCCCCAAGGTCAAGGTCGAGGTCGTCGTGGAAGCGGATCTGGTGGCCAAGGTGGTGGAGACTATCATGGACGTGGCCCGGACGGGCAAGATCGGCGACGGAAAGATCTTCGTCCAGCCCGTGGAGGAGGTGGTCCGCATCCGAACCGGCGAGCGGGGCGTCAACGCCCTGTGACGCCCGCAACGCGGGCTGCGGACGAGGGATAACTCTGTGCGGCGAGGTGTGCGGCATCTCAACGCCAAATCGAGGAGAAGGGAGGCATGGCAATGAAGACGGGAAAGGACGTGTTGGCTTTCGCTCAGGAAAAAGGGGCCGCGATGGTGGACCTGAAGTTCATGGACTATCCCGGCCTCTGGCAGCACTTCGGGGTCCCCATCCACGAGCTGGAGGAGGCCTCCTTCGAGGATGGGTTCGGCTTCGACGGCTCCAGCATCCGGGGCTGGCAGCCCATCCACGCCAGCGACATGCTGGTGATCCCGGATGCGGCGACCGCCGTGATGGACCCTTTCATGGCGGTCCCCACCCTGAGCCTCATCTGCAACATCGTGGACCCCATCACCAAGGAACGCTACAGCCGCGATCCCCGCAACATCGCCCAGAAGGCGGAGGCGTACCTGCAGTACAGCGGCATCGGGGATACGGCCTACTTCGGTCCGGAGGCCGAGTTCTTCATCTTCGACGACGTGCGCTTCGATCAGAACGCACACAGTGGCTACTACTACATCGACTCCAACGAGGGGATCTGGAACTCGGGCCGGGCGGAGAACCCCAACCTGGGATACAAACCCCGCCACAAAGAGGGGTACTTCCCTGTGTCGCCGGTGGACAGCCTGGACGGCCTGCGCACCGAAGTGGTCCTGGAGATGGAGAAGCTGGGGATCGTGGTGGAGTGCCAGCACCACGAGGTGGCCACGGCAGGACAGGGCGAGATCGACATGCGCTTCGCCCCCTTGACGCGGATGGGCGACAACCTCATGTGGTTCAAGTACATCCTGAAGAACGTGGCCCGGCGGCACGGCAAGACGGTCACCTTCATGCCCAAGCCCCTCTTCGGAGACAACGGATCGGGCATGCACACCCACCTGAGCATCTGGAAGAACGGCCAGAACAGCTTCGCGGGGGATCGATACGCGGGCATGAGCCAGCAGGCGCTGTGGGCCATCGGCGGGATCCTCAAACACTGCCCGGCCCTGTGCGCCCTGTGCAACCCCACGACCAACTCGTACAAGCGGCTGGTCCCCGGGTACGAGGCGCCCGTAAACCTGGCCTACTCCAGCCGGAACCGGTCGGCGTCGGTGCGGATCCCCATGTACTCGGCATCGCCCAAGTCCAAGCGGGTGGAGTTTCGAACGCCCGATCCGTCCTGCAACGGGTACCTGGCCTTCTCGGCCATCCTCATGGCTGCCCTGGACGGCATCGAGAACCGCATGGACCCGGGCGAGCCGCTGGACAAGGACATCTACGGTCTGAACCCCGAGGAGCTCTCCAAGGTGCCCTCGGCACCGGGCTCCCTGGAAGAGGCCCTCAACGCCCTGGAGAGGGACCACGACTTTTTGCTCAAGGGGGATGTGTTCACCCCGGACGCCATCGAGATGTGGCTGCAATACAAGCGCAAGGGCGAGGTGGACCCGGTCCGCATGCGACCGCACCCGTACGAATTCTTCCTCTATTTCGACATCTGAGCGGCGCCTGGGGCGGGGGGGGCTGTTTGCGATCACCGAAGGGGGCGATGCACCCCTCGGCAATGATCGACGGGGTGGT
>CAZEPJ010000002.1:166192-196556 GCA_964514105.1 uncultured Desulfarculaceae bacterium | reverse complement strand
CCTTACTCCAGGGCCCTGATCTCCGCAGTGCCCATCCCCAACCCAACGGTCCGACGCCCGCGGACCCGTCTCCAGGGGGAACCCACCCAACCGGGCGAACAGGTCTCGGGGTGCCGCTTCGGGCCTCGCTGCCCCCAAGCGAACGAACGCTGTGCGGAGCAGCTCCCGGAAATGGTCGAGGTGGAGCCGGGTCATCAGGTGGCCTGTTGGAGGGTCCAATGAGGCGGGAACAGGGTCGACTTTGTCGTCAACGCGAGTCGAAGCGTGCGGCGGCGCCCGCTCGTCAAACTGCTTTGCCGAAACCTCCGGGGCGATATGGTTCACGGTTTCGCAAAGGGTCGTCACCCCCGTGAAAACCGGGCCCCACGAATCATTCAACCAACGAAAAACGCTGGATCCCTTCTTCTTTCTTGAAAACAAAAACGTGTATCCGCTCCGTAGGAGGCAGACACCCTCCGGATCCCGGCTTTCGCAGGGATGACAATCGGGGTACGAGATCATCAAACATGGCTCCAAGCCGTACCCTATTTCTTCTCCATTGTGAATGGGCCCGAAAACGTTGGAGTTGACCAGTTGCCCAATATGCTGTTCCCTGAGATCCTGCCTGAAGCGGTCAGTGGGCCGTAATTTGTTTCCGGAAGCACATGTGTAAACTCGGATCCGGATACACTCCAGGTCCCTGAACGACCGGCAGAGTTGGTAAACTGCCCATCCGCTGCCAGCGTACACGTGCCGGACCATACCGTGAAGCTGCCGGCCGGAGCGTCGTACGTGCAGGCCCATTCTCCCGCAAGATCCCCTGCACTGTGACTCCTGGCTGCTGAAGAGGCGGGTACGGTCTTTTGACAGCCCGAGAACAAGAGGGCGAATCCCGTAAGCAGGGAAATGAATGCTGCAACTGTGGCATTTCGGTTCATGTTATCCTGTCTATCTGGCCAAGTGTTGAATTCGATCAATGGCCCGTTTTGCTCTGGGGAAAATGCATTGGCAAATCCAAGCCGACACAACCCCGCTACGACCCCATGATCAACACCCATCATCAGCGCACGTGTTCCATGCATCCGGAGAAAACCGCTCGTTACAGGTGTGAGTTTCTCCTCAACCTCCAACTTCCCAATCGGACAGTTCTCCCAGTTGGGCGTCAACCGTCTTGACGCCATGTCCATACGTAAAGCCCGAGTCAAGAATGAACAAGCCGAGAAAGAGACACAATCAACGATGACCTCTCAAGAACCGCTCTGACCATCTGACAAAGTTAGCGGTACGATGTCGGGGCGGAGGTCCCCGACACGACCGTCTTGTTCTTTCATACATAACGACTCTATGAAGTAAACCGCGATTGTTCGTGTACAAGAACGGATCTTCGACAGATATGCGACCGTTTGCCTTCGCCAGGGATACCGCCCTGTCCTGTGGTTCCCGACGGAAGCTCTTCAATTCGATTTGCCCTTGGCCGGGCCTTGATACCGGTCAAGCCACTCCAGGATGTCCCGGATGGCTTCGGCGCGCGGAAGCGGGGCATGCCCCGAAACGTAAAGGATGTGGCGCTTGTCCGGGGTGGGAGTTCCGAGAAGATCGAAAAGGGGCTTTTGGTGTGTTTCTGCAGGCAACACATAGTCATGTTTCCCGTTGAGCATGAGAACCGGCACCTTCACGTGGGGCGGCCACAATCCCTCCGGTTTCGGCCAGGCAGCCGGAATGGGCAGGCCGCCCGAAAGAAGAATGAGCGTCCGGATCCGTTCTTCCAGGACGGCCATCTGGGGTCCGAGGTTCGCCCCGAGGCTCAAGCCCATGTACGCCAGGCTCTCCGTGTCGATATCCCGCCGGCTTTGCAGATAATCGATGGTTCGCCCCATGTCCTGCACCCACCTGACCCGCGTTCTGGCCAGTTTCTTCGCGAACTCCTCCGGTGACCCTCCTCCCCGCTCCCACATCCCGGAATAGACGGGAACGACGAAGGCCCGGCCGCTCTTCGGCACACAGTCCCAGGGCACGAGGGATGTGTTCAGCGCGAACGCAGGCAGATACATGGCATCGACTCCGGGAAGGTAGACCACTGCCTTGTAAGGCGGGGTCCCCGAAGTGGGAAGATACAGGTGCAGGGTGAGGCGCTCCCTGTCATACGCCGCATCGATGCTCACTGTCTCCACTCGCCAGTCTCTGGCAGATTCACCTGTGGCCTCCACGACCGGATTGAGGGGTGTTCGCTCATAGGAAACCATCGATCTCCACTTCCCAAGCACCTCCTGGGAAAACGGAGGTATACGATATTGGTCGTGAACACCCAGGTTGACTTCCTGAAAAAGGTCACCTGCCATGGAGGTGCCCTGCGGATAGACCGCGCAACGAAATCCATTGCCCGGGGAGCGGTCCCAGGGCGGCAGCGCGGCAACTTCCGTGATCGCCAAATAAGACGGGTCGCTCCACATCCCCCCCAGACAGTACCGTTGCTCCCCCTTTGGGTTCCAGCACCACTCCCGCACGTTTCCCGCCATGTCCCTGGCGCCGCTGGACCCGATGCCGGGATACGCCCCCACCCTCGCGGGGCCCGTCCCTGCCAGATTGCTCGCGGGTATGATCCAGGGGGTCAACGGCAAGGCAACCTCGATGTCGGAAAACGCAGCGCGGAACCAATGATAGATGCTCGGCAGGCTCTTGTTGCGGAATCGGGCATAGGCCGCCGCTTCATACCAGCTCACCCCGGAGACCGGATAGTCATCCTGGCCCTCGGGATAGTTGCCGAACTCCCAGGTCGAAGGTCCGGGCCGGCCGGTCCGATCCACAAAACCCTTCACCGCTTCGGCCCAGGGAATCACCCGCCCCTCCTTTCTGAACTCCTCTTTCCAGAACTCCTCTCTGGAGTACCCTCCGACATCCATGAACTCCTTGTAGGCCTTGTTTGTGACCTCGGTCAGGTCGATGAAGAACGGTTCAAACTCCCTTCTCCCAAAACTGACACCATAGACGTGTAGATCCAGGTGAAACCGCCCACCATCCACGCCGATGGCCCCATGCGGAACCCTGCTTTCTTCGTACAGATCGAACTGAAGCGTGTAGCGTTCCCAGGAGGCTGGAAACATCAGCGCCTTCTGTCCTTGCCAGAAACCCCAGGACGGGATCTTCCGGGCCACCTCCTTGTCCTGGTATCCGGCCTTGCGGACTCGCCAGCGCTGCACGCCCACGGGGACGCGGGCCGCCTTGATCGGCGTCACCCCCAGCTCGATGGATTCGCCATCCTTATCTGTATATGACTTGTACGAGACCGACGCGCCGGGCGGCGCGCTCTGGATGTCGATGGTCGTCGTGGACTTCTCGATGTACTCCCTCAGCGTCGGGTCGTCGGGGATCATTCTTTCCGCCTTCCGCGCAAGGAAATAGGCCGCTGTGTGGTCCTCCGCATCCAGGAGCCTCTTGATCTCCGGAAGCGCGGTTTCACGGGCCCAGTTCCTCTGCGAGGAACGCAAGGAGATCTCTCTCACGGCCGTTATGGCCACCGATAGCAGGACCACCACCGCCATGATCCCACCGCCGTACAGGGAGACCCTTTTCACTGTCCTGCGCCGGCGCACGGCTATTTGCTCGCGCATCGCCCTTTCTTGCTCGAGCTGTCGTTGACTCCGGCGCGCCTCGAGCGTTCGGAGCCTTTCAGCCAGCTTCGCAGGATCGGAAAGACGGCTCGAGGGATCGCCGTGGACGCAGGCGGCAATATCCTCTCGCAAAAGATCGTCCTTCACCCCCTGCTCCCACCCCAAGGCGAGGGCGCGGGAGAAATCCCCAATCACCATCTGATACAGGAGCACACCCAGGGAATAGACATCGGACTGCGGGCTCGGGGGTTTGCCTTCGAGCAGCTCAGGGGCCATGTACAACGGGGTGCCGCTGGTGGATGTCGAACCCCGTCCATGTAACGTCTGGGTGAGCCCCGCGGCTGTGATCCCCCTCTTCTTCAAGGCCTCCGGGTCGGCGAGAAGCCCGATTCCAAAATCCGTGAGCCTCGCTCGCGGCGATGCGCCATCCCCGGAGCTGGAGATGAGGATATTGGCGGGTTTGATGTCCTTGTGCAGCACACCCGCGCCGTGGGCCGCGTTCAACGCCAACGAAACCTGGGCCACCAGTTCCAGACGGGTCTCCAGGGGGACCTTGTCCATGCCCCCTTGACTCGCCACCCAGGCCTTGAGGTCTCCTCCCTCGGTGTATTCAGTCTCGATGTAATAGGGGGGGCTGCCCAGTTCCCAGTCGATGACCCGAGCGATGTCATCCCGATCGCCCAGGCTTTCCTTGAGCAGCCTCAGAAGAACGACCTCTCGCTTGATGCTCCTCACCCGCTCCGGCTCGAAGCAGAACTTGAAGACGTGCTTCAGTCGGGTGTTCACGTTGGCGGCGAGCCACACCTCTCCGGCCCCCCCCGTTCCAAGACGGGATTCGAGAACCCAGTTTCTATGGCCTGGGATGGACAGCCCCCGGGCGGGTTTCCAGCCGGAGGCATCTTCTCCCGAGGGGGGCGCCGCGCTCTGGTCGTTCTTGGACTCGTCTGGGGATTTTGCCGGTTCCGGCGGGATCACCCCCTGATCCCCCCCCTCGCCGGCCCGGACCTCTTCCTTCTCATGGAGGCTTGACACGAACCGTTCCCATGCTTCCGCGTCCTCAATCCCTTCATACCGGATGACGATGTCATCCAGGCTCGCCCCGATCTTGTCCACGGCGAACTTGAGTCTGACGTTCTGATGACTACCCTGGTACTCGAAGAGATTCGCCCAAGCGTCCTTTTCCGTCTCCGTAACTCGATAGCTCCTCCCAATTCCCTCCTCGTATCCCTTCTTCCTTCCGAGGACCGTGAACAGAGGGGCCTCCTCCAGGTCCGGGAGGGCGCTTTGCCATTTCACGTAGATCCTCTGGAGCAAGGCCCTTTTCTCCGACGACCCGGCGGATCCCCCAACGGTATCGTTCAGCAGGGCGAGGAGGCCATGATGTCTCTCCAGTGCGATGTGCGTGACCCTCCCCGCTTTCTTCATCTCGTTCACGACGAAGGCGATCAGGGAGAAGTAAAACCGTCGAGAGGGCGAGTTGAAAAGAACGGTCAGCTCGATCTTCTTCTTGACCGCAATGCGGAGCTTGAACTCATTGAGGTCCACGGAGATGAGAGGAAGTGTCCCAATTTCCGGCATTTCTCTTCTGTCCTTAACTCATTGAATAGAAAAGAGATTCGACCGGCATCGACCACAGGCGAAAAAAGTAACGGTTACAACGGTTACAATTGCCTACCACAGGTTACCTGTCCCGTCAATCGCAAAGACGAGGTCGCCTTGGAGGTGATGGCCCAGTGAATGCACGCCAAGTACGGGGACCCCCCAACGTCGAGGCTCGAAGTTGTACCTCGATGGGAGATCCGGGCGCAGATGAGGGTGAATCCGATCAATGAGACCGCGGAGGCGACAGGTGGAGCGCTGCGTCCTGCGTATCTCCAGACGTCGTTCGGGGATCCGGACGGTTTCGTGGGAATCCCCCTGGACCTCCAAAGACGCGAGCAGCGGGGGTTTCGGTCCGTGAAGGAACTTGGGGACCTCCCGGTCACATCGACCTACTTGAGCCCTCCGGGCGCGAGGCCCCAGGGACCCGAAGGGCCCTCCTGGACTGAGAGAGGACCTCCCATGCATCATTCCCTCACAGGCGCCTTGCGTCCCGCTCGCGCTGTGGCATCCCCGAGCGTTCATGCAGATCCGCTTCCGACACGACAGCGTGCGCAAGGCATTCGGGAGATCCAATCGGCCTTTGGGGTGGGCCGCATGGGTCACAGGGATCTCAAGACCATGAAGGAGGCGCGGAGACATGAAAGGCACGGGTTGGAGGTGGAGCATCTGCGGGGTTGCCCTGCTCTTGCTCTTGTCTCTCGGCAACGCTGGAACTGCAATGGCGGTGATCGGAAGCGAACTGGGCAATCTGGAGGTCGAGAGCTACGAGCAGTTGCTCACGGTGTGCGCGGGTCCTCACACCTGCCTCAACAGCCTGGAGTCTAACGGGCACTTCCTGGTGGTGCACGTCTCAGCCCTCGTGGCTGACAAGAGGGGCACGGTGTTCCCGACGGATTTTGCCCTGCGAACGGAGACCCCGGAGGGAGGAATTACGTGGCTGGGCTGCAAGGCCGTCGGGCGTTTCGACGGAAACGACTTCATGGCCACCAGCGGCGTCCCGTTGATCCTGGCGCCGGGGGCGGTGAAATTCTCGCTGATCTTCCACGTGCCGGCCGGGCAGATCCCGGCGGAGCTGGTACGCATCAGCACCAGGCCCGCGGCCACGGTGGCTCGAGATCTGCGGGTCCGGATGGTGCAGAAGGAAGCTCGGTGAAAGACTGTCCGCGCCGCGGCCTCGGCGGGTCCCCTGGTCGCCCCCTCGGAACCCACCACGGGTCACACGGCGCTTTCGGCGAGGAGGGAAGGGGGGGAGGACGCCCACCCCGAACCTCTGCCATGGGCGATCCGGGCCCCATACGGGCAATCGTTCAAGACTGGTATTACAACCAAATTCCACAAGGAGGCTTCCCATGAGTAACGAGATCTGCGCCCCAAGTCGAAGGGGTTTCTTGCAGGGTCTGGCGATCGCTGCAGGAGGATATGCCTTTGGTTCCATGTTGATCCATCCCAAAGAAGCCCTCGGGCAGTCGATTCAGGGCAACTTGGAAAAAGTTCCAATGGAAGCGCGTTGGAATCTTGCTTCTGGTTCGTTTGTGAGTTGGCAAGTCGATTTTTATAAGAGAGTTTTGGATACAGAAGGAAGGGAGAAGTTCCTGGAGTTTATTAATAAGAACTCCACGCTGATAGGGTCACGGCTCAAGGTAATCGCAGATCAGCTTGGTTTAGTCGGAAACGACTCCAAATCAGCGGCTGAAATCATGCCGGTCATGGTTACTATTTTTTTCGGATCCCAGCAAAAATATGAACTTGAAGAAGCTACAGCGAGCAAAGCAAGGGTGAAATGCATCAATTGTACATGGTGGACTAATGTCCAAGCCAAGAAAATGACCGACGATCTGTGCTCTGCTTATTCCAAGTACACCTGGGAAGCCTTCGCCAAGGCCATGAATCCGAAACTCACTTCGACCCTTGTGAAGGCCAGGCCCTTGGGCGATCCGGTTTGTGAGTGGGTCATCGAGCTCAAGGCGTGAGGTCTATCGGGGAGGGGAAGGTCTCGCGGTCCTTCCCCTCCCACGGCACCGTGCTCATGGATCCGTACACGGTGGTTCCTGCAGCATCGCGTGACATCCTGTGCTGACCGAGAGAAACCCACCACAAAGGGGTTGTTTCCGGGAGCGGCTTGAGAGGACCAGGCCCCGGCTCGGGGAAACCTCGGCCCGGCCTGAGGGGCTAGGGCCTCTGTGCGTCTTCGGCCAAAAGCGAGTGTACCCGGGACGTGTCCAACCCATCTTGACAGGGGCGCGCGGCTTGACCGAAAGTGGGTCACGGGAGGAGCCGGAGTCAGGAGGGAGAACCATGAAGGTCGCGGCGTTCAACGGCAGCCCCCGCCCCACGGGCAACACCTCGATCCTTCTGAAGGCGGTGCTCGAGGAGCTGGAGAAAGAGGGCATCGAGACGGAGCTCGTCCAGGTGGGCAACACAAAGATCCAGGGGTGCATCGCGTGCTACAAGTGCTTCGAGAACAAGGACCGGCGTTGCGCCGTGGACACGGACACATTCAACGACTATCTCTTTAAGATGGAGACTGCAGACGGGATCCTGCTGGGCTCGCCCACGTACTTCTCGGACGTCACCGCCTGGATGAAGGCCTTGATCGAGCGCGCCGGGCTCGTCGCCCGCGCCAACGACTACATGTTCAAAGGAAAGGTGGGGGCCGCGGTGACGGCCGTCCGGCGGGCGGGCGGCATCCCCGCGTTCAACACCATGAACCTTCTGTTCCTGTACGGCCAGATGGTCGTCCCGGGATCCACATACTGGAACGTGGGGATCGGGCGAAACCCAGGCGACGTGGAGAAAGACGAGGAGGGGATCCAGACCATGCGGAACCTGGGTCGAAACATGGCCTGGCTCCTGAAGAAGCTCAACAGGTAGGCGCGCGATTCGGGCGACCGATCAGCCTGCAGGCCGAGGGTTTGCGAGGACCTTGCCCTGCAAGCCGGAGACGAGTCCATGGACACCCCCAGAGACGCCCCGGAGCCCTGGCAGTGGCCCGAAGAGCATTGGCGCCGCCTGGTCAACCAGGTGCGCGCGGGGCGAACCCTGAGGCCCAGGGCCTGGAAGGACGGGGCCCGGTGCGCGGTAGCGCTCTCTTTCGACTCGGACCACGAGACCAACGAGCTTAGAGACGGCGGCAAGTCCATCGGCCGGTTATGTTGGGGACAGTACGGCAACCGGGTCGGCGTGCCGCGTATCCTCGATCTCCTGGAGCGGTATGGCGTCCCGGCCACCTTCTTCGTGCCCGCGGTCAGCGCGCTCCTTCACCCGGACGAACAGCGACGGGTCGCGGCCGAGGGTCACGAGATCGGGATCCACGGCTGGATCCACGAACTCAATTCGGTCCTTCCCCGGGAGGCGGAGCGGGACCTCCTCATGCGCTCGGCGGACGCCCTGGAGAAGGTCAGCGGCGTGCGCCCCACGGGCCTGCGCACCCCATCGTGGGACTTCAGCCCCCACACCCTCTCCATCGAGATGGAGATGGGCCTCGAGTACGACTCGTCCCTCATGGCCGACGAGGACTGCTATGAGCTGCTCCTGGACGGCCGGCCCACCGGCATCACCGAGCTGCCCGTGGAGTGGATCCGGGACGACGCCGTGTACTTCTTCATGAATCGATTCCAGTCCCTCCGGCCGTACACGCCCCCCGAAGCCGTCTTCGACATCTTCCGGCGTGAGTTCGACGCGGCCTATGAGGAGGGGGGCGTCTTCCAGCTCACCATGCACCCCCACGTCATCGGGTACCGATCCCGCATCTGGATCCTGGAGGAGATCATCCGCCACGCCCGCTCCTGCCCCGGCGTCTGGTTCGCCACCCACGCCCAGGTGGTGGACTGGGCCCGGCGCCACGGGGAGTGATTCGCAAGGGGCAGTGGGGGGGGGCGATCACGCGGGCGGGCAGGGCGTTTCACTGGGGGATCGCTCGCCTCTTTCGCGGAGCAGTTCCCGGCCGACGATCATGCGCTGGATCTGATTGGCGCCCTCGAAAATCTGGGTGAGCTTGGCGTCGCGGAAGAGGCGTTCCACAAAGTCCCTGCAGTACCCGCAGCCCCCCAGGATCTGGATGGCGCTGCCGCAGATCTCCATGGCCGCGTCGCTGCAGAAGTACTTGGCCATGGCGGCCAGCTTGGTATTCTTCTCCCCCCGGTCCCACTGACGGGCCGCCTGCACCATGAGGCCCCTTCCGGCCTCGATCATGGTGGCGGCATCGGCGACCATGAACCCGATGGCCTGGTGCTCGATGAGGCGCCTCCCGAAGGTGTGGCGTTGGCAGGCATAGGCCATGGCCGCCTCCAGAGCGGCATCGGCAATGCCCAGGGCGAGCCCGGCGATGCCGGGCCTGGACATGTCCAAGTCCTTCATGGCCACGAGGAAGCCGTCCCCTTGCCGGCCGATGCGGCATGGATCCGTCTCCAGTCCGCCGAATTCGGGCGGGAGGTAGATCTGCAGAAGAGCCAGGCGGCCGAGTTTCTCGGCCACGTCCCAACGGAACTCCCCCGCGGGGTCGATCTCCGCCGCCATGGGGGCGATCTCCTGCCGGGATACCCTGCGCACGCTTTCCAGGATGGCCTTCTGATGCGGCTCGAGCTCCATGACCTCCGCGCCTTTTGCCGACCGTCGCGACTGCCCCGACGCATCCGGCCGGTTTCCTGGGGCATCGGGGCCCCCGGTCACAGCCCCCTGACCCGCCCGCTCATCTCCGCAGCGATCCGCTTGACGAGCCTGCCGTACTTCTCCAGTGTCGAGGCCTCTCGAATCCGGAAGGCGGGGCACGCGATGACCAAACAGCCGGCGATTCGCCCTTTTCGGTCGAACACCGCCGCGGCGACTCGCCCCACGCCCTCCCGCATCTCCTCCACGTCCCCCGCGTACCCCAGCTGGCGGACACGGTCGAGTTCCCGCTCCAGCACCCCCAGGTCGTCGATGGTGAACCGGGTGAGCCGCGGCAGCCCGATCTTGCCCATCACCCGGGCGAGCTTCTCCTGTGGGAGATGGGCGAGATAGACCTTTCCGGGGGCCGTGGCGTGGAAATACGGCGTCACGCCTCCGGGGCGGGAGTACAGCCGCACGGCATTCCTGCCGGCCACCTGGTCGATGAGCACCAGTTGATCCCGGATCCGCACGTCCAGCTCCGCGGTCTCCCCCGTGGCATCCGCCAGTTTCCGAAGGAAATCCCTGGCCTCGGAACGAAAGTGGGAACCCTCCAGCACCACATTGCCCAGGTACATGAATTGGAAGCCGAGTCGGTACGTGTGCCGGTTCCGATCGTAGGCCACGAAGTTGTGGGCCGTCAGCACCGTGAGGATCCGCCAGAGCGAGGCCGGGGGGATCTGAAGCGTCCTGGCCATCTCGGCCAGGCTGAGCTCGTACGGGTCCTGGGCCAGGGCCTGTAGAACCATGAGCCCCCGCTCCAGGGCCGGAGCAGGGGATCGGCGACCAGCGTCTGCCTTCAGCCCCACCAGCCTCCTCCGTCCCTGGCCCCCTCCACCCCGCGCCTCCCGGTGGGGTGCTGCCACTTCCCAGGTCACCCACGGGCCCTCGAGGCGATCCCCCGGCCTCCACCCGTCCCAAGGCGGCCTATTTGGGGGTTCGCAGGAGCTCGCGCGCCGTGACGACCCGCATGACCTGGTTGGTTCCCGTGTAGATCTGGATGAGCTTGGCGTCGCGCATCATCCGCTCCACGGGGTAGTCCTTCATGTACCCGTATCCCCCCATGGCCTGAACCGCGTCTGTGGTGACCTTCATGGCCGTGTCCGAGGCGAGGAACTTGGCCATGGCGCACCACTGCCTCATCTTCGGCCGGTTGCCGGAATCGCAGTATCGGGCGGCCTCATGAGTGAGCAGCCGGGCGGCCTCGGTGGAGGCTACCATGTCGGCGAACATGAACTGGACGGCCTGGATCTCGGCGATGGGCCTTCGGAACTGGACGCGCTGCCTGGAGTAGCTCACGGCCTCCCCGATGGCCCCCTGGGCCAGCCCCACGGCTTGGGCCGCCGCGAAGAGCCTGCTCCCGTCCAGGGTCTCCATCATGCAGTCGAATCCGGTTCCCTCCTCGCCCAGCCGGTTCTCCCCTGGCACCTCCAGGTCCTCGAAGAAGAGCTCCGAGTTGATGGAGCCCCGCATCCCCATCTTGTTCTCGTTCTTCCCGTAGATCAGCCCTGGCGTCCCCTTCTGAACCACGAACGCCGACATGCCCCCGGCCCCCCTGGACCGGTCCGTGTACGCGAAGACGCTGATCACGTGGGCGATGGCCCCGTTGGTGATGAAGCACTTCTGGCCGTTGACGGCATAACCTCCGCTGCGGCGGACGGCGGTGGTGCGCATGGAAAGGACGTCGGAGCCCGCCTGGGGCTCGGTCGCGGCAAATGCGGCCAACTCCCCGCTGCACAGACCCGGAAGGAACCGCCTTCGCTGGGCCTCGTCGCCGTGGAGCCAGATGGGCATCATGCCGTCGGCCTGGGCGATGAGGATCAGGGCGGATGAGGCACAGACCTTGGCGATCTCCTCGATGATCATGGAGAAAAGGAGGTAGCTGGCGCCGATTCCCCCGTACTGCTCAGGCAGCAGCGGCGTCAGGATACCGTTCTGGGCGAAAAGCCTCACCGTATCCCACGGGAACTCGCCGGTCTCGTCGATCTCTGCCGCCCGGGGCTTGACCCGCTCCCGGGCGATCTGCCCCACCGACTGGAGGATGAGTTTCCACTCCGCCGGCAGCTCGGTCATGGGACCCTCCCGCGCCCCCCGGACGCCTTTCCTGTTTTTTTCATATATGAGATAAATAATTGCATATATGATAAGCATGAGGGGCAAATGCCGTCAAGAAGGAAAAGATCCAGTGGCCGTCTCCCCCCACAAGGGATCTCCCACCCCCAGTCCCCCGGCCAGATCGGTTGGCCATCGGTTGGCGCGTGGACGGAAACCATTTGGCGTCATACGGGCGCCGGCGCCACAACTCATGCCCGCCAACGCGGATCGCGCCTGCCGATGGGACCGGGGGGATGCCCAGGAGGTTCCCGGGACTCGCCGGGGCGCGGGGAAGGCTTCCGTCCATCCGGGTCAACCCGCGGACCCGGTGGCACTCCTCCGTTGAAGGCCTCGAAAAAGCCCCAGGGCGCCAATGGCCGCGAAGAGCACGACCCCGCCGAACCACAGGGGCGCAGCCGCATGGCCGGTCAGGTCCCTCGCGAGGCCTGCCAGGGGGGTGAGTCCGGCCGAACCGGCGTAGGATGTGGTCCAGTACACGCCCATCCCCGCCGCCCGGTTTCGGGGGCGCAACACCTCGGCGGGCAGGGCCATGATCACCCCCGCCGGGGGGCCGAAAAGGAGGCCCAGCAGGATCAGAAGCCAGGCGGGTTGGGAGACGAAAGGGAGCACGCAGATCCCCAAACCGCACGCGAGGAAACAGGCGACCATGGTCAGGTTGGGGCGCTTGAGCCGCTCGGCCCCGACGCCCCCCAGTTGAACGGCCACGATGCTGATCCAGGTCAGGGCGCTCACCATGGCACCCGCGTCCGCGAGGGTGTACCCCGCCCATACCAGGAACGCCGGGGCAAAGCTGGGGAGCGTGATGAATCCGAGATTGAAAAGCATCCAGATGAGGCCCGCCAGGATCACCAGCCCGGCCTCCTGGCGGGAGAGCCCGTCTGCCGGGGGGGCGGCCCCCGGGTCCTCACCGGCCCGGGGCGGGTCCCTGTACACGGCCATCACCAGGGCCAGGGACACGAGGCTCACCCCTGCAGTGAGGTGCATCACCGTCCTCCAGGACAAGGCCTCGGCCAGCGCCCCCTGGGAGACGAGCCCCAGGCTCAGGCCCAGAGGCCAGCTGCTCACCAGGACGGCCATGGCCGTGACCATCTCCCGGCCTGAGAACCAATCCGCTATCATCTTGGCCAGCAGGACGTTGAGCAGGACCGCGCCCACGCCGCTCATGAGACGGCCCGCCAGGGCCGGATGGTAGCCGGGGCTGGCCCCCACCACGAGTCCGCCCAACCCCATGAGGGCCAGGCCCGCCGCGACCATTCGCCTGTCCCCGAAGCGCCTCCCCAGGAGGCCGCCCGGGATGGCCAGGAATAGCCCCGGGAGCTGGTACAGGCCGATGAGAAGGCCGAACTGGGTGTAGTCCATTGGGAGGTCCTGGATGAGGACCGACGAGACCGAGGCCACGGACTGGAACTGAAATCCCATGGAGGTCCGGGCAGTGAACAGGACGGAAAGGGCGATCCATCGATTTCCCATTTGTGCGCCTCCCGCTGCCCGAGGGGCAAGGGGCGGTCCCCTGCCTGTCGCCCCCGTGCGGCGAGAACGGCCGGCAGGAGGGTCATTGAGTAACCCGCTTCTTGTCCACCACCTTTCCGTTCTCGAAGAGGATCGTCGTGGTGATTCTCTGGCCCGAGGCGGGGTTCACCCCCTCGTACACGAACTTGGTCTTCCGGACATGGGTCACCCGGGAGGCCCCCCTGGAGCCCGTGTGCTTGTGTTCCTCCTTGGTGTCCACCTTGTCCGGCGGGCCCAACCGCTCTTTCACCTCGGACTCCTTCATCCCCTTCTCGATGCGTCCGAACTGGACCGTGTCCACCATGCCTGCCGGGCACGGCGCGGCCGAGGCGATCATCCATCCCAGGAAGACCCAGGAGGCCAAGATAGAGATGGTCTTCATCCCGTACCTCCCTCCGCCCTGTGCGCCCGTTTACCGAGCCCTCTTCATCTTCCAGATGATCAGGATGCACACCAGAAGCAGTCCGCTGAAGCCGAACCAGGTATACAGGAAGCTCCCCCAGGTGTCGAAGACCCACCCGGCCAGGGGGGGGCCGATCATGCCGCCCGCCGAGGCCATGCCCATGGTGATCCCCAGGAGCTTGCCGAAGGATCCCGCTCCGAAGTACTCCCGGAGCATGGCCCCCCGGAGAATCATGCTGCCCCCGAACCCCGGCGAGAAGAAAAGCAGGAAGGGGACGACCGGCCAGGTCAGACGGATCTGGGTGAAGGCCAGCATGCCCGCCAGCATGAATCCGTACGTCGTCATCATCACGTGGCGCTTGTCCCACACGTCGGCGAGCCATCCGAAGGCGAACCGTCCGGGGATGCTCGCCAGGGGGAGGGCGGCGGCGATGAGTCCCGCGCTCTGCCTCGACATCCCCACGGTGCTCAAATACGGCATGACGTGGGTGCTCACGGAGGTTAGGACCATCATCCGCAGGGCCTCGGCGATGTTCAATGCCCAGAAGTCGCGGCTCCTCACCGAGGCGGCAAACCCTGAGGCCCGTGTGGTCAAAGGGGCCGATTCCGTCGACCCCTGGCCTTCGGACAACTCGACGGCGGCCGCGCGCCGATCCTCCTTCGTGGGGTCTCGGATCACGAAGGCCAACGGAATGCCCAGGATCCACATGCCGATCCCCGCACCCAGCAGGGTACATCGCCATCCGAGGTCGTCGATGGCCCAGACCAGGAGCGGGACGAGAAGCCCGCCCGCTCCGTATCCGCACGCCATGACGCCGAAGGCCTTGCCTATGCTCCGCTTGAACCAGCGCGCCACGGCGCTCATGAGGACCACGCTGGTGCACCCCCCCGCGCCGAAGGCAACGAGGAGGAAGGCGCCGTAAAAGGTCAGGAGGGTCGTGGTCCGGCTGAGCAGGATCATGCCCAGCCCCACGGTGACGGCGCCGGCGAGCACGAGCTTCCTCGACCCGTGCCGATCCACCAGGAAACCGGCGATGGGGGCAAAGATCCCCATCTCCAGCCCCCGCAGGGCCACCACGAACGAGATCTCGGTATAGCTCCAGCCGAATTCCCTCACCATGGGCTCGAAAAAGGCGGTGAAACCGAAGAAGATCGTCCCGGCCACATACACGGCCACGACGAAGGAGGCCAGGACCACCCACCAGCCGTGATAGATGACGGAAAGCAAGCAGAAGTCCCTTCCCTTGCCCCGGTGCCCCTTGTGACAAGCTGCCGCCCTCTGGCTGCGGTGTTTGAGGGCCCCCGCGCCCGCGCCGAGGCGCGGCCAGTCACGAATACACCCTCGGGGCCTCGGCTCCCGAAGCACGCCCGACGGGCGACCGGAAAGATTATGGCCGAAGGGGCGTACGGGGTCAACACGGGCCCGCTCCGGAGCTGGACGGCCGTGCCCATCGGCGGAAGAAGCCCTGTTCTCCCCAGATCCAACCTCTCGGCGGGGATTGTGACCGGCGGGACGGGCCGGCGCGGGGTGGCCCTCCCCGTGATCACTCCGGGGCCGCCCCCGCGCGGGGCACTCCAGGCCCCCGGCGGCCGCGGGCGGCCGATCCGCTCATCGGCCGTACAGCTTGGGGCAGCTCTCACACGGTGGGGATAGGGGACCTCGGGAGAAGGAGCGGCGGAAGCGGCCATAGGCCGCCTTGCCCCAGATCACGTGGAGGGGCTCCTGGTTGACGTTGCCCATGGCCAGCCGGTGATACGGCCTCCCCTCGCCCCGGCGCCACGAGAACGCACCCGGGATCTCCAGGTCCGTGTATACGCACGGGGTCACGGTGCCGTCCGAGGCCACCACCAGTGCCCGCTGGACGTTCTCGGTGCAGCAGGGACGCCGCTCGCCCGGGACGCTCAGATGGTAGTGGACATGGAGTCCTCGAGCCCTCCCCTGGGCGACCACGGCGTCGAGGCGCCTCCTGATCGCCTGCCCGGCTTGGGTTTCCCCAGGGGAGATGACCTCGTGGGATAGGGCCCGGTCGGCGACGTAGTCCAGGGTGCTGATGACCACCTGGGCGACGCCCAGCCCCTCGAGAAACGCGGGGATGCGCTCCAGATCGTCCATGCGGGAGGCGAGGAGCATGTACGCCATGTGGATCTCCGGCCGCGAGGCCCCGGCAGCCTCCTTTGCTCGAACCAGGGCCGCGACCCCGTCCATGACCTTGCCCAAAGGGGCCCCCTTCCGAATGCGGTCGTTCCCCTGGGCGTCCACTCCGGCCAGGGAGATCCCCACCACGTCGATTCCCGAATCCACGATTCGCTCCGCCAGAGCGCCGTCCAAGAGTGTGGCATTGGTGGTGGTCCCCACGCGGCAGCCCGCCCGCTTGGCCGCGGCGGCCATCTCAAAGAAGCGGGGGTGGAGAAACGGCTCTCCCCAGCCCTGGAGATGGACGTGGACGACCTTGCCCAGGGCCGGAGCAAGCCGCTCGAAGGTCTCCTGCGCCAGGTGCCGGTCGACCCACAGGTCGCGGTACACCGTCCTGGGGCAGTAGATGCACGCGGCATTGCAGTGGCTGGTGACCTCCACCTGGATCCAGTCCAGTCGCGGGAAGACAATGGCGGCCAGGGCGCCCTTCATCCTCTGGATCAGGTCCCTGGTGACGTTGGATGTGCCCACCGCTTGCCTTTCTCCCACGGCGGCCGCGGGTTTCTTGACAAACTCAACTTCCACGTTATTATAAGGCCGATTCCCGACGATTTCTTTGGCCTGGGCGGATTCCATGCGGTGAAGGTCGGTGCATAGGAAGGCCATGGCGCCGAAGATCTCGAAACCAAGCGGTCCATTGGTCTTCGTTCGGCGCTTGGAGACCGGGGCGCCCATCCTTCCACGCAGCCGTTCATTCGCTCCGACAGACGTCATTCAAAGGAGGTAGTCATGGCACAGAAGCAGGGCATTGACTGGTCGAGTCTCTGGAAGAAGGACGAGTGGCTGGCGGTCTGGCTGGGGTTCCTGATCATCTTCTTGCTCATCGCCGGCCTGCAGGTGAAGACGCCGTCCTTCCGATGGACCACGGAAGGGGAGTTCGCCTCGTTTGCCAAAGGCGTCACGCCCCAGTTGGACCAGATCGCCAAGGCCGCTGCCGAGAAAGGCGACAAGGCCGTGCAGGATCAGGCGGCGGCCCTCAAGGCGGCCCTGGAAAAGGGGGACCGCAAGGCCAGCGGAGAGGCGGGTAAGAAGCTGGAAGAGGCCGCCAAGGCTGCCAAGGATGCAGGGGTCAAGAAGAAGGCCGGAGACATGGGCAAGAACGTCTCAGGCCAATCCGGGAGGCTTGTGGGCAAGGTCTTTTCCTGGGCCAACATCTGGCTCGCCATCCAAATCGGCATCGCGTACCTCATCCTCAGCATCATCGCAATGGCCCTCATGGGGGAGTCCGCCGGCAGGTTCATCGTGGGGTTTCCCGTCGTCTTCGCCATCGCGTGGGTGGGACAGCTCATCGCGGGCAACTACACGGTCCTGGAGTACGGCCTGGAGTACGTGCTCTGGTGCCTGTTCCTGGGGCTCTTCGTCAGCAACGTCATCGGGGTCCCGGGCTGGCTCAAGGCGGCCGTGAAGACCGAGTTCTACATCAAGACCGGGCTGGTGATCCTGGGTGCCAACATCCTGTTCGGAGAGATCGTTCAGGCCGGGGCCTACGGCATCGTCCAGGCGGTCCTGGTGGTGGCCGTGGTCTGGTATCTGACCTTCTGGGTCTGCAAGAAGTTGCAGGTGGACGACGAGTTCGCGGCCATGCTCTCCAGCGGGGTATCCATCTGCGGCGTGTCCGCGGCCATCGCCACCTCGGGGGCGGTCAAGGGCGACCCCAAGAAGCTGAGTTATGTGACCTCCGTCGTCCTCATCTGCGCGGTGCCCATGATGGTGCTCCAGCCCATCATCTCCAAGGCCTTCGGGATTCCGGACGTGGTGGCAGGCGCCTGGCTGGGAGGGACCCTGGACACCAGCGGCTCGGTGGTGGCGGCGGGGGCCATGATCAGCGAGTCGGCCATGAAGACGGGTGTCATCGTCAAGATGTCCCAGAACGTCCTTATCGGCGTGGCCGCCTTCATCCTCTCCATCATCTGGACCTTCAAGAAGGCCGCAGAGATCCCTGGAGGGGAGAAGCCCAGCGCCATGGAGATCTGGTACCGCTTCCCCAAGTTCGTCCTGGGGTTCATGGTCGCCTCCATCCTGTTCTCCTTCATTTTGGACCCCAAGACCATCTCCGCAACCAAGGGGGCCCTGGGGGGCCTCCGGACCTGGTGGTTCGCCCTGGCGTTCACGAGCATCGGTCTGGAGACGCGGTTCAAGGACCTGGCCGAGCTGGGCGGCGGCCGGCCGGCCATCGCCTTTCTCATCGGGCAGGGATTCAACATCATCTGGACCCTGCTGCTGGCGTACCTGATCTTCGGCGGGTACATCTTCCCGGCCCCCAAGCTGTGATCGCCTGACCGCGGCCGGCGGGCGGAGACACGACAGCCCGGGCATCCACGGATGCCCGGGCTGTTTGCATCTTGCTGGGCCCCGCCCGGGTGCTCACGCCCCTTGCGCGCGGCGGAGGCAGTCCTGGGGGAACCGGTGAGTGCCGCCCGTCCCCTCCAGGGTGACCTGGACCAGGGCCTCGGGGTCGTTGATGACCATGTCCGGATCGCTCACGACCCCCTGAAGGCCGATGTACTCGGCCATGTAGGCCTCCCACCTCTCGTCGCGGGACCTCTGAAAGACCTCCACCCGGTCCCCCTGTCGAAACGCTCTCATGGCATTCGCCCCCTTGATCCCCAGGTGAAAGGAACCGGTCCGGCGCAGGCGATGGGAATCGCCCTACGGCCCCAGCACGTCGGACTTGGATTCGGCCGTGGCCTGGCGGGCGCACGCCTCGCACACGAGACGCCCCTGAAAGGCCGCGGCGATGCCCTCCGTCCTCCTTCTGACGAACTCCACGTACCGGGCCGAGCCCAGCGTCGCGCCGCACCCCTCGCAACGCAAGAGCTTTTCCCGGTGCAGGATGGTGCCGCAGAGGCTCAGCACCCTCTCGCCGCCCACGTCCTGGATGCGCATGGCGCCCGTGGGACAGTTGGCCGCGCAGGCCCCGCATAGGATGCAGCGCTGGGCGGCCAGCCGGTAGTCGGTAGGACCCTTTCGATCGGCCTCCACATAGCCCATGCACAGGGCGTCGACCCCCATGCTGTCCCGGCAGACCGCCACGCACTTGCCGCACCGTTTGCAGATGTCGCAGCGGAGGCACCGGCGGGCCTCATCCCGGGCCTGTTCCTCGGAGAAGCCCAGCTCCACCTGCTGGAAGGTGATGCGCCTGCGGTCGGGGTTGAGCAAGGCCATGGACTGCCTGCCCAGGGCCATCTTGACGTGGGCGGGGACCTCCAGCCACCCCACGCGATGCCGCCGCACGGGCACGGGCGGCATCTTGGGCTGGGGCAGGCCCCTGAGGAACCGGTCGATCCCCTCTGCGGCGTGCTTTCCCGCCCCGATGGCCTCCACCACCGTGGCCGGACCCACGACCACGTCGCCCCCCGCGAAGATGCCGTCGGCATGGGTGGACATGCTGATCGTGTCGGCCACGATGGTGTCCCAGCCGGTCCAGCGGATTCCCTCCAGGGCATCCAATCCCAGGGTATCCGTCCTTTGCCCGATGGCGGGGATCACCGCGTCCAGGGGGACCACATGGTCGCTCCCCTCCACGGGCACGGGCCTGCGCCTGCCCCGGTCGTCCGGGTCGCTCAGCCGGGCCCGCAGGCAGCGAAGCCCCGTGACCCTGCCCTGGGCGCCCAGGACCTCCACGGGGATGGTCAGGAACTCGAAGCACACCCCCTCTTCCTCGGCCTGAAGGATCTCCTCGGGATTGGCCGGCATCTCCTCGCGGCTGCGGCGGTAAAGGAGCATGACCTCCTGGCAGCCCAGGCGTATGAGGGTCCTGGCCGCATCGATGGCCACGTTGCCCCCGCCCACGACGCCCACCCGGCGGCCCGGCGCATGCCGACGGCCCGACGCCACGTCCCGAAGCAACTCGACGGCATCCATGACCTGGGGGAAGGCCTCCTCTCCCGGGATGGCCAGGCGGTGGGAGGCGTGGGCCCCCACGGCGATGAAGAAGGCCAGGAATCCCTCCTCCCGCAGGGCCGCCAGGGTCGTCTCCCGGCCGAGTCGGGTGTTCAGGCGAAACGACACGCCCAGCTCCTCGATCATGGCCACCTCGCGGTCGATGACCTCCCTGGGGAGCCTGTATCGGGGGATCCCCACCATCATCATGCCGCCGGCAAACGGGAGGGCCTCGACGACCGTGACCCGGTACCCCTTGAGGGCCAGGAAGTAGGCGGCCGTGAGTCCTGCGGGACCGGCGCCCACCACGCAGACCTTGTGCCCGTTGTCCTGGGCCCCGGGCGGGTTGACATACGCGCGTTGGGACATGGCCCGCTCGGCGGCAAAGGCCTTGAGGTCCTTGATGGCCACTGGTGCGTCCAGCCGCCCCCTCACGCACATGAACTCACACGGATGGGTGCACACCAGGCCGCACACCCAGGGAAAGGGGTTGTCCTGGCGAATCAAAGAGACGGCCTCGCCGCAGCGGCCCTGGCCGATTAGGCTCACGTAGCTGGAGACGTCGATGCCCGCGGGGCAGGCCATTTGACAGGGGGCAGGGGTCAGCACATGGCAGTCGCCCGATGGGCAGTTGTGGGTCCTGACGTGGCTGGCGAAGACCTCGGGGTGAACGGACAGCTCCTGCGCCACCCGGTCCCCCAGGGCAGCCGCCGCCCGATCGGGCCCCTGGGCCAGGCGCCGGGCCAGATCGGCCATGGCGGTCAGATGCTCCGCACCACCACGGCCCCTGGCCACGTCGTCCAGCAGTTCGCCCAGGGCCTCGGCCCGGCCCCGGGCCCGGGGCTCCGCGATGCGCCCCCCGGTCACGACCTCCGAGACCGCATCCAGGGTCGCGCGCACCGGGCAGGTGATCTCCGCCGCCATGGATCATCCCCCCTGGCCAGCCTGCGGGACCTTCTTCCGGGCGGGCTTGCGGGGTCGGGGGCCCGGGGAGGGCTGGGCGAGGGTCACCTCCCAGCCCACGGCGGCCATGGCCTTGGCATGGCGGTCGCGCCGGGCGTCCGGCATGGCCGAGGGCTTTCCGAAGTGGAGGCACTTGGTCACGCACTTGGTGACGCAAGCGGGCTCCAGCCCCTGATCCACCCGATCCATGCAGTAATCGCACTTGACGGCCTTGCCCGTCTCCGGGTCCCACTGGGGGGCCCCCCACGGGCACGCCCGCATGCACGCCTTGCACCCCACGCACAGCTCCCGGTCGACGAAGACGATGCCGTCCTGGGCCCGTTTCTGCATGGCCCCGGTGGGGCAGGCCGCCACGCACCACGGCCGTTCGCAGTGGAAACAGGGCATGAAAATGAAATCCATCCGGGGGATGCCGCTGACCAGTTTGGGCCCCACGGTCATGATCCGGCAGAGGCGGGGTCCGACGGCCAGGCGCTTGTTCTCCTTGCAGTGGACCTCGCACGAGAGGCACCCGATGCACTTGGCGCTGTCGTGAAACAGGTAATACTCGCTCATGGTCTCCTCTCCTGGGTTCTCTTCTCGAGTCGCGCGTCCGGTCTTTCGGGTCGGGGGCAAAGGCCAGGTTGACCCTGGAGTCGGGACCCGCACACGTGACCATCCCTACAGGGGCCGCACTCGGACGAAGGTGTCGTGGAGGCCCGGGCTTCCGCCGACGGTGTCCGTCACATTTCTCTGGAGGGCCGTGTCGCTGGCTCCTTTGTCATAGCACCTCGTGGCGGCGGGCACCTTCCTGCCGAATCCGTGGAGCATGAAGACCGCCTCGGGGTGGATGAGCTCGGTCACGAAGGCCTTGATCCTGCCGAAGCCGTGATCCGAGGAGACCTCCACGAGCTGCCCGTTGGCGATGCCCAGCTTCTTCGCCTCCTCGGCGTTGATCCAGAGGACGTTCTCGGGCACGAGCTCGTTGAGATACGGGTTGTTCTGGGTGGAGACATGGGTGTGGACGGCGTTTCGCCCCACGGTCAGGCGGAACATCCCCTGAGGCGGCGAGGACATGGGCTCGTACGGCGGGAAGGAAGGGAAGCCGTTCTCCTCCAGGAGGCTCGACACCAGCTCGATCCTCCCCGACGGTGTCTTGAATCTGATCCCGTCCCTGCGGTCCCAGATGATGGCCTTGTCGCTCAGCGCCACGAAGCCCTTGGCGTCGAAATCCTCGATCCGGATCCCCATGTCCTTGAGTTGGTACCGCCAGATGTCCTCGATGGACTCGTACGGGAAGTACTGGCCCAGCCCCATGTGACCGGCCAGCAGCTTGAGGATCTCCCAGTAGGGCTTGGTGTCGTACCGGGGCGGGATGCACTGGCGGCGCATGTAGATGGTTGGCCTGGGCCCGTCGGCCATCTGGAGGGAGTCGGACCGCTCCAGGTAGACGGACTCGGGGAGGATCACGTCCGAGTACCAGGCGGTCTCGCTGAAGTTGACGTCGATGGTGACGAGGAAATCCAGCTTGTCCAAGGCGCGCAGGTTCTGGTTGTAGTCGGGTATGGAGAGGAGGGGATCGAAGCGGTGGGTGATGGCGGCCTTGACCGGGTACGGCTCGCCGCTGAGGATGGCCAGGGGGAGCTGCTGCCCGACGCCGTGGGCTGCATCGCAGATGGGAAGGGCCTCGGCCCCAACGCCGTCGAAGCGCTGGCCCGTGGCCTTGGGGAGGCCTTCCTGGTCCACGTACTTGCCGAAGGCCCCGCGCCCGGCGTCCTTGGCCGTCTTCTTGAAGATGAGGCCGCCCTTTGCCTCGATGCTCCCCATGAGGGCGTTGAGGATGATGAGGGAGCGCCGGAAGTAGATCTCATTGACATGGTTGGCCCCCCGGTACCCGTAGTGGAAGATGACCTGGGGCTTGTCCTGGCTCACCTCCCGGGCAAAGGCCACGATCTCTTCGGCGTGGATCCCGGTCTCCTCCTCGGCCCACTGGGGCGTGCACTGCTCCGCCAGGGCCCGCAGCTCATCCAGACCCGTGACCCAGCGGTTTACGTACGGGGCATCGTAGAGGCCCTCCTTGAGCAGGACGTGGATGATGGCGTAGTTGAGGGCGAGGTCGGTACCCGGCCGGATCATCCAGAAGCGGGTGGCCTTGGAGGCCGTGATGGTGGCCCGGGTGTCGATGCACGTGATCTTGGCCCCTTTGTCCACGGCCTCCATGAGGGCCTGGATGGGCTTGAGCTCCAGGGATTCGAAAATGTTGCGGCCGTACAGGACGATGTGCCGGGTGTTGGCGTAGTCGATCCCCACCTGGGCGTCGGTGTACCCCGTCAGGGTGCGGAAGGCCGTATTGACAGAGCCCTTGCACAGGGCGTCATGGGTGTAATGGTTGGGCGACCCCATGGCCCGCATGAAGGTCTTGCTCAGGTGGGTGTTGAGGTTCTGCCGTTCGCCGAACACCACGGCGCGGGGGCCATGGGCGTCCATGACGGCCTTGAGCCTCTCGGCCGTGTGGGTGAGGGCCTCGTCCCAGCTCACCCGCTTCCACTTCCCCTCGCCCCGCGCACCCTGGCGGATCACGGGGTATCGAAGCCGCTCGGTGTCGTTGAGCAGGGCCGTCCCCGCGCTCCCCTTGGCGCACAGGGCCCCCTTGAGCTGGTGGGGGTTTCCCTCGATCCAGCGGACGGCGCCGTCCTCCACCGTCACCTTGATGGGACAGCGGACCGTGCACATGAAACAGATGCTGTAGATCTCCTTTCGCATGGAGGCCCTCCTGGGACTTTCATGGCGGGACGGGCCCGGCGGCCCCCGCACCCGGGGGCCGCGGTCACCCCAATGACCGCCGTGGTGCGCGTCGATGAAAGTGCAGCAAGGAACATGCCTCGTTTCCTGCCGGGGAGGATCCCCCGGGGCGCGCCTCCCCTGCGGGCTCCCGCGGGAACTTGCGTGCAACGACTGGGCCGCTGGGGATGGATCGGCCCCCATCCCCGGCGCGCAGATGCAACAAAAAGATTGCACGTCGGCGTGCAAACCCGCTACAGTACCTGCCCAAACCCGATGAAGCACACGGGGGTGGCGCCATGGTCGGTTCCTGCAAGTCCAGGTTTGCACCTGCGATCTGGGCCGTCATCGTTGCGTGGCCTCTGGGGGCGGGGCCCGCGTGGGCGCTGCAGGTGCACCCGGCCCCGGAGGGGCTTTACGCCCACCAGATCGCCCACGTCTTCTTCCTTATGAGCATGGTGACCATGATCTTCTGGCTGCGCAAGAACCGCCTCATCGAAAGGCCCGGCTGGCGAATGATCCAGTGGAGTTGTCTGTTCTTCATCCTCTGGAACGCGGGGGCCATCTGGGGCCACATCATGGACCATCGACTTGCCGAGGACGCCTTCGTGGGATCGGGGTGGTCCCGGCGCCTGGTGTGGGATCGGGCGAGCCTCCCCTACCTGTACATCTTCCTTCGCATGGACCACCTCACGTGCGTCCCGGCCATGGGGCTGCTCTATCTGGCCCTGAGGCGGTTTCGCCGGGAGGCCGACGGCGGGCCCCCATGAATCCCGAGTCCCTCTCCATTTTTCCCGTGCGGCTGGTCGATGTGGCGGGCTCCGCCGTCATGATCGCGCTGTCCATTTCGTGCGTTCGGCACGCCCGATGGCTTCACTTGAGGGATCCGCAGCACCTGATCTGGACCTATCTCCTGTGGTTCTCATGGGGTCTGCTCTTCTTCTCCCTGTCCCGCTCGGGGGGGCATCTCATCCGCTACTTTCTGGAGGCCGTGGGCCTGGGGGCCACCTGGGTCCTCATCCGCCCCGTCAGCGGATCGCTCAACACGCTCTCCTTCGTCCTGGTGGGGGCCATCACCCTCTTCTCCAGCAAAGTGTACCTGGCCTACCGCCAGATGGAGGACGACAAGGCCGCCCTGGAACGCGCGCACGAGGAGATCAAGCGGTTCAGCGCAGACCTGGAGCGAATCGTCGAGGGGCGCACGAGGGAGCTGTCGGCGTCCGAGGCCAAGTACCGGCGCGTGTTCGAGGGCTCCAAGGACATGCTCTTCATCTGCGACGCCCAGGGGCGCCTCCGGGACGTGAACCCGGCGGGATGCGCCCTGCTGGGCGTCGGCGCGCTGGCCGAGATCGCGGGGCGGGACTTGTTCGGCGAGTTCCTCAGTGCGGATGGGGGAGCGGCCCTGCGAGGCGAACTCCGGGCCCGGGACTTCGTCAAGGACATGGAGGTCACCGTGAGACGGGCGGACGGCCGGGAAGCCGTCGCCCTGTTGTCCGCCACGGTTCGAAGGGGCGCCGGAGGTCAATGGGAAGGCCTGGAGGGGACCGTCAAGGACATCACCCTGCGGCGCGACATGGAGCGGCAGCTCCTCCAGGCCGACAAGCTCGCCTCTCTGGGGCAGCTGTCCGCGGGCGTGGCGCACGAGATCAACAACCCCCTGGGGCTCATCCTGGGATATGCCCAGCTCATCATGCGGGAAGTCCGGCCCGATTCCCAGGTCCACACGGATCTCAAGATCATCGAGAAGCACGCCGTGCAGTGCAAGAGGATCGTGGAGGACCTCCTCAAGTTCTCCCGCTCCACGGGCACGAGCAAGAGCCCGGTGGATCTCAACGAACTGCTCCGGGAGATCCTGTCCGTGGTGAAGGGCAAGTTCCTGGTGGACCGCGTCCAGGTGGACGAGCATCTCGATGCCCGGCTCCCCCGCGTGACCGCCGACGGGGACAAGATGAAGCAGGTGTTCATGAACCTGATCATGAACGCCCGCCAGGCCATCACGCCGCCGGGGCGGATCGTCGTGACCACGGTGGCGGATCCGGATCGGGGCGCGATCCTGGCGTCCGTGGCGGACACGGGCGGCGGCATCCCGGCGGAGATCCTCGATCGGATCTTCGACCCGTTCTTCACCACCAAGCCCACCGGCTTGGGGACCGGCCTGGGCCTCTCGGTCAGCTACGGCATCGTGAAGGACCACCAGGGCGAGATCCGGGTGGAGAGCGAGCCGGGCCGGGGCTCCACTTTCACGGTGCTGCTGCCCGCTGGCCGGGCCGGAATGACCGGGGGGGGAAAGGCGTCATGAATCCCACGCTGCTCATCGTCGACGACGAGCCCGATATGCTCTCCCTGATCCGGCGGACGGTCGCCGCCGAGCACCAATGGCACATCCTCTCCGCCCCTTCGGGGGGACGGGCACTGGAGATCCTCTCCGGGGGCCAGGTGGATGTGGCCCTCCTGGACATCAAGATGCCGGACATGGACGGCATGGAGCTTCTGGGCCGCATCAAGGCGGCAGACCCCGGGGTCGTGGTCGTCATGATGACGGCCTACGGCGTCATCGAGCTGGCCGTGGAGGCCATTCGGGGGGGGGCCTACGATTTCCTGACCAAGCCGTTCGACGCGGCGCGGCTCCTCATCACCCTGGAGAAGGCCATGGAGTACCGGCGCCTGCTCAACGAACACCGAACGCTCCGGCGCCTTTGCCAGGAGCGCGCCGTCTTCCAGGACATGGTGGGGACCAGCGTCAGGATGCGGGAGATCTTCGAAACCATCCAGACCGTGGCCAAGACCGACGCCACGGTGCTGGTCACCGGGGAGTCGGGCACAGGAAAGGAGCTGGTGTGCCGGGCCATCCATCGGCTTTCTCCCAGAGTCGACGGCCCGTTCGTGGCCGTCAACTGCCCCACCCTCCCGGAAAGCGTGCTCGAGACCGAGCTGTTCGGGTACGCCAAGGGGGCGTTCACGGACGCCAAGGCCGACAAACGAGGGCTGTTCCAGGAGGCCCACGGGGGGACCATCTTCCTGGACGAGATCGGGGAGCTTCCGTTGAGCCTGCAGGCCAAGCTCCTGCGCGTGCTCCAGGAACGGGAGATCAAGCCCCTGGGCCATCCCAGGACGATTCGAGTGGATGTGCGCGTGGTGGCCTCCACCAACCGGGACCTGAGGCGACGGCTGGCCGAGGGCCTGTTCCGGGAGGACCTCTTCTATCGGCTCAATGTGATCGCCATCGCCCTTCCGCCCCTGCGGGAGCGAAGGGACGACATCCCCATCCTGGCTGATCATTTCCTCAAGGCCTACGCCCGGGATCTGGGGAGGCCGGGACTGCACCTCTCCCCGGACGCCCTGGATCTCCTGGTCCGGGAGCGCTGGCCGGGCAACGTCAGGGAGCTGCAGAACACCGTGAGGCGGGGCGCCATCATGGCCCGTGGCGAAGCGGTGCAGCCCGGGGCACTGGGCCTGGAGCACCGGGTAAGGCCTGCCGTGGCCAGCCACCTCTACCACCTTCGGTACCGGGATGCCAAGGAGCAGATCCTGGCCCAGTTCAACGAGGAGTTCCTGAACAACGCCCTGGCTCAGGACAGGGGGAACGTCACCCGGGCCGCCCGGCGACTGGGCCTGGAGCGCCAGGCGCTCCAGCAGCTCCTGCGCAGGTATGACATCGACACCGGCCGGCACCGAAGCGGGGCCCTCCCCCCCGGAGAAGAGCCTGCGCCGCCCTCCTCGGAGTGACCTTCCCTGCGGCCCGCAATGGTTTTCTTGCGGTCTTGGCGCCCAGGGTTCGACGCCGCTGCCGGCCAAGCGGGGGTCCACCCGCGGAAAAGCGCCCGCCCTGGCCCTTCTGGTTGCTCCTGGCATGTATTTTGTTTATGGGCTTGGGGTCTGTCATCGTCCTGCACGGATGGGATCCATGGCCCTCTTGCTCATCGTCGAGGAAGATGAGGACTTCCGCTTGCTGGCCCAGCGGGTCCTGAGCGCCCACGGGGACGACGTGGTGGCGTTCGGGGACGCCCAGGCGGCGATGGCGTGGCTCCGCGGCCACTGGCCGGATCTGGTGCTGGTCAGCGGGGGGCGCCACGGGGAGAGCGCCCAGGAGCGGCTGGATGCCCTCCGGGCCGCGGGGATGGGCGGGCGGCAGATCGTGCTGACCGCCGGGGTGGGGGCGGTGTCACGGGTTCGGGAGGCCCTGGGCGGAGAGGTGCGGGCGGTCCTGCCAGAGCCCGCGGGGATCGAGGACCTGGAGGAGGTCATCCGGTCGGTCCCGCTGCGTCGCGGGACGCCGGGGACGGTGGAGCCACCGACGTGATCTCCACGGGAAGGCCGTCCGGGCCAGCCCGCGAGGCGATACGTCAAATCCACTAAGAAGGAGGAACGTATGAAGCGGAGAGGAATCGCGTGGAAGTTGGCGCTGGGGGCCCCCATGCTCGCCATGGCCCTTCTCGTGGCAGGGGCGGGCGACGCCGCAGCCCAGCAGTCGGCCCCGCCGGCCGCCGGGCAGGCCGCGGCGGCCAAGCCGGCCCAGGAGAAGCCCAAGGCCGTGGGCAGCGACCTGGGCCTTCCAGGGAAGCTCGGGCAGGAGGTTGCCAAGGCCCCCCTGGGCAAGGAGAAGGGCCAGATCGACCCCCAGGCGCCCAGGGGCGTGTTCGGCATCCCCGGGGCACCCCAGGTGAGTTACATCCTGGCCATCCTCTGGGCCACCTGGGTGGGCTGGATCTTCTCCACCGTGGGTGCCTTCGGCGGCATCATGGCGGGGGTGGGCCACATGACCGTGTACGGGCTGGGGGACTACGCCCGGGGCTTCGGCAAGACGGCCCCCGGCCTCAACAAGACCCTCACGGACAGCATCCGCACGTCCAACCAGTTCCTGGTGGGGCTCTCGTCCCTCATCAGCGTATTTAACTACCTCAAGGCCAGGCGCATGTCCTGGCCCCTGGGGCTGGCCCTCGGGATCGGATCGATCGTGGGGGCGTTCCTGGCGGCATCGCTCACGGGGGGCAAGGTGAGCTTCAGCCAGTACCAGGGATGGTTCGGGGTCTTTGTGCTCGTCGTGGGGATCGTGCTCTTCTACGAGACCACCCCCAAGGGGCAGGCCGGGAAGAAGGAGGCCAAGGCCGCCGCCCAGGCCTTTGAGAAGAGCGTCAAGGAGAAGAAGGACGTGGGCAGCCAGGGGGTCGCCGTCAAGGCCTGGGGCCTGACCAAGGTCCAGATGACCTTCTTCGGGGTCGAGTTCTCCTTCAGCCCCATCTGGGCCTTCTTGGGAGGAATCGTCATCGCGGCCATCTCCGCGTTTATCGGCGTGGGGGGCGGGTTCCTGTACGTGCCGTACCTGACGAGCCTCGTGGGCCTGCCCATGTACGTGGTGGCCGGGACCTCGGCCCTGGCCGTCTTCATCAGCATGGTGACGAGCATCACGACGTACATCAACGTGGCGGGCGCCGGGATGGACTGGGGCCTCGTGGGGATCCAGCTCGTGGGTGTCTTCGTGGGCTCCATGATCGGGCCGAGGACCCAGAAATACATCCCCGAGATCTGGCTCAAGAGGCTGTTCATCGTCCTGGCCCTGTACGTGGGCATCGGGTACCTGAGCAAGGGTTTCTTCGGCAAGGCCTGGGTGCCCATGTGATCCGGGCCCTGGGCAGGTCACAAGGTCTCTCCCGCCCCCCGGCCAGCGCCGGGGGGCGGGAGCAATCCCGGCCCCCCGCAGGACCCATCCGGATTCCCCATGGACCGACCTCTCCTGGCGGCTTACTCCCTCACCGGCATCCCGTTCCTGGACTGCCTCGCGGGCACCTTGGTCCTGGCCCTGATGGCCACCGTGGTGGGAGAGTTCACCGTATCCGTGGCGTATCGGGTCAACCGCAGGCACCTCCATGAGCTGGGCGAGAAGGTGGCACGCCTCCACCGGGTCTCGCACAACGCCCTGGAGGCCGGAGATCGCTCGAGCTACCGGCTCATCAACCGGGAGGCCAACGACGCCTTCGGGAGGCTCTTTTTCCAGAAGGCCGCCCTGTCTGCGGCGTCCCTGTGGCCCATCTTCTTCGCCCTGGAGTGGATGCAGGAGAACTGGCCCCAGGTGGGCGCGCCGCTTCCGGGTGCTTCCGAGGCGGTGAACTACGTGGCGGCGTTCCTGGTCTGCTACGTGACCTCCCGGCTCCTGTTCGGACGGGTCAAGCGCAGGCTTCCCTATTTCAAGGGGGTGTACAGGCTGTTGGACGCCGGGGAGCCCGAAAGAAAGGCTACCCCGGGGCAGGGCCGGACCTGAACCACTCGGCCTTCACTCCCCGCCCACCCGCTACCGAAGCTTCTCCAGTCTTCGCAAGGGGCGCCGCTGGGCAGGACTCGTCGCCCCCGCCTTGCAAGCCTTCAGAAGCCGCTTGCTCTCCCGGCCCCTGTACCCCTTGCCAAGCAGATACACCGTGACGAAGTTCCCGGTGCGGCCGATGCCGAATCGGCACCGGACCAGCACCTTCTTGCCCTTTGCCAGCGACCCATTCAGCTCCTGCTCGGGGGGAACGTTCTCGTCCACCACGGGCAGGTAGTGGACCTCGAACCCGCGGGCCGCCCAGATCTCGAGCAGGTCGCAGTATTCCGCGCAGACGTTGATGATGGCTGAGAGGCCGTGCCCCCGGATGGCCTCCAACTCCTCGTTCGACATGGGCGCCGGGCCCACGGCGAGGTCCTCCAGGGCCCAGCACGGGGCAAGGGGGCTTCA
>CAZEPJ010000002.1:7201-166092 GCA_964514105.1 uncultured Desulfarculaceae bacterium | reverse complement strand
CCCCGGCCCCATGGCGGGACACAGAGAGTCCCTCGGGACGCTGATTCGGGCACGTCTGCCCTCCTTTGCTCCATCACCGGCCGCCCCCCTGCTGCCGGCCGTTTTTCCTGGAGTTTTTTCTTGAATCGTCGGAGCCGATCCACTATAATTCGACGCGGTTTTGTGCTTCGCCCGTCCGCTTGCTTTGACATGGCTTCAGGCACCCAAAGGCCACCAGGTCAGCGGACGGGGGGTCGTCCCTCGGACCAGGGACCCAGCAGACTGCCTCGGAGGAATCCGAGAAGAGGTGCCTGCCCATGTCAAAGCGATACGTCTGCCCGAAACTCCCCCTCCTGCTTCTTCACAATCTGGACCCATCGTGGACCGAGCAGGACACACACGAGGTCCTGCGAGAGGTCGAGGGGGTGGAGCGCGCCCTGCGAGGCGAGGGCTACGACGTGACCAACCTGCCGGTGCGGCGGGCGGACCTCCGAGGCCTCCTTCGCCCGTATGATCCCCATCGGTGCATCGTCTTCAACTGGTGCGAGGGCCTGCCGGGGGTCCCCCACAGTGAGGACCTGGCGGCCAAGGCATTGGAGTCCATGGGTTTCGTGCATACCGGCTCGCCCTCCAAGGTGATCGCGTTGAGCTGGGACAAGGGGCGGGTGAAGCGCAGGCTGGAGCGGCGCAAGGTCCTCACGCCCCGGTGGCAGATCTTCGAGACGCCGGAAGCCTCGGGATGGAGCGTCTTTCCGGCCATCGTCAAACCGGCCTTTGAGCACGCGAGCCTGGGCCTGTGCAGCGATGCCGTGGTCCTGGACCCCGAGGCCCTGCGCCGGCGGGTGGCGTATGTCATCGAGTCTTTCGGACAGCCCGCGGTGGTGGAGGAATTCGTGGACGGCCGCGAGTTCCACGTCAGCCTCTGGGGCAACGGCCTCGTCGAGGTGCTCCCCCCGGCGGAGATGGATTTCGGGGCCTTCGATGACGTGCGAGACCGGCTCTGCAGCTACGACGCCAAGTTCACCCCCGGCTCCCGCCATTACGACCTGATCCAGCTTCGCCTGCCCGCCTCCCTGACCCCGGCGGAATTGGGAGGGCTGGAGCGGGCGGCCAAGGCCGCCTACGAGGCCGTGGGGTGCAGGGATTACGGTCGCCTGGATATCCGGTTGCGGGACGGGCGGTTCTACGTTTTGGACGTCAATCCCAACGCGGACATCTCCGCCGACGCAAGCATGGCGTGCGCGGCCGAGGTGGCCGGGTACTCCTTCGGGGAGATGCTGGGCCGTCTGGTGGAGCTGGCCACCCTTCGCCACCCCCAAGCGAGGTGCCAGGGGCACGCGCAGCCCGGCGGAGCCGATCAGTAGCGTCGCCCGGCTGTACCCCCCTCGGACCTCCTCGCCCCCCGCCACCCAGTGCGCCATCGACATCCTCCGCATGCCCCCCTTGGCGGGTCTCCTTGGCCCGCGGACGGGCCCCAGGACCGTATCAGCGCACAATCGCTCTTATTGCAACTCAGTTGCCTGATCTGGTATGGTGGAATCATGAGCAATCGGTGCGATCCCAGAGGCCTGATGTTGACCCACGGGGTGCGGCAGACACCTGTGCGATTGGCCGTGCTGGAGACCCTGGCCGGTGCCCCTGGGGCGCTCACTGCCCAGGATCTCCTGGTCAAGGTTCGGGGACGCAGGCGGGTTAACAAGGTGACGGTCTACCGGATCCTGGAAGACTTCACGTCCCGGGGGATCCTCAGGCGAATTCACGTGGAAGACAGGGCGTTTCGATACGAGCTGGCCTGCGAGCACCACCCGCCCCATCCCCATTTTCAGTGCCACTCGTGCGGGGAGGTGCTGTGCCTGGATCCGGTTCCCCTGGAGCGGGTCTGGCGCGAGATACGGGACCCCATGGGCAATCGGGCCGACCGCATCGAGATCCAGGTATCGGGTCAGTGCCACAGGTGCCGGGAGATTCCATGAGCAAGTCATTTGCGTGGAAAAGGATGGGCATGCTCCTGCTCGGGGCGGTTTGGGTCGTCCTGCCGGGAGTGGGGGCGCCGGATGCCCGCTGCTCGGAGCGCCTTGCCGTCACGGCCAGCATCGTGCCGCTGGGGGATTTCTGCAGGCGGCTCGGCGCACAGCATGTGGAGGTCCAAGTGCTCATCCCCCCGGGGGCGAGCCCGCATACCTTTGAGCCGCCCCCGTCGGCCGTGGCCGCGGCGGGCCGGGCCAAGGTGTTCGTATACATCGGGGCGGGGCTGGAGCCGTGGGTGGCGCGCCTGCTCAAGTCCGGCGGGGTCCAGCCGGCGGCCGTGGTGGAGGCGGTTCGTGGCATCCCCCTGATTCAGGAGGTGGACCGGCACTCCGGACACCCGGCGGGTCACGACCACGGGTCCAAGGGCGCCCGCAAGGAGGGCGCTGGCGCGACAAAGAAAGGGCATGACCACGGGGCGGGCAACCCCCATGTCTGGCTGGATCCCGTGCTGGCCCAGGACATCTGCCGGCGCATTGCTTCCGCGCTGATTCACGCCGACCCCGGGCGCCGTGGGGTGTACGAGGCCAATCTCAGCAGCTATCTGGAGGAACTGGAGGGGCTCCATCAGGAGATCCAGCGCCGTGTGGCGGCCTTCGCCCTTCGGGAATACGTCTGCTTTCACTCGGCATTCATCTATTTCTCCAATCGCTACGGGCTTCGGGAGGTGGGGGTCATCGAGGCCTCTCCGGGCCGTGAGCCCACGCCCAAGGAACTCCAGCGCATCGTGTCTGCCGTGCGGAAACACAAGATCCGGGTGATCTTCGCCGAGCCCCAACTCAACCCGCGGGTCGCCGAGGTCATCGCCAAGGAGGCAGGGGCGCGGGTCCTGTTCCTGGACCCCGTGGGGGGCAATCCGCCATACGGGACCGACTACCTGGCGTTGATGCGACACAACCTGTCGGTCCTGGAGACGGCCATGTCCGGGAAGTGAGCCAGCTGCCGTGGAAGACCATGCGGTCTGTATTCGCGATCTCTGGGTGAACTACAACGGGACGCCCGCCCTGGAGGAGATCCATCTGGACATCCCCCGGGGGCGGTTCGTGGGGATCCTGGGGCCCAACGGCGCGGGCAAGAGCACCCTGCTCAAGGTCATCCTCGGGCTGGTCAGGCCCACCCGAGGCCAGGTAACGGTCTTCGGCTCGGCCCCCGAGCGCCTGCGGGGAAGGGGCCGCGTGGTGGGCTACCTTCCCCAGCGGCCCTTGGCCAACCCCCTATTTCCCGTCTCGGTCTTGGACGTGACCCTCATGGGCCGCTTCGGGCGGGTGGGTCTGCTTCGGAGACCGGGGCGCCGGGATCGGGAGGTGGCCTTGGGGAGCCTGGAGCGGGTGGGCATGGCCCACCTGGCCGACCGGCCCATCGGGGAGTTGTCCGGGGGGCAGCAGCAGCGGGTCTTCATCGCCAGGGCCCTGGCGGTGGAGCCCCGGCTCCTGGCCCTGGACGAGCCCACAGTCTCCCTGGACGCGTGCGCCCAGGACGACCTGTACGACCTGGTGAGGCAGCTGCAGGAGGAGATGGGGCTCACGGTTCTCATGGTGTGCCATGACGTGGGGGCCATCTCCCGGTTCGTGGACGATGTGATCTGCATCAATCGCCGGGTTCACCTGCATCAGCCCCCTCCCATCAACCGCGACGGCCTGGAACGGACCTTCGGCTGCAGCGTGGAGTACCTCTTTCACGGCCAGGTCCCCCACCGGGTGGTGAGCGAACACCATGGCTGAGCTGCTCTCCATGGGGTTTCTCCAGAGGGCCCTCCTGGCCGGCGTGATGGTCAGCCTCCTGTGCGGCGTGCTGTCCGTGTTCGTGGTGCTGCGGCGCATGGCCTTCATGGGGGTCGGGATCTCCCATTCGGCCTTCGGCGGGGTGGCCCTGGGGTTCCTCCTGGCCGTGGATCCGTTCTGGACGGGCATCGGATTCGCGGTGCTCGTGGCCGTGCTCATCGAGTGGGCGCGAAGCAGGGGGCGGGTGGAGGAGGACGCGGCCATCGGCATCTTTTTCTCCGCATCCATGGCGCTGGGAATCGTGTTTCTCCACCTCTCCCGCACGTACAACGTGGATGTCTTCGGGTTCCTGTTCGGCAATATCCTGGCCATCGAGCCCGGCCAGGTGACGACCATCGCCGGGGTGACGGTGGGAGTCCTCCTCGTCTTGGCCGCCTTTTTCAAGGAGATGGTCTTTCTGAGCTTCGATGAGGAGATGGCCTGGGTGAGCGGAGTCCCGGTGACGGCCCTGCGGTATCTATTCATGGTCCTCATGGCCTTGGTGATCATCGTCTCCATCTATCTGGTGGGGATCATCCTGGTCGAGGCCCTTCTGGTCATCCCCGCCGCCATCTCCCGGAACCTGACCCGCCGCCTGCGGGGGATGCTGTGGGTGTCCGCGGGTGCAGCCGTGGGCTCCACCGTGGGGGGACTCGGGTTGTCCTATGTACTGGACCTTCCCTCCGGGGCCACGGTGGTCCTGATCCTGGGCGGTCTGTTCTTCGTGGCGGCCTTACTGGGCCGGGGGCGGCACGGATAGGATGACCATGCAGCGCGGGTGCGCCTCGATGCCGAGTTGATGGTGGAGGTCCCAAAGGGGGGCGGGCCCTGACTCTCCGATCTCGTGTCCCAGTTCACCGGATCCGGGCCGCGGTCCTGCGCGAGTCGGGCCGGCCTCTGGAGATCGAGCCCCTGGAGATGGAGGGCCCGCGGCCTGACGAACTGCTCGTCCGTCTCGTGGGCTCGGGCATCTGCCGCACGGACATCGATTTGTGCGATTACGGCGCCGGGGTCGCCGATGCGGTGGTGCTGGGCCACGAGGGCGCCGGTGTGGTGGAGCTGGTCGGCGGGCGCGTGGAGGGCTTCAAACCCGGGGACCACGTGGTCCTTTCCTATCAGTCGTGCGGCCAATGCCCGCCGTGCCTGGCGGGGCGCCCATCGGGCTGCCGACGCTTCTACGAGCTCAATTTCGGCTTCCAACGCCTGGACGGGAGCAACGCTTTGGCGCGCAGCGGCGTGCGGGGCCACTTCTTCGGCCAGTCCTCCTTCGCCACGTACGCCCTGGCCACGGCACGAAACCTGGTCCCGGTTGCCAAGGATCTGCCCCTGGAGATGCTCGCCCCCCTGGGCTGCGGCCTCCAGACCGGGGCAGGCACGGTCATGAACTCCCTGGGGGTTCGGGCAGGAACCAGCATCGCCGTCTTCGGCACGGGATCCGTGGGTCTTGCCGCGATCATGGCCGCGCGCATCGTCGGCGCCGACCCCATCATCGGTGTGGACATCCGGCCCAAACGGCTCCAACTCGCCCTGGAATTGGGCGCCACCCACGCCATGGACAGCCGCCGCGGCCGCATCGCGGGCCGCATCGCCCGGATCACCGGCAGGGGCGTGGACTACGTGGTGGAGACCACGGGGAGCCCGGAAATGCAGCAGATCGCCATCGACGCGCTCAATCCCAAAGGCACGGTGGCCCTCCTCACGGGAGAGCCTGGCACAGACGGCCTGTCGGAAGGGAGAAGGACCCTGGGCATCATCCAGGGCGACGCCGTGCCGCAGCGATTCATCCCCGAGCTGATCGCCCTCCACCGTGCCGGACGCTTTCCCTTTGACCGCCTGTTGAGGTACTACGAATTCGATGGGATCAACCAGGCCATGGCCGATGCCAGGCGCGGCCGCACCATCAAGCCCGTGTTGCGGATGGATGAGGTATAGGCATCCGGAAAGTGCACCTTGAGGTCGGGGACCCCCCGTGTCCCTGGGGGCCCTTCGCCCCAATCCAGTCTGGACATTATCCCCCCCGCCAGCGGGATGGGGGGCTGGGCGTAGGGGGAGTTCGAGGAGCGGGCCAAGGAACCCCTGATCGCCTATGACGGGATGGTCAAGAGACTGAGACGAGATGGCCGCATATGGGGTCTGCTTTCGGAAAAGCGTCGAGAAGGACTTCAGAGACATACCCAAGGAAGATCTCAGGAGGATCCTTCGCCGCATCCAAGGGCTGGCGGAAGACCCACGGCCCGCGGGCTGCGAGAAGCTGACCGGCCGGGATGGGTATGGCGTCCGTCAGGGCCGATACAGGATCGTGTATTCGGTCCAAGACGAGGTGGTCGCCGTCTGGATCGTCAAGATCGGGCATCGAGAGGATATGTTCCGATCAGGCGAATCGGGCGCACGTTCCCGGTCCTTGACGAAAGCCCAGGGCTTCGCCACATTCGGGCGTGTAACCGGATAAGAGCGAGCGGTTGACTCGGGTCCCTGTTCCTGCACGAGTCCCTCCGCCGGAGGGGGCCATGAGGATGGGTGACGAGAGGGTCTTTTGGGAGCCTCCGCGAGGCGTGCCCATGGCGGGGGCTTTTGTGTCTCTGGGGTGGTCCATGTCCGAGGGGGGCTTCAAGCGCAGGCTGACCGCGGTCTTCAGCGCGGACGTGGCGGGTTACAGCCGCCTCATGGGGGAGGATGAGGCCGCCACGGTGAGGACCCTGGAGGCCTACCGGGGGGTCCTTCGGGAGCTGATCCGACAGCACCGGGGCCGGGTGTTGGACTCGCCCGGAGAAAATCTCCTGGCCGAGTTTGCCAGTGTGGTGGACGCGGTGCAGTGCGCCGTGGCCGTCCAGAATGAGCTCAAGTCCAGGAACGCCGAGCTGCCTGAAGACCGGAGGATGCGGTTCCGCATCGGGATCAACCTGGGAGATGTGATCGAGGAGGGGGAGAAAATCTACGGCGACGGGGTGAACATCGCCGTCTGGCTGGAGGCGTTGGCAGAGCCGGGCGGGATCTGCGTGCCCAAGACGGCCTTCGACCAGGTGGAGAGCAAGCTGCCCCTGGGTACGAGTATCTGGGGGAGCAGGCGGTGAAGAACATCGCCCGGCCGGTGGGGGCGTACCGCGTCCTGATGGAGCCGAAGGTGACGGTCAAGGCTGAGGCGCAAGGCGTCAGGCGCGAGGCGAAGACCCCTCGTTCTCGGCACGGTGGCAGTGGTGGTACTGATCGGGGCGGTGGCGGTGTGGCAATTCGTTGTGGGTCCAAGCCGCCATTCCATGGAAAAGGCCGACCCCAGGAAGATGGCCCATCCCCTTTCCCAGCCTCCCGTTGTCAAGAGGGGGAATACGCCTTGCGGACAGCTCGTGATTCGAATTCATGTCCGGAGACAGAATGACTGGCTCGACATGAAGGGCTTGCCTTGGCCGCCCCTTCGGGATAAAAAGCTGGGGAACCCAGAGAGGCATCCTCCATGCCCCAGATCCACCTCCTGTCCTCTGACCTGAACGGGACCCTGGTCCGCCCCCACACCATGCAGGAGATGATCCGGCGGGGGTTTCCCGAAGAGCCATGGCGGTACGACCGGGCCCGGGAGGCCTTCGCGCTCCAGACCGAAGGACGTCTCCCCATGGTCGAGGCCTTCCGTGTCGCCGGGGAGATGACGCGGGGGCTGCCCCTGGCCGCGGCCATCGACTATGCCTCGGAGGAAATGCCCCTCATGGCGGGGTACGAGGAACTCATGGCGTTCCTCGCGGGGCGCGGGATCGCCCTGGCCATCGTCTCCACGGGCTACACCGTGACCCTCTATGCCCTGCGGTACGGAACCTCCACGCCGCCCTTTCATGCCCGGTGCAACCGACTGCTCTTCGCCGACGCGTCGGGCAGCATCCTGGAAGAGGGGGAGCTGGAGGCCCTGGTCCGGGACTATGTGCGGGATCCCAAACAGAGCACGCGGCCTCTGTACCGTGACATCCAGGCCACGGGGGACGTGGTCCTGGGCATCGAGGACGAGGAGCACAAGGCCAGAGTGGCCCTGGATCTGGCCCTCGAGCTGGGGATCCCTCCACAGGAGGTGGCACACATGGGGGACACCATGGGGGACAGCGGCGGCATCCTGGGTGTGGCCCGGGCCGGGGGTCTGGGCGTGGCATTCAACTACAACCGGGCCCTCGAGGCCTTCCTGTGGGAGAACGGGCACGACCTGCTGGCGTCGGGCCGGGTGGCGCTGGTGGACCCCAAGGGCCCGGGGGCCGACTTGAGGCACGTGATCCCCCTGTTGGACGGAGCAATGCGGTAGGATGGGGCGGGGAGGGACCGTGTGGCGATGGCTGGGGGGCGTGGCGCCCCTGGCGGCATGCCTCGCCTTCATCTGGACGGGCGCGGCCCTGGGCGAGAGCCTGTCCGTGGAGGCGTATGCCGCCCGGGTCCAGGAGGCCGCCTCCCTCGTTGCCCATGGGCAGGGGGCCCTCTCGGCCGAGGAGGCCGCCCGACTGGGAAGGCTCCTGCCCAAGAGGCTTCGAATCCGGGGCACCCGGGGCCACGGTTTCCGCCTGGACCAGGCGGCCCTGCGCAAGTGGGAGGATGAGGCGCGGGGGTCCGAGGAGGGCCGGAGGCGCCTGGTCGCCCACCTCCGATCTCTCCAGGCCCAACTGCCTCCCTCAACACAAGGCGCCCGATGGATCCCGGGCCTGGAGCCCGGGCAGCTCGAGGCCCTGCGCCAGGTCTATGGCCTCCCCCAATTCCGCCACCTGCGAGAGAGGCAGACACCGGATTGGCTGGAACCCCTGCTGGACCTGATCAAGGGCCTCCTGGAGCGGCTGGGAAGGCTCCTGCGGGGCGTGGGTTCCGCAAAGCTGGAGTGGGTCCAATCCATGGCCTACGGCGCGATCCTCGTCCTGGGCATCGCCGCCATCGTCTGGGTGGCCCGCCTCTTTGGGTCCACGGGATGGATCGGGGGGCAGCCCAGGAGCAGGCCGGCCCCCAAGGCTCCCAAACCCGAAAGGGACTGGGTTTCCTGGCGCCGGGAGGCCGACCAGAGGGCGTCTCGCGGCGAGTTCCGGGAGGCCATCCGATGCCTCTTCGTCTCCGTGCTGCTCCAGGGCCACGGGTCGGGGTGGTGGGTCTACCAACCCCACGCCACCAACCGGGAGCACCTGGCGCGGGTCAGTGGCCCGGCGGGGCGGCGGGAGGCCCTGAGCGGCCTGGTGGACCGATTCGAATCCATCTGGTACGGCCTGGGGCAGCCCGGGGCCGGGGATTTCCAATTCTGCGAGGGATTGGTTCGTCAGATGGAGGCCGCGGCGTGAGGAGCACGGGGGCCAGGACGTGGGTGGCGGGGTGCGGGGCGGCTCTGATCGTCCTGGCGGCGGGGTATGTCCTCATGTGGCTGGGCGGGGAGCCGGAGGGACCCGGGGACGAGTGGAATCGATCCACCCACAGCGCCAAGTCCGGGGGCTACATGGTCCTGTATCGATGGCTCCAGGCCCTCCAGGTCCCCATCCGGCGCTGGGAGCAAGGGTTCGCGGCCCTGCCCGGGGAGGCCAGCGTGCTGCTCATGGCCCAGCCCAGGATACCCGTTGCCCCGCGGGATCTGGACGCCCTGGAGGCATGGGTCCATGGCGGCGGGACGCTGGTGCTGGCGATCCTGTCCCGGGGGCCGCTGCCGGAGCGCTTCGGGCTGGACGTGGAGGCCGGGGCCGGGAGGGGAACGGGGGAAATCCGTCCCTGCCAACCCGGACCGTACACGGCCGGGGTCCGCTCCGTGGAGGCGCGCGGCGCCCAGGGCCTGACCTCCAGCAGGCCCGAAGCCGTGTTTCATCTGTGCGGGCCCGGGGGAAAGGCCCTGGCGGTCGTGCCCCACGGGGCCGGGAGGGTCATCGCCCTGAGCGCCCCGGCGGCCTTCAGCAACCGGGATCTGCGAAGGGGCGATCACGGGCGGCTGGCGTTGAACCTGCTCCTCCGTCACCGGGGCGAGGGCCTCATCCTCGTGGACGAGTACCACCACGGCCACGGGCGGGCCCGATCGGTGGCCGACTACCTGGGAGGGTCCCGGCTCATGCCGCTTTTGGGCCAGGGGGCCCTGGCGCTGCTCATCGCCCTGGCCTTGTGGGGTCGGCGCTTCGGCCCGCCGCGGCCCCCCGTGGAGGAAACCCGCCACAGCAGCATGGAATACGTACGGGCCATGGGGGGCCTGCTTCAACGCGCCCGCGCCCGCGCGCCGGCGCTGAAGGCCCTGGCCCAATGGGCGGAGGGGGAGGCCCGCAGGCTCCAGCTTGGCGAGGATCGCGCCCTTCAAGCGGCCATCCGGGGTGCCCGGCGCCAAACTGAGCAGACGGCCCTGGAGGACGCCCATCTCCTGAGGGCAGCCCGGGGACTGCACCGGGCCCTGGAAGCGGCCCGCCTTCGGGCGCGCTGACGCCCCCTCGTCCTTGACGCTGCGCCGGTTCTCTGGTATCAAGGAAGTCCTGTCCCCGGCACCCCGAACAGCTGCGGGTGCGCTCATCCCGGAAGGTGGGAGATGCCCATGGAACTGCGTCTGGATGCCTTGACCTATCCCGAGGTGCGGGAACGGCTGGAGAGGGAAACGGACCTGGCCATCCTGCCCATGGGGGCGGTGGAACAGCACGGACCCCATTGCCCCCTCGGGACGGACGGGTACATCGCCCGGGCCATGGCCGAGGGAGTGGCCAAGGAGCTGGGAGGGATCCTCCTGCCCACCCAGTGGTACGGCGTCTCCCGCCACCACATGACTTTCTCCGGCTCCCTCACCATCCGGCCTCAGGTCCTGATGGGGCTGGTGGAGGACCTCCTGGAGTCCCTCATCCATCACGGCTTCCGCAAGATCCTCGTCCTCAACGGCCACGGCGGCAATACCCCGGCCATCAGTTCGGCCTTCTCCGAGGTGAGGGGTCGGCACCCGCAGGTCTTCCTGGCCCAATCGGCGGTGTGGCTGGCCCTGGGGAGCGAGTACAACCTCCTGCCCGAGACCATGCGGCAGAAGGATTTCCGGACCATGGTGGGTCACGGGGGCCTCCTGGAGACCTCCTGTGTCATGGCCGTGGAGCCCGGGACGGTGAAGCTCGAACGGGCCCGGGAGATCCCGGTGGACCGGTACGTCCTGGGGACCGACCCGGCCATGCAGGTGGGGCTGCGCATGACCGATCTTTCCCCCATCGGCTCCAACGGGGATCCCCGGGGCTCGTCTCCGGAGTTCGGCCGCACGTTCCTGGAGCGCTCGGTTGCGGCCCTGGTGAGCAAGTACCGCGAGGCGGTCCAGGCGTTCGCGGTCCACAACGCATGCGCGAAGGAGGTCTGACATGGTGCGCAAGCTCTTCCTTGTGATGGTGATCCTCCTGGTGGCCGCAGGGATCGGCGCCGAGGCCTGGGCCCAGGTCAAGGGCGGGAAGCTCACCATCGGACGGCCCACGGATCCGGTCAGCCTGGACTCCAATGCCGAGACCACGGGGGCGGGCTCCATCGTGTACTGGAACGTCATCGAGCCGCTGATCTTCGTGGACCAGGACGGCAAGATCAAACCCAAACTGGCCGAGTCGTACGAGGTCGTGGCCCCGGACCGAGTCCGCTTCAAGCTCCGCAAGGGAATCAAGTTCCACGACGGCACGCCCTTCAACGCCGAGGCCGCGGCCTTCACCTTCAACCGGGCTGCGGACGAGAAGCAGCCGGCCAGGTGGAAGGCCCTTTTTGGCCCCCTGAAAGGCGCCCAGGTGGTCGACGAGTACACCGTGGACGTGATGACCACCGTGCCGTACGGTCCCCTGGTGGCCTCCATCGCCATGTGCTATACGGGCATCGTCTCCCCTGCGGCGGTCAAGAAATACGGGGAGGACTACGGGCGGAACCCGGTGGGCACCGGGCCCTTCAAGTTCAAGGAGTGGCAGGCCAAGAACTACGTGAGCATCGTCCGCAACGACGATTACTGGGGCCCCAAGGCCCATCTGGACGAGGTGGTCTTCAAGGTCATCCCCGAGGCCGGGGCCCGGATGATGGGGCTCAAGGCCGGGGACCTGGATCTGGTGCTGCAGCCCACCCCGTCGGAGCTGCCCGCCTTCGCCAAGGACCCCAAGTTCACCGTGGCCGAGACCATGGGCGGGCGGATCATCTACGTGGGCTTCAATCAGAACCTTCCCCCGAGCAATGACCCCAAGGTCCGCCAGGCCCTGTCCATGGCGGTCAACGTGCCGGCCATCGTGGAGAACGTCCTGGAGGGCGCGGCCGTGCCGGCCAGGGGATACCTGGCCCCCTCGGTGTTCGGGTTCAAGGACATGGGGCTTGCCCAGCGCTACCCGTACGACCCCAAGAAGGCCAAGGCCCTCCTGGCCGAGGCCGGATGGAAGCCCGGGGCCGACGGCATCCTGGCCAAGGACGGCCAGAAGCTCACCCTCAAGTTCCTGGGGACCAAGGCCCGGTTCCTCATGGACGCCGAGATCTGCGAGGCGGTCCAGGCCCAGTGGAAGGAGATCGGAGTGGACGTCAAGCTGGAGTTCTTCGAGTGGGCCACCACCTTCGGGCTGATCCGAAAGCCCGACCTGCCGTACAACAACTTCCTGATGGGGTGGGTCACGACCAACAACGACGCCGACTACTCCCTGTACGCCATGTTCCATTCCAGCCAGCTGTCGCCCAAGGGGTGGAACTCCACCGGGTACCAGAACCCGGAAGTGGACAAGCTCCTGGAGGAGGCCCGGGTGAGCTCGGACCAGAAGAAGCGGGCCGAGAACTACGCCAAGGTGCAGGATATCCTGGCCGAGGCGGCCTGCTGGATCCCGATCTACAACACCAAGGAGATCTTCGTGCTGAACAAGAAGGTCAAGGGCTTCGTCCCGGAGGCCATCGAGTACCAGTTGACCCTGGGCAACGTCTGGCTGGAGAAGTGATCCGTCTGGGCCGGGGCCACGGCCCCGGCCCACGTCCTGCAGCCCCGCCCCATGCTCGCCTACCTGATCAAGCGCATCGCGGCCTCGGCCGGCGTGATGCTGGCCATGATCCTCTTGGTGATGCTCATCATGGACATCATCCCGGGTGACCCGGCGGCCCTCATGCTGGGCGAGAGCGCCACGCCGGAGATGGTGGCCAACCTTCGGTCCCAGATGGGGCTGGATCAGCCCATCTACGTCCGTTACGTCCAGTATACAGGCCGACTGTTTCAGGGCGACCTGGGCCGTTCGGTCCGGGAGATGAGCTCGGTGTCGGCCCTCCTGGCCGCCACCTGGCCCAACACCCTCCTCCTGGCCGGGGCGGCCATGGTCCTGTCGCTCCTTATCGGGCTCCCCCTGGGGGTCATCTCCGCAGCCCGGTCGGGCTCCTGGTTGGACCACGCCTCCCGCATCGCCTCCCTCCTGGGGCTGTGCCTGCCGGTCTTCTGGATCGGGCTGGTGATGATGTTCATCTTCTCCCTGACCCTGGGATGGTTCCCCACGGGCGGCTCCGGAGGACCCAAGCATCTGATCCTCCCCGCGGTCACGCTGGCCCTCCACAGCGTGGCCTCGCTGGCCCGAATGACCCGCTCCAGCCTCCTGGAGGTGCTGGGGGAGGACTACGTCCGGACGGCCCGCGCCAAGGGATTGGGCCGCTGGTCCGTGGTCCTGCGGCACGGCCTGCGCAACGCCCTCATCCCCATCGTCACCGTCTTCGGGATGCAGGTGGGGCAGCTCATGGGCGGGGCGATTCTGACCGAGACGGTCTTCGCCTGGCCCGGGGTGGGCCGGCTCATGGTCGGCGCCATCCTGGGGCGAGACTACATGCTCCTTCAGGGGACCATGCTGCTGTTCGCCGGGGCCTATGTCCTCATCAATCTCCTGGTGGATCTGTCTTACGGCCTCATCGACCCGCGGGTCTCCAGGGCGGGAGGGGAGAGATGAGCCCCATGGCGCGCAGGAAGCCCATCCGCTCCCGGGCGTGGCGGCGGTTTTACCGAAACCCCCTGTCGGTGGTGGGGCTCGTCCTGGTGGCGGGGCTGGTGGCCACGGCCGTGCTGGCCCCGTACCTGTCACCCAAAGACCCCGCGGCCCAGTCCCTGTTCGACAAGCGGGCCAAACCCTTGGGCAAGTACCTCCTCGGGGCCGATCAGTTCGGGCGGGACATCCTCAGCCGACTCATCTACGGGGCCCGCGTCTCGCTATTCGTGGCCTTCTTCTCGGTCCTGGTGGCCCTGGCCGGGGGGCTCGTCATCGGGACGACCTGCGGCTACTTCGAAGGGTGGCTGGATACCCTCCTCATGCGGCTCATGGACCTGCTCCTGTCGTTCCCGTATCTCCTCCTGGCCATCGCCCTGATCACGGCCCTGGGCTCGGGCCTGGTGAACACCACTTTGGCCATCGGGATCTGGGCCCTGCCCACCTTCGCCCGGATGATCCGGGCCGCGGTCCTGAGCGTCAAGAAGCGGGAGTTCGTCACCGCGGCCCGGGCCCTGGGGGCGTCTTCCATGCGGATCATCCTCGGGCACATCGTCCCCAATTTCGTGGCCCCGGTGGTGGTGTACGCGACCCTCTTCATGGCCAACGCCATCATGATGGAGGCGGCCCTCTCCTTCCTGGGCCTGGGCGTTCAACCCCCCACCCCGTCCTGGGGGGAGATGATCTCCTCGGGGCGCAACGTCCTCACCGTGGCCCCCCACGTGGCCACCATCCCCGGCCTGGCCATCATGCTGGCGGTCCTGGGCTTCAACCTCCTGGGCGACGGCCTGCGGGACGCCCTGGATCCCAAGATGAAGGTGCCATGAGCGATCCCTTGCTGGAGGTCAGGGGGCTGGAAACGGTCTTCCGGACCGACGAGGGGGTCATCGTGGCCGCGGCCGGCGTGGACTTCTCCGTGGGGCACGGGGAGACCCTGGGCCTGGTGGGGGAGTCGGGCTCGGGGAAGTCCGTGGCGGCCCTCTCCATCATGCGCCTGATCCCTGAGCCTCCCGGGAGGATCGTCCGGGGGGAGGTCCTGTTCGAGGGGCGCGACCTCCTGAAGCTCAGCGAGGGGGAGATGCGGCGGGTCAGGGGAAACAGCATCTCCATGATCTTTCAGGAGCCCATGACCTGCCTCAATCCCGTCATGCGGGTGGTCGATCAGATCGCCGAGGCAGTTCGCCTCCACCAGGGCGTCAGCCGCTCGGACGCGGTGGGCGTGGCCGTGGAGATGCTGCGCAGGGTGGGCATCCCCGACCCGGGGCGTCGAGCCAGGGACTTCCCCCATCAGCTCTCGGGGGGCATGCGGCAGCGGGTGATGATCGGCATGGCCCTGGCCTGCCATCCCCGACTCATCATCGCCGACGAGCCCACAACCGCCCTGGACGTGACCATCCAGGCACAGATCCTGGACCTGCTCAACGGGCTCAAGAGGGATTTTCAGACCTCCGTCCTCCTCATCACCCACGATCTGGGGGTCATCGCGGAGACCGCCCAGCGGGTGGCGGTCATGTACGCGGGCCGCATCGTGGAATACGCCGGCGTGGGGGCCTTGTTCGCCCATCCCGGCCACCCGTACACCCAGGGGCTGCTGGAGTCGGTGCCCAGCCTCGACGGGGAGATCCCCGCAGACCGCATGCTGAGGACCATCCCCGGCGTGGTCCCCAACCTGCTGGATCTGCCGCCCGGGTGTGCCTTCCAGGAGCGCTGCCCCCACGTCTTCGAGCGGTGCAGCCTCGCGGCCCCTCCCCTCTTCTGCCTGGGAGAAGGGCATCTGTCCAGGTGCTGGCTCCATGAGCGGTGATCTCCTCGGTGTGACGGATCTCGTCAAGCACTACCCGGTGGGCGGGAGCCCTCTGGGACGACGCAGGGCATGGATCAAGGCCGTGGACGGCGTCAGCCTCAGCGTGCACAAGGGGGAGACCTTCGGCCTGGTGGGGGAGTCGGGCTGCGGCAAGACGACCCTGGGCCGATGCGTCCTTCGCCTGGAGGAGCCCACCTCGGGCCGGATCCTTTTCCGAGGCGAGGACGTGCGGGCCATGGGGTCTCGAGACCTGCGGGACCTGCGGCGGCACATCCAGATGGTGTTCCAGGACCCCTATTCCTCCCTCAACCCGCGCCGCACCGTCAGGGGCATCATCGGGGAGGCCTTCGCCATCCATCGCATCCTGACGCCCCGTCAGCGGGAGGAACGGCTCGAGGAGCTGATGGCCGTGGTGGGCCTCCTGCCCGAACAGCTCACACGGTACCCCCACGAGTTCTCCGGGGGACAGCGCCAGCGCATCTGCCTGGCCCGGGCCCTGGCGCTGAACCCGGCGCTGATCATCGCCGACGAGCCCGTCTCGGCCCTGGACGTGTCCATCAAGTCCCAGATCATCAACCTCCTCATCCAGCTCCAGCGGCGGTTCGACCTGACCTACATCTTCATTTCCCACGACCTGTCGGTGGTTCGGCACGTGTGCGATCGGGTGGCCGTCTTGTACCTGGGCCGCATGGTGGAGCTGGCCCCGTCGGCGGACCTGTATGCCCGTCCCGGACATCCCTACACCGAGGCGCTCCTCTCGGCCGTGCCCGTGGCCAATCCCGTTGGGAAGCGCAAGCGTATCCTCTTGCATGGGGACCCCCCGAGCCCCCTCAACCCACCGGCCGGCTGCGCCTTTCACCCCCGCTGCCGGCACAGCCAGGAGATCTGCGCCAGCGCGCGGCCCGCCCTGGCGGAGATCGCCCCCGGGCACTGGGTCGCCTGCCATTTCCCCAGGGGCTGACCCCGCGGCGGGGCGGAGCGCTTGTGGTGTTGCGGCCGCCTGTGCCATAGTGTGTCTCGCCGAGGCAATGGGATCATCCCCAAGGGGCCAGGCGAGACGCGCCAATCGGGGATTCACCGGGGGGCGAGCATGTCCGAGGATGTGAAAAAGCTCATGGATCGCATCCGGGCCGAGATGGCCAAGGTGATCGTGGGGCAGGAGCAGGCCGTGACCCTGCTCCAGGTGGCCCTTCTGGCCCGGGGGCACGTGCTCCTGGAAGGGGTCCCTGGGCTCGCCAAGACCCTCCTGGCCAAGACCCTGGCCCACGTCCTTGGGGCCGGCTTCACGCGGATCCAGTTCACCCCCGACCTCATGCCCGCAGACATCCTGGGGACCAACCTCTTCGACCTCCAGAGCCGCTCCTTTCGCCTCCGCAAGGGGCCGGTGTTCACGGAGATCCTCGTGGCCGACGAGGTCAACCGCACCCCCCCCAAGACCCAGTCGGCCCTGCTCGAGGCCATGGAGGAACGCCAGGTGAGCATCGACGGAGAGACCCACGCCTTGCCCGAGCTGTTCACGGTCCTGGCCACCCAGAATCCCATCGAACAGGAGGGGACCTATCCCCTGCCCGAGGCCCAGCTGGATCGGTTTCTCCTCAAGATCCTCATGGACTACCCCACTGCCGGGGAGGAACGGGAGGTCCTGACGCGTTACGGAAAGGGGGTCGAGGCCCACCGGCTGGAGGGCTTGGGCCTGGCCCGGCTGCCCCGAGGGGACTGGATCCAGAAGGCCCGCCGGCGCGCGGGCGGGGTGCGCGTGGAGGAGGGGATGGTGGCCTATGTGCAGAAGGTGGTCTCCCAGACCCGTCACTCTCCCCACCTGCATCTGGGGGCCAGTCCCCGGGGGGGCATCGCCCTGCTCCGGGCGAGCCAGTGCCTGGCGGCCATCCGCGGCAGGGAGTTCGTCGTGCCCGACGACGTCAAGGAGGCGGCCCTCCCCGTGCTCCGGCACCGGGTGATCCTTCGTCCCGAGGCCGAGTTGGAGGGGCTGACGGCCGATCGGGTGCTGGCGGGCATCTTGGAGGGCATCCCGGTGCCGAGATAGGCGGATCGCTGCGGCGCAGCCCGGAGCACAGCGCGGGCCCGGCCCCGCACCCCGCGACCCCAGAAAGACGCTGGTGGACACCCCCCGATCCCACATCCCCGCTCTCCAATGGCCCAGGCGGTTGCCGCTCCCGACGATCCGCACCGTGGGGCTGACCGCCCTGGGCGTGATCCCGGCCGTGCTGTGGCAATGGGAGGGCGCGCTGATGTGGAACCTCGGCCTCCTTTGCCTCTGGGGCGCAGACCTCCTTCTGGCCCCAAGGGGAGGGGTGATCCGTGTCCGGCGGGTCTGCGCGCAGCATCTCTCCCAGGGGATCCCGGCGGAGGTGGAGATCCACCTGCGCAACGACGGCGGCCGCCGCTCCCTGGTCGCGGTCCGGGACCAGACCCCCCCGGAGTGGAAGGCGGCGCCGGTCATGGTGGCGGGCCTGGCCCCCCGCTCGGAGACGACCCTGCGGTACGGGATCAGCCCCCCCAGACGGGGGACGTACTGCTTCGGAGAGGTATGGATTCGGGCCCGCGGCCCCCTGGGGCTGGCCATGACCCCCGCCGCGGGCGGCATATGCCGCGACACGGTGCGGGTCTATCCCCCTCTTCGGCCCCATGGCCGTGCCGACCTGGCGGCCTATCGAAGGACGGCCCGGAGCCGGGGCCTCAGACCCAGCCGATGGCGGGAGGCGGGGTGGGAGTTCGAAAGCCTCCGGGAGTACGTGGACGGCGACGACCCCAGGAAGATCCACTGGAAGGCGACGGCCCGATTCGACCGCCCCATCGTCCAACAGCAGCAGGCCCAGCGCAACCAGATCGTCATGATCATGCTGGACGCCGGCCGCCTCATGGCGGCGGTCTCCCAAGGCCGCAGCAAGCTGGACCATGCCCTGGAGGCCGCGGTCCATTTGACCCACGCTGCCCTCTGGGGGGGCGATCGGGTGGGCCTCCTGGCGTTCTCCAACGAGGTGCTCTCCTACGTGCCGCCCCGGCGCAGCCGCGATCAGCTCAGGCGAATCCTGGACAGTGTGGGGGATCTGGAGCCCCGGATGGTGGAGCCCCGGTACGAGGCGGCCGTCATGTGGCTTCGGGCCCGCCTCAGGCGGAGAAGCCTGGTGGTGATCTTCACGGACCTCCTGGACGAGGTGGCCTCCGAGGCCCTCCTGAGCTCGGTGGGGCTGCTCAGGCCCAGACACCTTCCCCTGTGCGTGGCCGTCGGCGAATCGGAATGGTCGGAGATGATGGCCTCTCCCCCCCAGCGGGCGGTGGAGGTGTACCGCCGGGTGGCCCTGTACGCCCTCATGCGACAGCGGGGGCGGGCCCTGGCGGGTCTCATCCGCAAGGGCGCCCTGGCCGTGGACGTCCCCCCCGCAGCGCTTACCCCCGCCACAATCGAACGGTACCTGGAGGTGAAGCGCAGGGGGCTCTTGTAGGGCGGAAAGCGGGGAGGAAAAGGCGAGGGGCAAGCGGCGTTGGCCGACGCACGCTCAACGGCGGATGCCGGGCGACCAGAGGTAGAGCGTCAAGAGGGCGAGAAGGAGGCCGGCCAGGGCGAACTTGACCCCGGGCGAAATGCGGGCCGGCGAGAGGAAGCCCTCCACGATGCCCGCCACGGCCAGCAGGGGGATGCATCCCAGGATGAGCCGGACGGCCTCCCTCCCGCGTCGGATCAGGGATGCCTTCCTGGGCAGATCTCCCGGGGCGAGCAGGGCCGAGCCCAGCAGGAGCCCGGCCCCGCCGGCGATGAAGATGGCCGTCAGTTCCATGACCCCGTGGGGGGCCACGAAGGACCAGAAGGGAATATCCAGTCCCCGGCCGTGGCACAGGGCGGCCAGGGTCCCCAGCAGCAGCCCGTTGAAGGCCAGGAGGTACACCGTGCCCAGGCCCAGGGTGAGGCCCAGGGCGAATGCCAGAAAGGTGACCGAGATGTTGTTGGTCATGATCACGCTGGTGGCCAGGGGCTGGACGGCCAGGATGGAGTCGAACCAGACGTTCCCCTCCTCGATGGTCCTGAGCAGGTGCGGCGGGACGATGAGCGGGGCGAAGGTGTCGTCCCGAACCGTGGCGGCCCAGCCGAAAAGGGCACCTGCCAGGAAGAGCCCCGACGCCAATGCCGTCCATGGGAGGTTCTCGCGAAAGCTCGCCGGAAAGGCACGGATCAGGAAATCCCAGAGCCGGATCCAACCGGGCGACTCGTTGCGGTAGATCTGGCCGTGGGCCCGCGCCACGAGCCGGGTCAGGTAGCTCTCCAGGTCATCGGGAGATGCGGCGTCCCGGCGAAAGGCCTGAAGCCGCGCGAGATCCGCCGTGGCCTCCCGGTAGAGACGCCCCACCGCCCAGAGATCCTCCCCGGCGAGGCCATGGGCCTTGCCGCGCTCCAGGGCCGTCAGGAGGCGCTCCAGCCTCTCCCAGCGGGGCCTGCGGGAATGGACGAACCGTTCGATGGACAGCGCCATGGCTCGTGACCGCGCGGCCGCGGGAACGCCGCCCGCTTAAGGACCGGTCGCCGGGGGACTCACACGGCCGGTTTCTCGGCCAGCTCGAAGAGGATCCCCTTGGTGGCCCTGGGGTGCAGGAAGGCCACCTTCACCGGACCGTCGAACATCTTGCCGATGACCTGCAGGCCCCTGGCCTCCAGCTTCTGGCTCAAGGCCGCCACGTCGTCGCACAGGAGGGAGACGTGATGGAGCCCGCTCCCCCTGGCCCGGAGGAACTTGCCCGCCACCCCATCGGGACCCGTGGGCTCCATGAGCTCCAGGAAACTGTCGCCCATGCGCACGATGGCGGAGACCTGCTCCAGCTTGGGGAACTCCATGCGCGAGACCTCCTGTGCGCCGAAGGTGTCCCGAAGGAAATCCACCGTCTTGTCGATGCTCTCCACCACGATCCCCAAGTGATTGATCCCCTTGACCATGGCCTCCCTCTCCTCTCAGCGGATGACCCCCCGGTCGCGCAGGGCCCGCAGATCGTCCTGCGAGTACCCCAGCGACAGGAGCACCTCGTCTGTGTGCTCGCCCAGGGCCGGGGCTGGACCCCGCACCCCGGCGCCATTGACGCTGAAGTGGGCCGGGTATCCCGGGACCGTCACGCGCCCCGCAACCGGGTGGGCGTACGTGACCACGTATTCGTTGGCCAGTGCCTGGGGGTCTGTCAGGACCTCCTCGACCCGGTTGACGGGCCCGAACATGAGCCCGGCGGACGGAAGCAGCTCCATCCACTCGTCCCGGGTCCGCTGGGCGAAAACCGCCTCGAAGATCCCCACGAGCTCCCCGCAATGGGCGTGTCGCCCGGCTTCATCGGCAAATCGGGGGTCTTCCAGCAGCCCCTCCTGCCCCGTGGCCCTGCAGAGCCTGGGCCAGTACTTGTCCTCGGGGTGATGGACCCCGATGATCCACTTGCCGTCCGCGCAGCGAAAGGCGTTGCGCAGGGGGGACTGTCGGTATCGATCCCCCGGCACGCCCGGGTCCACCCCCAGGGTTCCCACGGCCATGAGGTTGGCGTACAGGAGCCACAGAGCCGTGCTGTACAGCGAGACGTGGACCTCCTGGCCCACGCCCTGCCGCTCCCGTGCCACCAGGGCGGCCAGTATGGCGTGGCTCATGGCGATGGACGTGGCCTGGTCCAGGACGCCCAGGTGGATCAGGGAGGGGGACTGGGATCCGGTGACGAACATCATCCCGGAGCGCCCCTGTCCCATGGGGTCGAACGCCCCCACGTCGCTGGCCGGTCCCCGGGGGCCGTACCCGGAGACGCTGGCGTGGATGAGACGAGGGTTCAGCCGGGACAGGGAGGCATAGTCCAGGCCCATCTTGACCTTGGTGCTCTTGCGCAGGTTGGTGAGGAAGACATCCGCCCACTCGATGAGCCGGTGGAAGATCCCGCGCCCCTGCTCGGTCTTGATATCCACACAGATCCCGCTCTTGTTGCGGTTGGAGAACTCGAACATCATGCTCTCGCCATGGGGGAAGGAGAAGTCCACGTCCCCGACCCGGCACCAATACCGCTCGGGATCGCCGGCCCCCGCCTCGATCTTGATCACCCGGGCCCCCAGGTCGCCCAGGATGGCCGTGGCCCCGGGACCCGCATGGAAGACCCCGTACTCCACGACCCGGATCCCGTCCAGAGGGCCTTTGCCGCTGGATCGCGCTGCACTTGCGTCGCTCATGCCTCGTCCTTTCCTCTGCAATCTCACTGGGGGCTTGACCGGGCCCGCTCTCCCCCCGTGCGCCCATGTGACAGCAGTGCAGAACCCCGCTGGTCCGCAATGCGCGCCATGGAGGGCGTCTGCGCCGGACTTCCGGGGATCGCTGGCAGGGGCCTCACACCCGCCGTCGGTTGTCCTCGGGAAAGGGGTACTCCATGTGCCGGGCCGTGGCCCGAGCCAGGGCCTCGCCCCACAGATGCGCCACCACGCGCAAGGCCAGGTCGATGCCCGCGGAGATCCCCGCCGAGGTAAAGACGCGGCCGTCCTGCACCACGTGCAGGCCCTCCTCCACGGTGACGGTCGGAAATGTGTCCCGCATCCACCCCAGGGATCGCCAGTGGGTGGTGGCGTGCAGGCCGTCCAGGAGCCCGGCCTGGCCCAGGAGCATGGCGCCCGTGCAGACCGACGTGATGGTGCCCGCCTCCCCACCCCGCTGCCGAATCCAGTCGACGAGGGCCCCATTGCCGATCTCCCTGCGCACCCCCCAACCTCCCGGCACCACCAGGACGTCCAGGGGGGGGCAGTCCACGGCCGTGACATCGGGCAGGACCCGCATCCCTCCCGCAGCCCGCACCGGGCCGGCCCTCTCGGCCACCAGGAGGACATGAAACGGAGACGGCTCCTCGCGGCGGCGCGCCTCGTCCAGCCGGGTGGTAGAGAAGACCTCGTACGGGCCGCAGAAGTCCAGCACTTCCACGTCATCGAAGATCAGGATACCGACCTGTTTTCGCTCCATGGGTCACGTCCGCTCCGTCTCGGTTCTCTGCGGATGGGGGGGTTCACCGGGAGCAGCCGCGCATGTCGATGGGCCAGAGGTCCACGACCGCGTCCCCGGACGTCACGTGAAGGACGTCGAAAAGGTTGACCGTGGGGTCGCAATGGGAGACCACCAGTTCCACCACCTGGCCCAAACGGAGGCTCCGCGTCTCCCCTTGGTAAAGGAGCATCCCCTGCTCGTCGCCGAACCACTCGTACCTCAGGGCCAACCCCTCCGGGCGCACCACGGTGGGCGCGCCGCCGTGGTGGTAGAGGGTCTTCAGGCCGGCGTCCACCGTGACGAAGTCCGGGCGGTTGACGCTGATCACCGTGGTCAGGATGGTCAGGGCAGGGGGAAATCCCGCGAAACGGGCGGGGTCGGCGGCGGAGCCCACGGCCAAATACTCGGCGTCCATCATGACGTACGAGCCCACCTGCAGCTCCGAGACCTCGGGGATGCCGCAGTCGATGTCGTGGGTCCCGGTGCCCCCGCCGGTGAAGATCCCGCAGGGCAGGCCCGCGGCCCGCATGCCGCGGACCACCTCGGCGGCCCGCCCCATGCAGTCGACAGAGGCCATGCGCCGATCCTCGAACGAGGCGATATGCTGCACGTGGCCCGCGTAGCACTGCACCCCGCAAAGGTTCAGGCCGGGCAGCCCATTGAGGAGGTCGGCCAGGTCCAGCCCTTGGGCAAAGGGCACCCCGGTGCGCCCCATGCCCGGGTCCAGGTCCACCAGCACGTTGAGGGTGAGGCCCTGTTCCACGGCCGCACGGCTGAGCCCTTGGGCGTTCTCCGGGTGGTCCACCACGACCATGAGGTCCGGGGCGATGGACGCGCACGCCAAGAGTCGCCGTATCTTCTGTCCGGTCACCACCGGGGAGGTGACGAGCACCCCCCGGCACCCCTCCTGGACCAGGATCTCCGCCTCCGATACCTTGGCGGCGCAGATCCCGACGCACCCCGCCTCCGCCTGCATACGGGCGATGCGCGTGCATTTGTGGGTCTTGGCGTGGGGTCTGAGCTGCTTTCCCCATGCGGCCGCGTGACCCTGCATGTTCTGGATGTTGGCCTCCAGGATGTCGCGATCGAGGACCAGACACGGCGTGTCCAGTTCCCACTTGGATCGGCCCATGAACTTCACCAGATCCCCTCCGCGCATGCTCGCCGAGCCGGGCTCTTCAGATGCCTTCCTCGATCTCGTCCAGGGTGGCCGGGAGAGAGTCCCGAACCGCCGCCAAGCCGGGCCCCCTCCGCGCCCCACGCCGACGGCCCCAGCCCCCCGGATCTGTTGCCTGCTGGCCCCGGCACAGACGGCATGGGCGAGGCGCGGGACGCGGCGGGTGGCCGCCGCAGCGGCCACGGCCGTGAGCGCTTTCCCCCGCCGGTCCAGGGGAATCCTCTTGCAGCAGCGCATGAGGAGGCCGTTGAAGCCGTCCAAGGGGTCCGGCGGCCTCCTGATCCCAGCGGCCCCCCATTGGCCTCGCGGTTCCGGATGATCCTCTTGGCCCTGGACTCCAGCTGGATGCTCCCCGGAGCCGCGCCCAAGGCTGCTCGGCACGGGTCGGGGACCAGGGGGCTTCGGGCGAGCCCCCAGCCCCTTACCTTCTCTTGCATCTGTCGCCTGCCACCCGCCGGTCGTCCAGGGCACGTGCCATGGCGCTTCCCACGCAGACGCCCAGATCGTGGCTCCACGCCTGGGCGTCCTCGTCGCTCATGGCCGCCGGCAGTTGCCCCCTGATCTCCTCCAGGCACGCCCGCAGGCCGGCCGCCGCCGCCGCCTGGCACTCCGAGCGGTTCACATGGAAGCAGGTGCGAAAGTAGGTCTCCGCCCCGCACAGCAGCGGGGGAAGTTCCTCATTCATCTCCCGGGTCCACGCCTCCTGGGACAGCTCGGCCCACGCCCATCCCGCCACGGACGCGGCTGCCAGCCCCGCGAACCACGCCAGCGCCCATCCACGCAACCTCATCTTCCCTCCAAAAAAAGCCGGGGCCTCGGCGCCTCCCCGTCACTTGGTTCTCACCCGCACCGTGACGACATTGACGGAATCGAGGCGCACCACCGCGTCGAAGAACTCCCTGCCCACGAGCCTGGAGAGGTGCACCACCAGGGCCTCCACCTTGGTCACCTTGCCCGTAATCTCCCCGCCGTTCGCCACGGCGAGCGTCACATCCTGCCCGACCAGGCGCTCCAGCACGCTCTTGATGCTGTCGCCGCTGTGGATCTGGATATCGGCCAGCTGCGGGGCCGGTTTGGCCGCCGGCTGGGCCTGGGCCCATGCCCCGGCCAGGGGGATCAGCGAGAGCCCGACGACGGTGACAACGGCCAGCCACACCTTGCCCTTCATCTTTGCCCCTCCTCTGATTGACATGGATTGAGGTGCGAATCCCTTGGGGGATCATACAGAATCATGGGAGGAAAGCAAGGCAGTGCGGGCCGCCCCTGGGATGAGTCTGCCTAGGGAGGGGAGCACCATACCCCCTGCAGCCCAGGGCGACGGCCCCGTCCAGCTGGCCTCCCCGCCCCTGGCCCGCCCAGGGGTTGGCTTGACATCCCCGCTGCAACCATCTACGCTCTAGCTGGCAAATAAAGGCAGTCTCATCGGATAGTTAGGATGGTTGAGGCCCGGACCGGGGGGCGGCACGTGAAGCTCTGCTACCGTTGCGGGCAGTTGCTGGCAGAGGACGTCACCCAGTGCCCCTCGTGCGGCAACGAGGTGGGCAGGGGCCGCACGCACATCGACGAATACCAGATCGAGGTCATCCTTCACGAGGGGCACGCGAGCATCCTGTGCCGCGCACGGGCCGCCGGGGAGGCGCAGCCCGTTATGATCCGGCTGTTCACCCGCCAGTCCGCGGTGGACGAAGCCGTGGCCGCGCGGCTCAAGCGGGAGCTGGAGGCGCTGAGGAAGCTCCCGGAGGGGCGCTTCGTCCGGCACCTGGACATCCGGCAGTCGTCGGACGGGGTCTGGTATCGGGTGAGCGAATGGATCGATGCCGAGAACTGGGGAGATCTGGCCCGTTCCGGCGCCTTGGACGACTACCGGACGGCCTTCGACGTCTTTAGACAGATCCTGACGGGGGTGGAGATCCTCCACTCGGCGGGGCACCTGATCCCCCACCTGACGCTCAACGACGTCATGGTGCTCCGGACAGAGGACGGCCGTTTCCAGATCAAGATCGACTACAAGCTGTCCCGCTTCCTCAACCCCAAGCTCGACCGCCCTCCGCCCATGCTGAGGCACCTGCTGTCATGTCATCCGGACATCGTGAACCGGCGGCCCCTGGACACCCGAAGCGACATCTGGTCCCTGGGGAAGATCTTCGTTGAGATCCTCACGGGGGAGTTCGAGATCGACGACCCGGCGGCCCGGGTGGAGCAGTTGGCGGTCCCTCACGAAGTCCGGGTCCTCCTGAGGACCATGCTGGCCGAGGACCCGGATCTGAGGCCGCGCAACGCCGGGGATGTGGCGGCGGCCCTAAAGGGCATCGGCGACGGGCAGATCCGGGAGGCCCAGCGGCGGGGGCTGGAGATGGCCGGTCCCGGGCCTCGGCCCGGACGCCCATGGGCCGGGATCGGGTGGACGGGCACGGCGGTCGGCCTCCTGGCCGTGCTGCTGCTCGCGGTGGGCTTGGCGCTGATCGTTCGTCGATCGGGTCCGCCGGATATCTCGGAGGAGTACGCCAGCCGGTACGCCCCGTCCATCGCCTTCGTCCTGGTCCACTACCGGATCAAGGACGGCAATCAGACGGCCTACGAGAACCGCTCCGAAGGCACCGCCTTCCTGGCGGACCGAAATGGGCACCTCCTGACCAGTCGCCACGTGGCGTGCCCGTGGCTGGAGGATGGGGCATTTCAGGCCGTGGCCAGGCATCTCAAGGAGGCGGGGCGATCCCCCGAGCTGGAATATCGGGTCTATCTCTGGTTCGAGGGATCCAGGGCCTTCAACCGATCCGCGGGTTTCATCGAGAGCCCCGATTTGGCCGACCTGTACTTCCTGGAATCCGCATTCCGAAGCCAGGGGACCCCCGGTGTGGAGATCGCAGGGGTCGCGAGACACCCCACCGCCACCCGCCAGCTCATCTCCTCGCCCCTGAAGGACGACTTCGCGGTGCTGCGCGTCTTCCCGATCCCGGAGGGACTTCGGCCCCTGCCCCTGGCCCAGGGATTGGACGCGCGAACCATCCCCAGGCTGTCGCGGATCATCACGCTTGGTTTCCCCCTGGGCAGCCGAACCCAGGCGGCGGACGTCAGCGTCAGCGTGACCCGCGGCAGCGTCCGGCGTTCGTTCGAGGACGCCATCCAGATCGACGCGTCGCTGTACGGAGGGAACAGCGGAGGTCCGGTCATCGACGGCCGTGGCACGGTCATCGGCATCGCCTCGGGCGTGGCCACCGAGCGCGCCCAGGGACTGCTCCCCACGGTCACCCCCCTGTGGCATCTGGCCATGGTGCTCCCCATCACCAAGGCGGCGGCCTTTCTGGAGGAGTTGCGGGCCGGCCAAGTGAAGTGGAACGGCATCCAGGACTTCGCCCTGGAGGCGCGGCTGAAGCGGATTCGAGGGGAGGCCCGCCAGGGACGGTGGGCCGAGGCCGCCAGGGTGGCGGACGCGGAGCGGGAGCGTAGCTCGGACCCGTCGGTGGTTCTGGCCGCAGCCATGATGCGCTGGTGCGCCGGGGACGAGGAGGCCGCCCGACGGCTCTTCGGGCAGGCCGTCTCCATGGACCCGGAGGGTGGTCTGGCCAAGTTCATGTGCCTGGTCATCGACTGGTGGCGGGACCGACTGGCGGCCAACCCCTACAGACGGGAATTGAACGCCGCCGACTGGGGCTCTCCTCTGGAATTCCTGGGATACCTGACCCGGGTGCTGGAAGGTGGGGTCAGCCGGGAGGCCGCACTGGGTGCCTGGGACACCCCGGCCGAAAAGAGCTGGATCCATTGGGCATGCGCCATGCGGATCCAGAAGGCGGGGGATCCGGCCGGGGCCGAGGGGCTGCTGCGGGAGGCCGTGCTGGTGGCCCCGGCGGATTCCTGGGAGGGTTTTCTCAGCGCTGCGAGCTTGGAGGGGCTGCAAAGACAGCTTCTGGAAGCCGCCGCAGACGCCCTGGCCTGGGGGAGATACCGGTCCGAGCTGGACGCCTTTCGGGAGCGCCTCCGGGAGGTGCGCCAGGAGCAGGAGGGGCGCAAGACGAAGCTCGAGGCCGTCCTGGCCCCGCTGCAGAAGGACTCCATCTCCCTGGACGAGCGCGTGAAGGCGCTGGCCCAGGCCGCGCAGATCGAGCCGGAAAACGGCAGGATCCTCGAGGAGCTGGCCTTCCTCCGGGCCGCCCAGGGGGCGTGGGAGCCCGCCCTGGATTCCACCCGAGCCTTTCTCCAGCGGGAGGGCCGGGAGAACGCCAGGAGGCTGACTCTGGGGATCCTGGAAGGGGTTCTCCTCAGCGCCCTGGGCCGGGGGGAAGAGGCCCGGGCCTGCATGGAGGCCTTCGCGGCCCGCACCCGGGACCCATGGCATCGGGCCGTGGCCGAGGCCCTGCTGGGCAAGCGAGGCTCCGAGGCCCTCGTCAAAGAGGCGGCGGGGAGCCCGGAGAAGCTCCTGACCCTGCATCTGGCCCTGGGGGCATGGGCGGAGGGCCGGGCAGAGCGGAGGCGGGCCCTGGAGGAGTACCGGGAGGTCTTGGCCTCGCTCCTCGATACCTGGGTCCAGTTCGACTTCGCGAGGGAGCGTTTCGAGGCCCTGCGGCGGGCCGCGGAATAGGACAGACCCGGCGTTCGGCCCACCGCGGGCTGGAGGTGAGGCCGGGCGTTGACACTGGATCGGGGATGTCGCTACTCTAACCCCCTGGCGGCCGGGGTGGCCTGCCGATGGGGCGAGAGCCGAACCCGCGGAGATGACCCCGCTCGCGGGGCGTCCCGGGTGGGCATGGCGAGGCTCGATGGAGGCATGCGGCAAGAGGACGACCGGTCGTCATCCCAAGCCGATGGAAGGGGAGGGGCAGGGACCATGAAAGCGGACGAGGCCATCAGAGTGCTCCTGGTCGACGATGAGCGGTCGCTCCTGCAGTACATGGGCAAGCGACTGGCCGACGAGGGTTTCTCGGTGGAGTCCGCCGCCTCGGGGGAGGAGGCGGTGGAGGTCGTCAAGAAACGACCGTTTGATGTGGCTGTGGTGGACCTCAAGATGCCCGGGATGGACGGCGTGACGGCCCAGCGGCAGCTCAAGGAGATCCAGCCCTTTCTTCAGTGCATCGTCCTGACCGGTCATGGATCGGTCGAATCGGCACTCGAGAGCGGCCAGCTGGATGCCTTTCGATATCTCCTCAAACCGGCGGACTATCCGGAGCTGGTGCGCAGCATACGGGAGGCGCACGGCAAGAAGCTCGAGATCCAGGGCAAGGCCTATGAGCGAAAAGTCGAGGAGCTGTCCAAGGCTGGGTTGGGGCCCAGGGCCTTGAAGACCGCCCTGGAAGATGTTAGAAAGGCCATGGGGATGGAAGACTGAGGAAGCGGATCCGCCTTTGGTTTCCTCGGGCTGTCTCGAGCAGGCAGGGCCTCGGGTCATCAGATGACGGAGACGATCCTCGCCCCTTCCCTTGTGGACGGTGAAAGGCCGTTGGGATCATCGGATGGGATTCGCACAACGGGGCGATGAAGCCCATCGCCGGAGCCTGTTGCAGGAGATCCGCAGGTACAGGGGCGAGTTGGACCAGGCGAGGGCTTATCTCCAGTGCATCCTTCAAAACGCCAGCGACATCATCTTCACCGCGGATGTGGAAGGGATGCTGGTGTCCGTCAACCGCGGCGGGGAGCGGATCCTGGGCTACAGCTTGGCGGATGTGGCGGGAATGAGGGCCTCTCAACTCGCCTCGGATCCGGAGGCCTTCGAGGCGCTCATGGCGGCGGCCCAGCGTGACGGGGGGGCGGCGGGGCCTGACATCCCCTTTCGCCGCAAGAACGGGGGGGTGGTCTACTGCAACGTCTCGCTGACGCGCCTGGTCAACAGGAGCGGGCTGGGCGTGGGGAGCGTCGGGATCTGCCAGGACATCACCGTCTGGAAACGGGTCCAGGAGGAACTGGTCCGGATCGACAGGCTGGCTGGCATCGGACGGCTCGCCGCCGGCATCGCCCACGAGGTCAACAACCCCTTGGCCGTCATCCAGGAGGTCGCGGGCTGGGCGGGGGGGGTTATCCGGCGGGCCGGCGCTCTGCAAGAGGGGGATCGGCTGGAGCTGGCAAAGGCCATGGAGGAGGTGGAGGGGCAGGTGGCACGGTGCCGCACCATCACGCACCAACTCCTCGGGTTCGTGCGGGAATCGCTTCCCCAAAAGGCCCCCATGGAGGTGCGTGACCTGCTCGCATCGTGTCTGACCCTGGTGAGGCCGGCGCTCAAGGGCTCCGCTGTGGAGATCGTGGTGGACGTCCCCGAGCACGGACTCGAGGTGTGTTCGGACCGCAAGATGCTCGAGCAAGTCCTCGTCAACCTCCTCACCAACGCCATCGACGCCGTGCGGGAGAAGCGGGACTCGGGGGGGCGCATCACGGTGCGGGCGCGGCGGATCGAGGGATTCCTGGAAATCGAGGTGACGGACGACGGGACGGGGATCGCTCCCGACAACAGGGAGAAGGTCTTCGATCTGTTGTTCACCACCAAGGCCCCGGGCAAGGGCACGGGGCTGGGTCTTCCCATTTGCCACAACATCGTGAAGAACCTGGGTGGGGATATCCGTCTGGACACGGAGCTGGGGGTGGGAACGACCCTCACCGTTCGAGTCCCGGTCACGTGAGGGGGGCGGGGGAGCCGGTGGATGGGAGGCCTCCCCGGGGGCTCGATGCGGCTCAGCCTATGAACGCCAAGTGGAGGCCTGCATGTCGGCCCGGTTCCTCGGCACGACCCTGCTGATGTTCGCCGTCTGGATTCCCCTCTCGGGCCGGCTGGACGCCTTTCACCTGAGCCTGGGGCTGTTGTCCAGCGCCTTGGTGAGCCGTTTTTCCGGCGACCTCCTGGCCGCCCCGCCTGGCTCCGGGGGAGGGGTCCGCCTTGCGGCCCGGTTTCTGGCCTACATCCCCTGGCTCTTGTGGCAGATCTTTCTCAGCAGCCTGCATATCCTGTATCTGACCTTTCATCCCCGGATGAAAGAGATCATCGATCCGCGCATCCTGCGGTTCCGGAGCGCGCTTCAGGGCGAGGTGGCAAGGGTGACCTTCGCCAACTCCATCACCTTGACGCCGGGGACCATCACGGTGTACGTGTCCCTGGATGGGGACTTCCAAGTGCATGCCATCGACGCCCAATCGGCGGACTCCCTTCCGGGTGAGATGGAAAGCCGAATCGCCGCGGTCTTCGGTGAGAGATGATGGACTCGGTCTTTCTCTGGACGGGGGTTTGCCTGGGCCTTCTGATGGTCCTGTCGCTCTATCGAGCCGTCCTCGGGCCCACGGTTCTCGATCGATTGCTGGGGGTCAACGCCATCGGGAGCAAGACCACGGTGCTCCTCCTCCTGATCGGCATGCTTTACCACCGGGAGGATATGTTCGTGGATATCGCCCTGGCGTACGCCCTTCTCAACTTCATCGCGGTCCTGGCGGCCTCGAGGTATTTCCAGAAGCGAAAGGGGCTGCACGAGGGATGAGGGCGGAGGGGACATTGCGGCGCAGGGGGGAGTGCCCGACATGAATGAAGTCGTGACGGTCTTCCTGGTCCTCGGGTTGATTTTCTTCGCGGGCGGCACCGTGGGGATTCTCCGGTTTCCGGACTTTTACTCGCGCCTGCACCCCGCCGGCAAACTCGACACCATGGGGGCCCTTCTGATGACCCTTGCCGTGGCCCTGCACAACCTCCATCCCCTGTCTTGGGAGACCGTCCTGACCAGCCTCAAGGTCCTCCTGGTGGCGGTGCTCGTCTTCCTGACCAGCCCCACGGCAACCCACGCCATCGTGGACGCCGGGGTCAGGGCGGGGTTGGTCCCGTGGAGCAAGGGAGAGCCGGGGAGGTGGCCGCAATGATCTGGCAGCTGGATCTGCTCATTCTCACCCTGGTGGTGGCGTGCGGCCTGGGGGCGGTCATGGTCCGAGATCTCCTGGGGGCGGCCATCCTGTTCGGCGCATACAGCTTCATGATGTGCCTGCTGTGGTCCATCATGGGGGCGGTGGATGTGGCCTTCACCGAGGCGTCGGTCGGGGCCGGGGTGAGCACGGTCTTCTTCGTGGCTGCGGTCTTCCGGACGACGAGGAGGACGAAGGATTGAAGGCCGTCGGGATCCTGGTCGTCTTGCTGTCCGGCGCCCTGCTGGTCGTCGCCACCGAGGACTTCCCCGGATGGGGAGATCCCAGCGCCCCGGCCAGCCTGCATGTCTCGCCCCGCTACATTGAGAAGTCGCTGGAGGAGACGTCCGTCCCCAACGTGGTGACCTCCCTGCTGGCGGACTACCGCGGATTCGACACCATGTTCGAGACCACGGTGATCTTCGCCGCAGGATGGGCATGCTTCATCCTGATCCGCATCTTCGGCCAGGAGGAGCCCGCCACCACGGTGTATCGACACACCCTCACCGGCGTCACCATCCGAACGCGAAGAGGCGGAAAGCCGGTGGGAGGTCTTCAGGAGCTCGAGCGGATCGACGCGCTGTGGACCCCGCACGACGTCATCATCAGGACCGTGTGCCGGTTCCTCGTGCCGTTCATCCAGCTGTTCGCCCTGTACGTGATCGCCCACGGTCATCACAGCCCGGGAGGGGGGTTTCAGGGAGGGGTGATCCTCGGGGCCAGTTACATCGTCCTGGCGTTGTCTCACAACATGAAGGAGGCCTTGGCGAGGATGGGGGAGCGGGTGTATTCGACCTTCAGCGTCGTGGGCGTCTCCGTGTATGCCGGCACGGGCGCCCTTTGCCTCCTGCTGGGCTCCAACTTCCTGGACTATGCGGCCCTGTCGCACCTGTTCCCCGTGGACCGGGTGGCGGCCCGTTCCCTGGGGATCTTCCTGGTGGAGGTGGGCGTGGGCATCGCCGTCATGGCCACCATGGCCTCCATCTACTACAACCTGAGCTCCGAGGGGAAACACGACGAGGGGCTGTAGAGCATGAGCGAATTGCTGGCCGCGGTCGTGGCCAAGTACAACTACTGGATCTACATCGCCCTCATGATGATGGGCCTGTACGCCATCGTCATCAAGAACAATCTGGTGAAGAAGATCGTCGGAATGAACATCTTTCAGACCGCCATCATCCTCTTTTATATCTCCATGGGCACCAAGAAGGGGGCCACGATCCCCATCATCCTCCATGGCCAGGACGCACCGGCCGCCATCCGGGCCGCTGATTACATCAACCCCCTCCCCCACGTGCTCATGCTCACGGCCATCGTGGTGGCCGTGGCGACCCTTGGGGTGGCCCTGGCGCTCTCCATCAAGGTCCACCAACGGTATGGGACCCTGGAGGAGGACGAGATCCTGAGGCAGATCCGGGAGACATGGACACCCACGCCCCCGCCCTAGTCGTGGTCGCTCCCCTGCTGTCGGCGTTCCTCGCCGTGGCCGGGGGGTGGCTGGACCGCCGCCTCTGCCACCCCATCGCATTGACGGGCGTGGGGATCGCAACGGGGGCCTCCGTCCTCATCCTGGGGCGGGTGGTGTCCCAGGGGACCTTCACGTACCGCCTGGGCGGCTGGCCCGAGCCCTGGGGCATCGTGTACGTGGTGGACCACCTCAATGCACCCGTGCTCGTCGCCGTCGCCGTCATCGCATTCCTGGCGCTCCTGGCCAGCGGCGGAGACGTGAAGGCGGAGTTCCCGGACAGGGTGGGGCCCATATACGGCCTCATGGTGCTGCTTGTGACGGGCCTCCTGGGGATCGTCATCACCGGCGACGCCTTCAACCTGTACGTGCTCCTGGAGATCGCCTCCATCACCGCCTACGCCCTCATCGCCATGGGAAAGGATCGCGCCCCCCTCTCCAGCCTCCATTACGTTTTCATGGGCACCATAGGCGCCTGCTTCTATCTGCTGGGTGTCGGGTATCTGTACATCATGACCGGGTCGCTCAACATGGCGGATATCGCCGCCATCCTTCCCCCGCTGTACGGTTCGAGGGCGGTCCTGGTGGCGTTCATCATCACGATGGTGGGGATGTGGCTGAAGATGGGATTCTTTCCCCTCCACTCCTGGCTGCCCAATGCGTACACCCACGCCCCTTCGGCCGTCAGCACCCTCATCGCTCCGCTCATGACCAAGGTCATGGTCTATGTCATGATCCGGGTCGTGCTGACCCTGTTCACCCCGGCGTACGCCTTCTCGACCGTCGAGCTGGGAAGGGCTGTCGTGTGGCTGGCCGTCATCGCCATGGTCGCGGGCTCCGTGGCGGCCCTCATGGAGCGGGACCTCAAGCGGATGCTCGCCTTTCTCATCGTCGCCGAGGTGGGCTATATGGTGGGGGGCCTGTGGACCGGAAGCAGATCCGGGATCACGGGGGCCGTTCTCCACATCTTGAACGACGCCCTGATGACCTTCTGCCTCTTCCTGGCCGTGGGGAACATCGCCCGCAGGGCCGGAGGAAGCGGCCTGCACCAGATCGGAGGGATCTTCAAGGGGATGCCCTTCACCATGGGCGCCTTCATGGTGGGCGCGCTGTCCATGATCGGCGTTCCCCCCACCTGCGGTTTCTTCAGCAAGTGGTATCTGATCCTGGGAGGCATCGAGAGCGGGCAATATGGATTTGTGGCGGCCCTTCTGTTCAGCAGCCTCATCAACGTGGCCATCTTCTTCCGGGCCGTGGAAGCGGCGTACTTCGCCCCGGGCGCGGCCCACCATGGAGGCGATGGGGGCCGGCCGCCCGTGGCCGAGGCCCCGTTGAGCATGCTCGTCCCGCTTCTGGCCGCGGCGGTGGGGCTGGTCGTGGTGGGGCTTTTCACGGGGGAGATCGTGGGGCGTGTGGTGGGTCACGTCGTCCCCTCCGTCATCCGGTGAGGCTTTCATGGAAGCCGTCATGTCGGCACGGCCGCTCCTGGCCGTCCTCGCGTCGTTGGCCGTCGTGCCCCTGATCGCCACCAGCCGTTCCCCCAATGTGCGGGAGGCGTGGACCTTCGCAGGCGGGGCGCTCAAGTTCGCCCTGGTCGCCTCCATGCTCCCCCTGGTGCTTTCGGGCCGGGAGATGGTCCTCGAGGTGGCCGGTGTCCTTCCCGGACTGTCCCTGGCATTGCGGGTGGACGCCCTGGGCTTGCTGTTCGCCCTGGTCTCCTCCGCGCTGTGGATCGTCACATCGGCGTTCTCCATTGGGTACATGCGCGGTTTGAAAGAGCATGGGCAGACGCGCTACTACTGTTTTTTCGCCCTGGCCCTTTCGGCCACCATCGGGGTGGCCTTTTCGGCCAACCTCCTCACCCTCTACCTCTTCTACGAGATGCTCTCCTTTGCGACCTACCCCCTGGTGACCCACCACCGGGATGCCGAGGCCCGGAGTGCCGGGAGGAGGTACCTGCTCTTCATCGTCGGCGGCTCCATCGCCCTGGTGTTGCCCGCCATGGCCATCTGCTACAGCCTCACAGGGTCCCTTGAATTCACTCGGGGCGGGGTCCTCCCGGAATCCGGGCCCGGAGGCCTCCTGGCGGTACTCCTGCTCATGTTCGTCTTGGGCTTCGCCAAGGCCGCCATCATGCCGCTGCACGCCTGGCTGCCCGCCGCCATGGTGGCCCCCACGCCGGTCAGTGCCCTGCTTCACGCCGTGGCGGTGGTCAAGGTGGGCGTCTTCGCCATTGTCCGGGTGCTCACGGGGATCTTCGGCGTGGACCTGCTGGGGTCTCTGGGCCTGGGCCACCTGGTGATCTGGGTGGCGGCCTTCACGATCCTGGTGGCCTCTCTCATCGCCCTTTCCCAGGACGGTCTGAAAAGGCGACTGGCCTTCTCCACCATCGGACAGCTCTCGTATATCGTGCTGGGAGCGGCCATGCTCTCCCCCAAGGCCATGGCCGGGGCCATGGTCCACATCGCCATGCATGCCTTCGGCAAGATCACCCTTTTCTTCTGTGCGGGGGCCATCTATGTGGCCACGGGCAAGCAGCGCATCAGCGAGATGGCGGGGATCGGCCGGCGCATGCCCGTGACCATGGCGGCCTTCTTCGTCGGCTCCCTCAGCATCATTGGCCTGCCCCCGGCCGGCGGATTCATCAGCAAGTGGTACCTGGCCCTGGGATCACTGGAGGCGGACCAGCTGCCGATCCTGGCCGTCCTCCTGGTGAGCTCGCTGCTCAACGCCGCGTACTTCATGCCCATCGTGTACCGGGCCTTCTTCGGCTCACCGCCCGAGGGCGAGCCCACGGGCCCAATCCAGGAATGGAGATCGCTGTGCGTGCTTTCCCTGACGGTCACGGCGGTCCTTTCCGTCCTCCTGTTCTTCTTCCCGCAACCCTTTTTCGCGCTGGCCACCCTGGCGGTGGCGGCCCTGGCAGGAGGGTGATGGCGTGTCCCGAGAAGGCGGCGACAAACAGGTCCTCTCCCATGAACCGGTCCCCGGATATGGAAAGATCTTCTTGGTCACCCTGGGGGTGGGCACTCTGTACTTGGCGATTGTCCTGCTGCGCACCCTGTGAGCGAAGGAGGCCTCCCCATGGACGGAAGCCCCGGACGGCAACGGCAGTATCTGTTCGACAAGCCGCAAAACGTCAGGCGCCTTTTCAGGATCTACTACCCCTTGCTGCTGGCCCTTCTGGGGTTGGAACTCCTGGCTGAGAAGCATGCCATCTTCCCCTGGGAGGAGTGGGGGGGGTTCTACGCGGCATTCGGGTTCGTGGCCTGCGTGGCCCTGGTGCTGGCCGCCAAGTACATCCTGCGGCCCCTGGTCATGAGGAAAGAGGGCTACTATGATTGAGAACATCCCCCCGGCCCTCGTTTTCCTCCTGGCGGGCCTGCTGGTGCCCCTCGTGCCAGGGCGAGCCAAGAAGGCCTTTTTGATGCTCGTTCCCGTGGCCGGCTTCATCAACCTCCTGGGGATGCCCGAGGGTACGCACTGGACGATGCGGTTTCTGGACCAGGAGATCGTGCTGGGCAGGATCGACCGGCTCTCCCTGGTGTTCGGCTACCTCTTTCATGTGATCTCATTTCTGGCGATCATCTATGCGCTCCACGTCAAGGACGACATCCAGCACGCGGCGTCCTTCGTGTACGCTGGCAGCGCCCTGGGGGTCGTCTTCGCAGGGAACCTCCTGTCTCTGTTTCTGTGCTGGGAGATCCTCACCATCGCTTCGGTATTCCTCATTTGGGCCCGCCGAACCGAGTCGTCGCTGGCCGCTGGCTTTCGCTATCTCCTGGTGCACGCGGCGGGCGGGCTGTGCCTGCTGGCGGGGATCGTCCTTCACGTGAGCCGCACCGGCTCCATGGAGTTTGGCTACCTGGGCCTCCACGACCTGGCCACCGCCCTCATCTTCCTGGGCGTCGGCGTCAACTGCGCCTGGCCAGGACTGCACGCCTGGCTCACCGATGCGTACCCCGAGGCCACCATCACGGGCACCGTCTTCCTCAGTGCCTTTACCACCAAGGCGGCCGTATACGTCTTGGCCCGGGCGTTCCCGGGGACGGAGGCCCTCGTATGGATTGGCGTGATCATGACGGGGTTCCCGATCTTCTACGCCGTCATCGAGAACGACCTGAGGCGCGTCCTCTCTTACAGCCTCATCAATCAGGTGGGATTCATGGTGTGCGGCATCGGGATCGGGACCCCCCTGGCCATCAATGGCGCCGTGAGCCATGCCGTCAACGACGTGCTGTTCAAGGCCCTGCTGTTCATGTCCATGGGCGCTGTGATGTATCGGACGGGCAGGATCAACGCCACGGACCTGGGAGGCCTCTACCGCACCATGCCCCTGACCTGCATCTTCTGCATGGTGGGTGCTGCCTCCATCTCGGCATTCCCCTTTTTCAGCGGCTTCGTGAGCAAGTCCATGGTCATGGAGGCCGCCGCCCTGGGCGACATGCGGGTCGTCTGGTTCGTCCTCCTGTTCGCCTCGGCAGGCGTCTTTCACCATGCCGGCATCAAGATCCCGTTCTTCGCCTTCTTCTCCCACGACGCCGGCCTGAGGCCCCGGGAGGCGCCTGGCCACATGCTCGTGGCCATGGGCCTCACCGCGTTCCTGTGCGTGTTCATCGGATCCGTCCCCGGCCCGCTCTACAGCCTTCTGCCGTACCCCGTGGACTATGAGCCGTACACGGCGGCGCACATGCTCTCCCAGAGCCAGCTCCTCTTTTACTCCTCCCTCGCATTCACACTCCTCATCCTCTCCGGCATCTATCCGGCGGAGATGCGGGCCGCGAACCTCGACGTGGACTGGCTCTACCGAAAGGGGGCACGTCTGTTCTATGGCATTGCCGATGGGGGGCTCAACGGCCTGAACCGATTGGCGGAGCATCTGTTCGCCCATCGCTTGGCGGGTTGGATCGGCCGGCTGGTCGGCGGCGGGCTCATCGATTTGGCAGCTCGGGGCGTGGCGGCCCTGATGCAGTCCTCAGCAGAGGCGCCCTCCACCGTGCGCGCGCGTTGTGGAAGGGCCCTTCGGGCAGGGGCCCTGCCCATGGGATGGGGTGCGGCCATGGCCACGCTGTTCATCTTCCTGGTGTATCTGCTGAGTTGAGGAGGTCTCGGGAGAGGGGGGCGACAATGGTCTCGACGCAGGACTTGGGAAGGATTCTGCTCTTGGAAGGCATGCCGGATGAGCTGCTTGCGGCGATGGCCCCCCATGTGGACCCCCGGGAGGTGGCCCAGGGCGAGGTCATCTTCGAGCAAGGCGCCCTCGCCCGCGTCTTCTACATGGTGAAGCGGGGCAAGGTCCTCATGGAGGTCGAGGTGGCCGAGGGGATCATCATCTCCCTGGGGGCCGTCAAGTCGGGATACGCCTTTGGATGGTCCTCTCTCCTGCCAAATGCCGTCCACATGACCTACGCCGTGACCGCCGAGCCCTGCGAGGTCCTGGCCATCGAGGGCTCCCGCTTCGTGGAGCTGCTGGACCGCCATCCCGCATCCGGATATGTGGTGATGCGTCGGGTCTTCGAGGTCTTCAAACGGCGCCTGGACCGCCGGACCGGTCAGTTCCTCCGGGTGATGCAGCGGCACCCCGACATCCAGAAGCTGCTCGGGCTGTGAGGAAAGATCACTCCGACGCCGGGAATTGGGCCCGGACAACGGGGAGACGGACCGTGAACGTGGTGCCTACTCCCCGCTCGGTCTCCAGCGCGATCTCCCCCCCATGCTCCCGCACGATCTTCCGGCTGACCAGCAGCCCCAGGCCCGTGCCCTGTCCCCCCTTGGTGCTGAAGAACCGGGTGAAGATCCGCTCGCGCACCGCATCCTCCATGCCGCAGCCGTTGTCCGAGACCTGGAGCAGAAGCCATTCATTCCCGGCACCCCCGCTCTCGCGCCGGGTCATGAAGTCGATGTGATGGGACTTGGAACGGTTGGGATCCGACCGGCAGGCATCCAGGGCGTTGGTGGCCAGATTCAGGATCAGGCTGTGCAAGCCCTTGGGATCGAGGGGGGCCTCCCCCAGTCCCGGGTCGAGCCGTGCCCGCACGGCCACCCCCATGGATTCGGCCTGGAGCCTGATGAGCCCCACGACCTCCAGGACCACATCGTTCAGGCGGCACGGCACCCGCTCCGGTTCCCGCTCCTTGGCGTAGTACAATAGCTCCGCCACCAGGTCGGACATCTTGCCGATGTTCCTCTGCACCATCTCCCAGCCGGTCTCCAGGCGCTGTCGGTCGTCTCGGCCCAGGCCAGAGTTCACCTTGTAGACCCCTCCCCGAAGCCCGTTGAGGATGTTTTTCATGTAGTGGGCCAGGCCCGCCACGGTCTCCCCGATGGTGGCCAGGCGCTCCTGGGCGACCAGCTCTTGGTGGGCCCTGCGCAGTTCGGCCGTGTATTCCCCGCACTTTTGCTCCAGGTTGTGGGTGTATTCCTGCAGGAGGCGCCTGGTCCGGATCCTCTCCTTTGCGCGCTCCAGGGCCAGGAGCAAGGCCTCCTCGTGGATGGGTTTGGTGAGGAAGTCCGAGGCCCCGTTGCGCAGGGCGGCCACGGCGGAGTCCATGTCGCCGTGACCGGTGATGACGATCACCTCGACCTCCCCCCGGGAGGCCTTGATCTTCCTGAGCACCTCGATGCCGTCCATGCCGGGCATCTTGATGTCCGTGACGACCAGCTGGACGCATTCCTCTTCCAGGAGCTTCAATCCCTCCAGACCGCCTTCCGCGGTCTTCACCACATATCCCTCACTCTCCAGGGAAATGCTGAGCACATCGAGGATGGGGCGCTCGTCATCGATGAGCAGGATCCGATTCATGGGCCGGCCTCCCCCTCCTCGCAGGCCGGCAGACGGATCCGGAAGGTCGTCCCCTGGCCTGGCATCGACTCCACGTCGATGGAGCCATGGAAATCCCTGACCAGGTTGTAGGTGATGGACAGTCCCAGACCAGTCCCCTCGCCCGCGTTTTTTGTGGTGAAGAACGGCTCGAAGATCCGCTCCCGGACCTGCTCCGTCATCCCGCATCCCGTGTCCGACACCTGCGCCACGACGTGGGAACCCTCACGGAAGGTCCGGACGGTCAGCCGTTTGAGCTCTCCTTCGCCCTTGGCCGCCATGGCATCCCGGGCATTGGTGATGAGGTTGAGGAAGACCTGTTCCAGTCGGTTCTTGTGGGCCCTGACCCTGGGAAGCCCTTTGGCCAGGTCGAGCTCGACCTCGATATTGCGCACCCTGAGCTGCTGGCCCATGAGGGTGAAGGCGCCGCGCACGGGCTCGTTGACATCCACCAGGTACAGCTGGTGGTCGGATTTCCGGCCGAACTCCCGCAGATGATCGATGATGGCACTGGCGCGATCCACCTGTTCGCTCATGTTCCTGCTGATGGTGAGGAGCTTTTGATGAGGGATGTCGACAGCACGCTCCGCCGACTTCCTGAAAAAGTCCGCCCCTACCTTGAGGACGTTGAGCGGTTGATTGAGCTCGTGGGCCACGCCTGTGGCCATCTCGCCCAGCGTGGCCATCTTCCCGGCCTGAATCAGCTGGGACTCCTGCTCCAGTCGTTCCGTGATGTCGATGGTCCTGACGATGAGGCCCAGGCCGCTCACTCCCCCGGCGAAGTCTCGCAGGTCCACCACCCGGGCGTGGAGGCCGATGAAAAAGGCTTCCCTCCCTTTTCTTTTCACCGAGAGCCTGTTCAGGAAGAAATAGTCCCCCAACGCGCATCCCCCGGCCCTATTCGCGAGGCGCTCGGCGTCGTCCGGGTGGAACAGCTCCAGGAAAGGGGTTGCCAGCAGGGCCTGCTCATTGGCCTGGAAGATGCGAGTCGCCGGCTCGTTGACGTCGAGGATCCGCTTCAGTTCCATGTCCACGAGGAACAGGGGGTTGGGGTCGTAGTCGAAGAAGAGCCTCAGCCTCTCTTCCGATTTGGCCAGGGCGTCGGTCTTCTGCTTCATGGATCGGATGATATCCCCGAAGGCATGGGAGAGCTGGGCGATCTCATCCCCCACGGGAAGGGCTTGCGCCCGCCCCTCGGCGGATCCCCGCTCGGCAGGAACCCCAAAGCCCAAGTCGCTTGGCTTGCCCACGGCCCCCCACGTCTCGCCCTCCCCTCCTGCCGCCGCCGCGACGGTCGGGCCGCTGCCGACCCCATGGACGGATCCCGGGCCCAACAACAAGTCGACGTCTCCCCGGCTCAACTGGTGCATGGCTCGGGTGAGATCCAGGATGGGGCGGGAGACGTACGTGGCCGCGAGCCGGCTGAGGCCAATGGCCAGGGTCACCGTGACGAGCATGAGGGCCGCCACGAGGAACTCCATCTCCGTCACGGCATCGTCAATGGGTTCCTTGGTCAGCCCCACGTGAATGGCCCAGCGGTCTCCCGGCCCGTCCTCCACCGGGAGCGACACGTCGTAGATCGCTGTGTCCTCCACCTCCACCAGGCGCACGTGCTGAACGGCGCGGGGCCGCAGCTCCGCTGCCGTCCCCAACCCCGGGGGGACCTGCTCGGGAAAGCTGTGTGCGATCACCGTGCCCTCGCCATTCACGATGAGGGCGTAGAGGATCTCGCTGTCCACGGAGATGCGTTCGTGCAGCACTTGATTCATGGCGGGGACATCCCCGACGATCATGTGGGGCCTGCACCGGCTGATGAGGTACTGGCCCACCCGCACCCCATATTCCTTCATGCGATTGGTGTACATGGGGATGAACACGAACCAGTGCGCCACGCTGCTCAGAGACACCACGAGGAGGAGCAGGGCGGCGCTGCTCAGAAACACCTTCTGCCGCAGGCTGAGTGCCCTCAGGAAAGATACGAGGCGTTCGGACCTCATCGGCTCCACATCTCCAGGTCCCGAGGCCCGTCCAGGCGGCCGTGGGGCGGGCATATCTTACCACAAGGGTGCACTGGCCTGGTAAGGGGGGCGGATGCCCCGGGGGGTGGCTTTGCCAAAACCTCGGTCGGTGGTAAACTTCCTCCAGGCACGGGGCATCCCCAAGGGGATCGGGAGGTTGGCCGATCCCCGGGGGTAGAAGCCGATGCGGCAGGAATCCGACTGTCCTGGGAGGAGAGGGCCATGGCCTGGAAGGTCTTGATCGTCGATGACGACCCCGACAACGTGAGCTACCTCAAGGACGTGCTGGATGACCACGGGTACGAGACCCTCTGCGCATCCGACGGCCTCGAGGGGCTCCGAAGGGCCAGAGAAGACAGGCCGGATCTGATCCTCCTCGACCTCATGATGCCCAAAAAGAGCGGGATCGGCATGTTTCAGGAGCTCAAGGCCCAAGGTGAGACCCAGGGCATCCCCGTGGTGATCATCACGGGGGTCTCCCAGGCCACGGGGGTTGACTTCAAGAACTTCCTCGTGACCCGCCCGGGTGCGGGAGAGGATCGGCGGGTGGGGACCGAGGGGGCGACGAAGTTCACAGCCGCGGCCGGATATGTGGAAAAGCCGGTCGATCCCGATCAACTCCTCAAACTGGTTGGAGAGATCCTGGGAAGATGATCTGCCGGCCCTGGGGACCCGGGCGCGCGCCTCGCCGAGGAGACAGGAGGCCCATCCGCACCCTTCCCGCGTGGGATGGCCCATGGACGGGAGGCGCCTCGGGGGGCTATGACTCCCCGTCGTCTTGGGTTAAGATCCTCACACCGGCGAAAGGCGGTGGAAAGGGATTCTCGGCACACGGACCCCCCTCGTCGGGGCGAAAAGAAGGGGTACTCCCCCCGAGGGAGGGCAAGTCACGCGGAGGCTGAACCGAAAGGAGACAGATCATGGTGCCCACGAGAGCGCAGATCCTGGAGATGATGGAGAAGCTGACCAAAGGCAGGAGCCTCCGGTTCGCCATCCCCGCCACCTTCGGAGGCGGAGTGGCCCTCATCGAGGTGAATCCCGAGGCCGACCAGAAGTACATCCTCAAGGTGGCCAAGGACGAGCAGACCGCCCAGGCATCCCCCCCGTACTGGACCCAGAAGACCCCCAAACCCATCGCCAAGTGGGTGAACGACCGCTGGGGAGAGCCCATCGGGTAGGCAAGGGGGACGGCGCGTCCATCCCCCGCGCCCAGCGGCAGACAGCGCCCGCGTGAAACGACCCGAGGAGGCGATGATGAGGCGGACGGCAGCGTTTGTCGGCGCCCTGTGCCTTGCGATACTTTTCCAGGCGGTCATCTGCGCGGCCACGGACCCTCCCGAGGCCCGAGGCCCGGGAGATGTCCTGTACGTGTCGGGCGTCGTGACCAATGCCCAGGGAAGAGGGATCAAAGAGGTCGGGCTGACCTTCTACCTCGACGGCAACAGGCTGGAGGCCGGCGGGGAGACGGTGTCTTCGGACAGGGGGACCTATGAGGCGGTCCTGACCTTCCCCCCGGGCACCCTGCCTGGGGCCAGACTGGAGGTGGAGGCGACGCGGGCCTCGTACAAGGGGTCGGGCCGCGTCCTCCTCGACAGGGTGGTGAAGGAGGGGACCGATGCCCGGGGGGGCAGCGTCTTTCTGGCCCGCAGGAGCCTGGCCCTCGAGCGGACGACCTCGCCGGGCTTCTGGTTCGCCACCCTGGTCCTCGTGGGCGTGTACGCCCTCATCGCCCTGGAGATCATGCATCGGACCCTGGCGGCCCTCCTGGGCGCGGCCCTCATGCTCTTCGTCACCTACGCCGTGGGCTCCTTTCACAAGGGGTTCGTCGTCCTCACCTTCCAGGACGCCATGAAGGCCATTGACATGAACGTGATCTTCCTTCTCATGGCCATGATGATCATCGTGGGGGTGATGAAGAAGACCGGGGTGTTCCAGTGGATCGCGTACAAGTCGTTCCAGCTCGCCCGGGGCAACGTCTTCGTGCTGTCGGCCTTCCTTATGTTCATCACGGCGGTCACCTCGGCCTTCCTGGACAACGTGACCACCATGCTCCTGATCATCCCCGTGACGGTGGAGGTGGCCGTCACCTTGAAGATCAACCCCGTGGCCCTGCTGCTGCCCGAGGTCTTCGCGTCCAACGTGGGGGGGACGGCCACCCTCATCGGCGACCCCCCCAACATCATGATCGGCTCGTACGCCAACCTCTCGTTCATGGATTTCGTGGCCAACCTCGGCGTCATCTGCCTCGCCTGCCTGGCGGTGAGCATCGTTTACTACATCTTCTGGTTCAAGAAGGGGTACCTCCAGGCGGAGGTGAAAGACGTCTCCGGCATGATTCAACATCTGCGCGAGGAGTACCGGATCACCGACGGAAGGCTCCTGGTGCAGAGCTGCGTCATGCTGGGGATCACCATCCTCCTTTTCGTCATGCATGGGGCTTTGCACATGGAGCCGAGCATCGCCGCCATGGTGGGGGCGGCGGTCCTCATGGCCATCAGCCGGGTGAACATCGTGGAGATGCTGGAGAAGGAGATCGAGTGGCCCACCCTCATCTTCTTCATGATGCTCTTCATCGTGGTGGCCGGCGCAGAGGAGACGGGCCTCATCCAGATCATCGCCGACTGGGTGAGAGACGTGTCCCAGGGGTCCCTGGTAGCGGCTATCCTCATGATCCTCTGGGTGGCCGCCATCGCCTCGGCCATCATCGACAATATCCCGTTCACGGCCACCATGCTTCCCATCGTGGCCTACCTGACCCAGGTCATCCCCGGCGCCGAGAGCGGGGTGCTCTGGTGGGCCCTGGCTTTGGGCGCCTGCCTGGGGGGAAACGGGACCATGATCGGGGCCAGCGCCAATGTGGTCACGGTGGGCATGGCCGAGCGGGCCGGATATCCCATCTCGTTCATGGAATACGCCCGAATGGCGTTCGTCCCCATGCTGATCACCATCGTGCTGTGCACCGGGTGGCTGCTGCTGGTGGAGATCTGAGCCGGCAGCGGGATGGGGAAGGGACGGAGCGCCTGCACCGGCGGTCACCGGAGAGGGGTGCCGGGGGCTCGAACGGGCGATGGAACGGGATCGACGTGCAGCGAGGCGATATATCCAAGCAGGACTGCGTCTTCTGCCAGATCGTCCGGGGAGAACGGCCCGCCGAGTTCGTGCACCGCGACGACACCGTCGTGGTGTTTAAGGACATCCACCCCCACGCCCCGGTGCACCTGCTGGTGGTTCCCACCAAACATATCCGAAGCGTCAACGACCTCAAGGAGGAGGATCGGAAGGTAGTGGCGGAGATGATCCTTCGGGCCAGAGAAACGGCCCGATCCCTGTCCATCGACCAGAGGGGATACAAGCTCCTCTTCAACGTGGAGTCGGGCGGCGGCCAGTGGGTCTTCCATCTCCACATGCACCTGCTGGGCGGGAAGCCGTAGGGCGTCCCCCCCCCTTCTCGTGCCGGCATCAAACGTGGTATGCTCTTTCCCAAAAACGGGGGCCCTCGCTTCCGGCGAGGGCGGTACATGATGCACGCTCGGAATCCGAGGGAGGCGCGCCTGCTTGCGCCGTTTCTCTTTTTCGGGGGCCTCTCCCTCCTGTACAACCTGCTGTACAACTCCCATTTCCTGGGCCTCTGGGCCGAGGGCGACCTCCTTTGTTTCGCCGCCTTCATGGCCACATCCTGGGTAATGGTATTGGGCCTCCTGCTGACCCTGGCCCTGAACCGGGCCCTTTTTGCGGCGGCCCTTCCCTTCCTCTTCCTGGTCAGCGCCGTGACCGATTACTTCATCTCGACGTACGAGATCAAGCTGTTCGGCCTGAACACCGTGGCGTACGCGTTCGAGACCAGTTTCGAGGAGGCATCGGGCTTCATGGGAGAGGCCTTCGCCTTGCGGGCCGGGGCGTCCGTGGCCCTGGGTGCGGCCGCCGTGGCCTTGGCAGGCAGGCAATGGGGCGGCATCCCCCTGCGGGGCAAGGCGGGGGGCATCCTGGCCTGCCTGGTGGTCTCCGCGGCGGTGAACCTGGCCTTCGAGATCCCCAAAGCCCTCCCCTTCAACCTGGTGAACCACACCGTTTCCTACGCGGTGGAACGGCACCGCCTCCAGCGGCTGGCCGACCACAAGATGGATATCACGGCCCTGGGGTTCTCCCGGGAGGATGAAGACCTGACGCTGGTCCTCGTCATCGGGGAGTCGGCCCGGTCGGACCATTTCCATGCGAACGGGTACCACAGGCAGACCACCCCCAGGGTCGAGGAGCTGGGGGCCCTGGCCTACAAGGACGTCTTGGCCTGCGGCATCTCCACCAGGACGGCGGTCCCCTGCATGCTGACCCGGGCCACGCCCCGGACGATGGAGGTCGCCTCCCGCGAGCGCTCGTTCATCTCCGTGTTCCGTCGGGCGGGGTTCCACACGGCCTGGATCTCCAATCAGAAGTTCCTGGGCAAGGCCAACACCCTGGTGTCCTCCATCGCCAGGGAGGCCGAGGCCGTGGTGTTCAACAACAAGCAGGCCGACAACGTTTACATGAAGCTGCTGGACGAAGACCTGCTGGATCCGCTGCGGGAGGCCCTGGGCCACCCCAACCCCCGCAAGTTGATCGTCCTGCACACGGTCGGGAGCCACTGGCTGTACGATAACCACTACCCCGAGGCGTTCCGCGTCTTCATGCCCGTGTGCACGGAGCGGTCCCAACGGTCGTGTTCGTTGGAGGAGGTGGTCAATGCGTACGACAACTCCATCCTGTACACCGACTTGTTCCTCTCGGAGGTGATCCGGGCAGTGGCCGGGGCGCGGTCCCTGGTCTTTTACGTCTCGGACCACGGCGAGTCCCTGGGCGAGAAGCGCCGGTACGGACACGGGCAGGGCGAGGATTTGCCCGAGCAGCGGCTGGTCCCCATGCTGGTCTGGTCCTCGCCGGCGTACGGGAAGGCGTTTCCGGGACGGGTGAATGCCATGGGGGATCACCTGGGCAAGTCCCTCACCCACGACCACCTTTTCCACAGCGTGTTGGACTGCGCTGGCTTCTCCTCGGCCGTCGTGGACAGGGGGCTGAGCATCTGCTCCGCGCCGCCATGAGGGGGGAAGGAGAATGAGGAGATGACGGAGTTGGATCCGGCGTACCTGTCGCCCACGGCGATCATCGACAGCGACCACCCCGAGATCGCGGCCTTCGCCGCGTCCTGCATTCAGGGCAGCCAAGACCCGGTGGATCGGGCGGTCAAGCTCTACTACGCGGTGCGAGATGGCATCTGGTACGATCCTTACTGCCCCTTCTACCTGCCCGAGCACTACCGGGCCAGCCGCGTGCTGAGCATGGGCCGGGGGTACTGCGTGTGCAAGGCCTCCCTGCTTTGCGCCGCGGGGAGGGCGTGCGGCATCCCCTCCAGGGTGGGCTTCGCCACCGTGCGCAACCACCTGGCCACACGGCAGCTCATCGCGATGATGGGCACCGACCTGTTCGTGTACCATGGGTTCACCGAGTTTTTCCTGGAGGACAGGTGGGTCAAGGCCACGCCGGCCTTCAACATCGAGCTGTGCCGGCGGCATCGCGTGGCCCCGCTGGAATTCAACGGCCGTGAGGACTCCATCTTTCACGAGTACAACCTGGACAATCGGCAGTTCATGGAATACGTAAGGTTTCACGGGAGCTACCCCGACATCCCACTGGAGGCCATCCTGGACGAGTGGACCAGGGTCTACGGGGAGCAGCGGGTCCGGTCCTGGATCCAGGCCCTGGAGGCCAACGGCGGTCGCTCCTGGAGGGATTTCGACCAGGAGGATGTGGTGGTATCCTGAGGCGGGCCTTGCCCGCAATCCCAGCGCCCAAGGTCGGTGCCGCCTGCGGGCGACCCGAAGATCATGGGGATTCGCGCGCGCACGGGCACCGGATCTCGCGGCGGGGCAATCCAATCCGGCGCCGGGGCGAGGCACCCGGGAGGTCAGGCATGGGCCAGGACATCAACACCATCGGGATTCTGACGCGGAGGGAGATCGAGGCCCGCATCGCGGGTCCCCTCATCCGAGCATTCATGGCCGAGGTCGGAAAGGAGCGGGCCCTGCGGGTCGTCGGGGAGTTGATCGGTCAGGTGGCCCGTGACAGCGGCGAGCAGCTGGCCCGTGCCCTCGGTGGAAACGGCATCGATGAGTTCTTTCGGGGCCTGGAGCTCTGGACGCGGGACGACGCCCTGCAGATGGAGATCGTGGAGCGGGACAAGCAGCGCCTGTCGTTCGACGTCAAGCGGTGCCGGTACGCCGAGATGTACAGGACCCTGGGCATGGAGGATCTGGGGAGCGTGCTTTCCTGCAATCGGGATTTTGCCTTTGTCCGGGGCTTCAACCCCCGGATCAGCCTGAGGCGCACCAGGACCATCATGGGAGGCGACGCCCTGTGCGATTTCCGCTATCGACTGACCTGAGCCGCCCCGGCCCCCCCCGGCCCTCGATCCGCAGGACCTTGGCGCCCCGGATCCTGCCCTCCTTGAGCTCCAGCAGGGCCCGGTTGGCTTCTTCCAGGGGGAACTCCTCCACCTCGGGCCGGATGGGAATCCGGGCCGCCAGCTCCAGGCAGCCGGCGATGTCCGTCCGGGCCACGTTGGCCACGCTCTTCACCTCCTTCTCCATCCAGAGATCTCTGGCGTAGTCCAGCCCCAGGAGGGCGTCCTGGTCCGCGCCCTCCTTGCGGATGGCATTGACCACCAGCCGCCCTCCGGGGGCCAGGCACCTCAGGGCGGCCGCCATGGGTCGCCATGCAGGGGTGGTGTCGATGACGGCGTCCAGGGGCTGGGGCGGGGCGTCCTGCGTGTGCCCGACCCAGAAGGCGCCCATCTCTCTGGCGAAATCCCGCTCCCTTGGACTCCTGGCGAAGACGAAGATGCGGCTTCCCGGACACTGGTGCTGCGCCATCTGGAGGACCAGATGGGCCGATGCCCCGAAACCCGTGAGCCCCAGCGCGCCGCCGTCCCTCAGGCCCGCCAGCCGCAAGGACCGGAACCCGATGGCCCCGGCGCACAGCAGGGGGGCCGCCTCCCCGTCGCCGAACCGCCCGGGGATGGCGCAGGCGAAGGCCTCGGAGACGACCATGAACTCCGCGTACCCGCCGTGGACATCCCTTCCCGTGGCCGCGAAGCGGGGACAGAGGTTTTCCTGCCCCTGCAGGCAATGCGGACAGAGCCCGCAGGCCCCATGGATCCACCCCACCCCCACCCGGTCTCCCTCCTGAAAGCGGCGCGCCCCCTCTCCCCGGGCCGCCACCCGCCCCACCACCTGATGCCCCGGGACCACGGGGAGGCGGGGGGGCGGGGTCCGCCCCTCGATCTCATCCAGCTCGGTGTGGCAGACCCCGCACCTGGAGACCTTCACCAGGATCTCCCCCGGCCCCGGAGAGGGCTCGGGGAGGTCCACGAGATCCAAGGGCCGCCGGGTCTCCCGGAGGCTTCGCACCTGCGTCAGGACCATGGCCTTCATGGCTCGCTCCCCCTTGCGCGGACTTCCAGCCCCCGCCCATGCCTGCGGAGGGGGCGCGATCATGATACCATGGTGCGGGCGCGGGTCCTCGTGGTCGGGTTGGAGGGTCTCGGCCCCCCCAGCGCAGGGCCCAATCCACCCATCCCGCGCGAGCGGGAGGATGGGACGGGGGCGAGCGGAGAGGAAGCATGGACAAGGGTTTGGCACGACACCATGGGGCGGTCCTGGTGCTCTGGGCCCTGGGTTGGCTGTGGGCCTTCCCGGCGGAGGGGCGGGCCGTGACGGCCAAGGTCACCGGGGTCGACAGCGGGAGTCAGGTCCTCGTGTTCCTGGATTCCAAGGTGGAGCGGATCGAGCTGTACGGGGTGCATTCCCCCAAGTCCGGGAAGCCGGGACATCGACAGCCCAGGGACTTCACGACGGACCGGGTCTTCGGCAAGGTAGTGGAGCTGGAGTTCATCAAGCGGGAGGGGGAGGCCCTCCGGCATGCCCTGCTCCGGGTGGACGGCGCCCTGCTCAACGAGGAATTGGTGAGACAGGGGCTTGCCTGGGTCCACCCCCATCTGTGCCGGCTGCCCGCGTGCGAGCAGTGGAAGGGACTGGAGGATGAGGCCCGGGGGGCCTCCAGAGGCCTCTGGGCCAATGCCAAGGCCTTTCCGCCCTGGGACGAGAGAAGGACCAGGCAGCGGAAGCGATAGGGGCCGGGCGGGTGCAAGCGCCCCGCGGGCCCACACCGACGGGATGGCGGCGCGGCGCGCGGGGCCTCGCACCAAGGGTGCTATCCTGTGAGGACGACGTACAGGCTCGCCCGCTCCCGCTTGACCAAGACGGCCAGAAACCGGCCTTCCTGGGCCTCTCCCAAGGCGGCCCTGGCATCGGCTGCGGACTTGACGGGGTGCCGGTTCACTTCGAGGATCAGGTCGCCCTCCCTCAACCCGGCCCGCTCGGCCGGGCTTCCCTCTGCCACGTCTACCACCAGGGCGCCATGCTCCTGTGCCAGCCCGCGCTCCCTGGCCACCTGCGGGGTCACGGTCTCCAACCCAAGCCCCCAACGGTCTCGGGTCGGCCCTGCCGAGGCCTGGAGGCCCTCCTGTCCCGACTGCAGCTCGCCCACCCGCGCCGAGACCCTCGTCTCGACGCCGTCGCGAAGGAGCGAGACCTCCACGTCCCTGCCCACCGGCGCCTGGGCCACCCGGGCGGACAGGGCGCGGGCGTCCTCGATGGGCTGGTCATCCAGCCCCGTGATGACATCGCCTCGCCGAATGCCTGCCTCCTGGGCCGGGCTGTGGGCCGCCACATCGGCCACCAGGGCGCCCTTGCGCCCGTGGAGGCCGAGTGCCCTGCCCAGCTCCGGGGAGATGGACTGGACGCTGACCCCGAGATACCCCCGGGTGACACGCCCCCTGCTTTGCAGCTGGGGGATGAGCGGTTTGGCCACGTTGGCCGGGATGGCGAAACCGATCCCCTGGCCCTGGGGCATGACGGCTGTGTTGATCCCCACCACCTCCCCCGCCATGTTGAACAGCGGCCCCCCCGAGTTGCCGGGGTTGATGGAGGCATCGGTCTGGATGAAGTCGTCGTAGGGACCGGCCCCGATGACACGGCCCTTGGCGCTGACGATGCCGGCGGTGACGGTGTGGCTCAGGCCGAACGGGTTGCCCACGGCCACGACCCAGTCCCCCACGCTCAGGGCGTCCGAGTCCCCCAGGGCGGCGGCCCTCAGGGTCTCCTTGGCCTCCACCTTGACCACGGCCAGGTCGGTCTTGGGATCGCCCCCGATCACCCGGGCGCTGTACTCCCGCTGGTCGGCCAGGGTCACGGTCAACTGCTTGGCCCCTTCCACCACATGGTTGTTGGTTAGGATGAGGCCATCGGGGCTGATGATCACCCCCGAGCCCGCTCCCTGGAGGCGAAACCTGTCGGGAAACGGCGGCGCCTCCCGGAAGAACCTCCTGAACAGATCCCCCCACGGCCCGTCGGGCATGCCTGGCATGCCGGGGCCCGCCGTCCTTTCCGCCTTGGTCACCCGGATGTTGACCACCGTCGGCCCCATCCGCCGGGCCAGGTCGGAGAAACTGCCCGGCATGACCGCTCCGCGGACGGAAGACCCGTCCACCGCCGCCAGGGCCGCCGATCCCCACAGGGGCTCATGGGCCGTCCCGTACCCCCATCCCGCCGCGATCCCGAGCATGGCTGCGGCGAGTGCCGCCACGATGCGCCCGGGCCTCCAACTTGGCTGCTGGTGCCTCTCCACGGTCTTGAACATGTCTCCATCCCTCCTGTCCGTCTCCTCGACTTGGCGACAGGGGGGATGGCGCGGTGCCTCCCCTCGTCGCCTCTGCCAAGAGTCTAAGGAAGGAAGATGAGATGACCATTAACGGGGGATTAGAAGGCTCTTAGGGTCCGACGCAATGCGGAGGGTGTCACGGGCCCAGGGGGAGGAGCACGCGGAATCGGCTTCCCTGGCCCGGCGAACTCTCGATCTCGATCTCCCCGCCGTGCGACTCGGCGATGGAGCGGGCGATGCACAGCCCGAGCCCCGCCCCGTCCCCATCGAGGGCCCGGGCATCGGGGGTCCGGTAGAAGCGCTGGAAGACCCGCTCCCGGTCCTCGGGGCCGATGCCGATGCCCGTGTCCGAGACCTGCAGGGCGGCGCGGTGGCCTTGACGGGCCAGTCCCAATGTCACCCGACCGCCGGGCGCCGTGTACTTGATGCCGTTGTCCACCAGGTTCATGAGCAGCCGCTTGAGGCGCTCCGGGTCGCCATGGACGGCCAGCGGCTCCAACTCCTCGATGGCCAGCTCCATGCCGCGGGTCCGAGCCAGGGGCACGGCCTGGCGGTACACGTCCTCCAGGAGCTGCCCCAGGTCCACCAACTGGTCGTCCATTCGCAGCACCCCGGCATCGGCCCGGGCCAGCAGCAGGAGACCCTCCACCAGCCGGGTCATGCGATCGATCTCCTCCAGGGCACTGGCCAGGGTCTGCTGATATGCCTCGGCGCTCCTGGGCGAGCGAAGGGCCACCTCCAACTCCCCCCGGAGAATGGTCAGGGGGGTCTGGAGCTCGTGGGAGGCGTCGGCGCTGAACTGGCGGATCTGGGCGAAGGACTGGTCCAGACGGCTGAGCATCCCGTTGAGGGTCTCGGCCAGCCGATCCAGTTCGTCCCGGGTGCCCGTCACCGGGATCCGCTGGGCCAGATGCTCGGCACCGATGCGGCGCGCCGTCTCGGTCATGCGGTCCACCGGCCGCAGGGCCCTCCGGGCCAGGAGCCACCCGCCCCCCCCCGCCAGGAGCAGGGCAATGGGGAGCGTGGCCCCCAGGATCAGGAGGAAGCGCCTCTTGCTCTCGAGGAGGGTCTCCAGGGACATGCCCACCTGGACCAGGTTCACCACCCGGCCGCCGTCCACCACGGGGAAGGTCAACAGGCGCACGGCGGTGGGGCCGAGCCCCTTTACCGTCTCAAAAGTGGGCAGGCCCTTGCGCGCGTTCTCCAGGGCGGCCTGGCTCAACGGGGGCCGCTGGACCGGTGAGGGGGACCGGCGGGGATCGTGCCGACCCGAGGGGTCCAGCAGCTCGAAATAGCGCTCGACGGGGGAGAGGCCGAAAAAGCGCCTGAAGAGCTCCTCCATGTTGGGAGGAAAACCCGGGGGCATGCCCTTGCGCGCCTGGTCTGCCAGGGCTCGCGCCACGCCGCTCAGGGCCGCATCCGTGTCTCTGGAGAGGGTGTAGCCCAGCAGTCCGTACGCCGCCCCGCCCAGGACCAGGAAGGTGAGGCTCAGCAGGCTCACGTACCAGAGGGTCAGCCGGGCGCGGATGGAGCGCAGGCCCACGGGTCAATCCCCCTTGAAGAGGTACCCCATCCCCCGGACGGTCTGGATCCGCTTGCGTTCGTGCCCCTCGTCGATCTTCCTCCGCAGGTAATTGACGTACACGTCCACCACGTTGGTCTCGGGGTCGAAGTCGTAGTTCCAGACGCGCTCCAGGATCATGGTCCGGCTGAGGACCCGATCGGGGTTGCGCATGAAGTAGTCCAGCAGGGAGAACTCCCTGGGCGTGAGCTCGATGCGACGGCCGGCGCGCGACACGATCCGGCGCGCCGGATCCAGAATGAGGTCTCCCATCTGCAGCAGGGCGGCCCCGTCCGGCGCCCTGCGCCGCAGCAGGGCCCGCACCCTGGCCACCAGCTCCTGGAAGGCGAAAGGCTTGGTCAGGTAGTCGTCGGCCCCCAGATCCAGGCCCAGGACCTTGTCCTCGATGGCCGCCCGAACCGTGAGCAACAGCACCGGCACAGCGATCTTGGCCTGGCGAAGATGCCGGAGCACGCCGAGTCCGTCCATCCCGGGGAGCTGGATGTCCAGGATGACCACGTCGTGCACCCCCTGGAGCCCCATCTCCAGCCCGGAGGGCCCGTCGGGAGCCACATCCACGGCGTACCCCTCCTCCTCGAGCCCCTGGCGCACGAAGCTGGCCACCTTCCTTTCGTCCTCCACCACCAGGATCCGCACCTGCGAGTCTCCCTCCGCGCCCCACCCGTCGCGCCTCTCCTGCGAGGAAAACGGGCGGGCAGCCGTCCAGCGACTTGGTTTCTGTGGCATTCTACCCCGCAGGCCGGGGGACCGAAAGGGGAAGTTGACAGGACCCTTCCCCGGCGACACAATAGGGCCGTTCCTCAGGTGCGGGCTGATTCCACGCAGCAAGCGCCCCTCGTGCCTGTGGCCCTGAACCCATGCGTCCCCGTGCCCGCCCCACCTGGCCACTGGACCTGCGATGCGCTGTCCGGGTCTTTTGCACAGGCCTTCGAGACCACACCAAGGAGGAGGTGCTGACATGAAGCTGGGATGGATCGCCGCTCTGGCCGTCGCGCTGGTATTGAGTCCGGCCGGGGAGCCCCGGGGCGCTCAGATCGAGGGCAACGGGGGGATCGCCTTCGAGGAAGCGGTGTCCCAGGGCATCGCGTACGGCTCGGGCGGAGTGGGGCTGGGAGAACGAAAGGCCATGAAGGGTATTGAGAAGAAGTACAATCTCAAGCTCATCTTCGCCGCCGCATCGGGCGAGTACGTGGCCTCGGTGAAGGTGGTGGTGGCCCAGGGCGGCGCCAGGGTCCTGGAGGTGGTCTCAGAGGGGCCATGGTTCCTGGTGAAGCTGCCCGAGGGGACCTATCAGGTGACCGCGACGTGGGAAGGGGAGTCCCAGGTCCGGGACGTGAAGATGGGAAAAGCCATGCAGTGGATGATGTTCCACTGGAAGGAGTGAGCCACGGTCTGGCGGGCGCCCGGTCGGATGGAGCGGGCTTGCGGGTTCTACGGGGTGCGGGCACCCTTGCGCGCCCGCACCCCGTAGGGGATGCCCAGCTGATTCATCCTGTGTCTCAGTGTGCTGGGGTTGATCTCCAGCAGTTGGGCGGCCCCCCCCTCGCCGTGCACCCGGCCGTTGGCCATGTCCAGTACCCGGCGGATGTGATGGGAGATGACCGCGTCCAGCCCGAGCGAGGGCGTGGATGAGCCGCCGTCCCGCCCCCCGCCTGCCAGCTCCTGGAAATCCAGAGACTCCCCCCGGCCCACGATGAGGGCCCGCTCCAAGACGTTTTCCAGCTCCCGCACGTTTCCCGGCCAGTCGTAGGCCACGAGCCGGTCCAGCACCCCGGTGGCGAGCGGGGGAGCCGGGAAGAGCTTCAATTCCAAGCACTTGCGCCGCACCAGGTGGTGGACGAGGGCCGGGATATCGCCCCGCCGCTCCCGAAGGGGGGGGATGCGAATGGGGAAGACGTTGAGGCGGAACCAGAGATCCTGGCGGAAGAGACGCGCCCCGACCATGGCCTCCAGATCCCGGTTGGTGGCCGCGATGAGACGGATGTCCACGGACACGGGCTGGGTGCCCCCCACCCGTTCGATCTCCCGATGCTGCAGCACCCGCAGCATGCGGACCTGGGCCTGGGCGGAAAGCTCCCCGATTTCATCGAGGAACAGGGTCCCCCTGTGGGCCCTCTCGAATCGACCGCGCTTGCGCACCACGGCCCCCGTGAAGGCGCCCCTCTCATGCCCGAACAGCTCGCTGTCCAAGAGGGTCTCGGGGATGGCCCCGCAGTTCACCTTGACCAGGGGGCCGTCCCTGCGGGGAGAGGCTCGATGGATGGCATTGGCGATGACGTCCTTGCCCACCCCTGTCTCCCCCAGCAACAGGACCGGACTTTGAAGGGGAGCCACCCGCTCCACCAATGCCATGACGCCCCTGAGCCCCAAGTCGGCACCCACGATCTCGTCCCCCCACAGGCGCAGGAGCTCGCCCTGGAGATACCGATTGTCGTCGGCCAGGATCTCCTTGAGGGCGAGGGTCTCCTGATGCTTCAGGGCGTTGGAAAGGGCCATGGAAAAAGGCTCTTTCAGCAGGGAGAAGAGCCGGGCGTGAGCCTGGGTGAAACGGTCCATCCCCGAAGCAAGGAGCACCAAGGCCCCCAGCTTTCTCCCCTCCACCTCCAGGAGCCGGACCAGGGCCGAGGTGTCCGGCCTGCCGTAGTATTGAAGCATGAACTGAAGACCGGGCTCTCCTTCGGGGCGATTGATGACCAACATGTCGGGGGGCTCCCGCACCCTGTCCCTGACCGCCGGGGGAAGCGGGGTGATCCGGTCCATCTTCCGTCCGTGTGAGGCGGTGGCCCCGGCGATGGTCCGCATGGCGCCGAGCCCACCCTCGTACAGATGGAGGTACATCTCATCGGCCGGCATGAACTCCCCGAGGAACTGCATGGCGCGCCACATGGCGATCTCGATGTCCAGACTGCTGCAGATGCGCAGAGTGACCTCGCGGAAAAACCGGTTCTCGTCCATCTCCATGGCCGCCTCCCTCCTCATCCGGGGGATCGCCCCCCTCCGGCCGCGGCAAACCGCCCATGCCGCCATCCTGAACCAAACTGCCGGATATGGCAACCGATTGGCGTATTCGGCAACTTCGGGCCGGGGCCGGGCCCCAACCCCTTGATTTCCCAAAACCGACGGCCTTGGCACGATTCCAGCGAAGCCATTCGCCGAGAGCGCTTCATACCGCGCCGTGGAGGCGAGGAGGGGGACCAAATGGGCAAGACCTGGTGTGCCGAGAACGCACTTCTCCTGGCTGTCGTCATCCTCCTGGTGGGATCCCTCGGGTCCCGGGAGGGCCACGCCCGGGGGGGGAAGGTGTCGGAACTGGGCCGGTACCAAGGCTATTCGGAGGCGGCCTATGACGGGGCGCGGCGCAGCTCCGAGTACCTGACCCTGTCCAACGGCGTGAGGCTGGCGTACGACCTCATCCTCCCCGCCCGGAAAGGCACGCCCGCCGCGGGGCCCCTTCCCGTGCTCTTCAAGTACACCCCGTATCTGCGCACTTTCACCGTCTTCGACGGGGGCGGCCGGAACATCATCGCGGACCTGGTTGGCCTGGGTCTCAAGGAGCGGGCCATGCTCAGGATTCGCTATTGGGTCTCGGGCCAGGGGCGCCTCATGGATCCGCTGTTCAGGACCCCGTGGCTGAGGGACATGGTCAAGCATGGCTATGCGGTGATCGTGGTGGAGCGGCCCGGCACGGGGGCCTCCTTCGGGACGTGGGACGCATCCCATGAACCGGGAGGCCGGGAGGCCAGCGAGATCATCGACTGGATCGCCTCCCAGCCCTGGTGCGACGGCCATATCGGCATGTTCGGCGACTCCCTTCAGGCCATGATCCAGATGGCCGCGGCCGCCACGGGCAATCCACACCTCAAGGCCATCTTCCCGGCCTCGGCGCCCATGGAGATGTACGACGCCGTCATGTATCCCGGGGGGGTGTACAATAAGGCCTTCGGGGAGTTCTTTCAATGGTCTACGGCGTTTCTCCAGTCCGATGCCATCACCCCCGTGGATTCGGATCGAGACGGGGCCATGCTGGCCCAGGCGCGCCGGGAACGCAGCCGAACGCTGCCCGAAACCACGCGCATGGCCCTGGAGGCCCCATTTCGCGACAGCCCGATCCGGGGGCACAGGATCTGGTTGGAGAACTCCGCCCTGTATCCCTTCATCGACCGGATCAACCGATGGGGCATCCCCGTCTGCATGACCAACGGCTGGTATGATCTGTTCACCCGTGACATGTTCTTCTGGTACGCCAATCTGACGGTGCCCAAACGGTTGATCGTTCGCCCCGTGGATCACAGCGAGGTGGAGAAGGACCGATCCGATCTGGACTACGGGGCGGAGGCGCGCCGCTGGTTCGATCGATGGCTCAAGGGCATCGACAACGGCATCATGACGGAGCCGCCCATCCACTACCGCGTCTTGGGGGCGCCGCAGAAGGCGGCCTGGCGCACCTGCGACGCGTGGCCCCCGAAGAGCACCCGGCCCGTGCGCTTGCACCTGGTGGGGGCAGGCAAGGGGGGGGCGGGGAGGGGCGGGGAGGGGTTGCTGTCCACGGATCCCCCCCCGGCCCCGGAGGCCTTCGATTCCCGCACGGTGGAATACACCGCCACCACGGGGAGGCGCTCCCGCTGGTCCTCGGTGAACTGGCCGCACAACTACCCCGACATGCACGCCAACGACGGCAAGGCCCTGGCCTACACCACGCCCCCCCTGGGAAACGACGTGGAAGTCACCGGGCACCCCGTGGCCCGCCTGTGGCTCGCCACGGAGGCCCCGGACCTGGACGTGTTCGTCTACCTGGAGCAGGTCGACGGCGGCGGCAGGTCGGTGTACATCACCGAGGGGGTCCTGCGTGCATCCCATCGCAAGCTCAGCCGGGCGCCCTTCGACAACCTGGGGCTGCCCTTCCACGCCCATCTGGAAGGCGATCTGGAGCCCATCCCCTCCCACAAACCCGTGGAGCTCACCATCGCCCTGCTGCCCACCTCCTGGCGCTTCCCCAAAGGGAGCCGCATGCGCATCGCCGTTGCGTTCTCCGATGCGGACAACTTCGAGACTCCCCGCATGGACCCGCCGCCCGTCGTGCGCCTCCTTGGAGACCGGAACCATCCCTCGTCGGTGGAGATCCCCGTCTCCCCAATCCCGTAGCGGGCCGTGACCAGCCTTGGCTGGGTGATGGAGAGGCCCCGGGGGCACCCGGGGGAGATCCTCGCGAATTGTCTTGACATGACACATTGCAAATCTAATATACTAGATACAAAGGACCCGCCGCACGTTGCGACCCAGGGGCATGAAGATGACCAAGCTTCGCAGAATTGTCCAGCCGTTGCCGTTGGCCAAGATGGCGTACGACGCGCTGAGGAATTCGATCCTGGCAGGGCAGTTGAAGCCGGGCGAGATTTACAACGAGATGTCCCTGGCCAAGGAGTTGGGAATCTCGCGAACCCCCGTGAGGGAGGCCCTTCTCGAGCTCGCCAACCAGCAACTGGTGACCTTCCTGCCGCGCAAGGGCGTGCTGGTGAACCATCCGACGGCCAAGGACGTGGAGGAGATCTTCGAGCTGCGCAAGGCCGTCGAGCTCTACGCCATCGAGAAGGTGGCGAAGATGGTGCGGGAGTGCGATCTGAGCAGGGTGGAAGCGGCCCTGAACAGCCAGCGCAGGGCGCTGAAGAGCGGTGACTTCCAGGCGTACATGGCGGCCGACAGGGTGTTTCACATGACCTTCAGCGAACTGTGCGACAACAGACGGCTCATCGGGGTCGTGGAGAACATGCGGGATCTGATGCACCTGATCGGCGTCAAGGCCCTGGGCAGCGAGGGCCGGGGGGATGCGGTGATCGCTGAGCACGAGGAAATCCTGGAGGCCGTGAAGCGAGGTGACGTGGTCGCCGCCAAGGCGGCGCTGGAGAGGCATCTGGAGCAGACCAAGGAAGCAGTTGGCAAGCTGGGGGCGATGGCCCGGGGCCCGCGATGACTGCAGTGCGGAGCGCGGCCGCTGGCGGGAAAGGGACAGGAGCTGACGGACCATGACCGACTCGGACTTGGCCTTCGCGACCATAGGGGAACTGGCGTCACGGATCCGATCCGGCGGGCTGAGCCCCGTGCAATTGACCGAAAGCCTCCTGGCCCGAACGGAACATCTCAATCCGAGGCTCCATGCCTTGCGACTGGTCGAAACAGAGCGCGCCCTGGCCCAAGCGAGGGCCGCCGAGCTCTCCCTCCGGGGAGGCAGGGATCTCGGCCCGTTGCACGGCATTCCGTACGCCGTCAAGGACCTCTTCGACGTGAGCGGCTTGTCGACTGGCGCGGGGACGCGGCTGCTGGAGGGAAACGTGGCCCAGCGCGACAGCACCGTGGTCCGGAAGCTCTCCCAGGCGGGGATGGTCCTCCTGGGCAAGACCCACACGGTCCAGTTCGCCTTCGGCGGGGTGGGGATCAATCACGATCAAGGCACCCCGCACAACCCCTGGCACCGCGAGGCGCATGTGCCGGGGGGGTCGAGCAGCGGAAGCGCGGTCGCCGTAGCGGCCGGCATGGTGTGTGCGGCCCTCGGCACGGACACGGGTGGCTCGGTGCGCATTCCGGCAGCCCTGTGCGGGGTCGTGGGGCTCAAGACCACTGTCGGCCGTGTCTCCCGCGCCGGGGTCTTCCCCCTCAGCTGGACCCAGGACTCGGTGGGCCCGCTGGCGCGCTGCGTCGCCGACGCTGCCCTGATCTATCAGGCCATCCAAGGAGCCGATCCCGACGACGACAGCACCTTGGGACTGCCCGCCAACGACGCGCTCAGGGACCTGAGGCGAGGGGTGCGGGGGCTTCGCGTCGCCTTCGGCGAGACCGTGTTCTTCGATGACGTCGACAGCGAGGTAGAGGGGCTGGTGCGGGCCGCCGGGGAGGTCTTTCGATCCCTCGGCGCCCAGGTCAGCCACACGGAGATCCCCGAGGCCAAGGAGGCCGTGGCCTCCCAGAAGCGCGCCCTGATGGTGGCGGCCGAGGGCTGCGTGGTCAACGGGGACCTGCTCGACGCCCAATTCGACCGCCTGGATCCCATCGTCTCCCATCGCCTGGCGGCCGGGCGAGGGCTTTCGGCGCCGGATTACGTGACCCTGCTCAGGGAGTGGTCCTCCCTGCGGAGGCGGGTCGTCGAGACGCTGCGTGACATTGATGCCGTCATCGTCCCCACCACCATGCTCCCGGCCAGGCCGGTGAAAACCGTGGACGCGGGCATGGACGTCTACGCCGAGTACAATGCCCGGTACCTGCGCAACACGGCCATCGGGAACATCCTGAACCTGACGGGCGTCTCCCTGCCGTGCGGCTTCGACAGCCAGGCGCTCCCCGTGGGGTTGATGGTCTACGCCAAGCCTTTTCAGGAGGAGATGGCCCTGCGCGTGGCCTTCGCGTACGAACAGGCATCGGAGTGGCACAGGCGCCGCCCGGATCTCTCGTGGGCAACGTGACCCCCTCAGCGGGCCTAACCGTAATAGTGGAGCTCGAACAAGAGGCACCCTGTGTTGCTCTTGAACGGCCCGTGGGGGGTCTGGGGTGGACGGCATGCGTAGGTGTTCGGTGAACAGGCCTGGCCGTCCACGATCAAGTCCCCACTGATGAGGAACACCTCTTCGAAGTAGTCGTGCACGAAGGGCTGGGTGGAATACGCCCCCGGCTCGAAGCGAAGGAGGCGGGTGCGGCTGCCCGTCTTTCTTCCCTCGTCCAGGTCGCTGGCCAGGACCTTCTGCTGGATGCCGGGGGGATAGCCGGGGGGGCCCTCCCAGCCGCTCCCCATGTCCACCGTGACGAACTCGAGATGCGGTTTGGCCATGCTCAACACCTCACGTCTTCGTAATGTCGCCGGGCGCGTGCCGGCCGGCTGCGCCGGGCCCGACGTGGTGGCATGGATCCACCTGGCGTCAAGGCATTGTTCACTGGCGGACACGCCCCGTCAAGGCCCCCCGCGGCGCATCCCCGCCCCTTTTTTTCCTTGACACGCCCGGGGTCCAAGCGAGATACTGAATATTACATTCGGCATGTGATATATCACGACCCAGAGCGACGCGCAAGGGTCTTCCTTTGCCGCCGGCGGCAGGGGGGTGAAGGGAGGGGCACGGGATCCACGTCGGACCGCGCTGCCTGTGGAAGAGAGAGGGGCGAGACCAGTCCAAGAGGCCTCAAGGAGCCGTGGAAAGCCATGAAAACCCTGGAACTGGATGATTTCTTTGGCTGCATGGAGAGCAAGGGGTTCTTTCGGCTGGTGATACCCGAGGAGCTGAACATGGCCGGGGTGACGGTGGATTACTGGACCGCCCATGGCCGGGACCAGGACGTGGCGATCTTCCACAAGGACCGGGAGATCACGTACGGCGAGTTGAAGACACTCACCGATCGCTTCGCCGCCGCTTTGAGTCGTCTGGGCCTCTCCAAGGGCGATCGGTATGTGATTCGAACGCCCAACCAGCCGGAGTTCCAGATCGCCTTCCTGGGTGGACAGAAGATCGGCGCGGTCCCCATCCCGACCAATGTCATGTTCAGGGAGTACGAGCTGGAGCATATCTTCAGGAACAGCGAGGCGGTGGCGGTCGTCACCACGCCGAGATACATCGACGCCGTCAACAACATACGCCCCCGGTGCCCCAGCCTAACCCACGTCATCTCCATCGGAGAGGCCCAGGCGGGACAGCTCCTTTTCGAGGAGCTCCTGAGTCGGGACGAGACGCCCGAGCCCGTCAGGACCCACAAGGATGATCCGGCCTATTTCCTCTACACATCGGGGACCACAGGGCCTCCCAAAGGGGTGGTTCACTGCCACCGCTGGATCATCGGCACCGGCGATCCCATCGGCAAGTTCGTCCTGGGCCTGGAGAGGGGCGACGTGTGCGGGGGGCCGACGCCGACCACCTGGATGTACGCCCTGGGGGACAACTTCCTCTTCCCCATGAGATGGGGGGTGTCCACGGCCATCTATTCGGAAGAGCGGTTCGACGCGGAGAAGGCGTTCGAGTTCATCCAACGGTACAAGATCACCGTCTTCTCCGGAAGCCCGACCATCTACCGCATGATGCTCGCCGTGGAGGGCGCGGACAAACGGTACGACACGTCATCTCTCAAGTACTGCATCAGCTCGGGTGAACCCCTCCTGGCCGAGACGTGGCGGGAGTGGAAGCGGCGCTTCGGTGTCAAGATCCTGGACAGCATGGGCCAGACAGAGGCCCACATCTTTTGCTCCACCCAGACGAATCTCAAGGTGAAGATCGGCTCCATGGGAAAGCCCCTCCCGGGGGTGGAGGTGGCCATCGTCAACGAGCAAGGGGAGCGCCTGGCCGCGGGTGAAGTCGGACATCTCGCCATCCGGCGGGATTTTCCAGGGCTCTTCAAGGAGTACTTCAAGATGCCGGGCCAGATGGCGGAGGTCTTCTTCCCCAACAACTGGTATTGCACCAAGGACCTGGCCTACGTGGACGAGGACGGCTATTTCTGGTACGTCTCCCGGTCCGACGACATCATGACCAGCCGCGGCTACCGGATATCCCCCGCCGAGGTGGAGACCGCGCTGCAGGAGCACCCTGCGGTCCTGGAGTCGGGGGTGGCCGGGGCCCCCGATCCCGAGATGGGGGAGAAGGTCAAGGCGTGGGTGGTCCTCCACAAGGGGTTCGAGCCGACGGCCGCACTGGCCAAGGAGCTCCAGGAGCACGTCAAGGCCACCATCGCCCCCTACAAGTACCCCCGCGAGATCGAGTTCGTCCAGGAACTCCCCAAGACCTCGTCGGGGAAGATCCTTCGCAGGGAGCTCAGGCGCGTGGAGAAGGAGCGCCTGGGAAAGAGCCGCGATGGAAACCCGTGAGCCAACGACAGGAGGAACGATTGCCGTGACTCGCGCATTCACCGTCAAGGGGCGCTCGGAAAAGACCCCCGTCGAGTTGCCCCTGAGAGGGGCCGTCCTGTGCGGCTACACCGGGCGCGATCAGGAGGCCGTCAAGAGACACATCGAGGAGCTGCGAAACGAAGGCGTCCCGCCCCCCCCCTCAGTGCCCACCCTTTACCCCAAGCGGGCGCAGGACATCACGACCGGGGGGGAGATCTGCGTCGTGGGAGCGGAGACCTCCGGAGAGGTGGAATTCGTGCTGATCCGCGCCGGCGGGGAGATCCTCGTCGGGGTCGGCAGCGACCACACGGACCGCGAGCTGGAACGCCTGGACATCCCCAAGTCCAAGCAGGTCTGCCCCTGCGTCCTGTCGGCCGAGCTTTGGCGCTACGAGGATATCAGGGGGCACTGGGATGACCTGGAGATGCGCAGTTGGGTGTGGATAAACGGCACAAAGGTCCCGTATCAGGAATCCAGGGTGTCCGCCCTCCTGCCCCCTGCGGCCTTGTTCGATCTGGTGGACCGACGGGTGACAGGCGGCCTGGACGGGCTGCTGATCTACTCGGGTACCACACCCGTGCTGACGGACCGGATGGTCTACTCCCGCCGTTTCGCGGCGGCGCTCGTGGACCCGAGATTGAACCGCACCCTGGGCATCGACTACGCGGTGAAGAGGCTGGACTGGTTCCCCGCGTAGCCCTCTGTCCGGGCGGGACCGCGGGCATTGATCCCACAGTGCAGGGGCGTTTCAGAGGGGAGGATCCATGGCGGGTGAAGGGACGAAGTGGGTCGGGAAGAGCATGAAGCGCAAGGAAGACGTGCGACTCCTGGTCGGACGGGGCCGGTTCATCGACGACATCCGGCTTCCCAACATGAAGCACGCCGCCGTCCTGAGAAGCCCGTACCCCCACGCGTGGATCCGCGGCGTGGACTGCTCCGCGGCCTTGGCGCTCCCGGGGGTCTGGGGGGTCCTGACCGGAGAGGATGTGGCCAGGATGTCCAATCCGTTCCCCGTGGGCGTGGCCGTGCCGCCCAAGTATTACTGCTGCGCCGTGGACAAGGTGCGCTTCGTGGGTGAGCCCGTGGCCGTGGTGGTGGCGGACGATCGGTACCTGGCGGAGGACGCCCTGGACCTCATTCAGGTGGAATATGAGCCGCTGCCCCCGGTGGTGGGCATCGAAGAGGCCATGGAACCGGGGGCCCCCATCCTCCACGAGAACATCGGGAGCAACATCTACACCCGGCGCACATTCCGATACGGGGACCCGGAGAAGGCCTACGCCGAGGCCGACCTGGTGGTCCGCGGGAAATTCCTCTTCCCCAAGTACGGCTCGACCCCCATCGAGACCTACGGGGTCGTCGCGTCTTACAATGAGTTCACCGGGGAATTCGTCATCTACAACAACTACCAGGGTCCCTTCGTCAACCACTCCCTGACCGCCCTGGCCCTGGGGGTCTCGGAGAACAAGATGCGCTGGATCGTCCCCACCGACATCGGCGGGGGGTTCGGCACCAAGACCGGGATGTATCCGTACATCGCCCTGATCGCCCTGGCGGCCAAGAAGACGGCCACGACCGTGAAGTGGATCGAGGACCGCAGGGAGCACCTCCTGGCCAGCGCCACCGGGACCGACCGGGTGACCTACATGGAGGCGGCGGTCAAGAAGGACGGCACCATCCTGTGCCTCAAGGACAAGGCCATCGACAACACCGGGGGCTACATCCGCCCCCCGGAGCCCGGCTGTGCGTATCGAAGCACGGGCAACCACACGGGCGCCTACCAGATCCGGAATCTGGATCGGGAGGTCCTGGTGGTCGGCACCAACAAGTGCCTCACCGCCCCGAACCGGGGCTACGGCTGCCAGGAGCTCTACTTCAGCGTGGAGCGGACCGTGGATATGGTGGCGGCTCGGTTGGGCCTGGACCCGGCGGAGATCCGTTTCAAGAACTTCATCCAACCCGACCAATTCCCGTATACCACGGCCACGGGCGGCGTGTACGACGCCGGGGACTACCCCAAGGCGTTTCGAATGGCCCTCGATATGATCGATTACCGGGGCTTCCGGGAGGAGCAGAAGAGGGCCCGGGCGGAGGGGCGGCTGCTGGGGATCGGATTCGCCACGGTGGTGGACCCCTCTGTCACCAACATCGCCTACGTGACCCTGGCCAAGACCCTGATCGAACGACAGCAGGAACACCCCAAGTCGGGCTCGGGCGAGTCGGTTACGGTGAAGATGGACCCGTTGGGCAAGGTCCACGTCATCGCCTGCACCAATCCCCAGGGGCAGGGTCACGAGACGGTCATCTCGCAGATCGTGGCTGATGAACTGAACGTGGATCCCGAGGATGTGACCGTGAGCGACGTGGTGGACACCCACGAGAGGATCTATACCATCACCACGGGGAGCTATTCGAGCCGCTTCGCGTCCGTGGGGACCAATGCCGTGGTGACGGCGTGTCGCAAGCTCAAGGCCAAGATGCTGAAGATCGCCGCCCATCTGTTGGGCGCCGACGCAGGGGAGCTGGAGGTCAAGGGAGGAAAGATCTCGGTGAAGGGCTCTCCCGAGAGATCCATCCACATCCGGCACGTGGCCGGCACCGCCCACTGGAACCAGCACGCCCTGCCCGAGGACATGGAGGTCGGTCTCTTCGCCACGAGCCTGTATTCCATGCCGACCTCCAAGCCGCCGGACGAGCTGGACCGCGTGGATTCCTCCAATACGTACGGATTCATCGCGGAGGCCATCGTGGTGGAGATCGACCCTGAGACCGGACAGATCAAGATCCTCAAGTGGGCAAGCGTCCACGACGCAGGCACGATCCTCAACCCCATGCTCCTGGAGGGACAGGTGATGGGCTCCGCGGCCCAGGCCCTGGGGGGGAGCCTGTACGAGGAGTTCGCGTACGACGAGAACGGCCAGTGCCTGACGGCCTCCTTTCAGGACTACCTGGTCCCCACCGCCATGGAGGTCCCCCGGATCCGGATCGGGCACGTGGAGACGCCCTCCCCCTTCACCGCATTGGGATCCAAGGGCGCCGGGGAGAGCTGCTCCATGTCCGTGCCCCCCGCCGTGGGCAACGCCATCGCGGACGCCCTGGCACCGCTGGGCGTGGTGGTCAACGAGCTCCCCATGACGCCCAACAAGATCTGGGCACTCATTCGGGAGGCCAGGGAGAAAGGCCAGAGTGGGACCTAGTGCCCTGGTTTCCAGATATCGTGACGCAAGTTGGCAGCGGGCGGTGCCAACCAGTCGACGCCACGAGCGCGCTGCCACAGCTGCGAATACAGGCACTTGGGCCGACAAAGGGTGGGATCGGGACGGGGGCGCAGGCCGAGGAAGAGGCCGGGGGGATAGGGGATGAAGATCGAGGGCACACACCTCTTTCAGGCCCCGGAAGGGCGCGTCTGGGAGCTGCTGACGACCCCGCAGCACCTCGAGAAGGCCCTCCCGGGTTGCGAGAGGCTGCTGGAGCGGGAGCCGGGCAAGTATGATGCCGTGCTCAAGATCGGCATCGCGGCCATCAAAGGGAGCTACACCGGGAAGGTGGAGATCGCCGACCCCGAGCCCCCCAGGCGGTACCGACTCGTGGGCGAGGGAAGCGGGGCACCGGGCTTCGTCAGGGGGGAGGCCCTCATCGAGCTTTCCCCCCAAGGCCAGGCCACCCTGGTGCGCTACCAGGGGGACATGCAGGTGGGCGGCCTCATCGCCGGGATCGGCCAGCGAATGATGGGCGGGGTGGCCAAGATGATGCTGGGGCAGTTCTTTAAGAACCTCGAGAAGCTGGCCAAGGGGTGAGGTGCCGACCGAGGCCCGACGGTGCGGTCCCGTACGTCCCTTCTCGGACATCGACGGTCCATCGCCCCGGGTCCAGGGTCCACCTGACAGAGCGGAGGTTGCGGAGAGGGAGAACCCATGAAACCATGCGCATTCGAGTATGTTGATCCCGCCTCGCTGGACGAAGCCATCGCGCTGCTGGAGAAGCACGGCGACGACGCCAAGATCCTGGCGGGCGGGCAGAGCCTGGGGCCCATGATGAACTTCCGCGTGGCCCGTCCGCGATACCTCGTGGATCTGAACCGGATCGGAGGGCTGCAGTACATCCGGGAGGAGGGGGGCGAGCTGGCCATCGGCGCCCTGACCCGGGAGCGGGATCTGGAGACCTCGCCCCTGATTCGGGAGAAGTGCCCCCTGCTCGCCGAGGCGGTCTCCCAGATCGGCCACCTGGCCATCCGAACCCGCGGGACCATCGGCGGCAGCCTGGTTCACGCCGACCCGTCCGCGGAGATCCCCACCGTGGCCTGTGCGCTGGGCGCCACGATGAAGGCCGTGGGACCCGCCGGGACGCGGAGCCTGGCCCCAGAGGAGTTCTTTGTCACCTACCTGACCAGCGCCCTGGAGCCCACGGAGATCCTGGTAGAGGTCCGGTTCCCCACGATCCCGCCCGCGACGGGATGGTCTTTTCTGGAGCTGAGCAGGCGTCACGGCGACTTCGCCATCGTGGCCGTTGCCTCGCTCCTGGCCATGGAGGGGGATCTGTGCAGGGAGGCGGTCATAGCCCTGGGCGGGGTGGGTCCGACGCCCCTCCGGGCCTGGGAGGCGGAGCAGGGCCTGGCCAATGCGCCGATCAGTGAGGCGCGCATTGAGGAGGCCGCGTTGAAGGCCGCGGCGGCCACCGACCCCGAGTCCGACTATCATGCCGCCGCCGAATACCGCAAGGACATGGCGAGGGTCTTCGTGAACCGGAGCCTGAAGGCTGCCCTGAAGATGGCCAAGGGGGGAAGGTAGATGTCCAGTCGGCGCCGCATCGCGGTGGAGGTCAATGGCAGGCTGTACGAGCGGGAAGTCGAGCCACGGCGGCTCCTGGTGGACTTTTTGAGGGAAGACCTGGAGCTCCTGGGCACGCACGTGGGATGTGAACATGGGATATGCGGCGCCTGCACGGTGCTCTTCAACGGCCAGCCCGTGCGCGCGTGCCTCATGTTCGCCGTCCAGGCAGATGGGTCCCGTGTGACCACCGTGGAAGGGCTCGCCAAGGACGGCAGGCTCCACCCGGTGCAGGAGGCGTTCAGGGAGCACCACGGCCTGCAGTGCGGCTTCTGCACCCCGGGGATGCTCATGACCGCCTACCACTTCCTGCAGGAGAATCCCCATCCCACGGAGGAGGAGGCACGCGAGGCCGTGAGCGGCGTGCTGTGCCGCTGCACGGGGTACAAACAGGTCGTCGATTCGGTCATGGCTGCGGCGGAAATGATGAAGGCCCGATGATCCTCCATCAGCTCATCAACGGGCTCATGCTGGGTGCCACGTACTCCCTGGTCGCCATCGGGTATTCGCTCATCTTCGGGGTCCTGGGCCTCCTCCATTTCGCCCACGGCGAGGTGCTCATGGCCGGGGCCTTCATGGGGATCTACATCATCCTTTGGAGCGGGCTCCCGTTCTACATCACCCTGCCTCTCACCATGCTGGCCACGGGGCTGCTGGGGCTCCTTATCGACCTGCTGGCCATCCGCCCCATCCGCAAGGACGTCCACCTGGCGCCTCTGCTGAGCACCATCGGCGTGACGATCATCCTGCAGAACCTGGCCGTGAAGCTGTTCGGAGGCTACGGGACGAAGTTCCCCGACCCCATCGCCGCCCTGTCCGTGACCGTGGGCGGGATGGTCATCAGCCTGGCCAAGGTCCTGATCCTGGGGATCTCCCTGCTGCTCATGGGCGTCCTCTACCTTCTCATCGCCAAGACCAAACTGGGCATGGCCATGCGGGTGGTGGCCGAAAACCACCTGACCGCGGGCCTCCTGGGCGTGAACGTGGACCGCATCATCCTGCTCACCTTCGGGATCGCATCGGCCCTGGCCGGCGCGGCGGGCGTGATGATCGGCATCTCCTTCCATGCAGTCAGCCCGTTCATCGGCCTGACCTTTGCCCTGAAGGGGCTGGTGGTGATGCTCCTGGGGGGGCTGGGCAACGTGGTCGGGGCCATGATCGGTGGATTGATCCTGGGGCTGGCGGAGGTGCTGAGCATCGTCATCTTCCCCCCCGAGGTCAACCTACAGGACGTCTTCTCCTTCGGAATCATGATCCTCATCCTGATCTTCAAACCGTCCGGGCTCTTCGGGTCGCGGGTGACCCAGAGGTAGGGGAGGTTCGTCCGCTTGGACTACCTGATCTCCGTGGCGACCATCGCGGGCATCAACATCATCATGGCCCTGAGCTTCTACCTCCCCTTTGTGACTGGCCAGATCTCCCTGGCCCAGGCGGGGTTCATGGCCATCGGCGCGTATGCGTCGTCCGTGTGCACGGTGAAGTTCGGGGTCCCGTACGTCCCCGCGCTCCTGGTTGGAGGGGCAACGGCCGGGATTGTGGGGCTGGCCCTGGGATTCCCCGCCCTGAGGATCAAGGGGATCTACCTGCTGCTGCTGACCCTGGGCTTCGGGGAGATCCTCCGCGTCATCCTCATCAACATCCCCTATGTAGGGGGGGCGGCGGGCATGCACGGCATTCCATTCCAGGCGCACACCATTCTCTACGCCTACGGCATGGTCCTGATCCTTGTCATCTTCTTCTGCAGACTGGGGAAGTCTCGTATGGGCAGGGCGTTTCACGCGGTGGGTGATGACGAGAGCGCCGCGGAGATCTCCGGGATCGACATCGTCTCAACCAAGCTCAAGGCCTTCTCGGCCGGGGCGTTCATTGCGGGCATCGGCGGCGGCGTCCTGGCCCACTACCAGGAGTACATCGAACCACTCATGTTCGGGGTCATGCACGCGGTGGAGTTCATCGTCTTCGCCATCTTCGGGGGCGTCCAGGTGTTCTGGGGTCCCATCTTCGGGGCCGTGGTCCTGACGTTCATGCCCGAGTTCTTCCGGACGATCCAGGAGTGGCGCATGGAGCTGTACGGCGTCCTGCTCATCGTCATGATGATCGTGAGGCCCCAGGGGGTGATCGGACTGGACACCATCCAGGCTGCCAAGCGCCTGCTGCAACCGGGACGGTGAGGGGGCAGGGGTGATCCTCGAGATCCAAGATGTGCGAAAGGAGTACGATCGGTTCTGCGCCCTGAACGGGGTGACAATGGGGGTGGCCCAGGGCGACGTCCACGCGATCATCGGCCCCAACGGCGCGGGGAAAACCACCCTGTTCCACGTCATCAGCGGCATGCACAACGTCACCCAGGGGGAGATCCGCTTCAAGGGGAGGCGGATCAACGAGGTGAAACCCCACCTGCGCGCCAAGGTCGGCATCGGCAGGACCTTCCAGATCGTGCGCCTCTTCCAGTCCCTGAGCGTCCTGGAGAACGTCATGGTGGGGAACCACTGCAGGACCCGGGCGGGTCTGCTGAGGACGTTGTTCCGCCTGTCCCTGGGAGAACTGGAGGAGGAGAAGCAGACCCGGGCCAGCGCCCTGCGTTGGCTGGAATTCGTCGGCCTCGCCCACAAGCGGGAGCAGATGGCGGCCAATCTCCCCCTGGCCGAGCAGCGGCTCGTGGAGATCGCCAGGGCCCTCACCCTGGAGCCCGATCTGCTGCTGCTCGACGAGCCGGCGGCCGGGATGAACCCCAAGGAGACGCTGGACCTCAACGGACTGATCGCCCGGATCAACGAGATGGGAAGGACCGTCCTGCTCATCGAGCACAACATGGAGCTGGTCATGGACATCTCCAAGCGGATCACGGTGCTCAACTTCGGCGAGAAGATCGCCGAGGGACGGCCGGCGGAGGTTCAGGACAACCCGGCCGTCATCGAGGCCTACCTGGGGAAGAAGCGAGGGGCCTGACATGCTGTCATTGGAGAACATCTCCTCGGGGTACGGCAAGGTCCTGGCCATCCAGGGGGTGGACCTCCACGTGGATGCAGGCGAGGTGGTGGTCCTCCTCGGGGCCAACGGGGCCGGCAAGTCCACCCTTCTCAAGACGATCTCCGGAGCGCTTCAGCCCAGCCAGGGGCGCATCACGTTCCAGGGCCGGAGGATCGACGGAGAGAAGCCCCACAAGATCACCGCCGTGGGGATCGTCCAAGTGCAGGAGGGCCGGGGCATCCTCACGCGCATGACCGTCCGGGAGAATCTCGCAATGGGGGCCTATTTGCGCACCGACAGGGAGGGGATCCTCGCCGACATGAAACGGGTCTTCCGGAGGTTCCCGAGGATCGAGGAACGCCTCCATCAGAATGCCGGGACCCTGTCGGGGGGGGAGCAGCAGATGCTGGCCATCGGCCGAGCCCTCATGGGCAGGCCACGGCTTCTCCTCCTGGACGAGCCGTCCCTGGGGCTCTCGCCAACCCTGGTGGCCTTCATCTTCGAGATCATCCGCGAACTTCGGGAGGAAGATGGATATCCGGTCTTGCTGGTCGAACAAAACGCCAATCAGGCACTGGAAATGGCGGATCGGGGTTACGTGCTGGAATCCGGGCGCGTGGTCTTGCAAGGCTCCAGCAGGGAGCTGAGGGACAACGAGGAGTTGCAGAGGGCTTATCTGGGAAGGGGTGCGAGCGGCTGAGGCAGAGCAGGGACCCTCGTGATGCCAGTGCGGAAGGGGGGTGATGCCGGGCAGGGGTGGCCTGGGGCCGCGGTGACACCCATCGCGATATGGAAACCCTATTCAAGGAGGGATGGAACCATGAGAGGGGGAAGAAGGATGCTGGTCCTGGCGATGATCTCGGCCTGTGTGTTGGGCCTGATCCTCTCCGACGCGGCTCAGGCCGCCAAGCTGGAAGGCAAGTCCGTGAAAATCGGGGGGCTCTTCGGAGTCTCCGGGGTCTGCGCCGAGTGGGGAACCAACGGCAAGATCGGCACCGAGATCGCCATGGAGGAAATCAACGCGGCGGGAGGAATCGGGGGGCTCCCCATCGAGCTCGTCTGGTACGACGATGAGTGCAAGGGCGGGCCTGCCATCCCGCTTCTGGAGAAACTGGCCAAACAGGACAACGTCCTCGTGGTGAACGGGCCGTGCCAGAGTTCCACGGTGGAGGTCATGTTCCCCAAGCTGGAGCGCATGGGCCTCGTGCTGATCTCCTTCTGCTCGTCCAAGCCGGGCCTCTCGGCTCTGAGCAAGGGATGGGGGTTCCGAAATACCCTCACGAGCGACAAACAGCTGGAGCCGGCGGTGGTGAAGTGGAAGGAGAAGTACGGGATCAAGAGCGCGGTGGTGCTGTACAACTCGGAGGACGCCGTCTCCACGTCCGAGGGGAAGGATATCCTGCCCATGCTCTTCGAGAAGCATGGGATCAAGACCCTCAAGCTATTCTCCTTCCAGACCCAGACCGTGGATTTCGCGCCGTTCATCACGGAGATCAAGTCCCTGAATCCCGATGGAATCGGCCTGGGGAGCTGCTATGAGGCCGGCGCCAAGATCGCCATCGAGGCCCGGAGACAGGGGGTCAAGGCGCCTTTCATCGGGGGGGCCTGCAACAGCACACCCGGCCTGATCGACATCGGGAAGGAGAATGTGGAGGGGTACTACGGCTCCACCGCCGCCTGGATCCAGGGAAACCCCGACCCCCGGGTAGTGAAGTTCGTGCAGGAGTTCAAGAAGCGCTCCCCCGCAGGCAAGGACCCTACTTACGGGGGCCTGCGGGCCTACGACAACGTGTACATCATCAAGAAGATCATCGAGGAAAGCGGCGTCACGAACAAGCCGGCGGACCTGGAAAAGGACCGCAAGAAGATCAGAGACGGCTGGGCCAAGCTGAAAGACTTCCCCGGGATTTCGGGCGAAACGACCATGGATGAGGTGGGCGACGGCGTGGGCGGGGTGAGGACCCTCGTGGTGGAAGGGGGCAAATTCGCGGTGAAATAGCAGGGAGATCGTCTGCCCTCCCACTTGACAGGCATGGGGCGACGGGGGGCTGGATCTTCCAGCCCCCGGTCTGTCGCCCCTCTTCCCGGAGAAGGGCCAAGGGGCCGTCCCCCCGGGCGGCGATCCTTCACCGTGCACCATCAATATTCGAGGGGAGACGGAATTCACAATGAAATCGTACGCGGAAATGAGGCGCATCATCGACGAGAAAGATCGGGGGCTCCGCGAGAAGGTCATGTCCTTGAAGGAGGCGGTTTCTCTGATCCGGGACGGAGATCTGGTGGCCGCGGGCGGATGCCACTACTCCAGGACCCCCATGGCCATCATCTGGGAGCTCATCCGTCAGCGAAAGAAGGACCTGGTGTACTCCCGAAGCATTACCTCCACGGAGGGAGACCTCCTGTTGGTGGCGGCAGCGACCCGACACGTGGTCACCAGCTGGTTCAGCCCCGGGGTCACCTGGGGGATCTCTCGGGTGATGCGCCACTACATGCAGGAAAAACTCGCCGTTTTCGAGGAATGGAGCCACATGACCCTGGGGCTTCGATTCAGGGCGGGGGCCATGGGAATCCCCTTCATGCCGGCCCGCTCCATGATCGGCTCCGAGCTTTTCCCGAGGGTTGCGGACATTCGGGAGATGATCTGTCCGTATACCGGAGAGAAACTGGCCCTGATCCCCGCCTTGAATCCGGATGTGGCCATTCTCCACACCCAGAAATGCGACCCGTTCGGGAATGTGCAGGGGGAAGGGCTTCCTTTCATGGACGCTGACATCGCCATGGCTGCGGACAAGGTCATCGTCACCACCGAGAGGATCATCAGCAACGACCAGGTGCGCAGGGCTCCCGACAGGACCAACATCCCGTTTTTCTGCGTGGACGCGGTGGTGGAGGTGCCGTACGGGTGCCTTCCCCACGAATGCTACGGTCAGTATGAGCCGGATTTCGGCCATATGGACCAGTACGTGAGGCTCATGATGGGGAAAGGCCCCGAGGGGGTGCAGGAGTACCTGGATCGATACGTGTACGGGCCAGAGTCCTGGATCGACTATCTGGAGATGCTGGGATTCAAGGGAATTCTGCAGGCCACGGTCCGGGGGAGAGGAGTGTACAATGACTGAAGCCCGCTACAACACCGCCGAGTTGGTCACGGTCATGAGCGCCCGTGCGCTGGATGACGGGAAGATCGTCTTCGGGGGCGCAGGGATGCCGTTGATCTCGTGCATCCTGGCCCAGAAGACCCACGCCCCCCGCCTGACCATCCTGTTCGAAGGAGGGGTCATCGGACCGCACGTGGAGCCCGGAAGGCTGCCGCCGTCGACCAACGAACAGAGGGCGGCGAGAAGGGCCAACATGTTGCTCTCCATCACGGACATCCTGCTCCTCCAGCAGCGAGGGTACGTGGATTACGGTTTTCTGGGGGGGGCCCAGATCGATCAGTACGGGAATCTGAACAGCTCCTTCATCGGCGAGCCGGAAAACCCCAAGGTGCGACTCCCCGGCACCGGTGGGGCCAACGACATCGCCAGTCTGGCCTCCAAGATCCTGGTGGCCATGCACCACGAAAAGAAGCGATTCGTGAAACGGGTGGATTTTGTCACTACCCCGGGCTATTTGCAGGGCGGAGACAGCCGGGAGGCGGCCGGCTTGACCGTGGGGGGCGTGTACCGGGTGATCACCCATCTGGGGCTCTTCGGCTTCGAGGACAAGACCCGCAGGATGCGGCTGGAGGCACTCCATCCGGGGGCCACCGTAGAGGAGGTACAGGCCAGGACGGGCTTCGAGATGGTCATCCCCGAGCATGTCCCGGTCACCGCCCCCCCCACGCAGGATGAACTGCGGATCCTGCGGGAACTGGACCCTGACCAGCGGTACACCAAGGCCCGGGAGGAGTGAGAGCGGGAGACAGAAGCCAGGAGTCAGAAAACCGAGTTGAGGAGAAATCAGCCCGGGGCAGGGAAAGCAATGGCGCGGCTCGCCTCCCACGGCCCATTCTCCATTCCCCAACGGGGAAGGGCAGACGAACGGGAAAGAGATTTCGATGAAGGAAACAAGACGAGAAAAGCTCCAGTACCTTTTCGCCCCCAGGTCCGTCGGCATCCTGGGCGCTTCTTCGGATCTGAACAAGGTCAGCGGCAGACCCCTGTCGTACATGCTCCGATTCGGGTTCCCCGGGAACATTTACCCCATCAACCCCAAGTACGAGGAGATCGCCGGGGTGCGGTGTCATCCCAGTATCGAGCAGGTGCCCGGGGATATGGACGTCCTCATGGTGATTATTCCCGCGGGAGAGATCCTTCCCAACCTGGAGGCCGGGCTCAAGAAGGGCGTGAAGGCTGCCATCATCATCAGCGGCGGTTTTGCCGAGGTGGGGGGGAAGGGAAAGGCCCTCCAGGAGGAACTCAAGGCCTTTGCCAGAAGAAGCGGAATGCTCATCTACGGACCCAATACCACCGGTTTCCTCAGCATCGTTCACCGAAGCGTGGCCACGTTCTCCCAGGCCCTGGAGGTGATCGAGGACATGGTGCCAGGCCCCACTGGGCTCATCACCCAGAGCGGGGCCTTCGGCGCGGCCATTTTCGTCCGGGCCATGCGGGTGGGTCTGGGCATCAGCCACTGGGCGGCCACGGGGAACGAGGCGGATCTGGAGTTCTGTGATTTCCTCGACTACATGGTCGATGACCCACACACCCGGGTGATCGCGGGTTTCCTGGCTGGGGTGGAGGATGGACAAAAACTTCTCCAGGGGCTGGACCGAGCGGCCAGGGCGGGCAAGCCGGTGGTCCTGCTCAAGGTCGGAGGGACGGAGGCCGGAAAGCGGGCGGCCCACTCTCACACCGGGGCCATGGTGGGCTCATCCCGGGCATACGACGCCGTCTTCCGGCAGAAGGGCGTCATCGTGGCCCAGGACATCGATGAGCTCATCGATTTCTCCATGGCCCTGTCCCGGGCCGCGACGCCCAAGGGCAAGCGGATCGGGATCATGACCGAGTCGGGAGGAGGCGGCGTGCTCCTCACGGAACGGTGCGCCGAGATGGGGTTGCAGGTATCTGAAATCGCGGGAGACACCCTTCAACGGCTCAAGAAGGTGGTTCCGGCACTCGGTTCCGTGAAGAACCCCGTGGACCTGACCGGCCAGAGCCTGAGCAATCCAGCCATCGTGAAGGGGGCGGTCGAGGTCATGCTGGACGCCCAGGACTTCGACATGGTCGTGCCGCTTCTGCTCATGTCCGAGGCGACGGCAGAGCGGAAGGTGAGCGACCTGCTGGACCTAGTCGGACGGGAAAACGCAAGGGACAAGACCGTGGTGGTGTGCTGGCCAGAGGGACCCAAGCCCTGGATCCAACATCTGGTTGCCAAGGGGATCCATGTGGCGGTGACGCCCACCCGCTGCGCCTCGACCCTCAGGGCCCTGGCCCAGGTCGGGGAGTTCCGAAATAAGCTGGACGCTCAATCAGAGCCACCGGGAGGGGATTGTCCAGAACTTCCGGAACGACGGCGCGAGGCGGTTCGAGCCGTTTTCGACGCGGTGTTGAAGTCAGGATCCGACAGGCTCACGGAACACCAGACCATGGAAGTCCTGGCTGCCTACGGCATCCCGATCCCCCGTTTGGGCATGGCTCACTCGCCCGATGAGGCTGTCCGCATTGCGAGAGATCTGGGCTTTCCGGTGGTGGCCAAACTCTCCTCGCCTGAGATCCTTCACAAGAGCGACGCGCAGGCCGTGGCCTTGGGCCTGCGAAGCGACTCGGAGGTCCGGGAGGCATATGATCGGGTGGTGGCCAATGGGCTTCGGTTCGCGCCTGAGGCGCGAATGGAGGGGGTCCTCATCCAGGAGATGATCGAAGGGGCCGGGGTGGAGACCATCATGGGGATCTCCCAGGAACCCCCCTTCGGCCCGACCCTCGTTTTCGGAATGGGAGGGGTCCTCGTGGAGATCCTCAAGGATGTGGCCGTCCGGGTCCTGCCGGCAACCCGGGCCGACCTGGCTGGAATGGTCCCGCAGATCTCGGGATATCCCCTCCTGCAAGGCGTGAGGGGACGGCCGGCCAAGGACGAACCAGCTCTTCTGGACGCCCTTTGGCGATTGGCCACCCTGGCCTGGGAAATGAGGGAGTTCATCGCCGAGATCGACGTCAACCCGTTGGTGGTGCTGCCCAAGGGGAAGGGAGTGAAGGCGCTGGACGGGCTGCTGGTGCTCCGTCGGGAACCCCTCGGATCACAAGGGGCCTGATCACGTGCCCCTTTTCCCCAGATCGACTCCCGTGAGCGAGGCGAAGGGCTCTCCATTCGGGAAGCAGGGAACGGCGATCTTGGGTCTGGATTTGATCCGCGCGCAGCCGTACCGGCATCGCTGGCAGACCCCGCAGTGGTGCTGGTGGAGTTGGGTATGATCCATGTCCAGCTGCTGCCGGAAGAAGAAATGTCGGTTGCACACCCGGCAGTATCCCCGCAGGTATCCGTGGGCCTCTTCCTGCCCCGATTCTTGCACGGGGTGATGTGGGGGGGATTTCATGACCGATCTTCTCCCAGAATGGCCTGTTGAACCCCGTCGCGACCCGCGCCGGAAGTTCGTAACCCGATTCTACCGGGCTTGCCGTCATCCGGCAAGCGGAGCGATCTGCGGAGGGCGCGGATGATCGTCGACTTCCATGTGCACCTCGCCCGATACGACTCCATGACCCCGAGCTTCGTGGATCTGCTCCGGCGGCAATGGGGGGAAAACTGGGAGGAGCGAATCCGCCCATTCGCCACCCCTGAAGGCTTCCTCCAGCTCCTGGACCGGTGCGGGATCGATTTCGCCGTGATCCTGGCGGAGCTGGCCCCCATCACCACGGGGATAGCCGGAAACGACACCGTGGCGGAGTTCTGCAAGGCCAACCCGAGGCTCATACCATTTGCCAGCGTGGACCCCTCCAGCGCCACCCGACCCGCAGAGGAACTGAGGCGGCTCGTGACGGAGCAGGGGTTCCGAGGGCTCAAACTGTACCCCACGTACCAGCACTACTACCCCAACGATGCAAAGATCTATCCCCTATACGCCGTGGCCCAGGAGCTGGGCATCCCCGTTGTCCTGCACGTGGGTTCCTCGGTGTTCGCGGGTTCCAGGCTCAAGTACGGAGACCCCCTGTTCCTGGACGACGTGGCCGTGGATTTCCCCGAGTTGACCCTCATCCAATCCCACAGCGGCCGGCCGTTCTGGTACGACAAGGCCTTCGCCCTGGCGCGCCTCCACGAGAATGTGCACATGGAGGTGGCCGGCCTGCCCCCTCAGAATCTCTTGTACTATTTCCCGGAGCTCGAACGGCTGTCGTCCAAGGTGATCTACGGGTCCGACTGGCCCGGTGTGCCGACGATCGAGGAGAATATCCGACACATCCGGGAGTTGCCCTTGAGCCAAGAATGCAAGACCGAGATCTTGGGCGGAAATGCCTCGAGGATCCTGGGGCTCCAAGCGTGAGGGAATCCCTTGGGGAGCGGCGAGGGCAAGAAGTCCGACGGAAGGGGATGACGGCCCGGTGGCGGACGGCGGAACCATTCGCTTCGCTCGGGGCCGGTTGAGAAGCCGAAAAAATACAGGTATAGCCAGGATTAAGGAAAAGCCACGATGTTTCACGTGCTCTTCGGGTTGGTCTCGATTTATGCAGCCTTCACGCTGCTCTTTTCCGTCACATCGTTCCGGGAGCGTTGTCTCAGGGCCGGGATTCTGGGCTCCGTAACATTCCTCGCCCTGGCAGGAACGTTGCTGTGGCTCGCTCAAGCTCATGCCGGGGGTCGTCTGTCCGGTTCACCGGCCCTGTTCCTGCAGACGGCCGCTGTGGTGGTCCTGGCGGTCTTCACGGCTTCCCTGTTTATGCCGCTCGGTCGCAATGCTCAGGCTCTGCTGGGAACCCGGGGGTTGCTTCGGGGCGAGACCGGTCGATTCAACCAGAAAGACACGGCCTTCAACAAGGCGCATGTGGGGGACTTCGGTGCGGAGGCTGGGCGGCGCCGATGGGCTCTCCAGAGCCAGGATCCCATGGGTGGCATTTACTGGACCCTGGTGATGGGGCTCAGGGGACAGGTGGAGGGCAAAGTGAACCCCCAACGGGCCGCCGGAATCTCACCGGACCAAGCCTCTCGAAGGGTCAAGGAGATGGCCCGTTACCTCGGGGCTGACCTGGTGGGAATAACCACGGTCAAAGAGGCCTTCACGTACACCGAGGGGTTCTCCTACGAGGAATCCAAATTGGAGGTGGGTCCCGCGGTCACTCATCCGGTCAAACTCCCGCACCGGTACGTCATCGTTCTGGCCAAAGAGATGGACTACCAGCGGGTGAACTTCACCCTCACGGAAAGGAACGAGAATAGCCTTGGGGAAGTGGGGAAGACGTATTACGACGTGGCTCAGATCGCTTGCGGTTTGGCTGCACATCTCAGGCAAGTCGGCTACTCTGCCCGCGCCCACCACCTGCGAAACGAGCAGATCTTCCATGTTCCCCACGCTATGGATGCTGGCCTCGGGGAACAGGGCATGTTCAACTACCTGATCACGCGGAAATTCGGGCCTCGGGTCCGGCTGGCATCCGTGACCACCGATCTCGAACTCCAGGAGGACCGTCCGGTGGACATCGGAGTGCAGGACTTCTGCGCGAGCTGTCGGCTCTGCGAAATCCACTGCCCCCCTCAGGCCATATCGGGCGAGCGGGAAACCGTGCGGGGATACGAGAAGTGGACGCAGAGGCAGGAGAAATGTTTTCTCTTCTGGGTGTCGGGAGCCAATACTTTCGCTTGCTCCCAATGTCTGAAGATATGCCCGTGGAACAAGCCCAATGCGCTGGTGCACCGCGTCAGCTTTCTGGCGGCCAGCCGCTCTTGGGTCGCCCGTAGGATCCTGTATTGGCTCCATATCGCCTTCTACGGGAGGGGCTATCGCTGGACGAGGATCCCCCTGGCCGGCGAGGCGGAACTGCCCCCCGAAACCCTTTCGTGGAAAACGTAAGCGGTGCTTTCGCCTAGCGCTTCTTGCCGGAGGAGTATCTCACATGGATCAGCGTCGGTACCTGGACCCAGAAATCGAGACGGCATCTCGGGAGGCAATGAGGGCCATCCAGGACGAGAAGTTCCGGGCACTGGTGACCCATGCGTGGACTCACAGCCCCTTTTATCGAAGGAGGATGGAGCAGGCCGGTCTCAACCCGTCCATCCTCCGTTCTGTAGAGGACATCCCTCGGTTGCCGTTCCTCACCAAGGAAGATCTCCGGGAGGACCAAGAATCGTCGGCTCCCTGGGGGGACCTGCTCGCCGTGGACCTGGAGGCCTGCCAGAGGGTGCACCTCACTTCGGGCACCACGGGGAGACCTCTCAAGATTCTGGACACCCCAGGGGACTGGGCCAGGTTCTGCCACATCTATGCCAGGAACCTGTACGCGTACGGAATCCGCAGCATCGATATGGTGATGCCTGCATTCAGCTTCGGACCGTGGATCGGTTTTTGGGCAGGGTATTACGCCTGCCAGGAGTTGGGTTGCCTGCTGTTCGCCTCGGGGGGGATGAAGACCGAGCAGCGCGTGGATGCCCTTCTGACTTATCCCATCACGGTTCTGGGTTGCACCCCCTCCTATGCCATTCACATGGCCGAGGTCGCCGAGGGAAGAGGGTTCGACCTTGCACGGGAGGGGCGAATCCGGATTTCGTGGCATACCGGGGAACCCGGCGCAGCCATCCCTGGGGTTCGAGAGAAGATCGAGAAGGCTTACGGCTGCAAGTGCTTCGATTTTCTGGGTTCCACCGAGATTGGACCATGGGGCTTTAACTGCGAGTTTCAGTCTGGGATCACCCATGTGAACGAGGACTGGGCCTTCCCCGAGGTCCTTGATCTTGAGACCGACTTGCCCGTGGGCCGAGGGGGAGTGGGAGAGCTGGTGCTTACCAACCTGGAACGAAAGGCCATGCCGTTCCTCAGGTACCGGACCCGGGATATTGTGCGAGTGGCTGATCGGGCTTGCCCCTGCGGACGGACCCTCTTCGCCTTGGAGGGGAGCGTTCTCGGGCGAATTGACGACATGAAGAAGATCCGAGGAATCATCGTCTACCCCAGCAAGATCGAGGAAATCATCCGAAGCTTTCCCGAGGTGGTGGAGTTTCAGGTGAAGTTCACGCGGGTGCAGTCCCTGGATGAGATCGTGGTGAGGATCGAACCCGCGATTACCAGGCCTTCGAACGCGCACGATCCGCTGCGGCACGGGGTGGAAAGGGCGCTGCATATGGGCCTCAACATCCGTGCGACCGTGGAGGTGGTCGAGCCCGGCACTCTTCCCAGGTGGGACCACAAGGCCAAGAGATTCGTTGACGAGCGGGAGGGGGTCCCCTTCTGAAAGGTTCAGATGTGGAGTTGACCATGAAACATCGCACGGGAGTCACGACGCCCATCGTGGGCGCGCAGGGGCGGTTCGACCAACGGCAGCAGATGCACACACTGGCTGCAGTGGGCGGCCTGGGGGAAAGAGTGCAGCAGCGGTGGACCTGCGAGTCGGCGGACCCCTTCCGTCGCATCTTCTACCCGGAGACGAGGGCCATCAACGTGGCCATGCGCTCCTGGCGCAGCGTGGCGGACGGTCCTATCAATCCGAGAAGGGAGAGGGTGCCGAGCCCGGATCGTATGTCGGCTCTGATCAAGGAGGTAGCGCGCTTCCTGGGCGCGGATCTGGTGGGCATCTGCCAGCTGAATCCCGCGTACGTGTATAGCCACACGGGGCTTCGCATCGATGTCGCCAAGGGAAGTGCGGGCGAGGAGATCCGTTTGCCTCACCGTTATGCCATTTCCATCGCTGTGGAGATGGACTACGGGCGCATGCGGTACTCCCCCGGCTGGATCGACAACGCAGAGGTGGGCCTCGGCTATTACAACGCGGCCAAGGTGGCTGTCCCCTTGGCCGCATACATCCGCGAACTGGGTTTCCCCGCCCGGGCCCACTTCTTCATCAACGAGTGGGTCCTCCATGTGCCCATCGCGGTCGAAGCGGGGCTTGGAGAGCTATCCAGAAACGGCATCCTCATCACCGGTCCGTTCGGCCCCAGAGTGCGGCTGGCTACGGTCACCACAGATCTCCCCCTCGCCGCGGACAGCCCCGTGGACATCGGCGTCGTGTCTACCTGCCAGGTCTGCCGCAAGTGCGCCGAGAACTGTCCCTCCCAAGCCATTCCCCACGGTGGAAGAGAAATCATCCGCGGGGTGGAAAAATGGAACGTGGATCCCGGGCGTTGCCTGCGCTTCTGGGTGGCGAATCCTCACAAGTGGAACGACTGCGCCCGGTGTATCAGTGTCTGCCCATGGAACCGGCCCAATGTGTGGTATCACAAAGTGGCCACAAAGGCAGTGGGACGATCGGCCAAGGCGAGGCGGTTTCTGCTCTGGCTGGACGACGCGATGCGGGGGAGAAAGCCCAAACCCCGGGTGCGTTGGTTGGACTACGAGGTGGGCGGGAGTCAGATCACCGAACGCCCATTGGACTAGGAGTGCAGGATCCCTCGCTTCCCTTCGGGGAGATGGGGGAAGCAGAGGTGCGGAGGGGAGTCGTGTTCCTCCAGCAACTGTTCAATGGCATCATGCTCGGGAGCACCTATGCCCTGATCGCCATGGCCTTCACCGTCCTGATGGGCATCCTGAACATGCTCAACTTCGCCATTGGCGAGGTTTTCATGGTGGGGGCGATCCTGGGGGTGACCTTCGTCCGCATGGGCCTCTCCTTCTATGTCGCCCTCCCGCTGGCCGTTCTCTGTGCGGGCATCGTCTCGCTGACCATCGAGCGTTTTTCTTTTCGGCCCCTGCGTCAAGCACCACCCCTGATCCCTCTGCTGAGCACCATCGGTTTCTCCATATTCCTCCAGAACGTGACGGTGAACCTGTGGGGCTCGGAACGATCCCAGTTTCCCCGGTGGTTGGAGCCAGTGGATTTCCATGTGGGACCCCTTCTCATCTCCTCAACGCAGGTCATTTTCTTGGCGGCTGCGGTCCTCCTGATGGTTGGTCTGGATCTGTTCATCCAGAGGACTCGGCTGGGCAGAGGGATGCGGGCGGTGGCAGAGAGCATCGAGACCGCCAACATCCTCGGCGTGGACTCCAACCGCATCATATCGACCACCTTCTTTCTCTCCGGGGCTCTGGCCGGAGCCAGCGGCATCCTCTTCGGGCTGAGTTTCTCCATGGTTTCCCCTTTCATGGGCATGGAGCCGGGCATCAAGGGGATTGCGGCCATGATCGTGGGTGGAATGGGCAACTTGCGGGGGGCCATCGTGGGGGGGATGTTGATCGGCGTAACCGAGGTCTTGAGCGTGGGGTATTGGGGTGCGCCGGCCAAGGATTTCGCCGTGTACGGGGCCCTGTTCCTGGCGCTCCTGATCCGGCCCCAGGGGATCCTGGGCATGATGCAGGCGGGCAGGCAGAGGATCTGATCGTGAGCAGCTACCATCTGGATCTCTTTTCTGCTTTGGGAATCAACATCCTGCTGGCCTGGAGCGTGTATTGCCCCATGGCCGCGGGACAACTTTCCGTGGGAAATGCGGGGTTCATGGCCATCGGGGCCTACATTTCGGCCATTCTCACGGCTCATGCCCAGGTTCCCCTCCCTCTCGCGCTGGTGGCCGGCGGATTTGCGGCGGGTTTCGTCGGGCTCTTGGTGGGATTCCCAGCACTGAGGATCCGGGGAATCTTCCTGGCCATGATCACCTTGGCCTTCGGCGAGATCGTGAGGAATTTCTTCATGAACTTCCTCACGTCGTGGACTGGGGGGGCTTATGGGTTCCGTGGGATCGGGGACGCCCCCATCTCCCCGACCTGGATCTGGGGGTGGGTTTTCTTTTTCGCCCTGGTATTCTCCCTTCTCTCCCGAACGCGGATGGGCCTTTCCATGATCGCCATCCATGACGACGACACCGTCAGCGAACTGATGGGCATCAACATCGTGTTCTTGAAGGTGGGCTCGTTTGGCCTGGGGGCATTTATCGCCGGGTTGGGCGGCGGCCTTTACGCTCACTACTACCTTTACATCGAGCCCGAGTTCTTCAATGTGTGGGAGTCCATTCATATGGTCCTTTTCGTGATCTTGGGTGGAATGCTCACCTTCTGGGGTGGACTGCTGGGAGCGGCCATTTTTACGCTGTTGCCCGAGTTTCTCCGGTTCCTCCAAGACTGGAGAGGGGCCTTCTTTGGACTGATCATCGTCGGCCTCATGATCGCCAGACCCTCGGGTCTCTTGACTCGGGACGTTCTTCGGTGGCGATTTTGGATGCCGAATCGACGAAAGGGGGCGTCTTGACGGGGGGGGCCATACTCACCCTTCAGGGAGTGTCCAAATCCTTCGGCGGTGTGATGGCTGTGCGGGACCTCAGCCTCTCCGTCCCGCCGGGGAGCATCTGTGGCCTCATCGGGCCCAACGGCGCCGGTAAGACAACGGTGTTCAACCTTGTCACAGGAGCGTACCCGTGCACCAGAGGTTCGATCTTCTTCCGGGACGAAGAGGTGACGCGTCTGCAACCACACAGGATCACCCGCTTAGGCATTGCCAGGACCTTTCAGACCATTCGCCTTTTCGCAAATCTTTCCGCATGGGAGCACGTGCTTGTTGGGCAGAACTTTCTCGGCAAGCGCGATGGAAGACGGGGATGGCCCTCCGCACCGCACTGGGAGAGAGGTCGGATCGATGAAGCCGAAGAGATCGTAGGCCTCTTGGGCCTTGAGCGGGTCAAGGAGCACAAGGCTTCCACCCTGCCCTACGGGATTCAGCGGAAGGTGGAGATTGCCAGGGCGCTTGCGACCAGACCCAGTCTCCTTCTACTGGACGAGCCGGCGGCAGGACTGAACATACAGGAGAGCGAGGAGTTGCTAACGACGTTGCATAGGATCCACGAACGCGGTGTCTCCCTCTTGATCATCGAACACGACATGAGGGTCATCATGGGGCTCTGCCACCACATTTTCGTGCTCAACTTCGGCGAGAAGATTGCTGAAGGGACTGCCGACCAGATTCGGGCGAGCGACCAAGTCATCGAGGCGTACCTGGGAAGTGAGGAGTAAATGCTCAGGATCGAGAATCTGGAGGCGGGATACGGGAGGATCCAGGTCCTGAGGGGAGTGTCCCTTGTCATCGAGAGGAGAGAGATCGTGACCCTCATCGGCGCCAATGGGGCCGGGAAGAGCACCCTTATGAAGGTCATCTGTGGGGTGGTTCCACTTACAGGGGGGGGAATCGAGTTCCAGGGCGCCGATATCGGATCCATCTCAGCCGCCGCCCGGGTGAAGCTTGGGTTGGTCCTGGTTCCCGAGGGGAGGCGCGTCCTCGGAAGGATGACCGTGCACGAGAACCTGCAGATGGGAGCGTACGCCCGATCGAATCAGGCGACGCTGGGAGAGGAGATCGAGGAGATCTTTCGTCTTTTCCCCATCCTGTCGCAGCGGCGACGCCTGCCGGCCGATGTGCTCTCGGGCGGAGAACAACAGATGCTGGCCATCGGGCGAGCCATTCTGGCGCGCCCCCGTCTGCTCATGCTGGACGAACCGTCGCTGGGGCTATCCCCTCTTCTGGTGGCTGAGATCTTCTCCATCGTCGCGAAGCTGCATCAGACGGGGATCACCATATTGCTGGTGGAACAAAACGCTCGCAAGGCCCTCAAGGTGGCCGACCGCGGATATGTGATGGAGACTGGCCGTGTTGTGCTCTACGGAACCTCTCAAGAGCTTCTCCAGAGCGCGGCGCTTCACGCAGCGTACCTTGGGGCGGCCCCTGGCAAGCGAACGTTCCCCCCGTCCTCGAGATGAGGGCGCGCGGCCGTAATGCACTGCGCCACAGGAGGGTGAAGAGACGAGTCCAGGATGGAATCGTGGCCATGTGGCTGGACGGGGGCCGGCAGCGACCCGGGTCATTCTGGCGCCCCATCATGAGAGTCGCGCAGTTCCTTGTCCCATTGGGGGACAAGGTGTGTTTCAAACCGACCGAGAGAGGAGGTGCGTGATGACAAGAGAACGTTTGCATCCCAACTTCCGAGGGAAGCGGGGCGTCTTGACGGGGGGGGTGGTCCTTCTGGTGGTGGCCTGCCTTCTTGTCCCTTCGGGTGAATCTCTTGCCCAGGCAAAGCTGGCTGGCAAGGAGGTCCTCATCGGGGGGGCCTGGGGATTGACCGGGATGTGGCGCGACTGGACAACCAAGAACGAGATTGCCGCTCAGATCGCCATCGAGGAGATCAATGCGGCTGGCGGGGTTGGCGGTGTGCCCATGCGCCTCGTCACGTACGACACGGGGAGCAAGCCCGCGGAGGCCACGCGCATCGTCCGGAAGCTCGTATCCGACGACCAGGTTCTCGCCATTATTGGGCCTTTTTCCACCTCCGAGGCCGAGGTGGCCTTTCCTGTGGGAAACAAGATGGGCATCCCCATGATCTCCCAGGCTTCCTCCAAACCGGGCCTCGCCAAAGAGCACAGGCCGTACTGTTTCCGGAACACCATCGATGAGATCCGCATGGGCCATGTGGCTGTGAAGGCGTTCAAGGAGACGTACGACGTCAAGAAGGTGGCGATGGTGTACGATGTGAAAGACGCCATCGGCCTCACGCTAGGCAGCAAAGTGCTCCCCGCCGTCTTCAAGAAGATGGGGGTCGAGGTGGTGACCGAAGGGGATGACGTCACCTACCAGACCAAGGATTTCGACATGCGGCCCCAGGTGACCAAATTGAAGGGGAAGTCTTTCGATGGAGTTGGATTTGGAGGCGTGTATTTCGATGCCATCACCTTCGTCAAGGAGCTCCGACGTCAGGGTCTCAAACAACCCCTGGTGGGAGGGAGCCCTTTCATTAACGAGTACTTTCCCAAACAGGGCGGAGCAGACGCCGAGGGGACTCTCGCACCCTGCACCTTCCACCACTCCATCGCCCCCAAGAAATTCGTGGACGCATTCGTCGGCAGAGCGAGAGCCAAGGGGTACGATCCCCCCGAACCGATCATGTATGACGCCAACGTGTACGAGACCATCCATTTCCTCAAGTACGTGATGGAGAAAATGGGCGTGACCAACAAGCCCTCTGACCTGGCCAAGGACCGGGAACTCATCATGAAAGGGCTGAGTGAGATCAAGGATTTCAAGGGAATTGTGGGGCCCGTGGCCTTCAACGCGGATGGAGACGCGGACAAACCCATCTTCGTGGCCGAAATCAAAGGCGGGGAGTGGTTCATTCACCGATAGACTGCCGGGCCATTGGCATGGGTTCCCGACGAATGGAACGATGGGGGACTATGGCATCCGGAGGGAGGAGGGAGCGATGAAAAGGGTTTCTCTGGTCTTGACCCTGAGCGCCCTTCTGGTCTGCGCGACAGGAGCGCTCGGCCAGGAGCTGAGGGGTCCGGCCCATCTGCGCATGGGGACCATGGACCTGGGCAGCGCGTACTACGTGTACGGCGCCACGTTCGCCAAGCTCTGGAGGGAGGTGTTGCCCAAGGGGTCCACCATCGACGTGCTGCCCTTCGCGGGCGGGGTCGGCAACGCCTTGCTCATCGAGAAGGAGGACGCGGACCTCGGGCTTCTTTTCGGTGTGACCGCCAACTGGGCCATCAATGGCAAGGTCGCCTTCTCCAAGAAGATCGACGTGATCACGGGTTTGGTGGGAGGTCTGGACCGGTACTATGCGGGCATCATCGCGACCAAGCGTTCCGGGATCACCTCCCTGGAGGATGTGGCCAAGAAGAAGATGCCGGTGAGGATCGTCTCCCAACCCGTGGGGAGCGCCTCGGAGACGTCCATGAAGCTGATCCTGCAGGCCTACGGGATGAGCTACGACGACATCAAGTCCTGGGGCGGGTCCGTGACCCCCACAGCGACCAATGTGGCCCAGAACCAGATGATGGACGGCAAGGCGGACGTCTGGATCAACATGATCGTGGCGGGGCATCCGGCCATTTCCGAGTTGGCCATCTCCACGGAACTCGTCTTCCTGCCCATGGGGGATGAGGTGATCAGAAAGCTGGAGGAATTCGGATTTGAAAAGGACTTCCTCCCGGCCAAGACGTTCAAAGGACAGGACCAGGACGTGGCCATGCTGGGTTGGCCCACCATGCTGGTGGCCCACAGGGACATCAAGCCAGAGGTGGCCTACGTCCTGACCAAGACCCTCGTGGAGAAAAAAGAGGATCTGGTGAAGGGTCACGCCGCGTTGAAGGATTTCGATCCCGCCCAAGCCTGGAACTTCAGGAAGTACGGCGTGCCGCTTCACCCGGGCGCGGAGAAATACTACCGGGAGAAGGGGATGCTGAAATGATCCTGGCGTTCCGGTTCCATCGACGGTCTGCGGGGCTGCGGGTTCCGAGGGACGCGGGGAGCCCGCAATGACTCCCCGCGCGCGATGGTGGATCCGAGGACTCATTCTTCGCCCGGACCTGCGCCGCCCACCTGAGCCATTACGACGGAATCGGGCGTGTGCCTGACCGGTTGGCAACCGGAAGTCCAATCTGTTGGGCTACGACCCGGAGAGGCCCGCGGATGACCGAAGCGCGAGCATGGAAGGAGTTCCTGCGACCCGCGCCTGCCATGGCCATCGCGTGGTCCCTGTTTCAGCTTTACGCCGTGGTGACGGGTTTCCTGCACCCCATGATCCTCTACCCGGTCCACGTCTGCTTCGCCCTCTCCCTGGTCTTTCTCAACCACCCTGCAGCCAAAGGGCGCAGGGCCTTTCGATTCATCGACGCCACCCTGGTTGGGTGCGCTCTCGTCATCGGCGTTTGCCTGATCCTGAGCTTTCCAAGGCTCTCCACGCGCATCGCCTTTGTCCACGACCCCACCGGTGCGGACATCGTGCTGGGGATCTCCCTGGTGATTCTTCTCCTGGAAGCATGCAGGAGGACCGTGGGGTGGAGTCTCACCGTGATCGCCGGGGTCTTCATGGCTTATGGCTTCGCGGGCCGGTACATGCCGGGACTGCTCGCCCATCGGGGTCTGTCCTTGGATCGGTTCGTCGACCTCCAGGTTCTGTCCCCCAACGGGATTTTCGGCCTCCCCACGGGGGTGTCGGCGGAATTGGTCTTCTACTTCATCCTCTTCGGGGCTTTTCTTGAGCGGTCCGGGGGGGGGGCGCTCTTCTCGGACCTGGCCTACGCCGTGACGGGGCGGGTGCGGGGGGGCGCCGCCAAGGCGAGCGTGGTGTCCAGCTCCCTGTACGGCACCATCTCGGGAAGCGCCGTGGCCAACGTGGTCGTGGACGGGATGTTCACCATCCCCTTGATGAAGCGAAGCGGCTTCAGGCCTGCCTACGCCGCCGCCGTGGAGGCCGCCGCCTCCACCGGGGGGCAGCTCATGCCCCCCATCATGGGGGCCGCAGCCTTCCTCTTGGCCCAGATGGTCGGCATCAGCTACTGGGAGGTGGCCATCGCCGCTGCGGTCCCGGCCTGCCTCTACTATCTGGGCCTTTTCTTCGCCATTGATTTCGAGGCCGCCCGGAGGGGGTTCCGGGGATTGACCCGGGAGGAAATGCCAGTCGTTGGGGACGGCCGCGGCGGCAGGCTTCACCTCCTGATCCCGCTTGCCATTATGGTGTACTACATCATCAGCGGGGCCGTCACGCCGGTGACGGCCGCGTTCCGCGCCATCGTGGCCACGCTCGTGGTCAGCTTCTTGCGACGGGCCACCCGCATGGGCCCGGCCAGGGTCCTGGACGCCCTGCAGAAGGCCGGCAGGGAGGCCACCAGCGTGGCCGTCCCCTGCGCCGTGGCCGGGATGGTTATCGGGGTCCTCGTCCACTCGGGACTGGGGTTGAAGTTCACCGAGCTGATGATCCAGGCCTCGGGGGGGATCCTCATGGTCAGCCTCCTGCTGGTCATGGTCTCCGTCATCATCCTGGGCATGGGGATGCCGACCAGCGCGGCGTACCTGCTGGGCGCCATCCTCATGGCCCCTGCATTGGTCGGGCTCGGCGTGGCGCCCCTGGCAGCCCACCTGTTCATCCTGTACTTCGCGGTCATCTCCATGATCACGCCGCCCGTGGCACTGGCCGCCTATGCGGCGGCGTCCATCAGCGGGTCCGACCTCTGGGAGACCGGCAACATGGCCCTCAGGATCGCCGTGCCGGGGTTCCTCATTCCCTACATCTTCGTGTTCCACAACGGTCTGCTCTTGCGAGGGACACTCCCCGAGGTCGTTTGGGTCGTCCTGACCACCGGCATGGGGGTCGTCGCACTGGCCGGGGCCCTCACAGGATACTTCGCGGCCCAGTGCACGGCCCTCGAGCGGGCCGTCCTGGTGGCGGGGGCCCTGTCGCTCATCGTCCCGGAGATGGTCACGGACCTCGTGGGCCTGGGGGCCCTGGCCGGGATCTTCGCCCTTCAGAGATCCCGGAAGGGCGGACGCGGGACAAGGGCCGCCGGTGGCCGGGAGGGGGCCCCATCCAATCCGGGGGAGTGACTCGGGCCCAAGGGCCCGGCCCGCCAGTCGCGGCAACGGACGTCCGGACCCCGGCGCACCCCTCAAGGGGATGAGAGACCGGGGATATAATCCCGCAGGTCGATCCTGTTCATCACCTCTTCGGGCACCCTGTTTCTCGTGGCGAAGCGGGCGAGGTCCGGCTTGGCCGTGGCGTCGATCCCCATCTTGTCCACCACCCCCAGGGGGTCTGCCGAGGGGTCCAGGGAGGAGCCCCTGGCCCCGGGCACGATGAAGACGTCCCGGCCGGCCTGGACCCGGGTGGCCATGGCCCAGAAAACCCTCTGGAGGTCCGCGACGTCGACGTCGTGATCCACGACGATGCAGTGCTTGAGGTAGAGATCGGCGGCAAAGGCGGCCAGCATGGCCGTCCGGGCCTGTCCCTCATATCGCTTTCTGATGGCGATGACCAGGGTGAATGGAGCCGCCATCCGCACCCGCTGCACCTCGGGGACGGCGGCCTGCACCGCCCGGAAGTAATTGGCCTCCATGGGGATGGTGGCCATGGTGAGGTGCTCCCGATGCTGCCCGCCGCAGATGTCCTGGTAGATGGGATCCCGGCGGTGGGTGATGGCCCTGACCTTCAGGACGGGGTTCCTGGCCGCCGCCATGGAATAGCCCGTGAACTCGCCGAAGGGGCCCTCCTCCTCCCTCTGAAAGGGCTCGACCACGCCCTCCAGGACGATCTCGGCACCAGCCGGCACCCGGAGATCCACGCTCAGGCAACGGACCATCTCCAGGGGCGTGCCCTTCAACCCACCGATGACACCGAGCTCGTCCTCGACATAGGGCCCGATGGCCAGGGCCCCGACGGCCCAGGCCGGGTGGTTCCCGATGGAGACGGCCACCTCCATTGGCCTGCCCCTGGCCTCCATCTTGGCGTACATGGCGTTGAGGTGCTTGCCCACGGTCATGAAGACGCCCAGCCGATCCTTTCCCCTGACCATCAGCCGATTGTAGCTCAGGTTGTAGACCCCGGTGTCCGGGTCCTTGGCCAGGACTATGCCGGCGGTGATATAGGGCGCCCCGTCGGTCTCGTGATAGACCATGGCTGGAAGCTTTCCCAAGTCGACCGATTCGCCCTCCGAGACGACCTCCTGAACGGAGGCCCGCTCCACCTCGATGGGGGCAATGGGATTGGAAAGGGCGGCCAACACCCGCTTCTCCAGCCCTTTTTGCGGGATCCCCAGGGCGCGCGCCACGCGCCCCCGCGTGGCGTAGCAGTTGACGACCACGGGCATGGTGTGCCCGCGGACCCGCTCGAAGAAGAGCAGGGGGAGTTGCCTGTCCCTTTCCAGCTTGGTGACGATGGCGGCGATCTCGTAGCGGGGGTCCACCTCCTTGGATATGCGGACGAATCCGCCCTCCTGGGTCTCCTCCATCTCCCTCAGGAAGCTCCTGAAATCCTCTCCCATGGACACGCCTCCGGCGGTGCATACACACCCAACCGACGCAAAGACCCGGGGCCTCGCCCGCGGCTGGATGACCAACCCGCATGTGGATCCATGCAAGAGATTTCCGTGCCAGCGGCGGGGCCCGGCGTTGCGCGCCATCGGCTCGCGGGGTTCTTGCAGAAATGCAACGAACTGTGAGCCATAGGGAACGAGATTCGTCATATCAATCCATTACATATGTCGCGGAATTGAAAAAGATATGGACGAGTTTGCGAGAATGCGCACTCAGCCGGGGCCCGGTCTCGTGATCTTCCGCCACACAGTGGAGGGGTGCACGCCCAGGGCCTGGGCAGTCCGCCGGATGGATCCGTGTTGGCGCAAGGCCTCTCGGATGAGGTCCGCCTCGTACGTCCTTCTGAGCTCCCGGAGATGCCCACCAAGGGGCTGGAGCCCTCCCGAGGGGGACGTCGTCGCCTTCTGGATCGGGGCAGGGAGGTTGCGGCTGCGGATCTCGTTTGCCTCGCTGGTCACCAGGAGATACTCGATCACGTTGGCGAGTTCCCGCACGTTCCCCGGCCAGGTGTACCCCATGAGGGCGTCTAGGACTTCGGGGGAGAAGGTCTTCTGCTTCCGATAGCGCCTGTTGTGCTGTTCGAGCATCTGCAGGGCCAACATGGGGATATCCTCCCGGCGTTCCCTCAGGGGGGGCACCACCAAAGGGACGACGTTGAGGCGGAAGTACAGGTCCTCCCGAAACCTGCCGCAACCCACCTCCAGGGCCAGATCCTTGTTGGTGGCAACGAGGACCCGCACATCCACGCGCCTCGGCTGCCGCTCGCCGATCCGTGAGATCTCCTTTTCCTGCAGTACCCGAAGCAGCTTGGCTTGCGCCTCCAGGGAGATCTCGGTGATCTCGTCCAGGAGGATGGTGCCCGTATCTGCGGCCTCGAACACCCCCGGCCTGCCTCCCCGACTTGCCCCCGTGAAAGATCCCTTCACGTACCCGAACAGCTCGGACTCCATCAGGGAGGGCGGGATGGCTGCGCAATTGACCGTGACAAAGGGCCGCGCCCGCCTGGGGCTCCGCTCGTGGATGAAGCGGGCCACCATCTCCTTGCCCGCCCCGGACTCACCCATGATCAGCACGGTCGTATCGAACTCGGCCACGCGGCCCGCCAGGGAGAGGACGTTTTGAAAGGCCTTGCTGCGGGCCACAAGGCCGCCCAAGCCCAATTCGCCCTTGCGAAGCTGCTGCAACTCGCTGAAATACTGCCGCGTGAGCTGTCGCGAGGCCTGGATCTCGTGATGCATCCGGATGAAGTCGCTGATGTCCCTGAGGCAGGAGACCACACGGACGACTCGGCCATCGACGTCCAGTATGGGCCGGGAGGTGGTCAGTGCATACCGCTCCCCCGGAGGGTACTTCTGGACCATCGTCAGGACCCTCTTTCGACGCAGGACCTCCCTGACGATGGAGGGGAAGATGAGCCCCTTCTTGAACCGCTCCCGGAAGTGGGCACCGACGACTGACGCGCGCGGGTATCCGGATATGCGCTCATAGGATCGGTTGACGTAGAGGATCGTGCCCTCCCCGTCGGTGATGAAGACCCCATCGTGGGCCGAGTCCAGGATGGACTGGAAGAGGGGCGACTCCTCGATGGCCAGCGCGGAGGCCTGGATCCGTTGGACCTCTTCGTCCCCGCCCAAGCCCTCGAAAAGGGAGGGCTGCCTCTGTTCCAGGAGGGCCTGATAGACCCGGGTGGTCTGTATGACCCCGCGGTATCTCCCCAGGCCGTCCACGACCGGGAGGGTGAGCGCGGCCCTGCCCACCGGCACGTCCTCCAGATCTGTGTCCTCCCGGACGAGGGGCACCTCCCTGAGAAGGTAGGGCTCAACGGCAGCCCTCGGATCCTCACCTTGCGCGAGGGCTTCCTCGATGGCCCGTCGGCTCACGAGTCCGGCCACCCGGCCGTCCTCCACGGCCGGGACGTCGAAGAGCTCCTCACCGTCGAGGCGCCGCAGGACCTTCCTCACCGTGTCCGTGGGCGAGACGCCGGGCAGATGCCTCATGATGTCCTGTGCCTTCATGGTCGCCACCGCGCTGAAGCCGCTTCCCCGAACCAAGACCACTGCTCTCTTATAACACAGACGGGCCCGGCCTCGCAGGCCGGGGAGGGCGTGCGGGTCCGACCGGGGCCGAGGCGTTGACAAACCGATCCCGGTGGGGGCCAATAGGGGGACCCGGCGGGGGCGAGGCGGCGAATCGGTCCCAGGGGGGGCTCCCCAACTTGGCCAGGCGTGATCGGCCCGCCTCCGCGGGGAAAGGATGAGCCCCGAGGGCCCCGGCATCCGACACCTCGGGAAAGGGCGGTCATGTCTGTCGGGAGGCGCCATGGGTGAGCATTTGCGGGTGGAACGGAGGGAACGGGTGGCGACCGTGTGGATCGATCGCCAGGAGAAGATGAACGCTATGACCGTGGCCATGCGAAACGCACTGCCCGGGATCATGGGGGATCTCGATGCGGACCCCGCCGTTCGGGTGGTGGTGATTCGAGGAGCCGGGGGGCAGGCATTCAGCGCGGGGAGGGACGTGGCGGAGTTCCTGTCTCTCGCCCCGGCGGACCTGGAACAGTGGGGCGACAGCCTGGGCTGCCCGGAGAGGTGCCGAAAGCCCGTCATCGCCGCCATCGACGGCTATGCCATGGGCGCCGGTCTGGAGCTGGCCCTGGCGTGCGACATCCGCCTGGCCACGCGGCGCTCCCAGCTGGCCCTCCCCGAGATTCGCCTGGGTATGATCCCGGGCAGCGGCGGCACGCAGCGCGCCCTGCGCCTCATGGGAATGGCCCGGACCAAGCTCTTCGCCATGACCGGAGAGCCCGTCTCGGCGGAGCGGGCCGAGGCCTGGGGCCTGGTCACCCTGGCCGTGCCCGACGGCGAACTGGACGATGTCGTGTGGAGGCTGGCTTCGAAGCTCGCGCAGAGAGCCCCCCTGGCCCTCAGGACTTTGAAGGCGGTCCTGCAGCGGGGCGGCGAGGCATCCTTCGACAGCGCCCTGGAGTTGGAGCGCAAGGCCTATGCCTGGCCCCGCTCCACCCAGGACTACGAGGAGGGCGTCAGGGCCTTCCTCCAAAAGCGAGCCCCCAACTACACGGGCAGATAGGGGACGGCCTCACGCCTCGGGAGGAAGGGCCGGCCGGCCCCCGTCCGGCTGGGTCGCCTCCCCATGGGCGGGGAGCCTCAGCACGGACGCGGCGTAGCGGCCCAGATGAGTGCTGGCCGTGCGGAAGGCGTCCTGGGCCCGGTCCAGCCCCTTGCCCACCTCCTCGAACCGCTGCTGGAAGAGGTCGAAGTGGCGCTGGGCCTTGCGCACCTCCTCCACGGTGCGCTCCACGTTGCGGGCCATCTCGTAGTAATCGTGGGCGATGGCCACGGCGCGAAGGGTGATGGCCAGGGTGTTGGGGGAAACAGGATGGACCCTCTTGCGGCCCAGCTCCTCCCACAGCCGCACGTCCCGGATGGCCTCCAGGTACAGGGTCTCGGAGGGCAGGAACATGAGGGCCATGTCCATGGTCCCGTCCTCGGGCCGGATGTACTTGGCGATGCGGTTGGCCTCGGTGCGCAGGGTCTGGGAGAGGGCCTTGCGGGCCTCGGCCAGCCTGTCCGGGCCCGAGTCCTCGAACAGGGGAAGCACCTGCTCCCGGGGAAACTTGGAGTCGATGGGGAGGCCGGCCTTGGGGAAGCGCACCAGGGCGTCCACCCGCCCCACGCCGGCGATGTTGGCCTGGAGCTCGAACAGGTGGGCGGGCAGGAAATCCGAGAGCAGGCGCTCCAGGGTCGCCTCGCCGAAGCCGCCCCGCAGGTGGGGGAGCTTGAGCAGGGCGTTGAGCTCGCTGATGGACGCCCCGACCTGCCCCACCGAGGCCAGTTGCGCCTCAGCGGCCTTGAGATGCTCCTGGACCTTCGCGAAGTGCTGGAAACCCTCCCGGAGGTTCTGATCCAGTTTGGCCTGGACCTCCTGGCCGATGGTCTGGAGCCGCTCGTCCAGTTTGGCCCGGATGGCCTCCAGGTCCTTCTGGGTGGCCGCCTGGAGCTCCGAGAACTTGCGCTCCAGCGCCCCGGTGGTCCGAAGGAGCCCTTCCTGAAGCTCGCCCCTGCCGGCGGCCAGCCGGGACTCCAGCCGCTCCTGGATGGCCTGGAAGTCCCCGCTCAGTCGATCTGCCACCGACTGCCGCAGGTCCCCGGCCGCCCGGGCGATGCGCTCGGCCAGGTCCGACCCGTGGCGCTGGAGGGCCTCGGCCCCGTGGGCACGCTCCTCGAGCAGTGCCCGCTCCACGATGAGGCGGATCTCCTCACCGGCACTCCTGCCCACGCCCCCCCTGGTCCGCCACAGGAGCCACAGCAGGAGGATCAGGATCGACAGGACGAGCAGGGCGACGACCTCGAGGGTCACGCCCCCCGCGTGGTGAAGCATCCCGCGCCAGGCCTCCATACCCCTTCCCTCCTGTGGGCCCAGTGTATCCGGTGGGGGCCCGCGTTGTCCATGGCGGCCATGGTGCTATACTGGGTGTGTGACCGGCCGGGAGAGCCGGTCTTCCGGTCTCCCAACGGGGACACGTCATGCGCCTTTATAACACCCTGACCCGCCGAAAGGAACGATTCGAGCCCCTGGATCCCGGGCGGGTGACGATCTATACCTGCGGGCCCACCGTGTACCGGGACGTTCACATCGGCAACCTGCGCACATATCTGCTGGCCGACTGGCTCAGGCGGGCCCTCCTGTACCTGGGCTATGGCGTCTTCCACGTCAAGAACATCACGGACGTGGGGCACATGCGCCAGGAGCTCCTGGACCGGGGTGAGGACAAGGTCATCGCCGCCGCGCGGGCGGCGGGCAAGAGTTCCCGGGAGATCGCCCGGCACTACACGGAGTCGTTCCTTCAGGACGAGGGGCGCCTCAATATCCTGCCGGCGGACCGTTTTCCCAGGGCCACGGAGCACATCCCCCAGTGCATCGCCCTCATCGAGCGGATGCTGCAAAAGGGGGTTGCCTATGCGGCCGGGGGGAACATCTACTTCCACGTGGGGGGGTTCCCCGACTATGGGGCGCTGTCGGGCAATGTGGGGGCGGCGTTGCGCGCCGGCGTGCGCGGCGAGGTCGACCCCCTCAAGCGCCATCCCGAGGACTTCGCCCTGTGGAAGGCCGCCGAGCCCGGCCGGGAGATGAAATGGCCCAGCCCCTGGGGCGAGGGCTTTCCGGGGTGGCACATCGAGTGCTCGGCCATGTCCATGCACTACCTGGGGGAGACCTTCGACATCCACACCGGGGGCGTGGACAACGTCTTTCCCCACCACGAGGACGAGATCGCCCAGTCCGAGTCCGTCACAGGCGCCCGGGTGGTCCGCTACTGGGTGCACGGGGCGCACCTGCTGGCCGACGGATTGAAGATGGCCAAGTCGGCGGGCAATGACTACACGGTCCGGGACCTGGAGGCCCGGGGGTTCGATCCCCTGGCCTTCCGGTACCTCTGCCTCACCCTGCACTACCGCTCCCGCCTCAATTTCACGTTCCGGGCCTTGAAGGCCGCCCAGCGGGGCCTCTCCCACCTGCGCCGCCATGTGGAGGACCCCTCGTGGCGGCACGAGCCCGAGGGACGGGATCCCGCAGAACAGGCGTGGCAATCCCGCTTTCAGAAGGCCGTGACCGAGGACCTGGGGCTCCCCAGGGCCCTGGATGCGGTCTGGGGCATGCTTGGGGACCGCTCCCTGAGCCCCGGCCAGCGGGCCCGGCTCCTGGTCCGTTTCGACGCGGTCCTGGGGCTGGGGCTGGCGGACTGGCCCGAGGCGGCCCGGGCCATCGCACCCCCGTCGGCCGCCCAGGCCAGGCAAAGGGAGGGCCTGCGCGCGGCGGGGCACTTCACCGAGGCCGACGCCATCCGAGAGAACCTGGAGTTCCAGGGCCTGGAAGTGCGCGACACCCATGGAGGGACCGTCCTGCTGCGTCGCGCCAGGGCCGAGCGGCGGGGCGGGAGGAGGGAGATATCCTCGGTCTCGGAGGTCCCCTGCCGCCTCCACGAGCCGGACCGATACGACGTGACGGTCTCCCTCGTGGCGCAAAACAACTGGGAAGAACTCCTGCGGTGCTATGAGTCCGTGCGCCGCCACAGTGCCGGCTATCGGGTGCAGGTCGTGGTGGCCGAGGGGGGATCCGTGGATGCGACCCGGGAGCGGGTGGGGGGCTTGGCCGCGGCGGACCCGGACCTGGTCCTCTGGTACGCGGACCACCCCCTGGGCGAGGGGGCGCTTCGGAACGTGGCGTTGCGCCAGGCCCTGGGGGCCGTGGTGCTCCTGTTGGACGTGAGCTTCGAGGCCGCGGGCGATATCTTCGCCCCGCTCAGGGCGGCCCTGGGGGAGGCAAGGGTGGGGGCGACGGGGGCCATGGGCCTTGTCACCGCCGACTGCAAGGAGTTCCGTCAGTCCCCCGGTCCCGAGGTCCACGCCATGACCCTGTACTGCTTCGCGCTGCCCAGGCGGGTCGTGGGGGAGGTCGGGTGGATGGACGAGCGGTTTCGGTTCTACCGGCACCTGGACCTGGACTACTCTTTTCGCATCCGGAGCCACGGGTATCGGATCCGGGTGGCGCCCTGCCTGCCCATGCGCCTGCATGGCCACCGAGTCTGGGAGGAGATGGACGAGATGGAGCGTGCGCGGCGCAGCCGGGCCAATTTCCATGTCTTTTACCGCCGGTGGCATCACCGCAGGGACCTGTTCCTGCCCCTGGGTCCTTGATTGCCCGGCGCCGCAGGTCCATAGTAAGGAAAGGCAGAAAGGAGGACGGGGCGTTGCGGGAGGATTCCCAGGCCATGGCCGATTCACTTGCCGCACCGGCGCTGCGCGACGAGCTTCTGGTCCAGGGGCTTCGGGAGGGCCAGCCCGAGGCCTATCGGGTCATGGTCGAGACCTATCTCCCTCAGATCTACCGGCTGGCCTACGGCATCACCCAGGACGTCATGGAGGCCCAGGATGTGACCCAGGACGTGCTGCTGGCCGTGTTTCGGCGGGTGGAGGCGTTCGAGGAGCGCTCGGCCGTCCTCACCTGGATGTACCGCATCACGGTGAACGCCAGCCTGGATCGGGTCCGATCGCGCCGGCGGCGGCGGGAGACCGTGCCTCTCGACGAGTTTCTGCCGACCTTCACCGAAGAGGGCCGTCACGCCCAGGAGATCGTCGATTGGTCTCAGGCCCCCCTGGATCACCTCCTGTCCGCGGAGGCCCGCAGGACGATCCAGGAAGCCATCGACAGCCTTCCGGAAGACCTCAAGGCGGTCCTGGTCATGAAGGACGTGGAGGGGTTCTCCCTCCGGGACATGGGGGAGATCCTGGAGCTGAGCCTGCCCGCCGTCAAGTCCCGGCTGCACCGGGCCAGGCTGGCCTTGCGGGGCATGCTATCCTCCTATTTCAGGGAGACAATGAGGCACGGGACCCATGAAGGATCGTAGCGACCGGCGCCATCGACACACATGCCAGGGCGTGGTGGACCTGCTGTGCGACCTCCTGGAGGGCGACCTTCCGGACCAAGAGGAGCAGGAGCTGAAGCGCCATATGGGCGACTGTCCACCCTGCCTGTCCTTCCTGAACACCTACCGCAAGACCACGGAGATCTGCAGATCCATCCGGCCGGAGGAGATCCCACCCGAACTCAGGGAGAAACTGGAGAGCTTTCTGCACGCATCCAGGCGGCGGCAGGACGATCCGGCGGGATGATGGGCGGGGGGCTTCAGCGCCGGCGGGTCTCCCGCTGGATCTTCCGGGCCAAGAATACGTGAAGGACGAGCATCAGGAGACCCAGGGACGTGGCAACCGCCGTTGCCGCGATGAGGATGGGGCGATTGAGCGAGATAGCCACGTACAGGGCGAAGCCCGACACCAGGCTCAACAGGATCCAGATTCCCATGGGACAGCACCTCGCGATCGTTCTCCCAAGCCCGGGGCCCGTCTCCCCCGCTGCCGGTCATCTGCGGCCCCTGCCGCCGCCCGGCCTCATGGACCTCCCATCACGAACCGGGTGACGGCATCCATGTACTGCCCCGTTCCAGCCCACAGGATGTCGTTGTGACCGGCCCCGGGAATGACGACCAGCTCCTTGCGCACGCTGGGGCATGCCTCCAAGAGGGCCTCCCCGTCTGCCAGGGGGATGAGCATGTCCCGTTCCCCGTGGATCAGCAGCACCGGGATGGTCACCTGGGCCACGGCCATGACATTGAATCGAGCCCAGGCCTGGGGGATGGCGTGGCGGCGGACGGGGATGCCCACCCGTTGAAACAGCCCCACCGTGTCGGCGAAGCCGCTCTCCACGATGACGCCCCCCAGTTGCGATCCGAAGCTCCGGGCGATCTCCAGGGCAGAGGCGCTCCCCAGGGACCGCCCCATGGCCCAGAGCCTTCCCTGGAAGCCGCAGGCCTCCAGCTGCTGCCGAGCGGAGGCGAAGACGTCCCGGGCGTCCCGGATCATTCCCGTAAGGGTGGGCGTCCCTGTGCTGCGCCCGTATCCCCGGTAGTCCACCACCAGGAGGTTCATCCCCCGGGCAATGTACAGGGGAGCGATATCGTCGTAATCGCTGGCGATCTCGCCATTTCCGTGGAAATAGAGGATGACCGGCGCCCGGGAAGAGGCCGCATACAGCCGCGACCCGATGACCGCCCCCTCCCCCACGCGGAACAGGAGCTCCCGGACCCGCTCGCCGTCCGGAGGGGGGCCCGCGTCCCGCCTCGGGTGAAACACCATGGCGAGGATGCCGGGGTGGTCGATGGCGTGGGCATCCACGGGGGGTTCGGGGTCGGAGGGAGCGCCTCCCGGCCGGCGTCCCAAGAGGTCTTTGAGGCCCATGGCGGCTAATGTACCACAGGGCGGGGCGGGTGAGAAGCCGGCGGCGGGCTGCACACCTCCACCGCCGGTCGTGCTACAATACAATCAGACGCAACGCCGCAGGCCCGGGGGCTCCGATCTCCAGGGGCAAGGCCGTCGGGCCCTCGCATGGATTGTCCCGGACAGGGCCCAAGGGCAATGCGCGCACTGCCCCCAGTCACATACTTCCCCGGCAGCGATCTCCATGGAGGGGCCCTCCTGGGGCTTTTGACCCTGTTCGAGAGGGTCCAGTTGCTCCAGCCGACCTTCTCGGTGCCGGCCCCGGCCAGCGAGGCGGCACAGAGGCTGGGGTGGGCCGAGATTCAGCGCCCCCTGGATGTGGCCTTTGACGCCCCAAGGGCCAAGGCCTTCCTGGCCGAGTGCCAGCGGCTCGTGGGAATCCATCGGTATTCGGGCTATCTGGACCGCTTGAAGCACGCAGGGGACCCGGCGCCGGAGGGGGGGGCAGGCGGCGGGCTCGTGCGGGAGATCCGCCAGTACGGCCGAGGCCGAGGGGACTCGCGGGAGGAGCAGAGGCTTCGAGGCCAGCTGCTGCTGCATCTGGCCCAGGTGCTGGCCGGGCAGCGGCGGGAAATCCTCGATGCGCTGCGCGGCCTCAGGGAACAGGAACGGGCCCTGCTGCTCCACTTGGGCCCGGATCGGGACGATGACGAGCTGTGGGCGTGGGACAAGGGGTCCTTGCCGAACCCGGAAGCGGATGATTTCCTCATCCCCCAGCGGCTCAGGGCATGGGGGGAGATGCGGGCGGCCGCCAGGGGCCCTGTGTCGCCCGTGCTCCTGACGGACCATGGCCCGGCCATGGAATGGCTTCGGTCAACGGCATGCGACGGCGACGGGGACCCGGCGCGCAGCTGCTGGGTCATTCTCCGGATCCCCGTGCCCCGCTTCTCCCCGGCCGACCTGGGGGAAACGGGCCGGATCCGCCGGGCCATCTTCTCACGGCTGACATGGGGCATATTCTGCGAGCGGGTCGAGGCACTTGTGGCGGAGGCGGGCCGGGGGCCTGGGGCCGAGGCGGGGCTGACGGGCCTGGCGGCCCGGGGCAGGGCCCTCGCCGCCTATTTCCGCGACGCGGTCCTGGGCGACGTGCTGGAGGCCGTGACCGCCCTGGAGCCGTCCTGGGGCGAGGGGTGGCGGGAGGAGGCCCTCGGGTTGTTCCTCTTCCCGGGGCGATCCGAGGAGAGCCTCTTGGCGGGGAGCCCGCGGGAGAGCTCCCCTCACCCGGAGGGGCCCCCGGCCCTGGTCTTCTGCCTGGAAGCCGGGAGAGGGCTTTTCTGACCCGCCGGATGACCGGTTCGAGGCTGCGGGGCCGAGTTTTGCAGCACTGAAAGGCGCGCACCGCCGTTCGATGGGACTGATTCGGTCTCGGCATGACGGGCCCGCGTTGTTGACTTCCCGGGGCGCGGGTCTTAGGATGCCGGGCAACGGTGAGACAGGATGGAACAAAGACCAGCCATGATCGCCCTGGAGGACGGGACCGTGTTTTGCGGTTCCTCCTTCGGTGCCGAGGGAGAGGCGTACGGCGAGGCCGTGTTCAATACGTCCATGTGTGGGTACCAGGAGATCCTCACCGACCCTTCCTACAAAGGCCAGATCGTCACCATGACCTACCCCCTCATCGGCAACTACGGGGTCAACGATCAGGACGTGGAGTCGTGGCGGCCCCACGTGGAGGGATTCGTGGTGAAGGAGTGCGCCCCGGCCTACAGCAACTGGCGGGCCACCGGCTCTCTGGGCGACTACCTCAAGCGGCACGGCATCGTGGGCGTCGAGGGGATCGACACGCGGGCGCTGACCAAGCACATCCGGCAGGCCGGTGCCATGAAGGCCGTGCTCTCCACCGCCGACCTCGACCCCAGGAGCCTGGTGCGCAAGGCATGCGCCTCGCCGGGCCTGGTCGGGCGGGACCTGGTCAAGGAGGTGACGTGCCGCGAGGCCTACACCTGGGAGGACCCGCGGTCCCGACTGGGCGAGGATCAATGGTCGCAAGGGTTCTTGAGGGATGCCTCCCGAGCCCCGCTCCCGCCCTACCGGGTGGCGGCCCTGGACTGCGGCATCAAGTACAACATCCTGAGGCTCCTGAGGGCGGCGGGCTGCGACGTCACGGTGCTCCCGGCCCACGCCACGGCCCGGGAGATCCTGGAGCTGGACCCGGAGGGGATCTTTCTCTCCAATGGGCCGGGCGATCCCGAGGGGGTGCCGTACGTCGTCGAGAGCGTGCGGCAGCTCTTGGGCCGCCGGCCCATCTTCGGCATCTGCCTGGGGCACCAGATCCTGGGGCTGGCCCTGGGGGGAAGGACCTTCAAGCTCAAGTTCGGACATCGAGGCGGTAACCAGCCGGTCAAGGACCTCGCCTCGGGCAAGGTGGACATCACGGCCCAGAACCACGGTTTCTGCGTGGACATGGAGAGCCTGGATCCCGACCAGGTGGTGCTGACCCACGTCAACCTCAACGACCAGACCCTGGAAGGGATGCGGCATCGCAGCCTGCCCGTCTTCTCGGTCCAGTACCACCCCGAGGCCTCGCCCGGCCCCCACGACGCCTCGTACCTCTTCCGGGATTTCGTTGAGATGATGGAGAAAAACCGACGCTGAAAGTGGCGTCGACCGTGGCCCGTGGCATGTGGTTCGTGGATGAACCGGCAAACCCTTTCCCCTGCCCCAGGGGATGGGGGTGGGCCCCAACGCGCGACTGACGGTTCACAAGGGACAGCCCCATTCCATGCCCAAACGCACCGACATCCGCAAGATCCTCATCATCGGCTCGGGCCCCATCGTCATCGGCCAGGCGTGCGAGTTCGACTACTCGGGCACCCAGGCGTGCAAGGCCCTGCGGGAGGAGGGCTTCGAGGTCGTCCTCGTCAACAGCAATCCGGCCACCATCATGACCGATCCCGAGATGGCCCACCGCACATACGTGGAGCCCATCACCCCGGAGATCCTCGAACGGGTCATCGAGCGGGAGCGTCCCGACGCCCTCCTGCCCACGCTGGGGGGGCAAACGGCCCTCAATGTGGCTGTCTGCCTGGCTGAGTCCGGCTTCCTCGGGCGCCTGGGCGTGCAGATGATCGGGGCCGACCTCCACGCCATCCAGAAGGCCGAGAACCGGGAGCTATTCCGGGAGGCCATGGCCCGCATCGGCCTGGACCTTCCCCGGAGCGGCCTGGCCCACTCGCTGGAGGAGGCCCGGGAGGTGGTGGAGGGCATCGGGTTCCCGGTCATCATCCGGCCGGCCTTCACCCTGGGGGGCATCGGGGGGGGGGTGGCGTACAACATCCAGGAGCTGGATGAGAGGGTCGGTCGCGGCCTGGACGCCAGCATGATCCGCCAGGTCCTCATCGAGGAGTCCGTCATCGGCTGGAAGGAGTTCGAGCTGGAGGTCATGCGCGACCTGAGGGACAACGTGGTCATCATCTGCTCCATCGAGAACCTAGACCCCATGGGGGTGCACACGGGGGACAGCATCACCGTGGCCCCGGCCCAAACCCTCACCGATCGGGAGTACCAGCGGATGCGCGACGCGGCCATCGCCTGCATCCGGGAGATCGGGGTGGAGACCGGGGGGTCCAACATCCAGTTCGCCCTGAACCCGGCCGACGGCCGCATGGTGGTCATCGAGATGAACCCCAGGGTCTCGCGCAGCTCGGCCCTGGCCTCCAAGGCCACGGGGTTTCCCATCGCCAAGATCGCCGCCAAGCTGGCCGTGGGATACACCCTGGACGAGATCGCCAACGACATCACCCGGGAGACCCCGGCCTCCTTCGAACCGACCATCGACTACTGTGTGGTGAAGATCCCGCGGTTCACCTTCGAGAAGTTCCCCGGGGCCGATCCCACCCTCACCACGGCCATGAAGTCCGTGGGAGAGACCATGGCCATCGGCCGGACCTTCAAGGAGGCGCTGCAAAAGGGGCTGCGGTCGCTGGAGATCGGGCGTTTCGGTCTGGGCGGAGACGGCAAGGACGGGATCGTCTTTTCGGCAGCGCATCACCCCGGGGAGGCGCACAGGAGCGGGCCGGTTCAGCTGCGGCTCCTGGAGGCAGACAGGGAGGCCGGACCCCAGGACCGCGCCGGGTTCATGGACCGAATCCGGGAGCGGCTTCGGATCCCCAACGCCCTGCGGATCTTCTTCATCCGCCTGGCCCTGGCCGAGGGGATGGAGATCGACGAGATCCACCGCCTCACCCGGATCGACCCCTGGTTCCTGCATCATATCCGCCAGATCGTGGAGGCGGAGGCGCAGATCGCAGCAGCGGGGCCGGGGGCCGAGGCCCGGGCGCACCCGTTGACCCTGGGGGAGCTTCAGGAGCGGGTCTCGCAGGGCGTGCTGCGCACGGCCAAGTCGCGGGGGTTCTCGGACGTCCAGCTGGCCCACCTGTGGCGCACGGACGAGGAGACCGTCCGCCAGCTGCGCATCTCCCTGGGCGTGCTGCCGGCCTTCAAGCTGGTGGACACGTGCGCCGCCGAGTTCGAGGCCTATACCCCCTATTACTACTCCACATACGAGACCGTGGACGAGAGCCGCACCTCGGACCGGCCCAAGGTCATGATCCTCGGGGGGGGGCCCAACCGCATCGGGCAAGGCATCGAGTTCGACTACTGCTGCTGCCACGCGTCGTTCGCCCTGCGGGAGCTGGGATACGAGAGCATCATGGTGAACTCCAATCCCGAGACGGTGAGCACCGACTACGACACGTCGGACCGGCTGTATTTCGAGCCCCTCACCCGGGAGGATGTCCTCGCCATCGTGGAGCGCGAGAAGCCCATCGGGGTCATCGTGCAGTTCGGGGGGCAGACCCCCCTCAACCTGGCCGTTCCGTTGCAGCGGGCGGGGGTCCGCCTGCTGGGGACCTCGTCGGATAGCATCGACCGCGCCGAGGACCGGGAGCGCTTCCAGGCCCTGCTCCGGAAGCTCAACCTGGTGCAGCCGGAGAACGGAACGGCCGTCTCGTTCGCCCAGGCCAAGGCCGTGGCGGCCGAGATCGGCTACCCGGTGGTGGTGCGCCCCTCGTTCGTCCTGGGGGGAAGGGCCATGGAGATCGTGTACCACGAGGCCGACCTCGAGGCGTACATGGCCCTGGCCGTGGAGGCCTCGCCCGACCGTCCCATCCTCATCGACAAGTACCTGGAGGACGCCATCGAGGTGGACGTGGACGCCGTGGCCGACGGGCGCGACGTGGTCATCGCGGGCATCATGGAGCATGTGGAGGAGGCGGGGATCCACTCGGGAGACAGCGCCTGCGTGCTGCCCCCCGTCACCCTCAACGAGGCCGTGGTGCAGGCCATCCGCCAGAACACCCACGCCCTGGCGCGGGAGCTCCAGGTGGTGGGGCTCATGAACATCCAGTACGCGGTGAAAAACGACGTGATCTACGTCCTGGAGGTCAACCCGCGGGCCTCCCGGACCGTTCCATTCGTGAGCAAGGCCACGGGCGTCCCGTGGGCCAAGGTGGCCACCAAGGCCATGCTGGGGCACACCCTCAAGGAGATGGGGGTGCTGCGGGAGGTGGAGATCCCCCACTTGGCGGTCAAGGAGTCGGTCTTCCCGTTCAAGCGCTTTCCCGGCGTGGACACCATCCTGGGGCCGGAGATGCGCTCCACCGGCGAGGTCATGGGCATTGACGCCACCTTCGGCATGGCCTTCGCCAAGAGCCAGATCGCCTCGGACCTGAGACTCCCCCTGGAGGGGACCGTCTTCGTGAGCGTCAAGAACAAGGACAAGCGCAACATCCTGTACATCGTCAAGCGGCTGGTGGACCTGGGGTTCGACATCGTGGCCACCGAGGGGACGGCCCATGCCCTGGTGCGCAACGACATCGAGGTGACCAAGATCCGCAAGGTCTCCGAGGGGCGGCCCAACGTGGTGGACCTCATCAAGAACGGGCAGATTCAGCTCATCATCAATACCCCCGCCGCCGGGCGCATCCCCCGCCGGGACGAGGTGGCCATCCGGAGCACGGCCGTGGCCTTCAACATCCCCATCGTCACCACCGTGAGCGGGGCCGCCGCCACGGTCAACGGCATCGAGGCCCTGAAGAAGAAGACGGTGGGGGTGCGGAGCCTTCAGGAGTATCACGAGGACATGCGGGCCTTCTAGGGGGAAGGCCCGCGGAGGCGATCCATGGGATCCGACCCGGTGCCTCCACGCCGGTCCATGGTGGAGCGCTTCTTCCCCACGGAGGCCAGCCGCCGCCGGGCGTCCGCCCATATCATGCGGGAAGCGGAGGCCATTTTATCCGAGTACGACCCCCGGCTGGTGGCCGAGGTGCGGAGGCGGCGGGAGGCCGGCGAGTCCTTTCGGGAGATCTCCCGGGCCCTGGGGGGCCACCCCGATATACCCGCCATCGGCATGCAGCTCGCCGTCATCCGGCAGGCCCGGCAGATCCGATGCGGCGGGTGAGTCACCGGAGGGCCTTGAGCGCCTCCAGCACGGCCTGTTGGCCCAGCCCCCCCAGGATCTGAAATGCCAGGAGGGCCAGGATGGGCGACAGGTCGATGCCCCCCAGGTTGGGCAGGAGGCGCCGAAAGGGGGCGAGCAGGGGCTCCGAGATGCCGTACAGGGCCTGCACGATGGGGTTTCTCGGATCGGGGCTCACCCACGAGAGGATGGCCCCTGCGATGATCACCAGGGAGAAGAAGCCCGGGAAGGGGAAGAGGGCCAGGAAGAGGATCAGACCCTCGGCCAACCCCTGAACCAGGACCATGGGTGAGGGCAGGTCCTGGAGCAGCAGGAGGCCCTGGATGGCCGCGCTCACGATGGCGTACACTGCCCAGAGGAGCAGAAAAGATCCTGCCATGAACCGGCTTCGCGGGACCCCCAGTCGCGCCAGGGCCGCGTCCACGGGCACGAAGGCCCGGGCCATGATGTCGATGAGGCCCCGCCCGTAGGGGTGGCCTGCGGCCACGGCCACCACCCAGAGGACCATGTAGGCCTGAAAGACGAACCGGGCCAGCTCCAGGAGGCTGGTGCCCATGCCCAGGAGCAGGGGGGCCCGGCCCAGGGAGGCGTAGATGCCCCCCCGCACCGCCACCAGGACCAGGATGGTGAGGAGGATCCCCTGGGCCGGGGTCCGGGTGATGTAGCGAGCCGGGGTGACGATGGGGTCCGTCACCCGGTAGAGCAAACCATACAAGGGATGAAAGAAGGCCTCGTTGGGTCGGACCAGGAGCCGCAGCAGCACAAGGGTCATGAACAGGTCGACGACGGCCTTGAGCAGTTCCATCCCAGCCTCCGGGATCCGGCCGATCCCAAGGGGCCAAGGTACCTCATCCTGGCCGTCGACCGCAAGGGGGAGGGCGCATGGGCGGTGACCCCGGGGGGATGCCCGAACGGTTTTGCGTGCGCACGCAGTGGGGTGCGTACGACCTGGAGGCCCTGGTGGTGAGGGCGGGTCCGGACTGGCTTGTCTGGATCTGGGGGGGGAGCCGGCCCCACATCGGGGCCGTGGCCATGGCCCAGCCCAGGCCCAGCCTCAAAGACCCCCGGGCCTGGAGCGCCACGGCCTCGGTATTCTCCTACGTGGGCCACAAGGAGGGGATCCTGGCCCAGGAGGCCGCCGAACGGTTGGCGGCAGCCCTGCGGGCCAACGTGGTGGTCGCCGCCGGGGTCCACTGGGACAACCTGGGCCCGGAGGGGATCGCCGCAATCCTGGAACGGGCCCGGGCCCTGGTCACCCTGGTCGAGGCGCGCATGAGGAGCCCGCAAGGCGAGGGGCAGGGGGCGGGCAACCGCGGGGGAAACGGGTGAGCCGTCTCAGCCGGCCTCCCGCTCCAGTGCGCACGGGATGGCCCGGAGGTTCACCGTCCCCAGCAGGGGGTTGTACGGCGGCGCCATGCTGGTGAGCAGGTTGAGGTTGGCCTCTCGCCAACCCATGAGCTCGCCTTCCCCCTGCTCCGGGAACCACCAGCCGTAGGCCGCGCAGACCACCCGCGGATCCAGGCCGTCCAGCACCCGGACCCGCTGGCGAATGGCCCCCCGGCCCGTCCGGATGCGAACCCAGTCCCCGTCGGATACCCCGAGGCTCCGGGCCGTCTCGGGGGCCATCTCGGCCACGGGCTCCGGGGATATCTTCCGGAGGGAGGCCAGCTGCCGGTAGGCCGAGTGGAAGAAGACCGGGTCCTTGCCGCTGGTCAGTAGGCAGGGAAACTCGGCGGTGAGTTCTCCCGCGGCCTCGGACGGCTCCTGGAGACCGGGCAGGGGGTCGAGCCCTCGCCGGGCCAGGAACTCGCTTCGGAACTCCACCTTTCCCGACGGGGTCCGGAACCCGCCCCGCTCATAGGAGCGGTAGGACACGTCGGCCGCCAGGACGCCCCTTTCCCGGAAGGCCGCGTAATCCAGGCCCGAGGGGGCCAGGACCGCCTCCAGCATCCGGGCCTCGTCCTCCCAGAAGAACGCCCCCAGCCCCAGGGCCTTTCCCAGCTCGTTGAGGATGCGCAGGTCCGACCAAGCCTCGCCCTGGGGATCCACCAGCTTGGGGCGGGCCAGGACAAAGCCGTGGGGCATGCCGTAGTTGCCCAGATCGTCGAACTCGAAGTTGGTGGCCGCCGGGAGCACGAGGTCGGCCAGGGCGGCCGTGGGGGTCATGAACAGGTCGGCCACGGCCAGGAACGGCACCCGTTCCAGGGCGTCCTTGACCCGCGAGGCGTCCGGATAGCTCACCAGGGGGTTGGTCCCCTGCAGGTAGGCCACCCGCACGGCGTAGGGATCGTCCTCCAGAAGGGCCCGCGTGGCCATCTGCCCGGGGACCGTGGTCAACATGGGGTGCAGGTCCCAGCGCCCGCTGATCATCTTCTCCCGCCGATCGGAGATCCGCCGGGGGAGCACGAAATCCCCAAGCCCCAGGACCGGGGGCGTTCCGGCCCGGAAGTTCCCCCCGGGCTCCTCCAGGCTGCCGGTCAGCGCCATGAGGCACATGACGTTTCGGCAGCTCTGATACGAAAGGACCGTGTGCTCGAGGGCGTTGCCCAGCTGGATGGCCGAAGGGCGAAGGCGGCCCAGTAGGGCTGCCGCCTCCCGGATGGCCTCGGGGGGAACCCAGGTGACCTGCGCCACCCGCTCCATGGGGCACTCCCGCAGCCGGGCCAGGAGCTCCGGGAAACCCACGCCCCAGCGCTGCGCGAACTGCCCGTCGTGGAGCCCCGCGTCCACCAGGGCCTTCATGACCCCCAGGGCCAGGGCCCCATCCGTTCCCGGCCTCAGTCGGAGCCAGAGGTCTGCCCGCCTGGCCATCCGCGTGGGCCGGGGGTCCACCACCACGAGACGGCTGCCGCGGTCCAGGGCCCGCCGGAGCCGCGAGGAGATGACGGCCTCCTCATTGGTATGGTCCAGGTTGCTGCCCCAGAGCACGATGCAGGCCGGGGGATGGTCGTAGTCCACCTCGGGCCAGAAGCCGAAGGTCAGGGCTCCGGCGATCTGCCGGGGCATGTGGCAGACGCTCTGGGTCCCCGCCACGTTGGGTGCCCCCAGGGCGTTGGCCAGCCGGAGCATGAGGAAGAACTCCAGCCCCTTGGGCGCCCCCTGGGCAAAGAGCACGGATCGCGGCCCGTCCGCGTCAACGGCTTGGAGGATCTTGTCCGACAGGAGCCCCAGCGCCTCCTGCCAGCTCGCCCGACGCCACCTCCCCTGTCCACGCCCGCCCGCCCGCACCATGGGGTGGAGAAGGCGCCCGGGATGGTAGAGTCGCTCCGCGGAGGCCAGCCCCTTGGGACAGACGTATCCGCCGCTGATGTTCGAATGGGGATCCCCCTGGATCTTGACCACGCGCCCCCCCTGCACCGTGACGCGCAGCGCGCAGCCGCCGTGGTCCATACGCGAGCAGTGGGTCCGAAAAACCCCGTCTCCCATGGGTGCGCCTCCCTGGCCGATCTCCCGTGATTAGGGCACGGTGCGGGGGCCAAGTCAAGGGGCCGCAAGGGGCCCTGTCCCGCGGCGCCAGGCTCACGTTGCCGCAGGGCGCCCGAGGGGCCCATGGGAGGTGCCATCCCCGCCGAACTGTGCTATAAATGAAGATCCTTTCCTCTCGGATTTCCAGGATCGGCGGAGGGGCGATGCGGGGGAAGAGCCAGGGGAGCACGGGTGAGGACAGGGCGCCGGAGAGCCGGTCCAGGGGCGAGGCCAAGCGCCTTAACGTGTACGGGAGCTGGTGCAAGCGCTGCGGCATCTGCGTGGCCTTCTGCCCCAAGAAGGCCCTGGAAAGGGGTCCCCAGGGACTACCCAGATGGCGGGATGCCAAGGCCTGCGTGGCCTGTCGCCTGTGCGAGCTGCGCTGTCCGGACTTCGCCATCGAGGTCGTGGAGGAGGAGAAGGAACATGGGTAGGGCGAGCGGGGGTTCAGGGGCCCGACTCATCCAGGGGAACGAGGCATGCGCAGAGGGGGCCGTGGCCGCCGGATGCCGGTTTTACGGCGGGTACCCCATCACGCCCTCATCGGAGATCGCCGAGGTCCTGGCCCACCGGCTGCCGGCCGTGGGAGGGACCTTCATCCAGATGGAGGACGAGATCGCCAGCCTGGGCGCGGTCATCGGGGCGTCCCTGGCCGGCGTGAAGGCCATGACCGCCACCAGCGGCCCCGGCTTCTCCCTCATGCAGGAGCACATCGGGTTTGCCTGCATGGCCGAGGTCCCCTGCGTCATCGTCAACGTCATGCGAGGGGGGCCCAGCACGGGCCTTCCCACCCTTCCGGCCCAGGGCGACGTGCAGCAGGCCCGGTGGGGCACCCACGGAGACCACCCCATCATTGCCCTGTCGCCGTGGAGCGTGAGGGAATGCTTCGAGCTCACAGTCCGGGCCTTCAACCTGTCCGAGAAGTACCGGACCCCCGTGATCCTGCTGGCCGACGAGGTCGTGGGGCACATGCGCGAGAACGTCTTGCTTCCCGAGGGCGATGCCGTGGATGTCTTCGACCGGGTCAAACCCGGGGTCCCCCCCGAGTGGTACATCCCGTACGAGGACACGCCCTTCGGCGTGCCGAGCATGGCCGCCTTCGGGGAGGGATACCGCTACCACGTCACCGGCCTGCTGCACGACGTCAAGGGGTTCCCCACGCTCCGGGAGGACGAGATCGAGCCCTTCATGAGGCGCCTCTTCCGCAAGATCTGGACCCATCTGGAAGACATCCAGACCTGGGATACGTTTGCCCTGGATGACGCCGAGGCCGCCATCGTCGCGTACGGCTCCGTGGCCCGCTCGGCCAAGCGGGCAGTGATCATGGCCCGGGAAGCGGGGCGCAAGGTGGGGCTCGTGCGGCTCGTCACGCTCTGGCCCTTTTGCCGACGGGCCGTGGAGTCGGCCCTGGAGCGCTGCAAGCTGCTGGTGGTGCCGGAGATGAACCTGGGGCAGATCTCCCGGGAGGTCAAGCGCGTGGTGCAGGGGCGGGCCCGGGTCCTGACCGTGAACCGGGCCCTGGGAAGGCTCATCCGGCCCGGGGAGATCCTGGAGGCCCTGGACAGGGGGAGGGGATGAAGAACGAGCGGCGCCTGATTTACCAGTATCTCCGCCATGACAAGAAGTTCCCCCACGTCTGGTGCCCGGGATGCGGAAACGGGATCCTGCTGGGCTCGCTGATCCGGACCATCCACAAACTCGGCTGCACCAAGGACGAGGTGGTCCTTGTCTCCGGCATCGGCTGCGCAGGGCGCCTCCCGGTGTACGTGGACTTCAACACCCTGCACACCACCCACGGCCGGGCCCTGACCTTCGCCACGGGCATCAAACTGGCCAGACCCGACCTCAAGGTCATCGTCATCATGGGAGACGGGGACGCCACGGCCATCGGCGGCAACCACCTCATCCATGCCGCGCGGCGCAACGTGGACCTGACGGCCATCGTCATGAACAACAGCATCTACGGCATGACGGGGGGGCAGGCCTCGCCCACCACGCCCCACGGCCTGCGGGCGAGCACGGCGCCCTTCGGCCAGGCCGAGCACGCCTTCAACATCTCGCGGCTGGTGGAGGCCGCAGGGGCCGGCTTCGTGGCTCGGGGCACCGTCTATCATGTGAACCTTCTGGATCGCCTCATCGAGAAGGCCATGCGCAAGACGGGCTTCGCGGTGGTGGAGACGATCACCCACTGCCCGACCCACTTCGGGAAGCTCAATCTCCTGGGCGGGCCCGTGGAGAGCATGAAGTGGATGGAGGAGCATGCCGTGCCCGTGGAACGGGCCCGGAGGCTGACGCCCGAGGAACTGCAGGGCAAGTTCCGCATCGGGGTGCTGGTGGATCGGGAGTTCCCCGACTATCAGAGCGAGTACGCCCTGGTCCGCGCCCGGGCGGAACAGGCCGTTCCGTATCGCCTGGACCCCCAGGAGATCTCCAAGATGCTCGAGTCGCATCAGATCTACTGAGGGAGGGCCGCATGGTGGGCTCGGGATGGGAGAGCGGCAGATGGCCACACGGTACGAAGTGAGATTCAGCGGCTCGGGGGGGCAGGGCGTGGTCCTGGCAGGGATCATCCTGGCCGAGGCCGCGGGGCTCAAGGGGGGGCTGCACGTGGTGCAGACCGTCAGCTACGGTCCGCAGGTGCGGGGGGGAAACAGCGACGCCGAGCTGGTACTGAGCGACGCCGAGATCGACTACCCCAAGCCCATGGGCCTGGATCTCCTGATCCCGTTCACCCAACAGGGATGCGACGAGGGGGTCGCCCTGATGAAGCCGCGAGGCATCGTCGTGCTGGATCCCCAGTTGGTGGACCAGCGGCCCGAGGGGTGGGTGGCCATCGTCCCCCTCACGCGGCTGGCGGTGGAGGCCACGGGTCGCTCCCAGATGGCCAACATGGTCGCCCTCGGGGCGGTGGCGGCCCTGTCTCCCGTGGTGGATCTCGCCTCGGTGGAGGCGGCGGTGCGGGAGCGGGCCCCCCAGGGCCTGGAAAAGAGCTTCCTGCTCGCCGTGGCCGCGGGCCACGAGGCCGCCCGCAAGGCGCACGGGCAGATCGTGTACGAGAAGCTCCCGTCGCCGGAGGATTGAGGCACACGCCCCATCCGGCACGCTGCCCTTGCCGCGCATTCCCCACCATCCATCACCGCACAGGGGTACAGCCAGTTGATCACCGAGATGATTTCCGAGTTGGCCGTGGGGTGCCTGGAGAGCACCGGGTACGCGGGGGCCGCGTTCCTCATGGCCCTGGAGAGCATGATCGCCCCGGTGCCCAGCGAGGCGGTGATGCCGTTCGTGGGATTCCTGGTGGCCGACGGCAAGTGGGACATCCGGCTCGCCGTCCTGGCCACCAGTGCGGGATCCATGGCGGGTTCCCTGGCATCGTACGCCTTGGGGCGCTACGGCGGAAAGCCGCTGGTGCTGCGCTTCGGCAGGTATCTGCTCCTGAACCGCCACGACCTGGAGTTGACCGAGCGTTTCTTCGGCCGGCGCCGCGGCACCCTGGCCCTGTTCGCCAGCCGCTTCATCCCGGTGGTCCGGCACCTGATCTCCATCCCCGCCGGCATGGGGGCCATGCCCCTTGTCCCCTTCTCCCTGGCCACCCTCCTGGGCGCCACCCTTTGGAACGGGTTTCTCCTGGTCTGCGGCATGAAGCTTCGGGAGCACTGGCATCTGGTCCAGCAATACTCCCATCAGGTGGACCTGGTGGTGGCCGCCGTGCTGCTCGCGGCCGCCGTGTGGTTCGTCCGCGCCCGCTGGTCCCGCCGCGCCGGGACCGAGGGGTGACAGGGGGGTGAGGGCCCGCCGCGCCTCAGGCAGGGACCCAGCGGTACACGACGCGCATCTGGTCGGTGATCAACAGGAGGCCCATGAGGATGAGCAGGGCCCCGCTGGCCGTCATGATCCATCGCATGGAGCGCCCCGCGGCCCGGAACCGGGGCAGGAGGCTTCCCAGGGCCAGGCCCACCGCCACGAAGGGCAGGGAGAGGCCTACGGAGAAGGCGGCCAGGAGGAGGAACCCCTGGGAGAGGGTCTCCTGGGCCCCGGCATAGGCCAGGATGGCCCCCAGGACAGGGCCGATACACGGGGTCCAACCCACGGCGAAGGCCACCCCCACCACGAAGGCCCCCAGGATGTGGGCAGGCCGGTCTCGCAGGTGAAGCCTTCTTTCCACCTGCAGGAAGCGCCACTGCACGGCGCCCATCTGGTGGAGACCCAGGGCGATGACCACCAGGCCTCCGACCCATTCGATAACCCTCTGGTGCCGGGCCGCCATCTGCCCCAGGGCGGAGGCCGTGGCCCCCAGGATGACGAAGATCAGGGAGAAGCCCAGGCAGAACAGGATGATCTGAGGCAGGAGTTCCCTGCGCCCAGGGCGGCTGGCCAGGATCTCCTCCACGGTCTGCCCCGTGATGAAGGAGAGGTAGGCGGGAAGAAGGGGCAGGATGCACGGGGAGAAGAAGGAGAGCAGACCTGCACCGACTGCCAGGAGCCACGAGACCTCGGCGTGCATGAACCCTCAGGCCCTCCTCCACGGTATGCCGCCGGCCGCGATCCTTGATGCCCGCCGGCGTTTCCCTATATGATACAGGAAACCCAGGGCAACAGGTCAGAGATGAACGCATTTCCGGGAAGCCGTCTGAGACGAAAGGCCGGGGCGGCCGCCATGGGTCTGGGCATCCTCCTGGCCCCGGGCCTCTGGGGGTGCGCCCCCACGGTCAGGACCATGGAGGGGTGGTTCACCCCCTCGGTCAAGAGCGAGAAGGAGATGGGCCGGGAGTTCGCCCAGGAGGCCGCCAAGAAGATCACCCTGGTGGACGAGCCCGAGGTCATGGAGTACGTCACGCGCCTGGGGCAGCCCATCGTCGAGGCCGCCCAGCCCATGTCGTACCGGTTCCGCTTCCATGTGATCAAGAGCCCGCTGCTCAACGCCTTCGCGGTGCCGGGGGGGCACATCTATCTGTACAGCGGCCTCCTCCTCCGGGCCGAGAGCCCCGCGGAGGTGGCCGGCGTCATCGCCCACGAACTGGCCCACGTCAAGCACCGACACTCGGCCCAGATGATGGGCAAGGGGACCCTGGTGAGCCTGGCCGCCCTGGCCGCCATCCTCATTGCCCGGGGGGAGCCCGCCGTGGCCGCAGGCGCCCTGGGGGCGGCCACGGCGAGCCAGTTGAGCTTCACCAGGGAGTTCGAGCAGGAGGCCGACCGGTACGGGCTCCTGTACATGCATCAGGCGGGATACGATCCCCGGGGATTGATCTCGTTCTTCAACACCATGGTCCGGGAGCAGCGCCTGTCCAGCAGCCGCGTCCCCCCGTATCTCCTGACCCATCCCGTGGCCCCGGAGCGCCTCGGCCAGATCGAGCGGCTCATCGAGGTCAACCGGCTGGTGGTCGATCACCCCCGGGAGGAGGCGGATTTCTATCGATTTCAGGCCATCCTTCGGGCCGAGACCGGGATCCCCACCCAGGTCCTTCCCATCCTCGTACAGCGCGTGGAGGAGCAGCCCGGCGACGCCAGGCGCTGGCACGCCCTGGGGCTCGCGTACGTTCGCTTCGGGTGGACCCATGAGGCCCTGGCCGCGCTGCGCAAAACCATCGAACTGGACCCGACCCTGGCCCTGGCCTGGGCGGACCTGGGCGTCCTGCTGGGCCGCATGGGGCAGGCAGAAGAGGCGGAGGCCCTTTTCCAAAGGGCCCTGGCCCTTCGCCCCAACCACGCCCCCGTGCTGGTGAGCTGGGGGGAGATGCTCCTTCAGAGACGCCAGCCGGATCCGGCCATGGCCTTTTTCGACAAGGCCCTGGCTCTGGATTCCAGCCTCATCCAGGTCCATGAGTTCCGCGCCAGGGTTCGGAAGGAGGCCAAGGACGAAGGCGGCTTCCACGAGGAGATGGCGAGCTACTACGAGAAGCTGGATCGGGCCGATGATGCCCTCAAGCACCTCAAGGAAGCCCTCAAGCGATATGGAGAGTCCTCTCCCCAGGGGGAAGAGGTGAAGCGAAGGATGGAGATCATCCGGTCCTCGTGAGGGACCGGCAGGAGAACGGCCATGAGGAAAATGGGAGCGATCGTGGGGGTCTGGATGGCGGGCTCCCTGGCCCTTGCCTGGGCCGGAGGGCCTCCCGAAGCTTATGTGGAGGGCGTGAGGCTGGCAAGAGAGGGGAAGTACCTGGGGGCGCTGGACGCCTTGCGCCAGGCGGCTCGGGAGCGCCCCGACCAGCCTGGACTTCACTACAACACGGGGAACGTCCTGAGGCACCTGGGAGAGCACGGCGAGGCCATCAAGGCGTACCAGGAGGCCATACGGCAGGATCCCGGAGACGCCGATGCGTACTACAACATGGCCATGACGTACAGCGTCATGGACGAGATGGATCTGGCCCTGGCGGCCCTGGAGGCCGTGGTGAGGCTTCGCCCCGAAGACGGCGAGGCCCACTACCGCCTGGCCATGGGGTTTCACTCGCGGCGGGAACTCGATCTCGCCCGCAAGCACCTCGGCCTGGCCCTGCGGGCGGGCTACCCCGTTCCCCCTGCCCTGCGGGAGGCCCTCGAGGCCCCCCCCGCCGGCAAGACCGGCGCCGGGAAAGGATCTTTCTAGCCCCCCATGGACCCGCTGCCGCGAAACCGCCTCTTGGTCCCGCTCCAGGGCCTGGGGGCCCTGGGCGTGCTCCTGGGGGCCACGGCGGGGATGCTTTCCCGGGTGGAACCCTTGGCCAGCTGGTACTACGCCCTGGCCTGGTGGCCCTTCATCCTGGCCATGGACGCCCTGACCAACGCCCTTCAAGGCCACTCCCTTCTGTGGCGCGAGCCTCGCCGATTCCTGGCCCTCTCCCTCCTCTCGGTGCCCGTGTGGCTCTTCTTCGAGGCCTTCAACCTCGTGATGAAGAACTGGTACTACGTGGGTTCGAGTCCTTCCTGGGCGGCCCGCTGGATGGGATACACGGTCTGCTTTGCCACGGTATTGCCCGCCATCTACGCCGCAACGGAGCTGGTGGGGGCGTTGGGGTGGGCCCGGGAGGTCCGGGTGCGGCCGTTCCACGTGGGCCCGGGCCTGTTGCGACCTCTCCAGGTCCTGGGTGCGGCCTGCCTGGCCCTTCCCCTGATTCTGCCCCCGTACGCCTTTCCCCTGGTCTGGCTGGGGGTGGTGTTCCTCGTGGAGCCGCTTAATTACAGCCGGGGCCGCCCGAGCATCCTGAGGGACTGGGAGGGAGGCTCCATGGCAACGCTCGTACGCCTGCTGGCGGGGGGAATGATCTGCGGTCTCGCCTGGGAGCTCTTCAACATCCGGGCCCTCTCCAAGTGGATCTACACGGTCCCGTTCTTCGACGAGCTCAAGCTCTTCGAGATGCCGCTGGCCGGCTTCCTGGGGTTTCCCCCTTTTGCCGTGGAGTGCTATGTCCTGGTGGAGTTCCTGGCGGGCGCGAGGGCGTCCACGGCCCCGAGGCGGCGAAACGCCCTGGGGTGGGCAGGCCTGGCCGCGGCCGCGGCGACATGCATCGCTTTGTTCGCCCTGCTGGACCGGTTCACGGTGAATGGCCTTCAGCCACGGGTTGCGGACCTCCGGGATCTGGCCCCCGAGGAGGCGTCGCTCCTGGAGCGAGCGGGGGTGGACCGCCTGGATCTGTGGGACCTGAGGGCCTCGGCCGGCGCGGCCCGAGGGGTGCCGGGCCTCTCTCCCGAGGCCCTGGGGCGCTGGCGGCAGTGGGCGGCCCTGGCCAGCCTGAGGGGGATGGGGACCGGAAACCTGCGGCTCTTGCTGGAGGCGGGGGTGTCCGACATGCGGACGCTGGCCGCCCAGGACCCGGGGGACCTGGGTCCCAGGCTGAGGGCCATCCAGGCCGACCGATCCTGGGCGAGGCAGCCGCCCACCGACGCCCAGGTCAAGATCTGGGTTCGAGGGGCCGGGCGGAGCGCCGTCGGCGGCAACCCGGTGGAATCCTCCCTGAAGAAGCGAGGTGGATGATGGCGGAGATCAAAAGCAGCATCGAGTTGGCCATGGAGCGGACGCGGGGGCTCACCCTGAGCGAAGAGGAGAAGCGCAGCCTCCAGGACGAGAAGGCACATCGGGCGGCCCATGCCCTGGCCGCCCAGTACCTGCGGGGGGACGTGGATGTGGAGGGGCTGATGCACAAGGCCGCGGCGCTGGAGGAAGGGGCCCGGCAGGGGCTCCTTCAGGGCCTCGTGGACGGTCTGAGGCTGGGGAGCGAGGCCTTCACCCGGGGGGCAGACGCCCTGGAGCGATGGAAGGGAAGGGACCACCGCCAGTGCCTCCATCGCCTGCGGGACCTGTCCGTCCAGTTCGGGCACGCCCTGCAGAAGCGAAGGAAGAAGTTGAGGGCGACGCTGTGGGAGGACCTGGCGCGCCGGGGAGTGGAGGGCTCGGCCGTGGAGCCCCATGTGGAGGCATCGGCACCCTGGAAGGCCGCGGTGGAGGAGTTGGGGCGGGAGTTCGAGCCCCGGCTGGGGGAGATCAAGGCGGCGCTCCTGCAGCCCACCGGCAAGTGAACGGAGATGCGGGGAGGGCCCTCCCCTGGCCGCTTGACAACGGGCGGGCTCTGCGATCTAGTTGAGGAAATCCAACAACCCAACGAGGAGGTGGCTATGGATCGACGGACATTCTTGAAGAAGGCCACGGCGGGTGGGGTGGCAGCGGCGGCGTCTGGCGCGGTGGCGGCGCCCCAGATCTGGGCCCAGGGCAAGTCCTTTCAGTGGAAGATGGTGACCACCTGGCCCCCCGGGCTGCCTATCCTCCAGACCGGGGCCGACCGCTTCGCCAAGCGGGTGGAGGAGCTGAGCGGAGGCCGCCTGAAGATCACGGTGTACGCGGGGGGGGAGTTGGTCCCCCCCCTGAACACCTTCGACGCGGTCTCCCAGGGGACCGTGGAGGTGGGCAGCAGCGCCGCGTACTATTGGGCGGGAAAGACGCCGTCGTGCCAGTGGTTCTGCGCCGTCCCGTTCGGGCTCAACGCCCAGGGGATGTACACCTGGCTCACCTCGGCGGGCGGGCTCAAGCTCTGGGAGGAGGCCTACGCCCCCTTCAATGTCATCCCGCGCCTGGGCGGGAGCACGGGCGTGCAGGCGGGCGGCTGGTTCAACAAGAAGATCGAGACCATGGATGACTTCAAGGGGCTCAAGTTCCGGATCCCGGGGCTGGGTGGCAAGGTCGTGGCCAAGGCCGGCGCCACGGTCGTCCTCCTGCCGGGGGGCGAGATCTTCACCTCCCTGGAGCGCGGGGTCATCGACGCCAGCGAATGGGTGGGACCCCTCCACGATCTGCGGCTGGGGCTCCACCAGGCGGCCAAGTACTATTACTTCCCCGGCTGGCACGAGCCCGGCAGCGTGCTGGAGCACCTCTTCAACAAGAAGGCGTACGAGGCCCTCCCCTCGGACCTGAAGGCCGTCGTGGACGCGGCCTGCGCGGACAACACCGTCTGGAGCCTTGCGGAGTTCGAGGCCCAGAACGGCGCGGCCCTGCAGGAGCTGGTGACCAAGCACAAGGTCCAGGTCCTCAGCTTCCCCGAGGCGGTGATGAAGGGGCTTAAGAAGACCGCGGTGGAGGCCATCGAGGAGGAGGCGGCCAAGGAGCCCATGGCCAAGAAGGTGAACGAGGCGTTCAAGGCCTTCCAGAAGACCTACGGCGAGTGGTCGGCGGTCTCCGAGCGGACGTACCACAATCTGATCTCCGGGATCCAGGCGTGACGAGGGCGGGGGGGCCTCCCGGCACCTCTGTGCCATGTTGGGGGAGGGCGGGGGGGGCCGCCCCGGCCGCGGCTCAGCCGAAGACCACCCGGGGAAGCCACGTGGCGAGTTTGGGAAAGGCGACCACCACCAGCAGGCCGATGACCTGGAGGATCACGAAGGGGATGATCCCCCTGTAGATATGGCCCGTGCTGATTTGAGGCGGGCAGACCCCCTTTAGGTAGAACAGGGCGAAGCCGAAAGGCGGCGTGAGGAAGGAGGTCTGGAGGTTGACCGCGAAGAGGATGGAGAACCACAGCGGGTCGAACCCCAAAAGCTTCATGATGGGCGCCAGGACCGGGATGTGGATGAAGGTGATCTCGATGAAGTCCAGGAAGAACCCGATGACGAATATGAGAGCCATGACGATGGCCAGTACGCCCCACTTGCCGTAAGGGATGTGCTGGATGAAGTTCCGGACAAGTTCGTCCCCGTGGAGCCCGCGGAACACCAGGCCGAAGGCCTGGGCCCCGACCAGGATGATGAAGACCATGGATGTGAGGCGGGTGGTCGCCTCCATGACCCCCTTCAGGACCTGGTAGTTGAAGCGCCGGTTGGCCATGGCCAGGAGTGTGGCGCCCGTGGCCCCCACCGCCGCGGCCTCGGTGGGCGAGGCGATCCCCGCGAAGATGGATCCCAGCACCGCCACCATGAGGACCAGTGGGGGGATCAGGGCCTTGAACATGCGCCTTATCAGCCCATGGGCCAGGACCGCCTCCCATTCCTCCTTGGGGATGAGGGGGGCCCACGACGGTTTGACTCTGGAAATCACGATGATATAGATGGCGTAGAGGGCCACGAGGGTCAGACCGGGGAAGACGGCGCCCATGAAGAGGTCCCCCACCGAAACCCCCACGATGTCCCCCAGGAGCACCAGCACGATGCTCGGGGGGATGATCTGCCCCAGGGTCCCCGCAGCCGATATGGTCCCGGTGGCCAGCTCCGGCTGATATCCCCGCCGCAGCATGGTGGGCAGGGACAGGAGCCCCATGGTGACCACCGTGGCCCCCACGATGCCGGTGGAGGCACCCAGGAGGGCCCCCACCACCACCACGGAGACCGCAAGCCCCCCCCGCATGCGCCCGAAGATGAGCGCCATGGTCTCCAGGAGCTCCTCGGCGATCCCCGATCGCTCCAGCATCACGCCCATGAAGATGAAAAGGGGCACCGCCATCAGCGTCGCGTTGGACATGACCCCCCAGATCCGCATGGGGAGCAGGCTGAAAAACCCCCAGCCGAATCCGATGAGCCCGAAGCCCAGGGCGGTCCCCAGGAGGGTGAAGGCCACGGGGAAGCCCACCATGAGCAGGACCGTCAACACCAGGAACATGATCCCGGGAAGGGCCTCGGTCATGGCGGAGTCTCCCCATCGGGGACGGGCCTGTTGAGCAGGAAGAGCAGGCTCTTGAGCCCCATGGAGGCGCCCTGGAGGGCGAGCAGGGTGAACCCCAGGGGGACCACGGCCTTGAGGGCGTACCGGGCCGGGATGCCGCCCGGGTCCGGGGACATCTCCCGGACCGACCAGGAGAGCCATGCGAAGTGTCCTGCCGTGGCGACCACGAGATAGCACCCCGGGATGAGGAAGAAGAGGACTCCGAGGAGGTTGATCCACGCCTGGGTCCTGGGCTCCAGCTTCTGGTAGAACAGGTCCACCCGCACGTGGGCGTCGCGAAACATGGTGTAGCCGGCCCCCAGGAGAAAGAAAGCGGCGAACAGATGCCATTCCAGCTCCTGGGTGAAGACCGAACTCCTCCTGAAGGCGTACCGCATGATGACGTCCAGCGTCACCACCACGACCAGGGCAAGGCTCAGCCACGCCACGGCCCGTCCCACGCGCCGGTTGACGCCGTCCACCAAGGCGATGAACGCGAGGATGGCTCTCATGTCCCCCTTCACCCGGCGCCCGTCCATGCCCGCGGGGGGCGGAAGGACGCCCGCTCCCTCGTTCACAGGTACGCGTAATACATGTCCCGGATGACCTGGTAGTTCCGCTGGATGCGCTCGCGGCCAACCAGGGGGTTGCCGTGGCCCGGCAGGAGCAGCTCCACATCCAGCCGCGAGAGCCGCTCCAGGCTCTCCTTGAGGGCCTTGCCGTCCCCGCCGGGGAAGTCCGTCCGCCCCACGCCCATCTCGAAGACCACGTCTCCCACGAAGAGGGCCTTGCGGTCAGGCCAGTACAGGCAGACGGAGCCCGGGGAGTGACCGGGGGTCTCCAGGACCTGGAAGCGCTCCCCCTTGAGGATGAGATCGCCCTCTTTGAGGAGCACGTCGATGCGAAGCTCCGGCGGGCTCATCCCCATCATCCGGTAGAAGTCCCCCCCCGCCTCCCGCAAGAAGGCCTCGTCCTTGAGCCCCAGGGCCGTCCAGACCGGACGGTGGGTGAAGGCCGCCAGGCCCTCCACGTGGTCCGGATGGGCGTGGGTCCCGATCACCCCCTCGATCCCCTCCTCGTGGATCCCGTCTAGGCGGAGGGACTGGAACAGGTGGCTCAGGAACTGGGCGTGGCCGGGGTCCACCAGGACGACCGCCCGGGAACGAATGAGATAGGAGTTGGTGTTGTTGGCCGAGGGGTTGGTCCAGGGGTACGCGTAGATGCCGTCCGTGAGCTTCATGTCTTCCTCTCGCCGCGGCGCCCCGGCGGATTGACGGTGAGTCAGGACTTCTGGACCGTCAGCTTTGCCCCCTTCACCCCCAGGGGAACGGCCACGTGGAGCTTGGCGTCGCGGATGTATGCGGCGCCGCGCTCGATGGCCGCCTGGTTCAGGGCGAAGAGCTTCTCCTTTCCCTTGGTGGCCTGGGCCATGCCCTGCACCGCGTCATCGACGCTCAGGACCCCCGTGCTCTGGACCAGGGCCCCCAGCATGACCATGTTGGCCGCCCGCTCCGAGCCCACTTCCCGGGCCAGGGCGGCCGTGTCCACGCGCACCTCCCGGACATCGCGGCGTTTGGGGGACTCCGGCATGAGGGAGGCGTTGATCAGGATCATGCCGTCGGCCCGGACCATGGCCTCGAACCGGCCCAGGGACGGGCCGTTCATGGCCACCAGCACGTCGGGTTCCGACGCCACAGGGGAGGCGATCTCCTCGTCCGAGATGGTCACCGTGCAGTTGGCCGTCCCGCCCCGCATCTCGGCCCCGTATGCGGGCAGGTACGTGACATTGAGCCCCCTCACCATGGCCCCGTACGAAAGCACGTAGCCCATGAGCAGGATCCCCTGCCCGCCGAACCCGGCAAAGATCATTCGAGAAGTCATCTGGCCTCCCCCAGTCCGCTCGTGTCCTTGATCAACCCCAGCGGGTACGTCTTGGTCAGCACCTCGTCCGTCCAACGCCACGAGTCCACGGGAGACATCTTCCAGTTGGTCGGGCACGGGGACAGGATCTCCACCAGACTGAAGCCGAGGCGGTTCAACTGAACCGTGAAGCTCTTCTTGATGGCGCGCTTGGCCTTCTGGATGGCCTTGACCGAGGTGATGGCGCACCGCTCGATGTACACGGTGCGCTCGCACACGGCCAGCATGCGCGAGATGTCGATGGGGGCGCCGTCCCGGTCCGGGTCCCGGCCGCCGGGGGTCGTGGTGGCCACCAGCCCCACCGTGGTCGTCGGGGCCATCTGCCCGCCCGTCATGCCGTAGATGGCGTTGTTGATGAAAATGGTGCTGATCTTCTCCCCCCGGTTGGCCGCGTGGATGGTCTCGGCCGTGCCGATGGCCGCCAGGTCGCCGTCGCCCTGGTAGGTGAGGACCAGTTTGTCGGGCTGGACCCGTTTGACGCCCGTGGCCACGGCCAGGGCCCGGCCGTGGGGGGCCTCCACCATGTCGAAGTTGAAGTAGTTGTAGGCCAGGACCGCGCACCCCACCGGGGCGATCCCCACGGTCTTCTCGCGCAGACCCATCTCGTCGAGCACCTCTGCCACCAGGCGGTGGACCACCGAGTGGCCGCAGCCCGGGCAGTAGTGCGTCAAGTTCTCCTTCAAGGACTGGGGCATGCCGAAGAGCTTTTTCATCGCCGCCTGGCTCATATCTCCACCCTCCTGCCCACCCGACCGTCCTGGGCGATCACCGAATGGATGAAATCCGCCACATCGGCCGGCGTGGGGATGACGCCCCCCGGGATGCCGTGGAAGTAAATCTCGGATCGCGGCCCCACGGAGAGGACCACGTCCTCCACCATCTGGCCCATGCTCAGCTCAAAGGTGGCGATCTTCACCCCGGGCCGGGCGAGGGCCCTCAACGCCAGTTTGGGAAACGGCCACAGACTGATGGGCCGGAAGAGCCCCACCTTGTGACCCTCCCGCCGCAGGCGGTTGACGCCGCCCTTGGCGATGCGGGAGGCCGTGCCGTAGGCCACGACGATGATCTGGGCGTCTTCGATCAGGTACGTGTCGTGCCGCACCTCCCGCTCGCTCATGCGGTCGTATTTCTCCTGGAGGTGCCGGTTGTGCCGGTTGAGGGTGGGGGGATCCAGCAGCATGGAGAAGATGGCCCGGGGCGGCCGGCCCTGGCATCCGTCGAGGATGTAGTCCTTGGGGGGAAGGTCCTTGGGGTCGATGGGGTCCGGGAAGACCACGGGCTCCATCATCTGGCCCATGAGGCCGTCTCCCAGCAGCATGACCGGGTTGCGGTACTCGTCGGCCAGTTGGAAGGCCAGGAAGGTCAGCTCGGCCAGCTCCTGGCAACTGGCCGGGGCCAGGACCAGCATGCGGTAGTCGCCGTGCCCGCCTCCCCGTGTGGCCTGGAAGTAGTCGGCCTGGGACGGGGCGATGTTCCCCAGGCCCGGTCCGCCCCGCATCATGTTGACGATGACCGCCGGGAGCTCCTGACCGCACAGGTACGAGATCCCCTCCTGTTTGAGGCTGATCCCCGGGGACGAGGAGGAGGTCATGGTCCTCCCGCCCGACACCGAGGCCCCGATGACCATGTTGATGGAGGCGATCTCGCTCTCCGCCTGGATGAACGTGCCCCCCACCTCGGGCAGCCTGCCCGAGAGGTACTCGGGCAGCTCGTTCTGGGGCGTGATGGGATAGCCGAAATAGTACCGGCACCCCGCCCTGACGGCGGCCTCGCCCACGACGTTGGAACCCCGCATGAGCATCCGTTCGCTTGGCACCTGTCACCTCAGACCATGAATGGATTGGGAAACAAGAACTCCCGTGTGCCTTCGCAGTCGAAGCCATTATTCTAGAAAAACCCAAATGGTGCGTCAAGGAAAACGCGGCCGTGCATGGCTGCAATATGATTATTGCCGTGGGGGACGTTGGCTCCACATGGCGTCGAAGGTGGCGGGGGGGGATGATAAATTCGCGCCATGCCAACACAGCCCAGACTGGATCTCCATCGGGCGCTGCACCGCGCCATGGGCCGTGGGGCAACAGCGTGCGCAGGCTGCCTTTCCAGGCTGGCGGAAGGACCGATGGGGCACGCGGGCGCGGGGGTGGCGCGCCATCTGGGGTTGAGCCCATCGTCCCTGCCCCCGCCTTGCCAACAACGAGGCACCGCTGTGCACCAGTGGGGGACGCCCTGGATGGAGATGTTGATCGGCACGTAATGTCCCCCAGGCTTGCTCCAAGTCTGCTTTGCTCCGGATCGAGTCAGCCTCAAAGGCAAGGGTCCGGCGGAGCCAGAAACCCCTTGACAAACGAAGGTCCTTGTCTATCATGAATGAACGTTTGTTCGGGCACGAATGAACGTTTGTTCTCCCTCATCTGGTTCGTCATTCCAGAAGCGGGTCCCAGGGGCCATGCAGGTCGAATCCAAGGTCAAGGACCAGCAGCTCATCGACGAGAAGCGCCGTCAGATCATCGAGGGCGCCATACGGGTGTTCAAGGAAAAGGGGTACCACAAGGCGACGGTCCGGGAGATCGCGGAGGAGGCGGGCATCGGCCTTGGGAGCATCTACGACTACGTCAAGAGCAAGGACGACATCCTCTATCTCTTCTTCGAGAATTACGTCAAGTCCTTCTACGGCAGGATCAAGTGTCAGTCCTTCCACCAGCTCGACCCGCTGGCGCGGCTGGAAGAGACGTACCGGGCCTTTGTGGAAAGCGCCATGGACCTGGAGGACCAGGTGATGCTCTCTTACACCCAGGCCAAGTACGTTCGGCAGGACTACCTCAAGATCATCCTCCGGCAGGAAGCGGAGATCGTGGAGCATTTCCAGCGGATCATCGAGGAGGCCGTGGGCGGGGCCGGCGACATGGACCCGTTTCTGGAGGCCAACTTCCTCGTATACAGCGGCGTCTTCGGGGTGATCCGCCGCTGGATCCTCAGACCCGCGTTCACGCGACAGCAGGTCATCGATTACCTGGTCCGGGATCAGGCAGGGGGGCTCATCCGGCGCATTCGGGCCCTGCCCCCCATGGAGGAGGTCAAGTGATGAGAGAGATCCATGCGGATCAAGTCGTCCAGACGGTCCGTCGGCTGTTCATGGAAGCCGCCACGGACCTGGGGGAGGACGTGCTGGAGGCCTTTGCCCGGGCCCAGGAGGTCGAGGAGTCTCCCGCGGCCAAGGCGGTGTTTCAGGAGTTGCGGGAGAACGCCAGGATTGCCCGGGACGAACAGGTCCCCATGTGCCAGGACACGGGGCTGGCCGTGGTGTTCGCCGAGCTGGGGCAGGATGTCCACATCGCGGGGGGATACCTGTACGACGCCATCCAGGAGGGCGTCCGCCAGGGGTACAAGGACGGCTATCTGCGCAATTCCGCCTGCCACCCCTTTTCCCGGGTGAATACGGGGGACAACACCCCGGCCATGATTCACCTGGAGCTGGTCCCCGGGGACCGCCTCAGGATATGGGCCGTGCCCAAGGGAGCCGGCAGCGAGAACATGAGCCGCGTCATGATGCTCACCCCGTCGGTGGGAAAGGCGGGCATCGTGGACTACGTGGTCCAGCGTGTGCGAGAGTCCAGCTCCAACCCCTGTCCCCCCATCGTGGTGGGGGTGGGTATCGGAGGGACCTTTGAGAAGACGGCCTACCTGGCCAAGCGGGCCCTGCTGCGCACCCTGGGCGCCCCCAACCCCGATCCCGAGGTGGCCGCACTGGAGGCGGAGATCCTGGCGCGCATCAACGAGTTGGGCATCGGCCCCCAGGGGTACGGCGGCCGGTGCACGGCCCTAGCGGTCCACGCGGAGATGATGCCCTGCCACATCGCGAGCCTGCCCGTGGCCGTCAACATCCAGTGCCACGCCAACCGGCACAAGGACGCTAGCCTGTAGCCCGCAGCCTGGGAGGGGACGCACCATGACCGACATGATCCGACTCACCACCCCGCTGACCGACGCATCGCTGGAGCCTCTTCGCATCGGACACAAGGTCCTGCTCAGCGGGGTCATCTACACGGGACGGGACGCAGCCCACAAGCGTCTCATGGACCTGATCCTCGCCGGCAACGCCCTTCCCCTGGACATCCAGGGCCAGGTCATCTACTACGTGGGGCCCACCCCGGCCAAGCCCGGGCGCCCCATCGGATCGGCCGGCCCCACAACCAGCTACCGCATGGATGCCTATGCGCCCAAGCTCATGGAGCTGGGGCTCAAGGGGATGATCGGCAAGGGAAAGCGGGCCCCCGAGGTGGTGGCGGCCATGGTCAAGCACAAGGCGGTGTACTTCGGGGCCACGGGAGGGGCGGGTGCCCTGCTCGCCCGGTCCATCCTCGAGTCCCGGATCGTGGCATACGAGGACCTGGGTCCCGAGGCCATCCGAAGGCTGGTGGTCCGGGACTTCCCGGTCATGGTGGTCAACGACGTACTGGGCAACGACCTGTACGACGAGGGCGTGAGGCGCTACGCGCGCAAGTCGTGAAAGGAGCGAACCCAGTGCGCTGTCCGTGGTCCATCGCGGGCACCGGTGGGAGGCGCGTGGTTCGGGGTTTGAGAACGGACCATGGACCACGGACGACGGACAGTCGCCATGGAAGGGTGTGATCCCAAGCTGATCATTCCTTTGGCAAAGGGGGACAAGTCATGCGGTACCGCTGGGACATCGGATTCATCGCCTGGCTCCTGATGCGGATCTCAGGGGTCCTCATCGTGATCTTTCTTCTCATGCACCTCTTCGTCCTGAGCCACCTGGGGCTGGGCCGGGAGGCCTTCGAGTCGTTCTTCTTCGTCCGGCTGGCCGAGAACCCCCTCAACAAGCTCCTGGAGCTGGGGCTCATCGGCTGCCTGCTCTTTCACGGCCTCAACGGCATCCGCATCTGCGTGGTGGACCTGGGCTGGGGCGTGTACGCCCAGAAGCGCCTCTTCTGGGCCATGGTGGCCGTGGGCGGGGTGATCTTCGTTGCCGCGGCCGTCCCCATCCTCTCCCATCTGTGAGCCAGGAGGACGCCATGAGAAACCAGGGCATTCAGAGCGGAGGGGCCATCCATTGGCTCATGCAGCGGGTGACGGGGATCACGCTGGTCTTTCTCCTGACCCTGCACACCGTCATCGCCCATTACACGGTCCCCGCTGGGGGGCTCACTTTTCAGTGGGTGGCGGGCCGCATGGCCCATCCTTTGTGGAAGCTGTTCTACCTGTTCTTCCTGCTGCTTTGCGTGTACCACGGCCTCAACGGCATCTGGATGATCGTTCAGGACTACGTGCGCAAGGACGGGCTTCGGGTGGGCATCTTCGGGGCCCTGGCCATGCTGGCCCTGCTCATGCTGGGCCTGGGGTCCATCACCATCATCGGCTTCCCGGCCGGGATCCGATGAAGGCTACGGCGGAGGCGAGGGCGCAGGGAAATCAGGCGGATGAAGGAAGGGGTTGATTGTACTATTGGTCCTCCGCCTGGGCCTCGGCCTCCAAGTGTCCCAAGGAGGCTTCATGGAACAGATCCAGGTCCATCGACACGACGTGGTCATCGTGGGGTCGGGACTGGCCGGGCTGTTCGCCGGTCTGTACACCAGCAGAGAGTTTGACACCGCGGTGGTCAGCAAGGTCTTCCCCACCCGCTCCCATTCCGGGGCGGCCCAGGGCGGGTGCGCAGCGGCCCTGGGAAACATGATGGAGGACCGTTGGGAGTGGCACATGTACGACACGGTGCGGGGCAGCGATTACCTGGGCGACCAGGACGCCCAGGAGATCCTGTGCCGGGAGGCCCCCCTGGTGATCTACGAGTGCGAGCATCTGGGGGTCCCGTTCTCCCGCACCCAGGAGGGAAGGATCTCCCAGCGCCCCTTCGGCGGCCATTTCAGCAACTTCGGCAAGGGCCCCCAGAAACGCGCCTGCCACGCCGCCGACCGCACCGGCCACGTGCAGCTCCACACCCTGTACGAGACCTGCGTCAAGCAGGACGTGCGGTTCTACGACGAGTTCTTCACGGTCCACCTGATCATGCACGAGGGGGCCTGCCGGGGCCTGGTGGCCTGGGACCTGCGCCGGGGGGGGCTTCACCTGTTCCAGGCCAAGGCCGTCCTGTTCGCCACGGGGGGGTACGCCCGGGCCTGGAAGGTGACCTCCAACTCCCACGCCAACACCGGCGACGGCCTGAGCCTCATCCTGCGGGCCGGGCTCCCCCTGGAGGACATGGAGTTCGTGCAGTTTCACCCCACCGGCCTGTACCCGTCCGGGGTCCTGGTCACCGAGGGGGCCCGGGGCGAGGGCGGGTACCTCTTCAACAGCCTCGGGGAGCGCTTCATGAAGACCTACGCCCCCGAGAAGATGGAGCTCGCCCCCCGGGACGTGGTCTCCCGCTCCATCCAGACCGAGCTGGACGAGGGAAGGGGCATCAACGGCCAGCCTTTCGTCCATATCGACGTGCGGCACCTGGGCGAGGCCAAGATCATGGAGGCGCTGCCCCAGATCCACGAGCTGGCCCTCAAGTTCACGGGCGTGGACTGCATCAGGGAGCCGATCCCCATCCTCCCAACGGCCCACTACTCCATGGGCGGGATCCCCACCAACATCGACACCCAGGTCATCAGGAACGCCCAGAACGAGGTCGTGGAGGGACTCTTCGCGGCCGGCGAATGCGCCTGCGTCTCCAACCACGGCGCCAATCGCCTGGGGACAAACTCCACCCTGGAGTGCTGCGTGTACGGCCGAAGGGCGGGGGTGGCCCTGCTCAAGTATCTGCGGCACGAGAAGCAGTTCGTGGATCTCCCGGCGGATGCGACCGAGCCGGCCGTGGCGAGGATCCGGGGCATCCTGGAGGGGACCGGCACCGAATCCGCGGCAGACATCCGGGACACCCTCCAGCAGACCATGACCGAGAAGATGGCGGTCTTCCGCCGCGACGAGACCATGCGAGAGTGTCTCAAGACCGTCAAGGAGCTCCAGGAGCGCTACCGCAGGATGCGCGTCCATGACAAGACCCGGATCTTCAACACCGAGCTCATGGAGGCCGTGGAGCTGGGCAGCATGCTGGACTTCGTGGAGCCCATTGTTGTGGGCGGAATCGCCCGCACCGAGAGCCGCGGGGCCCACTTCCGAAAGGACTTCCCCAAGCGCGACGACCGAAACTGGCAGAAGCACACCCTGGCCTGGAAGGACGGAGACGGCATCCGCCTGGACTACAAACCCGTGGTCGTCACCCGCTTCCAGCCGGAGGAGAGGAAGTACTGACCGTCCGTCGTTGGCAGTCCGTCGTCCATTGACTTGGCGTGTCGAAGGGCCGAGATCTGACAACGAACGACGGACCACTGACGACGGACAGCGATCAACGGACCAGGAGGCCAAAGGGAGGACCCCTGCCCTCTCAGGCCGAAGAACAGGTCGTACCGAATCCCAGGAGGCCGCTCCCATGAGCATTCGCACATTTCGCGTCTTTCGGTTCAATCCCGAGGTGGATACCCAACCCGGCTACCGGGACTACCAGGTGGAGTGCCCCAAGGGCTCCACGGTCCTCGACGCCCTCAACGAGATCAAGTGGCGTCAAGACGGCTGCCTGGCATACCGCAGGTCGTGCCGCCACGGGATCTGCGGCTCCTGCGCCATGACCATCAACGGTAAGAACAACCTGGCGTGCGAGTCCCAGGTGGAGACCCTCCGGGGGGAGGTCATCTGGGTGGAGCCGCTGCGGTCCTTCCCGATCATCAAGGACCTCATCGTGGACATGGAGCCCTTCTACGAGAGGTACCGGGCCGTCAAGCCCTACTTCATCGCCGGGACGCCACCAACGGACAAAGAGCGCCTCCAGAGCCCCGAGGAGCGCAAGCTCCTGGACGGGTCTTACGAGTGCATCCTGTGCGGCTGCTGCACCTCCTCCTGCCCCTCGTACTGGGCGGACGAGGACTTCCTGGGGCCGGCGGCCATGCTCAAGGCGTACCGGTTCGTGTTCGACTCCAGGGATGAGGGGACCCAGGAACGACTGGTCATCCTGGACAACAAGCACGGCCTGTGGCGCTGCCATACCATCTTCAATTGCCACGAGGCCTGCCCCAAGGGGCTCAACCCCACCTGGGCCATCGGCAAGCTCAAGCAGAAGGTGATCCGGGAGAAGTTCTGACGGCCCCCCTTTGGGGCCGTTGACCGTCGAGGCGATGATGAAGATCCATGAGTTCCAGTCCAAGGAGATCCTGAGCCGCTACGGCATCCCCGTGCCCCGGGGGGGCGTGGCCGCCTCTCCAGAGGAGGCCCTGGCCGTGGCCCGGGAGACGGCGGCCGGCGGATGGCTGGTCAAGGCGCAGATCCACGCCGGAGGACGGGGAAAGGCAGGGGGCGTCCGAAGGGCGGCCAGCGCCGATGAAGTGGCCGAACATGCCCGAAGCCTGCTGCACAGCCGCCTGGTGACGCCCCAGACCGGCCCCCAAGGGCAGCGGGTGAAGCGGGTGCTCGTCGAGGAGCAGTTCCCCCTGCGCCACGAGCTGTACGCCGCAGCGGCGGTGGACCGGGCCCGGGCAAGGGGCGTTCTGCTGGCTTCCTCGGCCGGCGGCATGGACATCGAGGAAGTCGCCCTCAAGAGGCCCGAGGCGCTCCATCGGGAGGCGCTCTCGGTGGACGGCCGGCTTCATCCCTTTCAGGCCCGCCGCACCACGTGCGCCCTGGGCCTCGCCAGGGACGTGGCAGCCCAGGTGCAGGACGTGCTCAGGCGGCTGTGCCGGCTGTTCCATGAGGAGGACTGCACCCTGGCCGAGATCAATCCCCTGGGCATGGGCGACGACGGGAGGGTCGTGGCCCTGGATGCAAAGATCGATTTCGACGACAACGCCTCGTTTCGCCACCCCCAGTGGGACGCCTTGCGGGACCCCGACGAGGAAGACCCCCTGGAACAGGAGGCGGCCAAGTACCGCCTGAACTATGTGAAGCTCGACGGGACCGTGGGGTGCATGGTCAACGGCGCAGGGCTCGCCATGGCAACCATGGACATGATCCAGGCCGTGGGCGGAGCGCCGGCCAACTTCTTGGACGTGGGCGGGGGGGCCAGCGAGGAGACCGTGTCCCAGGCCTTCCGCATCCTCCTGTCCGACCGCCGGGTCAAGTCGGTGCTGATCAACATCTTCGGGGGCATCATGCGCTGCGACGTCATCGCCAGGGGGGTCCTGGCTGCCGCATGCAGGACCAACGTGACCGTGCCCCTGGTGGTTCGCCTCGAGGGCACCAACGTGGAGGAGGGGCGGCGGATCCTGCTGGAATCTGGCCTGGCCATCAACGTGGCCCGGGACATGCGCGAGGCCGCGCAGCGCGCCGTGGAACTGGGGGGCCGCTGATGTCCATCCTGGCAGACGAGGGGACGCGGGTGGCGGTGCGGGGGATCACGGGCAGAGAGGGGGGGTTCCACGCCCGCCAGTGCATGGCGTACGGCACCCGGGTCGTGGCCGGCGTCACCCCCGGCAAGGGGGGCACCGTGTTCGAGGGCGTTCCGGTGTTCGACACCATGGGGCAGGCCGTCCGGGAGGCAGGGGCCAACGCCTCCCTGGGCTTCGTCCCGGCCCCCTTGGCCGCCGATGCCATCCTGGAGGACGCGGACGAGGGGGTGCCCCTCATCGTCTGTATCACCGAGGGGATCCCCGTGCGGGACATGATCGCCGTTCGCGATTTCCTCAAGGGATCGGCCTCCCGGCTCATCGGGCCCAACTGCCCGGGGATCATCTCGCCCGGAAAGTGCAAGATGGGGATCATGCCCGGGGCCATCCACCGGCCGGGGCCGGTGGGCGTGATCTCCCGTAGCGGCACCCTGACGTACGAGGCCGTGGATCAGCTGACCCGGCGCGGCATCGGCCAGTCCACCTGCGTGGGGATCGGGGGAGACCCCATCGTGGGGAGCAGCTTCGTGGAACTGCTCCGGCTGTTCGGCGACGATCCCCACACCCGGGCCGTGGTGCTCATTGGGGAGATCGGCGGCTCGGCAGAGGAGGAGGCGGCCGCCTTCATCCGGGGGGGGTTCCCCAAGCCGGTGGTGGCCTTCATCGCCGGCCGGACCGCCCCGCCCGGCAAGCGCATGGGGCATGCGGGGGCCATCATCTCGGGGGGCCGGGGCACGGCCGCGGAGAAGATCGGAATTCTGGAGGCCGCGGGCGTGGCCGTGGCCTCCAACGCATCGGAAGTGGGGGACATGGTGCAGCGGGTCCTGGGCCTCGGTCATTCCCGCTGACGGACCGGCTGGCCCCGCCCCAGTGGAAGCGTTGCATCCGTGGGACGTTGCGCAGGCTGGCCGGACTCGGTGGTCCATGGATGGGGGCATGATGGGCCCCCGCGCAGGAGGAAAACGACATGGAACTCGAGGAGCACTACGCCAAACTCCAGGCCATGAACGCCGAGGCGGAGCTGGGCGGGGGACAGGACCGCATCGAGGCCCAGCACGCCAAGGGCAAGCTCACGGCCCGGGAACGGATCCTCAAGCTGTTGGACCCGGGGAGTTTCGAGGAATTCGACAAGTTCGTGGTCCATCGCTGCCAGGAATTCGACATGGACAAGAAGCGGATCCTGGGCGATGGGGTGGTCACGGGGTACGGCCGCATCCACGGCCGGCCGGTGTTCGTCTTTTCCCAGGACTTCACGGTGTTCGGGGGTTCGCTGAGCGGGCCCTTCGGGGAGAAGGTCTGCAAGGTCATGGACCTGGCCGTCAAGGCCGGCTGCCCAGTCATCGGCCTCAACGACTCGGGCGGGGCCCGCATCCAGGAGGGGGTGGTGAGCCTGGCCAGCTACGGGGACATCTTCCTGAGGAACGTCCTGTGCTCGGGAGTCGTCCCCCAGATCTCGGCCATCATGGGCCCGTGCGCCGGCGGCGCCGTGTACTCCCCGGCCCTGACCGACTTCATCCTCATGGTGGACAAGACCAGCTATCTGCACATCACGGGCCCCGAGGTCCTCAAGTCGGTGACCCACCGGGAGGTGACCAGCGAGGAGCTGGGGGGCGCCAAGGTCCACACCCAGAGGAGCGGGCTGGCCCACTTCGTGGACCGGGACGATGAGTCCTGCCTCGGGCGCATCCGGGAGCTCCTCACCTTCCTGCCCCAGAACTACCGCGAAAAGCCGCCCTGTCAGCCCAACGTCGACGACACCCAACGCCGGGAGGAGGCCCTCCGGACCCTGGTGCCCGCCAACCCCAAGAAGCCGTACGACATCAAGAAGATCATCCGGGCGGTGGTGGACAGCGGCTACTTCTTCGAAGTCCACGAGCAGTACGCCCGCAACATGGTCGTGGGGTTCGCCCGGATGAACGGCCAGGCCGTGGGCATCGTCGCCAACCAGCCTTTTCATCTGGCGGGCTGCATCGACGTGGACGCCTCCCTCAAGTGCTCGCGGTTCGTCCGCACCTGCGACTGCTTCAACATCCCGCTGGTGACCTTCGTCGATGTTCCGGGTTTCCTCCCCGCCATCGAGCAGGAGGAGAAAGGGATCATCAAGCACGGGGCCAAGATCATCTTCGCGTACTCCGAGGCCACGGTCCCCAAGGTCACCATCATCACCCGCAAGGCGTACGGCGGCGCGTACGACGTCATGTCGAGCAAGCACCTCCGGGGGGATATCAATTACGCGTTTCCCACGGCCGAGATCGCGGTCATGGGGCCCGAAGGGGCGGTCAACATCGTGTTCCGCCGCGAGATCCAGGAGGCCGAGGACAAGGTCGGGGCCCGGGAGGAGCTGGTCCGGGAGTATCGCACCACCATCGCCACGCCGTACCGGGCGGCATCCCTGGGATATATCGATGCCATCATCGATCCGAGGGATACGCGCCCCAAGGTCATCGAGGCCCTGAGGATCCTCAAGGACAAGGAGGACCTCCGGCCCAGGCGCAAGCACGGCAATATCCCGCTGTGAAAAGGGGGCGGGGGCCCTCCGGACCGCACCGCGCCCCGGGGTTCGGAATGGGCCGGCGCGAGGCGGGGATCCCCATGGCCGCCTGACGGAGCGGCCGCTGGGTCGTGGGGAGTCGCCCGGAGAAGGGAAATCAAGGATCGGGGTTCCCAGGAGGTTGCGACCATGTACGACAAGTCAAAGCTGGAGCGGATCCGCCAGGCCCAGGAGGCGTGGGAGGAGCGAAACCGGGCGGCCCTGGCCAAGCGCCCCGAGCGGCGCAAGCAGTTCGTCAACATGTCGGGCGTCCCTGTGAGGAGGCTGTACCTGCCCAGCGACCTGGAGGACCTGGACTACGACCACGACCTGGGGCTTCCGGGGGAGTTTCCGTTCACCCGCGGGGTGCAGCCCACCATGTACCGCGGGCAGTTCTGGACCATGCGGCAGTATGCCGGGTTCGGGACGGCCGAGGAGTCCAACCGCCGCTATCGGTATCTCCTGGAGCAGGGTCAGACGGGCCTGAGCGTCGCTTTCGACCTTCCCACCCAGATCGGCTTCGATTCGGACCATCCCAGCGCCGAGGGGGAGGTAGGCAAGGTGGGGGTGGCCATCGACTCGGTCCACGACATGCGCACCCTGTTCGACGGGATCCCCCTGGACAAGGCGAGCACCTCCATGACCATCAACGCCCCGGCCGCCATCCTCCTGGCCATGTACATCGCCGTGGCCGAGGAGCAGGGGGTGAGCCGGGACCGCATCAACGGCACGATCCAGAACGACATCCTCAAGGAGTACACCTCCCGGGGGACGTACATCTTCCCCACGGGGCCGTCCATGCGCATCATCACCGACATCTTCTCCTTCTGCTCCCGGGAGGTCCCCAACTGGAACACCATCAGCATCAGCGGGTACCACATGCGGGAGGCGGGATGCACCGCCGTCCAGGAGGTGGCCTTCACATTGGCCAACGGCATCGCGTACGTGCAGGCCGGACTCAACGCGGGCCTGGACATCGACGCCTTCGGCCCCAGACTGGCCTTCTTCTTTTGCTGCCATCTGGACTTCTTCGAGGAGATCGCCAAGTTCCGGGCGGCCCGGCGGCTCTGGGCCCGGATCATGAAAGAGCGCTTCGGGGCCAGCAACCCCAGGTCCCTCATGGTCCGATTCCACACCCAGACGGCTGGATGCACCCTGACGGCCCAGCAGCCCAAGAACAACATCATCCGGGTGGCGTTCCAGGCGTTGGCGGCGGTGCTGGGAGGCACCCAGTCGCTCCACACCAACTCCATGGACGAGGCCTTGGCCCTGCCCACCGAGGAGGCGGTGCAGATCGCCCTGCGGACCCAGCAGCTCATCGCCCATGAGACCGGCGTGGCAGATACGGTCGATCCCATGGGGGGCTCGTTCTACGTCGAGGCTCTCACCCGGGAGATCGAGGAGCGGGCCCAGGAGTACATCCGCAAGATCGACGAGATGGGTGGCTCCCCCCGGGCCATCGAGCAGGGGTTCATCCAGAAGGAGATCCAGGAGGCCGCGTACACGTATCAGAAGGAAATCGAGAGCCACGAGCGGGTCATCGTGGGGATCAACCGCTTCCAGACCGAGAGCGCCCCGGTCACCGGCCTCCATCGGGTGGATCCCGCCGTGCGCCAGAGGCAGGTGGAGAAGCTCGGGGTCATCCGGGAGCAAAGGGACCATGGGCGGGTGAGGGCGGCGCTGGGCCGGCTGGGCGACGCGGCCCAGGGAACCGACAACCTCATGCCGCCCATCATCGAGGCCGTCAAGGCCCAGGCCACCCTGGGAGAGATCTGCGACGTGCTCCGGGAGGCCTTCGGCGAGTACCAGGCCTCGGTGATCTTCTGAGGGAGGGAGAGCATGGCCAGAGAGCGCAAGATCCGGGTCCTGGTGGCCAAGCCCGGCCTGGACGGTCACGACCGGGGGGCCAAGGTGGTGGCTCGGGCCCTGCGGGATGCGGGCATGGAGGTGATCTACACGGGCCTGAGGCAGACCCCCGAGCAGATCGCCAGCGCCGTCATCCAGGAGGACGTGGACGTCCTGTGCATGAGCAGCCTTTCCGGTGCCCATGACTACCTCTTCCCCAGGGTGACGGCCCTCCTGCGGGACAAGGGGGTCCACGACGTCCTGGTCCTGGGCGGCGGGATCATCCCCGAGGAGGATGTCCCAGCACTCAAGGCCGCGGGCGTCGCCGGGGTCTTCGGGCCCGGGACCTTCACATCGGACATCGTCTCGTTCATCCAGCAGAATCTCACCCCGAGGGACTAGGACCCGGAGGAGGCCCATGAGGATCCTGCACATCGACCACATCGGCATCGCGGCCAAGGAGATGGATGCGGCCCTTGGCTTCTTCACCCAGAAGCTGGGGATGACGGCCACGGGATTCGAGACCGTGGAGGAGCAGGCCGTGCGCGTGGCCTTCCTGCCGCTGAGCGAGGGGGAGCTGGAGATCCTGGAGTCCACCGCGCCCGATGGGCCCGTGGCCAAGTTCATCGAGGCCAGAGGGGAGGGGATCCAGCACATCGCCCTGCGGGTGGACGACCTGGAGGCGGCCTTGGCCGAACTCAAGGAAAAGGGCGTGCGGCTCATCGACGAGAAGCCCCGCCGGGGGGCCGGGGGGGCGCGCATCGCGTTCATTCATCCCAAGGAGACCCGCGGGGTCCTCCTGGAGTTGTGCGAAAGGGGCAAGTAGCCCGATCCATACTTGTCTTGCGGTCCCGGGATGCCGGCCAGGGGGGCTGCATCTTCCCCGGCCGGGAGCGGTCGCAGACCGAGAAGGGGGCACCATGCAGTGGCAATCGCTTCGAGTGAACGGGAAACGGCTGCAGGAAAGCCTGGAGGCCATGGCCCGGATCGGCGGGACCCCCGCAGGGGGGGTCCACCGGCTCACCCTGACCGATGAGGACAAGCAGGCCCGGGACCTGTTCGTGGGGTGGCTCCGGGAGATGGACCTGGAGGTGACCGTCGATGAGATGGGAAGCATCTTCGGCAAGCGGCCGGGGAAACGAGGCGACCTCGCGCCGGTCATGTCCGGCTCCCACATCGATTCCCAGCCCAAGGGGGGCCGCTTCGACGGCATCCTGGGGGTCATGGGCGCCCTGGAGGTCATGAGGACCATTCACGAGCACGGGGTGGTGACCGAACGGCCCTTGATGATCGTGGACTGGACCAACGAGGAGGGATCCCGCTTCTCGCCGGCCATGGTCGCCTCGGGGGTGTGGGCGGGCAAGCTCGATCGCGATTGGGCGTACGGCCGAAGGGACATCAACGGCAAGACCCTGGGCGGCGAACTGGAGAGGATCGGATACAAGGGCACTCAGCCTGCCAGGCACTGGCCTGTCCATGCCTATTACGAGTTTCACATCGAGCAGGGCCCCATCCTGGAGAAGGTGGGCAGGCGCATCGGGGTCCCCAAGGGGATCCTGTGCCTCCACTGGTACGACGTGTACCTGGAGGGCGAGGCCAACCAGGTCGGTCCCACGCCCATGGAGGGGAGGCACGACGCCCTTTGCGCCGCCGCGGAGATGATCCTCAAAGTGCAGGCGCTGCCGGCCAAGATGGGCGGGAACATGGTGGCCACCGTGGGGGAGATCCAGAACCACCCCAACTCGCGCAACATCATCCCGGACCGGGTCCACTTCACGGTGGACATCCGCTCGTGGGACGATGAACTGGCCCTGCGGGCATGGGACGATCTCCAGGGCGATTTCCGCACCATCGCCCAACGCGCGGGCTGCCCCATCCGCATGGAGGAGACCTGGCGGGTGAGCCACATGCCCTTCGACCAGCGGCTTGTGGCCAGGGTCCGGGAGGCCGCCCGGGGGCTGGGCTACACCACCCACGACATGGTCAGCGGGGCCGGCCACGACGCCAGCTACGTGGCCATGGTCGCGCCCACGGCCATGATCTTCGTCCCCAGCATCGGCGGCCGAAGCCATGTGGAGGTGGAGAACAGCCGCTGGGAGGACTGCGAGGCCGGCGCCAACGTCCTGCTCCATTGCGTGCTCTCCTCGGCCATGGAGACGGCGTAGGAGATCCTGCCCGCGCGGCAAGCCGCGGCGCCGCTTCCGGAGGGGAGCCCTCCTCCGGCGGCGCCGCCTCCCCCCTCAGGAAAAGATCCATTGACACCCCCGCGACCCCCGCAGTATGATTCGCCCAATTCCAGGCAAACCTCGTGGGGGAGGTGGGAACATGGCGCGCAAGGTACGTTGCGGCCTGATCCAGGCCAGGTGCGATCTTCCGGGGACCGAGCCGTTGGAGAGGATCAAGTCCGCCATGATCGACAAACACCTCGGCCTGGTGGCCGAGGCGGCCGGCAAGGAGGTCAAGATCCTCTGTCTCCAGGAGATCTTCTTCGGGCCGTACTTCCCGGCCGAGCAGGACACGCGCTGGTACGGGCTCACGGAGAAGATCCCCGACGGCCCCACCGTCGGCCTCATGATGGAGCAGGCCAAGGCGCACGGCATGGTGATGATCGTCCCCATCTACGAGGAGGAGCTCCCCGGTGTGTATTACAACACAGCGGCGGTGATCGACGCCGACGGCTCCTACCTGGGCAAGTACCGCAAGACCCACATCCCCCACACCCATCCGGGTTTCTGGGAGAAGTTCTATTTCAAACCCGGCAACCTGGGCTACCCGGTGTTTGAGACGGCGTACGCCGACGTGGGCGTGTACATATGCTACGACCGCCACTTCCCCGAGGGCGCCCGGATCCTGGGGCTCAACGGGGCGCAGATCGTGTTCAACCCGTCGGCCACCGTGGCCGGCCTCTCCGAGTATTTGTGGAAGCTGGAGCAGCCCGCCCACGCGGTGGCCAACGGCTACTTCCTGGGGGCCATCAATCGGGTGGGGCACGAGCTCCCGTGGGACATCGGCGAGTTTTATGGCTCCAGCTACTTCTGCGACCCCATGGGGCAGTTCCTGGCCCAGGGGTCCCGGGACCAAGACGAGCTGGTCGTGGCCGACCTCGATCTGGACATGATCCGCGAGGTGCGCAACGTGTGGCAGTTCTTCCGGGACCGCCGGCCGGAGACGTACGAGGAGCTGGTGGAGCTCATTCCGTAGTCCACGGGCGGTGGCCTGTCCCAGGGGACAGCCGACCTTGGAGGAGGATCGGATATGGACGCCCACGACATCAAGCGCTTGGACCGGGAGTTCCATCTCCACTCCTGGTCCGCCCAGGGCGCCATCGACCCCATGGTCTTCGACCGCGGGGAAGGGGCCTGCTTCTGGGACGGAAGCGGCAAGCGCTACCTGGATTTCTTCTCCCAGCAGGTCAACCTCAACACGGGGCACCAGCATCCCCGCGTGATCCGGGCCATTCGAGAGTACGCCGAGAAGTGCTGCTACTGCGCGCCCGGGTTCGCCCACGAGTCCCGCTCCCGCCTGGCCGAGGCATTGAGTCGGGTGACGCCGGGGGATCTCAAGCGGTTCTTCTTCACCCTGAGCGGGGCCGAGTCCAACGAGAACGCCATCAAGATCGCCCGCCTGTCCACGGGAAGGTTCAAGATTCTGGCCCGGTACCGGTCGTACCACGGGGCCTCGTACGGCGCGGTCAGCCTCACCGGGGACCCCAGGCGCCCCCCGGTGGAGCCCACCCTCCCTGGGATCATCCACGTGCTGGACCCGTACTGCTACCGCTGCTCGTTCAAGCTCTCGTACCCGTCGTGCGGCATCCAGTGCGCCAGGCACGTCGAGGAGATCCTCCTGTACGAGGACCCGGGGACCGTGGCGGGCCTGTTCCTGGAGACCGTGACGGGCTCCAACGGGCTGTTCGTACCCCCGCCCGAGTACTTGCCCATGGTGCGGGAGATCTGCAGCCGCCACGGAGTCCTCATGATCTGCGACGAGGTCATGTCGGGCTTCGGCCGAACGGGCAGATGGTTCGCCGTGGAGCATTGGGATGTGGTGCCGGACATCATCACCATGGCCAAGGGCCTGACCTCGGGGTACGTCCCCCTGGGGGCCGTGGCCGTCTCCCGCAAGATCTCGGACCACTTCCAGGACCACGTGCTGTGGTGCGGCTTGACGTACAACGCCCATCCCCTGGCCTGCGCCGCGGGCGTGGCCACCCTCCGGGTCTACGAGGAAGAACGGCTCCTGGAGCGTTCGACCCGATTGGGCCGTCTGCTCATGGAGGCGCTCAAGGAGCTCGAGGCGAGGCACCCCTGCGTGGGGGATGTGCGGGGGCTGGGCCTCTTCACCCTCATCGAGCTGGTCAAGGACAAGGACACCCGGGAACCGCTGGTCCCCTGGAACGCCGCCGGATCGGCGCTGGCCCTCACCAAGGAGATCAACCGGCGGCTTCTGGCCGGCGGGGTGTATACCTGGGTCCGGTGGAACTGGATCTTCGTGACCCCCCCGCTGGTGATCACCGAGGATGAGTTGAAGGAGGGGCTCGACGTCATCGAGGGGGTCCTCTCCTTTGTGGATGCCCAGATCGGGCGCTGACCCCGCCGCGGGGCGGGGGTTCATCCGAACCTGGAGGACCTGCCATGAAAAGCCCAAAGACCGCGGAGCTGGGCGTGGAGTTCTGCGGCTTCCCCCTGGAGAACCCGTTCCTGCTGGCCTCGGCGCCGCCCACGGCCACGGGGGAGATGATGGGAAGGGCCTTCAAGGCCGGCTGGGCCGGGGGGGTCACCAAGACCCTGGTCATGGACGCCTCGACCATCCTCAACGTCTCGCCCCGGCTGGCCAGCCTGAGCTATCCGGGGCCGCGCAGGGGGCCCAGGCGGATCTACGCCTTTCAGAACATCGAGCTGGTCACGGACCGGGACCTCTCGGCATGGCTGAGAGAGATAGAGGGGTTGCGCAAGAAGTACCCCTCCAAGCTCGTCATCGCCAGCATCATGGACGACGCCAGCAAGCCCGACGGATGGCAGAAGATGGCGCGGCAGTGCGAGGCGGCCGGCGCCCAGATGATCGAGCTCAACCTCTCCTGTCCTCACGGCATGCCCGAGCGCGGCATGGGACAGGCCATCGGCCAGGACCGCAGGCTGTCCAAGCAGGTGACCCGGTGGGCCGTGGAGGCCGTGGGGATCCCGGTGCTCCCCAAGATGACGCCCAATGTCACGGATGTGGGCGCGGTGGCCAGGGCCTGCGTCAGGGCCGGGGCCCGGGGCATCTCGGCCATCAACACGGTGGCGGCCACCATGGGCGTGGACCTGGAGACCCTGGTGCCCATCCCCAGTGTTTCAGGCTATTCGGCGTACGGGGGGCTTTCCGGACCCGCCATCAAGCCCATCGCCCTCAAGGCCGTCTCCACCATCGCCGCCGCGGTGAAGGTCCCCATCTCCGGCATCGGGGGGATCGCCACCTGGTCCGACGCCGCCGAGTTCCTCCTGCTGGGCGCGGGCTCCCTGCAGGTATGCTCGGCGGTCATGGCCGAGGGGCTGGGAATCATCGACGGCTTGAAGGAGGGCCTTTCCCGATACATGGCCCGCAAGGGCTTCGCGGCCGTGTCGGACATGGTGGGGGCGTCCCTCAAGCGGCTGATCCCCCTCATGGAGCTGGACCCCAAGGCCCGGGTGGTGGCCCACATCGACCCCAAGGCCTGCGTGCGGTGCGACCTTTGCTTCATCTCGTGCCGGGATTCCGGGTACCAGGCGATCTCCAGGAGTCAGGACAAGGGCTACGGGGTGACCGGGCGGCGATGCACCGGGTGCGCCCTGTGCCAGCAGGTCTGCCCCGTGCCCCACTGCATAACCATGAAGCCCCGGGGCGAGGTCTCGGCGTGAACGTTACCTTGCGGTGGGGAGGCGAGGGCGCGTTGAATGGCTCTCAGGCCGCTGGTGATTCAGGTCGGTCACCCGTGTTCGTCGAAACTCCATGGACCGCCCACGGGACCCAGGGAGACGAGCCACTGTATTTCCACTCTCACCGGAGGAGGAGATCATGGACCTGAAGATCGTCAACGGGACCATCGCCACGGCAACGGACACGTACCGGGCCGACGTGGGGATCGCCAAGGGGAAGATCGTGGAGATCGCCTCCAGGATCAAGGCCCCGGCCGGGATGGAGCTGGACGCCAAGGGGCAGTTGGTCCTGCCCGGAGGGATCGACGTCCACACCCACCTGGACATGCCCTTCGGCGGCACGGTCTCCAGTGATGACTTCCGGACGGGCACCACGGCCGCGGCATTCGGTGGCACCACTTGCATCGTGGACTTCGCCATCCAGGGAAAAGGCATGAGCCTCCGGCAGACCCTGGAGGCGTGGATGCGCAAGGCCCAGGGCAAGGCCGTCATCGACTACGGCTTCCACATCGCCATCTGCCATCTGGACGACGAGATCCTGGGGGAGATCTCCGGGATGGTGGCGGCGGGGGTGCCCAGCTTCAAGTGCTTCCTGGCGTACAAAGGCGCCCTCATGATCGACGACGGCACCCTGTACAAGGTGCTCAAGCAATCCAGGAAGTGCGGTGCCCTGGTCATGATCCACGCCGAAAACGGCGATGTGTTGGACGTCCTCATCCAGGAGGCCTTGGCCAGTGGGCAAACCGCCCCCAGGTTCCATGCCGTGACCCGCCCCCCCGAGGCCGAGGGCGAGGCCACGGGCCGGGGGATCCGCATTGCCCAGATGGCCGGGGCGCCCATCTACATCGTTCACCTCTCCTGCAAGGAAGCCCTGGATCAGGTCAAGCTGGCCAGGGACGCGGGCTACCCCGCCTTTGCCGAGACCTGCCCCCAGTACCTGTTGCTCTCGGACAGGAACTACCTGGAGCCCGGCTTCAAAGGGGCCAAGTACGTCATGTCGCCGCCCCTGAGGGACCGATCCAACTGGCCCGTGCTCTGGAAGGCCCTGGCCACGGACGACCTCCAACTGGTAGCCACGGACCACTGCCCCTTTAACTTCAAGGGCCAGAAGGAGATGGGGAAGAAGAGCTTCGCGGCCATCCCCAACGGCGCCCCGGGCATCGAGCACCGCCTCATGCTCCTTTTCCACGAGGGGGTGAACAAGGGGCGCCTCTCCCTCAACCGCTTCGTGGAGCTGGTCTCCACGGCCCCGGCCAAGATGTTCGGCCTGTTTCCCCGCAAGGGGACCGTGGCCGTGGGAAGCGATGCGGACCTGGTTCTCTGGGACCCCAAGGCCCCGTTCGTCATCACGGCCAAGAAGCAGCACCAGAACGTGGATTACACGCCGTACGAGGGCTTCAAGGGAAAGGGCCTCCCCCAGGCGGTGATCTCCAACGGGCAAGTCATCGTGCGGGACGGGAAGTTCCTGGGTCGGCCCGGGGCCGGGCGGTTCCTGAAACGGACGCCTTTCCGTCTTCCGGCATAGGGAGTTGAAAGGGCCCCGCAGAGGCAGATGAGACTCTCGGAAAGGGGGGATGCGGCATATCGCAGGGTGCCTGAAGAGGCAGGGTCGTTTCCACGGCAGTCAGTTCCATCAGGCTTCACCTTTTCCAAGAAAGGGGGACTTGGATGGCATCTGAACGGACCGTCACACCTCGGGGGTACGAGGAGAACCCGGATCTCCTTCCCGCCCCGGCCAGCCAGCAGACCTACACCCCGTTGACCTTCACCCTCATGATGTTCAGCATGAACACCTGCATCCCCATGTTCTTCCTGGGGCCCATCGGCTCGGGCCTGGGGTTGAACCTGTGGCAGGCCCTGGTGGGGGCCTTCATCGGCAACCTGGCCGCGGTCATCGTCATGTGGTTCAACGGACAGCCCGGGGTGAAGTACGGCATCTCCTTTCCCGTCCAGCTCCGGGAGTCTTTCGGCTTCAAGGGGATCCACATCCCCATCATCCTGCGAGGCCTTGCGGGCACGGTCTGGTTCGGCGTGGAGGCCTACGCCGGCTCCCTGGCCCTCATGATGATCGTCTTCGCCGGCGTGGGCATGGCCACGGACCAGGTCACCCCCACGGCCATCCGCTACCTGGTCATCGCCCTCATCCTCTACCTGGGCTCCTTCATCGTGGTCATGCGCATGGGCCTCAAGGGGATCGGAAACATGGCCAACTGGGCCGGCCCCCTGATGCTCCTCTATTTCATCTGGCTCGTGTACTTCCTGGCCACCTCTCCCCAGTTCGCCCCCAATGTCCCGAAGATGTACGAGAGCAAGACCGGGTATTTCAGCCTCAAGTTCCTCATCTACCTGGCGGTACAGACCAACTGGTGGGCCACCGTGGCCCTGAACATCTCGGACCTGTCCCGGGGGATCAACCCCAAGAGGCCCCAGGCCTTCGGCATCGGGCTTTTCTGGGGGATCGTCTTCTGCCAGGTGATCGGGACCGGCCTGGGCTTCGCCGCCGTGGCCCTCACGGGGAGCATCCTGCCCCAGGACATCATCCTCAAGCACGCACCGGGGGCCGTGGCCGTGATCGTTGGCCTTCTGTTTGCCTTCCTGGCCCCGTGGTCCACGGACATCACGGCCAACTCGCCCCCCCTGATCAACATCCTCATGGCCACCCTGAGGATGCGCTGGAAGACCGCCGTGGTCGTCTCCGCGGTCATCGCCTTCTTTGCGGCCCCCTGGTGGGCCGTGGACAGCGGCCAGAAGTACGTGGATTACATCACCAACTGGGCGGTCAACTACGGCATCCTGCTGGGCCCCATTGCCGGCATCATGATCGGCAACTACTGGTTCCTCCGGGGCAAGGAGTACAGCCTGCAGAAGCTCTACACGCACGGCCCCGAGGGATGCTGGTACGCCGGGGGGTGGAGCAAGGCCGCATACACCTCGCTGGTCCTGACCTGGGCCGCCTGCTATATCATCGCCGTGCCCACGGGTCAGATGGCCTACGTCAGCGGCTTTCCGTTTCCCGGGGGGGTGACTTGGTATCCGGCCGTGGTGCTCTCCTTGATCTTTTACGTGGTTTGCGCCAGGGCCTACAAGGAGTGATGGGCCTTATCCGGAGGAAGGTGGGACGGGGCGATGGGGGGCGATCTCCATCGCCCTTGTTCGTCTAGGCCGAGGAGTCTCCCCTGTGCCGCCTCCGCGCCCTGGAGCGCTCCCGGACCACGCACCGGGAACGAAAGCGGCAGTGCTGGAGAGGGCTGGAGAAGGTGCATCCATCTGGGAGTTCGGGCGCGTCGCAGCACAACGGGCAGTGGCCCACGCCGAACTTCTCGCAAAGCGCAGTGGCCTCCTGATCCGGGTGCCTTGTGCACTTCATACCCTGCCTCGTATGCGTTATCCCAGGCTCCTCGCTCTCGTCCGGCTCTCGAGTTGCCGTCAGCCTCGACCTGCCTGCGTGGGCAGCCCTCCCTTGACTCTCCGAGGCAAGATCGCGAATAATCCCCCCAGGTGCGTTGCGGGGCGGATGGCCGGAGGCGTTCATGGCATGGTGGAGGCGCAGGGCCCCCCGTCTGGGTTTGGCCCTGGGAGGTGGCGGGGCCCGGGGCGGGATCCACATCGGCCTCCTCAAGGTCATGGAGAGGCAGGGAATCGCCCTTCACTGTGTGGCCGGCACCAGCATCGGGGCCCTCATCGGGGCCGCATACTGCCTGGAGCCCGATGCCGGGGCCCTGGAGAGACGTCTCCAGGACTATCTGGAGAGCGAGGTCTTTCGCCGGGCCCGCTTCAACCTCATGGCCGAGGCCTCCGGCCAGGGCAAGGCGGGGATCTTCACCCGATTCGCCAGCTTCATCCGCAAGGAGGTCATGCTCAACCTGGCCTTGACGCGCCCGTATCTCATATCCCGGGAGCGCCTGCGGGAAAACCTGGCCTTCTTCCTGCCCGATGTGGGGGTCGAGGACACCCGGATCCCCTTCGCCGCGGTGGCGGCCGATCTGGAGACGGGCGAGCCCGTGGTCATCCACCGGGGCTCCCTGCTGGACGCCGTGTATGCCAGCTGCAGCTTCCCCGGTGTGGTGGAGGCCGTGCGCTGGCAGGGGCGCCTCCTGGTGGACGGCGGGGTCGTCGCCCAGGTCCCGGTGGAGGCTGCCCGGGCCCTGGGGGCCGAGCGGGTCATCGCGGTCAACGTGGAGAAGTGCATCGGGGCGTCGGTGGACGGGCTCTCGGGCATCGACCTCATCTTCCGGGCCGACGACATCATGGGGGCCGAGCTCACCCGATGTCAAACCCGGGAGGCTGATCTGCTCATCCACCCGGGGGTCGGCGACACCCGGTGGTACGACTTCCAGCGGATGCCCGATTACGTGCCCGTGGGGGAGAAGGCCGGCCTCGACCGCCTGGACCGCCTGCGGGAGATCTCGCGGCCGTCTCCATGGTGGCGGCGAAGGAGGCGTGTGGGCGAGGCCCGTTGAGGCGAACGGCGGGCATGCCCCCGGGAGGAGAGACCCCCCTCGGCCGTGTGCCGCGATGGGGGTTGGGATTACCATCCTGTAACAGGCCGCCGTTGCCCGCGCGTGGTTTCGGCGGTTTACATCCGGCACGAAAGGTGCTAGTGGTCTCCTTGTTCCCTCGTGTCGCCAGCGGACCACACAGGGTGGAACGGCTTTGGCGGCAAACAGGGGACCCGGGGACGCAACGCGGCGGCTCCTGGACGCCACAGGACCGGGGGAGGAGGGCGCATGGCTGACCGCACGAAGAGACCCGGTGGCACCCAAGAGCTGGCCCTTCGTCGGTTGTCCTTCAGAAAGGTGGCCCAGATCGGTGAGAAGATCAAGGGCGGAGGGTCCCTGGGCTGGGAGTACAGCGGTCCCAGGGAAGGGGCCCCGTACGAGGTCCACCTGGAAGGCGGCGTGCTCTTTCGGACGAGCCCCGTCCGGGAGATCGAGCGGACCCGCATGGGGGTCATCATCCGGACCGAGAACTCGCTATACGAAGTGCGGTACCTGGACCGGGAGGGCCGGGACAGGGAGGCCGCGACGTGAGGCCGGCCTGAAGCCGACTCCAGTGGAGGAATTACCCGTTCCCTCCCTCGGTGAACCGCGCCCCCAGCCCCACCCGTTGAATCCCTCCAGATCCGGTGTAAACTTGAGAAACTGGCGAGTGATCTCGAGCCTTAGGCGTGGAAGGGGCGCGTTGGCCCCGAGGAAGGATGAAACATGCGCTTGGCTGCGATCGTGGGCCTGTGGGGGGGTGCGGCGGTTCTATTGGCCGGGCTTCTGATGACCGCTTTGTGGGGGGAGGCGAAGGGGCAGGGAGCCGGGGGGGCGGCGGCCGGCCTGGCCAGGGCGACCTTTGCCGGGGGGTGCTTCTGGTGCCTGGAGCCGCCCTATGACGCCCTGGAGGGGGTTGTTTCGACCACCTCGGGATACACGGGGGGGCACAAGGCCCATCCCACGTACGAGGAGGTGTCGGCCGGAATCACCGGGCACGCCGAGGCCGTGGAGATCCTGTACGACCCCCAGCGGATCAGCTACGAGAGGCTCTTGGAGGTCTTCTGGCGCAACATCGATCCCACGGTGAAGGACCGGCAGTTCTGCGACCGCGGGAGCCAGTACCGATCGGCTGTCTTCTACCACGACGAGGAGCAGAGGCGGCTGGCCGAGGCGTCCCGGAAGGCCCTCCTGGACTCGGGTCGATTTGGGGAGATCTTCACGGAGATCGTTGCGGCGGGGCCATTCTACCCGGCCGAGGAGTACCACCAGGACTACTACAGGAAGAACCCGCTGCGGTACAAGTACTATCGGTACAGCTGCGGGCGGGACGAGCGGCTCCGGGAGCTTTGGGGCGACCTCAGGCCTTGATCTTCAGAAAAAAAAGCCCTGCACGGACGCAGGGCTCATCTTCCCCGTGGGGGCGCCATTGGCTCCTCAGTCGGGATCCTCCGCCGGCAGGGGCGCCATCCACCTGGCCTTCCAGCTGCTCTCGCACTTGAGGTACAGGCCGTCCACGCCGTTTGCGGGGGACTTGGGCGCACCCTCGGGGTAGTACTGGCACCAGGCCAGGTTCCATCCATTGATGAGGCTCTTCGTCTGGAGCTTGAGCGCGCGCTTCTCGTTGAGCGCCTTGCTCCACCGGTTCACCTGGGTCCTGGACAGGACCCCCTGGAACGAGAAGTGGCACCAGCCGCGGTACTGCCCGTTGATGAAGAGTTCCTTGTTCCCCTCCCCGTCGGCCAGGTAGGTCGTTCCCTGATAGGGGTAATCAAAAGCGATGTCCATGTACCCCACCTGGTTCTGGAGGGCGCTGTCCAGGAATAAGGCGCCGTAGTATACCCCATAATCGGGATCGTAGGTCTCCAGGCGCATGTACAGATGCTCCACGGGCAGGCTCGTCGCCCCCCCGTCCGTGTGGCGGTGGCAGCTCTCCTGGATGGTCACCTGCCAGATCCCCTCGTACCACTCCATGCCGTACTCCCCGGAAGGCGGCCCTTGCTGCTGCGCCCACGCAGCGCCGCCCCAGACAACGAGGCCCAAGAGGGCCGTGAGCATGCCCGCTTTCCCGAGTGCCATGACTCCGCTCCTTTCTTCTCGTTCCTGCCCCCAATACCAGATCCGAGGCCCACGCCTCGGGCCCTCGCCGTCATTCCTCCGGGGGTTGCTCATCGTCGGGCAGTTCCCGCAGCCACTCGGCGTTCCAGTGGCTCCGGCACTTGTGACCGGGGCCCGAAGGCCGCTTCTCCCCCTGGGCTGGCTCCAGAAACTGGTCGCACCAGGCGATGTTCCAGCCGCCCCATTGGCTGCGCTGGCGGAGCCGGCGGATCTCGGCCTCGCTCATCCCGTCCCGGGCCTGGCGGACCGCCGTGCTGACGACGCCCTGGAGCTCGAATCGGCAGTAGCCCCAAAGCCGATTCCCGTTCCACACCTCCTTGAATCCGTTGCCGTCGATGAGATAGGTCTCCCCATCCGGAGGCCAGTCAAAGGCGAAACATCCCCCTCCCACCTGTCTCTGCAGGGCCTTGTCCAGGTAGAACTCGGCCTGGTACTCGCAAAGGCCGTTGAGCGGCTTGGCCGAATCCCCGCCGGTGGCCACCGGATCGCTCAGCCGAAGGACCATGTACAGGGTCTCCTCGGGCATGTTCACGGGCCTTCCGTCCGTGTGCCGGAAGCAGGACTCGTCGATGCTCGCCCGCCACACCCCCTCGTACCACCAGGGGCCCGCCTCCCCGACCGGCGGGCCGGCCTGCGCCGGCCCAGCCAGGGCCGCCGCCAGGGCCGCCGCCAGGGCCATCATTCCCACCTTCCGCCAGATCATGGTCTTCCTCCTCCCTGTCTCATCCAGCCCATCTGCCCGCGCCCCGGGGGGATCAGAACTTCACCACCACCGACAGCATGCCGCCGTGGTACAGCGTCCCGTCGCGCTGCACCCTGGGGTAGGACGCGGGGGCAATATCCACCAAGTCCTCGTCCAGGCCCTGCCCCGGTTTGATCTGGTTGATGGCCCGGGCCGTGTTGGACAGCCACAGGAGCATGTACCCCAGCCGCGCGCTGATGTTCCGCGTGATGCGCACGTCGCCAGCCAGCCGAAGCTCCGCCAGAAACCCCCCCGTATCCTGGGAATCGCTCAGGGACCAGGCATCCCGAAAGCCGTCGAACTCCCGGTATGACACGTCCTGGTCCATGCTCGCGTAGTAGCCCCCCACGTTGGCGTCGGCCAGCACGCTGAACCACGGGCAGACCTGCCACTGCAGGCCCAGCCCCACCTGGGCCCCGATGAACCAGTTCTCCGTGTCCACACCCAGATCCGCCCGGTTCAGGGGATCCGAGAGCCCCTCGTCAAAGCTCTTGAACTTCAGGTCGTCCTTGAGCCAGATCACCCGGGGCCCCACCCGGCCGCGAAGCTGCAGGGCCGGACTGAAATTGTGAACGGGGAAGTTGTAGTTGACGTCCCAGCTGTGGAGGGTCGAGTCCAGGCCCATCTTGATGATCTCGCTGTCCTCGAAATCCTCCAGGTCGCACAGGGCCCCGGAGCAGTTGTTGGGATCCCGTCCGAAACGCGGCTCGATATTGTCCGACGGGTCCCCGATGCTGCGGCTGCGCGAGTCCAGGCGGCCCGTCCAGCCCACCGACAGGCCCCGGCCGCCGGGCCACGTGTACCCCACCTCGGCCCGCCAGCCCCATCCCCAGCCCGTGAGCTGGTCGGTGCCGAAACGGCTCTCCCCGGCATCCAGGATGCCGTTCCCGCTTCGGTCGATCCAAAACAGCGCCTGCCCCTGGGTCTCCTCGGCCAGGTACAGGACCCCGGCCTCGCCCCACCAACCCCCGTCGGCCCCCTGCGCCGCTGCCAGGGGAAGCGCCACAAAGGCCGCAGCGCACCACGCCCCCAGCAGCCCCCTTCCCCATCCCTTGCAAAGGCCCCTGCCCATCCGCCCATCCCCCTTTTGCCCGGGTTGTCGACTTCTCATCGGTTCATATCTAGTAGCGGGAATTGATCGGGATGTCAAGTGATTTCACCGTGAAACCACAGGTCATTTCCTCTGGCCCCCCTGGGCCTTGAGCCAGGCGACCATCAGGGCGTTGCGATCGCTTGTCCAGGCGGCCTGGTACGTCTTGCGCGAGACGGCCAACCACGCCAGTTCCTCCACATCCTGCGCCCCCCCGGCGGCGCGGTAATGCTCCCGGGTGGTGCTCTGGAGGCGGGCACAGGGCCTCGTGCGCAGGACCCTGCCCTCCATGGAGGCGGTCAGCTCCGCCGCCGACAGGGAATGCACCGCCCGAGGGGCCAGCCCCTCCACCTCCACGGCCACCCCGTCGCGAAAGGCGTAGGCCTCGTGGATGCCGTCCCTGGGAGAGATGTCCTCGTACACGACACCGGCCACGGGAAACTGTCCGCCGGACTGGGTCAGGATGTGTCTGGCGAGGCCGTCGGCACAGGAATCCAACCGGGCATCCCCCTGCACCTCCCGACACGCGCTGACGATCCAGCGGGCCAACTGATCGGGGGTGGGATTGAGCATCACCACGCGGGCGGACTTGACCATGCCGGAGCGGTCCTTCACGGCGTATTCGCAGCCCAGGGTCGGAAAGCCCTCCCAGCCGGGAACCGGCTCCGGGGCGCACCGTTGCTCCATGTAGCGCGCCGCCGGGAGCCTGGCCGCCAGGAATCGGCCGATCGTCCCAAGCGCGTCGCCCTGGGCCTGTGCCGCGGAAATCCACCATGCCATCAACACCGCACAGGCCCCCATCCGCATGGATCGTCCCTCCGCACCGGGCCGGCCGATGTTCAGCCAATGGCCCGCTGGGTCTCGTTGTCGAACAGGTGGGCCGATTCCATCCTGGCCGCGAAGGTCACGGTCTCACCGGGGCGAATGGACACGTGGGGGTCCAACCTGGCGATGAGGGTGGCTCCCTCCTGGCGGATGTGGACGAGTTTCTCGGGGCCCAGCGGCTCGACCACCCAGACCACGGCCGTGAAGGTGGCCTGGGATGCACTCCCCGGGAGAACGTGGGCCTTCGAGACGTGCTCGGGGCGCAGCCCCAGGGTCACCTCCTTGCCCACGTAGTGCCCCAGGGCCGCCCACTTGCCCGGGGGGATCCTGAGGCTCATGGCCTTGTTGGTGGCCCACAGGCCGCCATCCCGATGCTCCAGGTGGCAGGCCACCAGATTCATGGCGGGCGATCCGATGAAACCGGCCACGAACCGGTTGACCGGGCGGTCGTACACCTCCTGAGGAGAGGCCACCTGCTGGACCAGGCCCTCGTTCATGACCACGATGCGGTCCCCCATGGTCATGGCCTCCATCTGGTCGTGGGTGACGTAGATGGCCGTGGTCTTCAACCGCTGATGCAGATCCAGGAGCTCGGCCCGCATGGCCACCCGCAGCTTGGCATCCAGGTTGGAGAGCGGTTCGTCGAATAGGAACACCTTGGGGTCCCGGACGATGGCCCTTCCCAGAGCCACCCGCTGGCGCTGCCCGCCCGAGAGCTCGCTGGGCTTCCGCCCCAGCAGGGCCCCGATGCCCAGGAGCTCCGCCGTCTGGCGCACGATGCGGTCCCGTTCAGTTGGCGGGATCTTGCGCAGCTTGAGACAGAAGGCCATGTTCCGGTACACGTCCATGTGGGGGTACAGGGCGTAGTTCTGGAAGACCATGGCGATGTCCCGGCTCTTGGCCGGCACGCGGGTCACCGGCCGCCCGTCGATGTATATCTCCCCGGAAGTGGCCTGCTCCAGGCCCGCGATGCACCGCAGGACCGTGGTCTTGCCGCAGCCAGAGGGCCCCACCAGGATGATGAACTCCCCATCCCGGATGTCCAGGGTGAAGTCCTTCACCGCCAGCACCTCGCCGAACCGCTTGGTCACGCGCTCGAGTCTCACCCCGGCCATGCCTCGCCTCACTCCCGTCCCGGTGGCATACCCAGCCCTGGTCCCTCGGGCAGTTTCACCATCCCTTTGTCCATGGGCGGAAGGGGCACGCCCGCTGGAAACCCGTATGCCTCCGGAAGCCAGGGGACCTCCAGCCAGTCCATGTTCACCCGGCTCAACGCCCAGTGGATGTTGGCGTACAGGGCCGGCCCCGGTCGGAAGTTGTGCGGGCTGAGGGTGACGTTGAACAGCTCGGCCAGGGTGGACACCCCGACGGCCCGGCTCAGCCCTCCGATCTTGGTGATCTCGGGCATCACGTAATCCACGGCTCCGCTCGTCATGAGCCCGTGAAGCCCCTTGAGCGTGAACTCGTTCTCCCCTGCCGCCAGCGGCACGGGCGAACCCCGGCGCACCCGGGCCATGGCGAGATGGTCCTGCATGGGCCAGATGGGCTCCTCGAACCAGGTGACCTCGTGCCGGGCCAGCCCCTTGGCCATCTGTGCGGCCTCCAGGGGAGTGAAGCGCCCATTGACGTCGAACATGAGGGCCATCCCCTCGGGGAGCGCCTCCCGGGCCGCGGCCGCCATGCGGACCTCCAGCTCATGGAGCTTGACGCCCCGGAAGCCCGCCCGCACGGCCCGCTCGATCTCCACCCGCAAGAGCTTCTCGTCCCCCAGGGGCGGAAGGCTGGCGTACGCCCGGATGGCGTCTCTGACCGTCCCGCCCAGCATCTGGGCTACGGGGGCGCCGAGTCGCTTTCCCAGAAGGTCCCAGAGGGCCAGATCGATGCCGCTCAGTCCGCACAGGATGACACCCTCGGTCCCGTATCGGTAAGCGTAACGGTACATCTTCTGCCACAAGAACTCGATCCTCCCCGGATCCTCCCCCAGGATCTGGGGGGCGAGGACGTCCCGGACGGCGCTCGCCACGGGCCCCAGGGGGAGACCCCACCACGCCTCGCCGACGCCGGTCAATCCCTCGTCGCTGGTCACCTCCACGAACAGCTGGGGGACATGGCGGTCGTCGCAGATCCTGGCCTTCACCCTCTCGATTCTCATGGCCCAATCCCATGGCCCATCACCAGGTCCCCCCCCTTTGGGTGACGAACCGGGTTTCTGTCCATGCACGGCACACCGAACTGGCACAGGGCGCAGCCCACAGGGTAGGAGAGCTGCTCCTTGCCGTCGATGAGGCGGCGGTGGGCCTTGAGAAATCCTCTCAACCGGTGGCTCATCTCCTGCTCCACCACACGGCCGAAGAGCCAGCACTTGATCTTGTCGTGACCCTCCCTGGAGAGGGCGCCCCCGGGGCAACGATCCACGCACTTGCCGCATGTCCCTGTGGCGTAGTGAAGACAGTTGGCGAACGGATCGTCCCCCCTTCTGGGCGTCACCGCCAGGGGGGCGTCCGTGAGCACGGAAGCCAATCTGATGTTGCAGCCGGCCTCGGAGATGAATCCCTCATGAAGGCTGAAGGTTCCCAACCCGGCGGCAAAGGCCAGATGGCGCTCGGACCAAGTGGAGGCCAGGCGAGGCACATCCCTGGCGATGATCTCGTATGCCGGACTCTGGGACCCGGCCAGGGCCCGGTGACCTCGTCTCTCGAACCACGCCACGCACCGCTGCTGCACGTACCGCTGGAACCCGTTGGCCAGGTTGCGCGCCACGCAGTAGACCTCGGGGGGCATGCCTTGGGCCGCCTTGCCGGCAGTGCGGATGTGATTTTCGTAGGGGAACAGAATCGAGATCACCCTCAACGAGGACCCATGGGTCATCGGAGTCGGCATGCCGCTTCTCGCCCACATCTCCTCGGGCGTGAGGTGCTCGGTGTGGACGACCTCCTTGAATCTGAGGAAGATGGGGTCATCCCCGCCGGAGACGCCCAGCGCGGGCGAGGAAAAAATCCGCCCGCCGCCCAGCTCTGCGGGGAGACGATTGCGCCCACTGTCCTGGAAGAGTTCCTTTACGAATCCCTGCAGGTCCGCGTTCACTCAAATGACCCCTTTCTCCCTCAAGGTGGCCAACTCCTCCGCGGTCATTCCCAGCTCGCCCCGGTAGATCTCCTCGTTGTGCTCGCCCAGCCTGGCCCCCAGGAAACGGATCTCTCCGGGATGGCGGGCCAGCTTGGGAAAGACCCCCGGGACCAGCACCTTCCCGATGCCCGGGGCCTCCCGCTCGAGAACCGCTTTGCGCTCTCTGAGGTGTGGGTCCGTGGCCAGGTCGGCCACGCTCCGGATCGTGTCTGCGGGCACCTTGACCTCATCTAGGATCCGGACCACCTCGGCGGCCGGCAGGGCCTTTACCCACTCCCCAACGATTTCGTAGAGCGCCTCCTGGTTCCGGATGCGATCCGCGGGGGTGAGGAACCGGGGGTCCTCCAGGAGGTCGGGTCTCCCCATGGCCTGCACGAGCCGCTTCCACAGCTTGGGGATGCCCGCGTTGATGACCACCGTTCGACCGTCCCGGGCCTCGAAGTCGTCGGCCGGTACCACCAAGGGGTTTCGGTTCCCCTCCCGCTCCCGCACCTTGCCGGTGAGACTGTATGTGGTGACCGAGGCCTCGGAGGCGCGAAAGGCGGCCTCCACCAGGGAGATGTCGATGACCTCCCCACCGGCGCCGTGCAGGTCCCGGTTGTACAGTGCGGTCATGACCCCGAAGGCCCCCAGGTACGAGGTCATGTAGTCGACCAGGGCGTATCCCGACCGGACAGGGGGCCGGTCCGGGTATCCCGTGACGTACGTGGTCCCCGCGAAGGCCTGGGCCGTGCGGTCGAAACCGCCCTTGCCCGCGTACGGACCAGTCTGACCGTACGCCGACACCTGAAGGATGATGAGGTTGGGATTGGTCCTGTGGAAGTCCTCGGCACCGAGCCCCCAGGCCTCGGCCTGGCCGGGCCGGAAGTTCATGACCGCCACGTCCGCCTTCTCGGCCAGCCGATGGGCGATGGCCTGCCCCTCGGCGGTTCGCAGGTTCAGCGTGATGCACCGCTTGTTCCTCCCCTCCACGAGCCAGGAGGGCGACCGGCCGTCGGGATAGAGCGGGATCATGCGGGTGAACTCGCCGGTGCCCGGCTCCTCGATCTTGATCACCTGCGCCCCGAAATCCCCCAGGAACGTGGCCGCCACGGGCCCCGCCAGCAGGGTCGAGAAATCCAGAACGAGGATATCCTTGAGCGGCTGTTCTGTCATTGGCACCCACCTCGTCTGTATTACTTGCGGCCCCCCAGGGCGATGCCCCGGGAGAAGTGCTTCTGATTGATGAGGATGAAGACGATGACCGGCAGCGTGATGAGCACCGAGGCCGCGGCCAGGGGCCCGAAATCCAGGCTGTTGTCGGCCATGAATCCATAGACCAGCACCGGCAGGGTCCGGGTCTTCCCGCCGGAGAGGACCAAAGGGAAGATGAAGATGTTCCACGCGAACATGAACCCCAGGGTGCACACCGTGATGACCCCTCCTTTGACCAGGGGCAGGACGATGCGCAGGAAGGTCCCCATGTGGGAGCAGCCGTCCAGCCACGCCGCCTCCTCCACCTCGGTGGGGACGTCCTCGAAGAAGCCCAGCATGAGCCACACGGTGAACGGCACCAGATATGTGAGGTTGGTGAGCACCAGGGCCAGGTGGGTATCCACCAGCCCCAGCCTCTTGAAGAGGATGTACCAGGGCAGGAGGAAGACCACCCAGGGGGCCATCTGGGTGAACAGGATCCCGAAGGAGAGCCATTTCTGCCGGTGCCGGGCGATGACGTAGCCGGCGGGCAGGCCGATGGTGAGGGCCGCCCCCAGGGAGAAGAGGGCCACCAGGACGCTGTTCCAGGTGGCCTTGAGAAAATCCCCCTCCTGGAGCACCCCTCGGAAGTTCTCCAGCGTGGGGAGGAAGATGAACCTGGGGGGCATGGCCTGGGCCGCCTCGGGGTCCTTGAGGGACATGAGAAGCACCCAGAGGAACGGGAAGAGAAAAAAGAGGACCACAGCGGCGCAGGCCCCGGCGAAGACGAGCCGCCTCAGTGTCTTTCCCGCCCTGCCGGTCTCTGTCATCAGTACCTCCAGCCCCGCTCCCGGTAGCGGAACACGACCAAGCTGATGGCGAGGATGAGGACCAGGACCACCAGCCCCAGGGCGCAGGCGTATCCGTAGTTCAGGGCCCGGAAGGCCTCCCGGTAGACCATGAGGTTGAGGGTCTCGGATGCCCGCATGGGCCCGCCCCCCGAGATGACGAAGATGGGGTCGAACACCCTGAGCTCGTGGATCAGCCTCAGGATGACCACCAGGACGATGTAAGGCTGCATGAGCGGCAAGGTGATCTGGAAAAAGATGCGGACGCGCGATGCCCCGTCCATGACCGCGGCCTCATACGGATCCTTGGGCAGGTTTCTCAGCCCCGCCAGAAGGACCAACATCATGAACGGGGTCCAGTGCCACACCTCCACCAGGATGAGCGACGCCATGACCGTGGCCCGGTCCGAGGCCCAACCCAGGGGCCCGAGCCCGGCCAGCGACAGGAAGTAGTTGAGCACCCCCATCATGGGGTTCATCATCATGTTCCATGTGAGTGACATGGCCACGGGCGTGGCGATGATGGGAAAGAGCAGGAGCGTGCGCACCAGGGATTCCCCTTTGAACTCCCGGTTGAGCATGAGCGCCAGGGCGAACCCCATGATGAGCTGGAAGAAGACCGATCCCAGCGCCAGGTACAGGGTGAGCCACACGGCCTTCCAGAAATGGGTGTCCCTGAAGAACGCCTGGGCGAAGTTGGCGAACCAGACGAAGCCGCTGGCCTCGGGGGCTGTGAGCATCCAGCGGCTCATGCCGGCCCGGAAAAGCTCGAACAGCGGGTAGAGGAAGAGACCCGCCATGACAAGGAGCGCCGGGAAGGGGAAAATGAGCCGCACGTGGCGGTCGAGGTGGTCGAGAGCCCTCCCCAGGACCACGCTTCCCGTTTGCAGCATGCCGTTCATCTATGCCCAGGCCATATCCAGCTTCCTGTGGTCCACATCCCCCAAGAGGTCAGTCCAATTCGGTGACCTCGACCAACGAGCTCACCGCCCCAACCCCTCCCTTCCCGTCGTGTTCCACCTCAACGTAGTGGCCAACCTTGTCGTCCTTTTTCAAATCCACGGCCGCGAAATATGCTCCATCCCTTGGGGTCATGGGAGTGGACTCCCACCTGGACGCCCGCCAGTCGGTGGTCTTGTTGTAGGAATAGAACAACTTGACCCCGACTGGGGCATTCTCGGATGTGATCTTGGCGGTTACGAAGAGCTTTCCTTTCTTCGCCTCGGCCTTGGCCTCCACCTTGGGAACAGAACGTCCCTGGAATGTATGGGCCAGCCACGTCCTCCACGCCCCCAGGTGTTTCTTGGAAACCCACGTGTGCGCCGTGTTGTCGATCGCCAGAAAGCCCTTGTCCCCTGCCATCTCACTCATCATGCTGTTGGGCGTCCCCAGGGCATAGAACTCATCGTTGGTGCCCAGGGCGACGAGGTAGGAGGACT
>CAZEPJ010000002.1:0-7101 GCA_964514105.1 uncultured Desulfarculaceae bacterium | reverse complement strand
GAAGCAGCGTGATGGCCCGCAGATATGCCTTGATGATCGGATAGTAGCCATACCAGGTAAGGTCTCTGGTCTCGATAAGCTTCTTCATGGCGTGGCCCATCAGGTCCGATTCGTCCAGGCCGAAGTAGTCCTCCGCGGGGACGGCAAACACCATGATGGGGACTCCAAGGTCGATGGCCGTTCCCTCGGCGTATTCCGCCTCGGTGCTCAGATCCGTGCCCGGGATCTTGCTGCGTCCCGACCCTTCCCCGAAGAACTGCCTCTCTGTGCCGATGATCCCCACATTTCCGCCTCCCTGAGATCCCTCCGGGATGTACACCCTCGCGGGGTGCTTCCAGAGAGACCCGTGCCAATCCTGGCTGGTGAAGGTTAGCTCCATGACGCGAACCTTCTTCCCTGGCCGGGCCTTGCTTTCCACTTCGCCGTCCTTGGCGATGACCGTGCTCAGTGTGGCCTCATCCAGGATCTCTTTCATGTCGAAGAATCGGGCTGGACCGACGTCCTGGGCATATGAGGATCCAAAGCCCAGCAGGATGAAGGCGCAGGAAATCAGAAGAAAGGTCGTCCGCCTCATGACGCTGCCTCCTTGCCTCGGCTTGCCCCCCTTTGGGAAGGGCGGCATGGATGGGTCCCTCTGATCACTCCGTCCGCTTCATGATCTCCTCCACGTCCTTGACGGCCTGATCGGCCGCCTTCTTCACGTCACCCCCCTCGTACGCGGTGAAGATGGCCTGGTTGAGGTGCTGGCGGGCCTCCACGAACCCGGCGATGGGGATCTCGAAATCCACCAGGCCGTTCTCGAATCCCTGGAGCACCATCCTTGTCAACTCCGGGAGCTTGTCGGCCTGCTTCCACTTGGGGTCCTGCCAGCAGGATTTGCGCGAGCCGTGCAGGCCGTTGATCTGGTTCTCCAGCATGCGGGCCTTGTCCGTGGCGAACTGGATATAGTACCAGGCCGGCCCCTTCTTCTCCGAGTATGCGCTGATGTGAAGGGTGTTGGTGGGCACCATGGTGACCCCGTGCTGGGGCTTGCCCGGGGGGAAGGGGGCGTACCCGACCTTGCCGGCGACTTTGGACTGTTTGGGGTCCTCCAGGACCATCTGGGCGAAGATGGAGATCTCCACGGTCATGGCCGCCTTGCCCTGGGCGAAGGCCCCGATGACCTCCTTCCACCCGATGGTGCTCCCACCCGGCGGGCCGTATTCCTTGAGCAGCCGGCCGTAGAACTTCATGGCCTCCACCGCCTCCGGGGAGTTGAAGGCGGGCTTCTTCCTGTGGTCCAGCCAGCGCGCCCCGTTGGTGAACAGGAAGTTGGCGAAAGGGGCCGTGTTCTCGGCATCCATGCGGGCGATCCAGCCGTACACGTCCGTCTTCTTGTCCCCGTCCGTGTCCAGGGTGAGCTTCCTGGCCGCGGCCTCCAGCTCCTGCCAGTTGGTGGGCACCTTGAGGCCATGCTGTTCGAAGAGGTCCTTGCGGTACATGAGGACCTGGGTGTTGACGCTGGTGGTGATCCCCATGGTCTTGCCGTCGATGACCGTGAGGATCTTGGGGTAGAAATCCGCGTAGTCGTAGTCCGGGTTGGTCGCGGCGGGATCCTTCAGGTAGGCGTCCAACGGCTCCAGCCAGCCGGCCTTGTGGTACTGGTAGTTGGTCTTCATCATCCCCTGGAACACGTCCAGGTCCTTGTTCTTGGCGGCCAGCTCCATGAGGAGCTTGTTCCGCAGGGGATCCGAGCCATAGTGCTCGTGGATCACCTTGATCCCCGTGGCCTTCTCGAACTCCTCGATCTGTTTGACGGCGATGGGGGTGAAGGCGCTCTTGCTCAGGACCACCCGGATGGTCTGCCCCTCGTACTTGCGCCAGTTGAACTGGGCGTGGACGGCCGCGGTCAACGAGGCCGTGGCCATCAAGGCCAAGGCCGTGGCCGCCGCCAGCCTCAATCCCTTGCTCCTGGAAACGCTTGTCATGGTCTCCCTCCTGTGTGGTTGGGCAGGTTCTCCCGCACCCGGATCATCCGGATCTTGTGCAGATCCGGACGGAAGTGGGTCTGCACGGACTCCACGGGACGCCCGTCGCCGTCCAGCAGGATCCGCCTCATGAAAAGGAGAGGCGCCCCATCATCGACCTTCAGCAGCCGGGCCACGTCTCCGACGGCAAGCCGGCAGTCGATGGTCTCGTGGACCTCGGTGACCCGACGGCCGGTCTCCCGCTCCATGACCGAGAACACGAACATGTCCTCTCCGGACCGGAACGCCTTGACGACCCGCTCCCCGTCCTGCCCGCCCAGGTACACGTCCGCCAAAGCCAGGGGCGTCCCCTTGAGGCTCCTGAGGACGCGGAGCCTGGCCAGGATCTCGCCGGCCCCGAACCCGTGGAACAGGGGATCGGAGGGGTCCACCGGCACATGCTCCCTGGAGAGGATCTCGGTCCGGACGTGTTCCGGGAACGGGTAGTCCGCGGTCATTCCCGCCACCCGCCAGATCTCGCGCCCCTTCCCGAACTCGCAGACCCAGGTCCCTTTGCCGGGACGCCTCTGGATGTACCCCTCCAGGGAGAGGCGCTCCAGGGCCTTCCTCACGGTGGTGCGGCTGGTGGAGAACTGGGCGCACAGCTCCTGCTCCGAAGGGATGAGGGCGCCCACCGACCAGATCCCCTGGTGGATATACCCCCGGAACCGATCGCTCAACGCCTGGTGAAGAGTCCCCACTGCGGCTCGCTTCATCGTGTCTTTTGGGAAAAGTAATGACAATTTGGCTTATATTGCACACCCCAAGGTTTGTCAAGCATGATGATCTTGCGAAAAAGACAGGAAACGGCGTTTTTCGTCATTCCGTCGAAAGACGGAATCCAGTGTTTTCAGTTCGTTGAATGATTCCGGGACCCCGGTTTCCACCGGGGTGACGGCTTCTTGCGAAACCATCCAGCATGGCCGTCATGCCTGGGGGGCGGCGTCCTGCCGGCCGAGTCCCAGGGAGCCTCCCGTTGCCGCCTGCCTCGGGCGCGCATCCGGGCCTCAGGGACCGCCCTTCAGGAATTCCCGGTCCCGCTCCATGAAGTGGACGTAGGTGTTGCGGGACATGACGCAGCCGTCCCGAGCACAGAGGGCCTCCAGGATCTTCAGCCGCACGGCGCGGGCCTCCCCATCCTCGGGGTCGTGCTGAAGGAGGATATCCAGGATCTGGAGGGCGAGCTGGGCCCTGTCCTTCTCCAGCAGCTCCTGCGTCCTTTTCATGATGGCGTCCCGGCTTCCGATGAGGCCGAAGATCTCCTCGTTGACCTCCCCTTGCGGCCTGGGGAGGAGGTGTGCCGGGTTGTGGTCGAAGTAGCCGTGGTACCAGCGGTGGATGTTGAACACGGCGAACTCGGGCCTGGAGTAAACGAAGCGCAAATACGGGCTGTCCTGAAGATGCTGGGGCAGCTTCACGAGATGAACCATCTCATCCAGGGGCACGCCCGCGTTGATGTGGCGGACCACCTGGTCGTGGATGGCGTAGATGGCCTCGATGGTCGCATCCAGGACGGCCCGGACCGTCGCCCCCTCGTACGTGGCCCGCCCGCCTCCGGCCACGATGAGCTCGGGCCCCTTCGCGCGAATCGCCTCCAGGGCCCGGGCCCACGGCAGGGCGAAGCGGGTCGGCTTGAACGGGTTGCCGATGTTGGGGAGGCTCCCGATGAGGAGGTCTCCCACCAGGACCGTTCCGATCTCGGGCACGAAGACCCAGCAATGGTCGTCCGTCTCCCCCCTGGCGTGATGGAGCTCGAAGGTCTTTCCCCCCAGGGAGAAGCTCATGAAGTCCGCGAACGTCCTTTCGGGATACACGAAGGACTCCTCCACGGGGCGAAAGGGGATGTTGAACTGAACGGATGCGATGCGGGCGCGGTGCACCTTGAGCAGCTCGTACTTCTCCAGCCGTTCCGGCAGAAATCGATGACCGAGGACAACGGGGGCGTCGGCCAGGAAGGCCCTGGCCCCTCCCACGTGGTCCAGATGCCCGTGGGTGAAGATGACGTACCTCACAGGCCGCGAACCCTGCTGCCGGATGGCTTGGAGCATCTTGCGTCCGGCCTCCGGCGTGAGCAGCGTGTCCACCACCACGGTGCCGTCATCCGTGTCCACCCAGGACGCATTGGAGATGAGCTGCCGGGCCACATGCACGTCGGGACGGGGGTGCTCCAAGTGGACTTCCCGGTAGCGGATGAGTTGAATCGCCTCGCTCCCGTCAGCGGATCTGGAGGCCCGCATGGCCCTGGCCACGATGGGGTCCCGCTCCGGATCCCGAGGCATCGTCTTCCTCTCCGGGGATTTCCCAGGCCCTCCCGCTTTCTGCACTTGGGTGGGGGCGGGACAGCTCCGGCTGCCGGCGCCGGGCAGACCGCCTCGGCCCCGGCGTGCAAGAGGATTCTTGACAGAGCAGGGGGGGCCTGTCAAGCTCACCTTACCGAAGGCCCCCCTGACGCGGCGTGGGGCTGCAGGCATCCTATCCCGGCGGACCCGCATCGGGAGGCGTTCATGAACGGCTTCACGCGCCTGGGTATCAAGATCCCCTGGACCGGCAGCAGGCCCTGGCGGCTTGCCCAGGTCGTCTGCCTCCTCGGCCTTCTCACGGGCGCCGCCCCGCCTTCGTTCGGCTCATCCCGGGCCCCGCAGCTCGGCATCGATTCGGGGAAGATCGCCGGGGGCGTTGCCGGGCAGAGGGGAGACGTCTGGGTCTTCAAGGGGATCCCGTACGCCGCGCCGCCTGTGGGCGCCCTGCGCTGGAGGCCCCCCCAACCCGCTGCGCCCTGGGAGGGGGTGCGGGCATGCACCGCGTTCGGCCCCGCATGCCCCCAGCCCGATGTCCTCTCTAGGCTCTACGGCGCCAAGTTCCATGCGGTCAGCGAGGACTGCCTGTATCTCAATGTCTGGACCCCGGCCGGGGGCGGGGACGAGCGGCTCCCGGTGATGGTCTGGATCCACGGGGGCGGAAACATCTCCGGGGCCGCCTCCACCCCGCATTACGACGGCGAGGCCCTGGCCCGAAAGGGGGTGGTGCTGGTCTCGGTGAACTACCGGCTGGGCCCCCTGGGATTCCTCGCCCATCCCCTTCTCTCCATGGAGTCGGAAAGGGGCGTCTCGGGCAACTACGGCCTTCTGGATCAGGTGGCCGCCCTCCAGTGGGTGGCCCGCAACATCGAGGCCTTCGGAGGAGACCCCGGGCGAGTCACCATCTTTGGAGAGTCGGCAGGGGGGCTCAACGTCTGCTGCCTCATGGCCTCGCCCCTGGCCCGGGGGCTCTTTCACCGGGCCATTGCCCAAAGCGGCCACGCCTTCGGGAGGATCCGACACCTTCGGGCGCCCAGCCGCGGCCAGGAGGCCGGGGAGGCCCAGGGGGAGCGGCTGGCGGCGGAACTGGGCTGCTCATCCAGCCCCAACCCATTGGCCTGTCTGCGGTCCGTGCCGGCAAACAGGCTGCTGGAGGCCTCCAAACCGACCATCGGCCTCATGGGGGAGGCCGGCGATCGCTTCGGACCCGCGGTGGACGGGTGGGCCCTCCCCGACGACATCCCGGCCATGTACGAGCAGGGGCGGCAGAGCCCCGTGCCCCTCCTGGCCGGCTCCAACGCCCACGAGGGGACGATCTTCACCCTGAACCCGCCCATCCGGACCGTGGCGGCCTACCGCCTGGCCCTCGAGGCCGTATACGGCCACCTGGCCGGGGCCGTCTTCTCCCTGTACCCGGCCCGGGAGGACGGGGACGTGCCCAAGGCCCTGAGCGACGCCCTGGGTGACCTGGGCTTCGTGGGGGGCATGCGGGCCTTTGTCCGGGGCATGGCCAGCGTGGGGACAAAGGCCTTCCTCTACCACTTCACCATGAGGCCGGCCGGCGCCTGGGGGGAGCGGCTGGGGGCGTTCCACGGAGCCGAGATCCCCTACGTGTTCGACAACCTGGACAAGGGTCGGATGCGCCCCGACGAAAAGCAACGCGCCCTGGCACACGCCATGGGCGGCTATTGGGTCCGGTTCGCCGGGACCGGGGACCCCAATGGCCCGGGGCGCCCCATGTGGCCTGCGTACGATGCGGCCTCGGATCAGCACCTGGAGTTGGGGGAAGTCATCCGGGTGGATCGGGGACTGCGAAAGGAGGCCTGCGACCTGTTCGACCGGATCCTGGCGACGCACAAGGGGGGGCGGTAGACCGAGGGCGCGCCCGGGACAGTGGACCTGCGTGACATGCGGCTGCTGCGCCATGGGCTCAGGCGCGCCCGCTGCCGCAGATCGGGCAATGGTCCCGCCTCTCCAGGTTCACGACCCGGAAGCGCAGGGCCTGGGCGTCGGCGTGGAGCATCCTTCCGGCCAGCAGGTCCCCGAATCCCGCCAGGAGCTTCACGGCCTCCAGCACCTGGAGGGATGCCACCAGGGCCGCGGCGGCCCCCAGGACCGGCATGGGCCCCGGCTGGGCCGCCTCCCCGTGGAAGATACAGGCCAGGCACGGAGTCCGCCCGGGAAGGACCGTGGTCACCTGACCCGCCATGCCCCTCACCCCGCCGTGGACGAGAGGTACGCCCCGCTCCACGCACCCCCCGTTGAGGATGAGCCGCCCCTGCAGGTTGTCAAGGCAGTCCAGGGCCACGTCCACGCCGGCCAGCATGGTCAAGGCGTTGTCCCGGGTGAGCCCTTGGGCCAGGGCCGCGATCCGGACACCCGAGTTGAGGGATCTGAGCTTTCTTCGGGCGGAGTGGACTTTGTCTCGACCCAGGTCCCGCTCCCAGTGGAGGACCTGGCGGTTGAGGTTGGACAGGGCCACCTGGTCAGGGTCCACCAGGGTGAGGCGGCCCACACCGGCGGCCGCCAGGTACGTGGCTGCGGGGCTGCCCAGGCCGCCGACCCCGCATATCAAGGCATGGGCCCCGGCCAATCGCTCCTGGCCCGCCTCGCCCAGGGGCCGAAAGAGGATCTGGCGGCTGTAGCGCTCCCGGTCGTCCTGGGTCAGGATCGGTGCGTCATCCACGCTTCTCCCTTCGACCTTCTGCGGTTCGGTATTCGCTGCCCGATATTCGGTCTTGGACTCAGAACTTGACCTTTGGGAAGATGGAGAACTCCTCCTCCTTCTTGGGCTTGGG
>CAZEPJ010000001.1:0-237061 GCA_964514105.1 uncultured Desulfarculaceae bacterium | reverse complement strand
CCGCCTGCTGGGGGCAGATCTTGACGCAGTTGTAGCACTCCCAGCACATCTCCGGGGCACGGTTGTAGCCCTTCATGGTCTCCTTGTTCAGGACCATCAGGTCGTTGGGGCAGATGTACTGGCAGGCGGTCTTGTCCTGTCCCTTACACCCGTCGCACTTCTCGAGAATCACGAAGCTTGGCATCAGTCTACCTCCTCAAAAACGGGTTTCTTGAGTGAAGAATCGCATCCACCGTTGCCTCTGGTTTCGACGTCGTCGATCCCGGCCCTCACCCCCTTTCCGTTTGCGGGATTCTCCGGCTTCCTCCCCAAGTGCCCGGTGGGGCCAGACGGCCCCACCCGAAGCCACACCACACAACACGGCTACTTCTTGCTCTCCTCGCCTGTGGCGAACTTGTGCAGCTTGATCTCCACCTTTTCCTCGAGGCTCGCGTAGTACTCCATGAGGATGGCGGCCACCTCGAGGCGGGTGAACTCCTTGGGCGGATTCTTTCCCTCGGAGAGCATCTTTCGCAGCATGGTCCCGCTGAGAAGCACCCGATCGTCCTTCCCGTGAGGGCAGGTCTTCATGGACGCCATGCCCTCGCACTTGTGGCAGTAAAAAGTCCAGTCGATCTTGAGGGGCTTGGTCAGGAGCGCGCCCTCGGGGATCTGATCGAAGATCTCCTGGGCCTCGAAGGGCCCGTAATACTCGCCCACGCCCGCGTGGTCTCGCCCGACGATGAGGTGGCTCGCGCCGTAGTTCTGTCGGAAAACGGCGTGGAGCAAGGCCTCCCTGGGCCCGGCGTACCGCATCTCCAGGGGGTAGCCCTTCTGGATGGCCGAGTCCTTGGGGAAGTACTTCTCCACCAGGACGTCGATGCACTTGACCCGAACCTCCGCCGGGATGTCCCCGGCCTTGAGCTTGCCCACCAGCTGATGGATGAACACCCCGTCGGAGACCTCCAGGGCGATCTTGGCCAGGTACTCGTGGGACCGATGCATGGGGTTGCGCAGCTGCAAGGCCGCCACCGTCTTCCACCCCTTCTCCTCGAAGAGCTTGCGCGTCTCGGCCGGACGGGCATACAGGCCCTTGAACTTCGTGGGATACTCGCCCTCGCTGAAGACCTTCACCGGCCCGCCGATGTTGATGTCCGGCTGCTCCATGACCTTGGCCACGCCCGGGTGCTCGGGATCGACGGTCTTGAACACCTTCTGGCACTCGTGGGCCTTGTCTATGGTGTATTTCTCCTGGACGTTGATCACGCCCATGAGTTCGCCGGACTCCTCGTCGTACAGGGCAGCGTCCCCCCCGATCTTGAGGCCGTCCGCCACCTCCTTGGTCACCGAGAGGGTGATGGGGATGGGCCAGAAGATCCCGTTGGAAAGCATCATCTTGTCGCAGCATCCCTGCCAGTCGGCCTTGCCCATGAAGCCGTCCAGGGGGCTGAACGCCCCGATGCCCATCATGATCAGGTCGTCCCGCTCACGGGACGTCATCACGATCTTGGGCAGGGACTTGGCCTTGTCCATCTCTTTCTTGAGCGCCTCCCCCTCCAGCAACAGGGGCTTGAGCACGCCGCCATGGGGTGGAACCAACTTCGACTGAGCCATCCGTGTTCCTCCTTTCAACGGTTTGTTGGAACGTCTCTACAATCCTCGGAAACCGGGAACGCCCCACGCCTTGGAAAACCCGACGCGCATGCCCCTCCGGCGCGCGGGCCGGGCGATGGCCCCCTGACGGCAAGGGCGGGAGCATGCCATGGGAATCGGGAAAGAAAAGGGACAAGGGGGGACGCAAGAGGTCATCCGCATGGACAACGCCGCTTCCGCTGTCATCGCCCGGCCGGGTTTACCCACCCCCGGCCCGGGCCCACTCGCCGTCCTCGCTCGAGACCCGCGCCATGGGCAATGGCTCGCACTCAGCCGGCCGGACCGTCCGACGGTGCGACCGCCGGACGACCCTGCCCGAACACCGCCGCTTCCCGCTGGGAAAATCCCTTGGATCCGGTTCCAGCCTCAGCACCTCAGCCCCATCTGCCACAGGGAAACCGACCTCCGTCCCCCCCTTGAGCCGCTTCAAACGCTTCTTGGGAAGCAACTTTCATGCCTCATCCTTCTGCCCCTCTCAATCATTGGGTTTTTCCCCTGCGCGATGCCCCACCGGACCCACGTGGGCCTTCCCCATGTTGGAAATCCCGACACGCGCGGACGTTGCCCATCCTCGTTGCCCTTGTCTGCGCTGGAAGTGCCGGTGTGTAGTTTTTTTCAACATCATGATGAAAAACACAACGGGGCAACCAAGGTCAGCGACCGGAGGCGGGAGCCTCAAACGGACACGGGTCGTTCCAGTACATGGGCTTCCAGGAATCCCTTGAACGCTTCGCGATCCTCCCGGGACATATCGATGAACCGCAGCCCCACCACAAACAGGGGAGCGGCAGCCGAGACGCGCTCGTACCACATGGTTTCGCCCACCGCCTTGATGGCCCGCCCGGTGGGGAGCTCCCACTGGAGGTAGAGCCGGTTCTTGACCGTGGGAACCCTGTCGTACGAGATGTGAAGGCCGTCCACCACGATCTGGGAGGTCTCCATGGAAAGACCGCTGGCGCTCACGTCGCGGAGCACGGCCTCCGCGGGCTCGGAGATCTGCATCCCTTCTCCTTCCCGGACCACGCGAAAGCGCACGCGCAGGCGGGCTTGCTGTCGGACATCCAGGCGGCGTTCGGTCACGACCAAGGGCCTCCACGTCCCCTCGTCCGGACGACGGGATCAACAGATCTGCTCTTGTATCAAATCCTGCTCCACGGCGCAACCCAAGGGGTTCCGCGGTGACATCCCGGGGCTGTCTTTTTCTATTGACAGGGAGGCAGGGGCATGTTAGGTTTCACGAGGTTTAATGAATGATTCCTCAATCAGATCTTTGGAACGCCGGAGCACCCGCGGGACCGGCAGGTGGACTTGCTCGGCCGCGTTTTCTTTCGGATTTCATGAATGATAATTCATTCAGAGCGGCGCTGCGGGCTGCCGCAGGCGTCATCAGACCCAAGGAGGTATGACCATGGCAAATCTGCTCGTGGACGAACAGGACCAGGCCTTCATCCTCTTCGACCAGCTCAAGCTGGAGGAACTTTGCAGGCACGAGCGATTTCAGGAATTCTCTCGGGAGATCTTCGAGATGACGCTGGCCGAGGCCCGCAAACTGGCCGTCAACGACATCATGCCCACCAATGTGGGGGCAGACCGGGAGGGGGCCAGGCGGGAAGGCAACGTGGTCAAGGCCCCTGAGCCGTTTCACCGCCTCTGGAAGCTCTATACCGAGGGGGGGTGGATCTCCATGAGCGAGTCCCCCGAGGTCGGGGGGCAAGGCATGCCCTCGGTGATCGGCGTCGCCTGCAACGAGAACTTCGTGGCGGCCAACCCGTCCTTCACCACCTTCCCCGGCCTGACCCACGGCGCCGCCCGCCTCATCGAGAATTACGGGACCGCCCAACAGAAGGAGCGGTACATGTTCCGGATGTTCGAGGGCCGGTGGGCGGGGACCATGTGTCTGACCGAGCCTTCGGCAGGCAGCGATGTGGGGGCCCTCAAGACCACCGCCCGGCGCAACCCCGACGGCACCTTCTCCATCACGGGGACCAAGATCTTCATCACCGACGGGAACCACGACCTGACTGAGAACATCGTTCACCCTGTCCTGGCGCGCATCGACGGCGCGCCCGCGGGCAGCAAAGGGATCTCCATCTTCATCGTGCCCAAGTACCGGGTCGGAGACGACGGGACCCTGGGCGAGTTCAACGACGTTCAGACCGGTGGTATCGAACACAAGATGGGGCTCCACGGCTCCCCCACCTGCGTCCTCAACTTCGGCGACGAAGGCAAGTGCGTGGGTGAACTCCTGGGGGAGGAGAACCAGGGCATGCCCATCATGTTCCAGATGATGAACGAGGCGCGCATCGGCGTGGGGCTGCAGGGGTTGGCGGTCGCCTCCACGGCGTACCTGCACGCCCTCAAGTACGCCAAGGATCGGCTCCAGGGCTCGGACATCCGGGAGTTCCGGAATCCCGAGGCCCCCAGGGTCCCGATCATCCGGCACCCCGATGTGCGGCGAATGCTCATGTACATGAAGAGCCTCACCGAGGGAATCCGGGGGATGATCTATTTCTGCGCGTACTGCGGAGACCGGGTGCGCGTCGCCGCGGACGACGCGGAGCGGGCCAAGTGGCAGGGCTTTCTGGATCTTCTCACCCCCGTGGTCAAGGCCTACAGCACCGACATGGGTTTCCGCGTCACAGAGACGGCCATGCAGGTGTACGGCGGTTATGGCTACATCCGAGAGTATCCCGTTGAGCAGTTCCTCAGGGACCAGAAGATCACGTCCATCTACGAGGGGACCAATGGGATTCAGGCCCTGGACTTGGTGGCGAGGAAGCTGGGCATGGGCAAGGGAATGGTCCTCATGAGCCTCCTGGGGGAGGTCAGCCAGTTCATCCAGGCGGCCAGGGGAAACGAACTCCTCAAGGGGGAGATCGACCGGTTGGAGACCTCCAAGAACGCCGTGGCCGAGGTGGCCATGTTCTTCGCCACCAAGGCGCGGGAGGATTTCACCGTACCGGTCCTGTACGCATGCGCCTTTCTGGAACTGTTCGGGGACATGATCGTGGGCTGGCAGCTCCTCTGGCAGGCCACCATCGCCCACGAGAGGCTCCAGTCGCTCTTTCGGGCCAAATCCGTCCAGGGCGCGGAGGCGGAGCGGGCGTTCGTGGAAGAGAACCGCGATGCGGCCTACTACTCGGGCAAGATCGCGTCGGCCCGGTTCTTTGCCAACACGTTCTTGACCTTGAGCCCGGGCAAGGCCCAGGTCATCAAGAACGCCGACAAATCGGCCCTGGAGATCCCCGAAGCCGGCTTCGCCTCGGCCTGAGGGCAAAGGGAGGCCAGTGTTTCCCCCTCTCTCTCGCCGGACCGGCGGAGGGGCGGGGAACGGACCCAGAGTCAGCGAACGCGCCGCCCCGGAGGGCGGGGAGGATGCACCCATGAAAGCGAGAGACGTGGTCCTCGTGGATGCCTGCCGGACGGCCTTCGGCAAGGCGGGAGAGAAGGGGGTTTTCTGGCACACCCGGGCGGACGACATGGCCGTCAAGGTGATCCGCGAGCTGTTGCGCCGAAACCCCCAGGTGCGGCCGGAGATGGTTGAGGAGAACGTCTGGGGAGCCACCACCCAGGAGAAGGACCAGGGCCTCACCCTGGGCCGGGTCACCGCTTTGTTGGCCGGGCTTCCGGCGCAGACCTCGGGGTGCGCCGTGGATCGGATGTGCGCCGGCGGCATGACCGCGGTCACCACGGCCGCATCGGAGATCGCCCTGGGGGCCTGCGACATCGCCATCGCCGGGGGAGTGGAACACATGGGACGCCATCCCATGGGGGCCACGGCCGACCCCAACCCGCGATTCCTGGCCGAGAAGCTGGTGGATCCCTCGGCCCTGGTCATGGGGGCCACGGCCGAGAACCTCTTTGACCTTTTCCCGGAGATCACCCGGCAGGAGGCCGATGAGTACGCTTTGTGGAGCCAGCGCAAAGCGGCCAAGGCCCTGGCCGAGGGGAAGGTCGCCCGGACCATCGTCCCCATGGCCGTGTACTCCCGGGAGGGGTGGACCGTGGCCGACCGGGACCAGCAGCCCCGCCCCGACACGACCATGGAGGGGCTCCGGGGCCTCCGGACCCCCTTCAAGATCCAGGGCAAGGTCACTCCCGGCAATTCATCGGGGCTCAACGACGGGGCGGCCGCCTGCCTGCTCATGAGCATGGACAGGGCCCGGGATCTGGGCATCCGGCCCAGGATGCGGATGGTGAGCTTCGCCTTCGCCGGGGTCCGACCAGAGGTCATGGGGCTCGGGCCCATCCCCTCCACCAAGAAAGCCCTGGAGACCGCCGGCCTCACCATGGAGGACATGGGCCTCATCGAGCTGAACGAGGCCTTCGCCGTCCAATGCATCGCATTTATCAACGAGTTCGGCCTCGAGAAGCCCGAGGATCCGCGCCTCAATCCCTGGGGCGGGGCCATCGCCTTCGGGCATCCCCTGGCCTCCTCGGGACCGCGCCTCATGGCCCACCTCATGTACCTCTTCGAGGAGAGGCCGGATGTGCGATACGGGCTCACGGCCATGTGCGTGGGCCTGGGGCAGGGAGGCACGGTCGTCTGGGAGAACCTGCAGGGTCCGGGGGTGTGAGGGTCCGGGATTACCGTGGAGCGTTCGGTCATTGACGTTCGGCCGGCATGTCCCCGTGTTCGGGGTCCCCGGACGCCCGAGGACAGACGAAAATCCCCCCGCCCCATGATCAGTTCTTCGGAAAGGAGCGCCAGCCATGGCGGAGATCGTCACCCAGTTCTTCACGCGGTATTATGACTCCCCCCAGGGGCGGATCGCCATCCTCACCATGGACAACGGCGAGGACTACCGCAAACCCAACACCTTCGGCCGCCAGGCCCTGGAGAACCTCAACCTTGCCATGGACGGCATCGAGGCCGACCGGACGGTCCGGGGGCTGCTTCTCACCGGCAAACCGTACATCTTCGCCGTGGGGGCCGATCTCATGGACGCCGCCACCCTTCAGCGGCCCGAGGAAGGCTTGGAGGGCGGCCGGGCCGGGCACGCAGCGTTCAAGCGCCTCATGGACCTGCCGATTCCAACCGTGGCGGCCATCAACGGCGCTTGCATGGGCGGGGGGTTGGAAATCGCCCTGTACTGCGCGTACCGAACCATCTCCACGGGCGTGCCCGCCGTGGCGTTTCCCGAGTGCTTTCTCGGGCTGGTGCCCGCCTGGGGCGGGACCCAGTTGACTCCCAAGCTCATCGGCATGGAGGACGCCGTCCAGCTCATCCTCACCAACCCCCTGAGCCAGAACCGCATGATCGACGGGCGGCAGGCGTTCGCCCTGGGCCTGGCCGACCGGCTGTTCGAGCCCGTGGAATTCCTGGACGACAGCCTCAAGTTCCTCATGGGGCTCATGGCGGGCGTCGAGCGGGTCGAGCGAAGGCCCGTGGACCCCGGGGCGGCCCAGGAGGCCCTCAAGAAGGCCCGGACCTTTGTCTGGGATCGGGTGCGGGAGGCGGCCATCGCCCCCCACAAGGCCCTGGAGCTCCTGGAGGGGAGCCTGCAGTGGGATCTCGAGACCGGATTCGAGATGGAGAGCCAGGCCCTGGCGGAACTGGTCGTCTCCCGCCATTTCAAGGCGTCGGTTTACAGCTTCGACTTGGTGCAGCGCCGGGTCAAGCGGCAGGTGGGGCGCCCCGAGGTCAAGCCCTCCCCCGTATTCAAGGTGGGCCTCATCGGCGCGGGCCTCATGGCTTCCCAGCTGGCGGTCCTCTTCCTGAAGAACCTGGGCGTCCCCGTGGTCATGAAGGACATCAAGCAGGAGTTCCTGGACAAGGGCACCGGGTATGTGCGCGGAGAGCTGGACAAGCAGGTCCAGAGGGGGCGCATGGACAAGGCCAGGGCGGACTACCTCTTCAGCCTCCTGCACCCCACCTTGGATGACGGGGCGTTCTCGGACTGCGGCTTGGTGTTGGAGGCCGTCTTCGAGGAGATGGCGGTCAAACAGCAGGTCTTTGCCGATGCCGAGGCGGTGGTGGGGGACGGATGCGTGCTGGCCACCAATACATCGTCTTTGTCGGTGACCGAGATGGCCTCCAGGCTCAAACGGCCCGAACGGGTGGTGGGGCTCCACTTCTTCAACCCCGTTGCCGTCATGCCCCTGCTGGAGATCATCCGCGCGGAGCGCACCTCCGAGGAAGCCCTGGCAACGGCCTTTGAGATCTGCAAGCGCCTGCGCAAGAGCGGCGTCCTGGTCAAGGACTCGGCGGGTTTCGTGGTCAACCGGATTCTGGCGGTCTGGATGGGGGTCGCCATGCGGGCCGCGGACGAGGGAACCGATTTCATGGCGGTGGACGAGGCCATCCGGTCCCTGGGGATGCCCATGGGACCGTTCACCCTCATGGGCCTGGTGGGCCCCCCCGTGGCCCTTCACGTGAACAAGGTCATGAACCGGGCCTTCGGCGATCGGTTCCCCGTCAGCGAGAACCTGGTCCGGTTCGTTGAGGCGGGCAAGAGATCCTTCTACGCCTTCACAGATCAGGGGATCGGAACCGATCCGTCCGTGAAGGCCCTGTGGCAGCAGGCGGACCCGCCTCGAGGCCCCTCCAGAGAGGAGATCGTGGCAGGCACCCTGGAAGCCCTCTGCATGGAATGCGACCTCATGCTCCGGGAGGGGGTGGTGGCGAGCCCCAAGGACATCGACACGGCCATGCTTCTGGGGGCGGGATGGCCCTTCTTCCTGGGCGGCATCACCCGGTTCCTGGACCAAAGCGGCGTGAGCCAGCGCCTCCTGGGGCGGCGCTTCCACGGGTGACCCCAAGGGCGAGGCGCGGGGGCGGAGGGTTCGCGATTCCTGTCCGTGGCCCGTCTCCGTCCAAGGCCCCCCCTCCCCGCCTCTCCCCTCGCCGGCCCCCCCTCTGCCTTGCCTTCCGCGTCCCTGGACATCCGCGCGCATCCATGCTATCCCTTCCGTGCACGGAACCGTGCCAGGAGGAGGGGCATTGATGGATCGCGACGACCCGGGCCGGGAACAGGCCGCCCGCCAGATCGCTGCGGGCGATGCGTGTATGGAGCGCAAGGCCTTTGCCGAGGCAGAGGGCCATTACACGGCGGCCATCTGCGCCCTGCCCGACGATCCCCATCTGGCCTTCTGCCGCGCCAACGCACGCTTCTCGCAGGAGCGGTTTCAGGAGGCCATTTCCGATTACGACCGGACCCTCGAGCTGGAGCCCTCCCATGCCCAGGCCCTGTACAACCGGGGGGTCTCCCGGGCCAATCTGGGCCGGTACGAGGAGGCCCTGCAGGACTACAACCGGGCCCTGGACCTCAACCCCGAGTGGGCCGGGGCCTATGCCGTGAGAGGCCTCACCCGGTTCTGCCTCGAGCAGTATGAGGAGGCCATCCGGGACTACACCGAGGCCCTGGCCAGGCAACCGCTCATGGCCGACACTCTCAACGCCCGGGGTCATGCCCATCTGGTCTCAGGGACCTATGAGGCGGCCCTGGAGGACTACACCCGGGCGCTGGAGCTGGCCCCCAACTGGATCGAGCCGCGCATGTCGCGAGGGACGGTGTACCTGATCCTGGGGAGGCAGGAGGATGCCCTGGCGGACTTCGACCGTACCGTTGAGCTGGCCCCGGGCGCCGTGGACCTGCGGCTGGCCCGGGGGAGCCTCCTGGAAGGCAGGGGCCAGACCCGCGAGGCCGAGTCCGATTATCGCGAGGCACTTCGCCTGGAACCCAACTCGGCCCGGGCCGCCGCCCTCTTGGCCGGCCTCCTGGCCACGGGTCCGGGGGATCTCCAGGAGGCCCTCGCCCTGGCCGAACAGGCCACCACAGGGGATCCCGACGACCCCGCGGGGTGGGACGCCAGGGGTTGGATCCTGTTCCGCCAGGGACGGGTGCCCGAGGCCCTGGGATGCGCCCGCCGCGCCGTCTCCCTGGAGCCGCAGAACCCGGCTTTCCGCAACCACCTCAGCCTCATCGAGTCAGCCATTTGACCCCGGAGGCCCGGCCGGGGAAGCTCGGTCCGTCTGGCCTGCGCCCCGGTGGCGCCATGTCATTGCGGCGTCCAGGATGATATGGACCACGCCCAGGGCGAGGTTGCACAGAGCCCAGGGACCGCGGGTCAGGTCGCGGCGGGACGCCCCCCGGCGAACGGCGATCACCCTTCCCAGGATCGCCCCGCCGTCCAGCCAGCGGGCGATGCGCTGGGCATCCCCCTTTTCCCGGATCTCCAGCCTCCCCGCCACCAGGCGCCGCCGCAGCACCCGGTGGACCACGAGCTGCCCGCCCGAGAGGAATGCGGCCAGCTGGGGCGGCCGCAACGCCTGGGGTGGGGCCGCCGTCCACGTCACCTCGTCCCCGTCCCGCACAAGGGGGGCCATGCTCCCGCCCCTGACCGGGGTCCGAGCCGCCCGGCCTGCCTCGGCCCATGTCCCCAGGATGTGCCGAACCCACTCCTCGGGGGGCGACTCCGCGGCCCTTGAAGGGCCCGCTTCCGACGACGCTGCGGATCCGTCCTGGGGCATGGCTGGCGCGGTCCCGCGGGCCACTGGCGGAACAGCCTCCCGCGACATCACGGGAAGGGCAGCCGCAGGGCCGGATCGCCCAAGAGGGTGTAGAACGCCAGATTCTCCAGGAGGGGGGACTTGAGCTTGGCCTCCCACACGGCCAGCCCGAGCACGGAGCGTCCTTGGACGAACAGGGCATCGAGGAGATCCCGAGCCAGGACCTCATGATCCTCCACCAGGCCCATCTGGGTGGGGGAGAAGGCCGCGATGCCGCCCCGTTGAGGCTGGAGGATGAGTTTCTCGGCCAGACACTCGTCGTGCCACCAGGCGTAGTAGCCGTTGAGGCAGGTGAATGTGAGGAAGAGGCTCAATCGATCCTGGTTCTGCAGGGAGCCGACATCCTCGTTTCGCAGGATCATCTCCCCCGCCCAGTTGTAGTAGTTTCCGTGTCCCACATACACGGCCAGCGAGCGCCCCTGGGCGATCTGCTGTTGCAGGGCGTCCCGGCCCGCGTCGCATTGGGTGTTGTTGCACTGCTCGGCCGTGTACGATGAGAGGTAGAGCGTGTGCGCTGTGTATGCCGCCGGCACGAGGTCCGCGATGAGCCCGTCGGTGATGGGCTCGAACGTCTGATCGGCCACGAAGAGCAGCTCCTTGCTCCAGGGCGCGGCGGGGCTGTTGGCCTCAAACGCCAGGATCTTCGCAACCACCGCCTCCAGTTCCCGGGCGGTGCGGGCCGGGATCCTCCCGATGATCATGTCCGGCAAGGGGTCGTAGACACCCCCCGCGTCCCGCGTCACGCAGACATACGCGTTGTCTGAAGGCGTGTCCCCCATGTGGAGACTGCGGGCGATCCAGGTGGGGACCCAGTCCTGGCGGAGGTCCGTGACGGGCTGGTACGGATTGTCGGCGTTGGAGTTCTGCAGATAATCGATATTGGCATCCCCCACCAGGAGGACGAACAGGGGGGAAGGCGGGGACCAGTTGTTGTACGCGTGCTCCAGGAAATCGCGAATGGCCCGGGGGTCCTTGAGCCCGAAGCCGAACTCGTCGTACACATCCTGGAGGCGCGCGGTGAACACCCGCAGGGCATTGGGGGGCGCCGAACGATGGGCCGCCAAGGGGGCGACGGCCTCCTCGAAGGCCTCCGGGACGATGAGGATGTAGTCGGCCCCTCGCCCGGGGCTTGTGAGAACAGGCCCGTCGTACCGCACCAGGGCGGGGGTGGCGGCCGAGGCGGGCTTCGCCACCTCGTAGCGCTTGGGCCGATCCAGTTCGTCCTCGAACAGAAACGCCACACCCTGCCCCTTCGCCGGACTTCGCCGACTCGCACCGTTGAAGAAGATCTTCGGGGCCTTGGGATCGGTCACATCCAGCGCCAGGAGGGCCTTGCCATTCCTCCTGCCGAACCCCGCCAACCGGAACACGCGTCTCCCCGCGGCCGGATAGGAGAATCCCAGGGCCCCGCCCACCGCCACGGGCTCGTGCCAGGTCTCGGTCTCGAACCAGTTGAGGTACAGGATACTGCGCACGGCCGGGTCGGCATTGAGGGAGTGGACGGTGAGCACATTGTCCCCATCTCCAAGCACTGCCTGAGGGAAGGCCAGATCCAGGACGCACTCCCCCTCCGGGCAGTCAGCGGGGTCCCATTGCCGGTCATCCACGAGATGCCCGTTCACATAGACCGCCGTGTGGTGTTCGCCCGGGTTCTCCCGATCTTTGAGGGCGATCCTCAAGCGGGCCTCCTCCCCCCCTTGGGACAGCCTCTCCAGAGACATCGTGAACTCCCCCTCGGCTCGGGGAGGAAACGAGCCGCCCCCCGCGTAGAGCTTCCACCAGAACCAGCTGTCGCTGCGGGGTTCCCCGGTGGCCCCGTTTGGCATGGAGTACCAGTAGTAGAAGTCCTTCTCGTGACGCCGGACACGGAGCACCGCCTGGGCCTCGGGAGTGCCATCTTGGGGTGCGCCGTCCACCCGCTCCATGCGCAGACCCGCAGTCCCCCCCCAGGTGAGCCAGTACACGTTCGTCCGGCTGTACTCCGAGCGGTTTCTCTCCCCGAAAAAGACGATGAAATCCTTCTTCCTCAGTCTCGTGGCCCCGCGTTCCTGGGCTGGTACATGGATCGGAACTTCCTGGCCCGATACCGAGAGCCGGTATGTGGAGGGATGGATCGCCTCGATGGGCACCCCCGCCCTCCGGAGCTGCCTCCCCCGGACGGTGTGGATCCCGTCACGCTCCACCAGCACCTTGACGGAGGGGAAGGGGACTATGTCGCCGCGGCCCTGATCCCTCGCCCCCTGCACCCGCCCCAGATCTCGGGTCGGGGGCGGGCCGGCCCCGGGAAGAAAGCGGACTCGGAAGACCAGGTCGGTGTGGTGCCGGAGCAGCCCGCGGGCGGCGTTGTACTGAAGCGGGAAGACCTCCACGCGAGCCAGGCGGCGGTCCCGCGCCACCCCTGCCGGCTCCACCCGCACGAGGGTCTGGGGTTCAAGTCCGTCCACGCCGTACGCCGCTGCGTCTTCCACGTACCGGCTGCCCCGCAGCCCCTCGAGGGTGCCCAGGTCCGGCTCCGGGCCCGGCGCCGGCAGGACCCTCCCCAGCATCTGGTCTTGCCAGCGGTCCTCCAGGATCTCCACCCCAAGGCCGACACCCTCGGGAACCGGGATCATGGCGCCCAGGTACGGAACCTGGGGTCGGCCGGGCACGGCCGTCGTGGGCCATCCCGGCACCTTCAAGGCCACCAGCCTTCGGCCGTCCGCCTCTTCAACAGCCGCCGCCTCGGGCTCGGGTGCCCGCAACCGGAACGTGTACCCGCCGGGATCCTCGGCCACGGTTTCCAGCGCGGCCTGGGCCCCGTTTCCCCAAGAAAAGAGGACTCCCAGGAGCGCTCCCGTCACCGCATGGCCAAGACATCTCATCCCGCCTTGCCTCCGGTCGCTGCCCGGCTCAACGCTTCTTCTTGCCTTCCACGCGGACGGGCCCCAGCGTCGACGGCGGCTCACCGTTGAAATACAGGGCCTCCAGCAGATAGCTCCACCTGAGCCTCTTGGGCACCTTCTTGTCCACGTATGTGTAAAGCATCCCGGCCTCATCGCCCTGCGCCGGGATCAGGGCCTCGTTGACGGGCTGGACATGGTCCGGGTCGCGCCACCTGTACAGGTTGAAGCCCTGCACACCCGATCCCAACTCATTGCCCGTGTGCCAGGAGAGCGCCACATCCCGCCGTCCCTGGGCCACGGCGCGGAAATCCTGGATATCCACGGCGGTCACGCCGCCGTTGTCATAGACATATCGCAGCCCCGCCCCGGTGCCGCCTCCCCGGTGGTAACATATGTGCGCCCGGTTGGTCCCGGCGGTGGTGTACTGGTCCCCCAGCTTGTTGTACGGTCCGGTTGTCAGGCTCACCCAATCCATGGCATTGGCATTGGACACCGCAGTCTTGGCTGGCGCGGGAACACCGCCCAGGGTATGCCAGTACGTCATGTGATGGACGCCCCCCTCTTGCTCCACGAAGGCGATGCCCACGTTGATGGTCCCTCCCCCCCCGGCGAAAAGGTGGATATCGCTGGCACCTTCCGCAGTGCGCCCCGGTGTGGTGACGTCCGTGGCGTCCGTCCACGGATAGGTGGCGTTGCCCGTTGTCCTGGCCGTGTAATAGACCTTTCCGTCCGCCTCCTCGAAGAAGGAGATGTACGGCTGCCCGCTGCCGTCGACGGCCACCCGGGCGTGTTTCCCCCACAGGCTCAGGTTGGGGGGGGTCTGCATGCCCGAGACGGGATCCTCCTGCGCCCAGGAGCCTCCGCCCCGGTGGGCATAATAAAGGATGTTGTTGCTCCCCACGTAGTACGCAGTGTGGGCCACGCCCCCCGAGGTCAAGCCCAGGGAGCAATAGAGCCCCAGGTCGATGCCGTCTTCGGCGTGGGCCGTCTCTGCGGCGCCGTCCCATGTGGCCGGGGCGGATTGAGAGGACCAGGCGGCGGGGGCATTGCCGCCCGTGATCTTCCTGTACATGAGCTTGCGATAGTACTCGACCCCCTCCGTCCGCTGGGTGAACACGACGTGCAGCTCGTTTCCCTGCATGGCGATATCGTTGTATTCCCCGGGCACATCGTCCGCTCCGGTCCCCGATGCCACCGTGTCCACCTGCCATCCCGCCGGTGCATCGGTCTTGCACCAGGCATGCTTCAGCGCGCCGTTGTTGGTGGGGTCGAAGAACAGCACGTGGGGGTTGTCCCCGTCGTCCAGAGCCACGTGCAGGTCCATGCTTCCCACGTCGGTCGAGCCTGTGACGGTGGCCACGATGGTGGACCCGCCGCACGACACAAGCGGGTACAGGGTACTCCCCGTGTGACGGATGCGGATCAGGCTGTTGGCTCCGCTGGGCTCGGCGTACGCCAGGAAGTTCACACCGTCGGCCCTCATGGCAAGGTCGTTTCTCGCTCCGGCCGCGGCCGGGCTCGTATCCGGACCATAGTCCAGCCAACCCCAAGAGACGCCGGCACCCATCAAGAAGCTCGCCACGGCCCACGCGACTGTCACGGTCCCCATTACCGTTCTCATGGTTGCCTCCCTCTGGCCAGTGCAACCTCGAGAGGGTCCCACCCCCTCTCCCATACGGCTTCTATCGGCAAGACCGCCCCCAACTTAACGATTCCACATCTTTTTGTCAAGCAATTTATAATGATGAGAACAATTTGTTAACACAGAAAGTATGGGTTACATGACAACAATCCAGACAGATTGACAAATTTAACATGGCCCCCCACCGGGCCCCCATGTCCCGGCGTCATGGATCCGGCCATCGATCCAGGAGCTCCACCATCTTTGCCAGCCGTCCCACGCGCATCCGCACCATCTGCACCCCGCCCAGGTGCCGGCACAGGAGGGCCAGGGACCTCATGGCCCCTGGCCCGTCCGGCGGGCCGTGCTCCCTGAGCTGCCGGGCAAGGGCGGGAATGGCCTCACTGGGGCGAACCGCCCGGCACTCGGGCGCCCCGGTGAAGTCGCATGCCCCTCGGCCTTGACACGCCACCTCGAGGATCCGGTCGGACCAGCGCGCTCGCAGGGCCAGGAACCCTCGCACGGCCCTCCCCTCCCCCCGCACCCGGAGCCGATGATACCGGTATTCCCCTCGGCACAGGGACCAGTCGCTCGCCACTCCATCAACGGCCAGTGCCTCGGGCAGGAACTCCCCCCCGGGATCGTGCACCGTCACATCCACCGGATGGTCCTCGCCATCCCCCTCGGTACCATCGTGAAGGAGCACCAAAGATCCCCACCTGGCGGGCGGCATGGCCCCCTCGGCGCGGGGAAATGGCATGGCGGCCTTGGGCGCCCCGGGCGCCGCGCCCCCCAGATCCCCGGCCCTGCGCGTGTGGACTGCCCTGGGGAAGGCATGGATGCGGCCGGACTCCTTTTCGACGGGTGCGATCTCGTCCGAGTAGAGCGTCCAGCCCGTCTCGGCCAGCGCCAGGGCCAGCGTGGTCTTCCCGATGCCGGGCGGACCACTCAGGACCATGCCTCCCCCGCGACGCACCACCACAGCCCCATGGATCAGCACGAACGCGGCCCCATTGAGCCCGGTCAGGGCATCCCAGATGAGCGCGAGGGACTCGTCGTACGCATGGCGAAAGCAGGGCAGGGGGATCCGGCGGTCGTCGAGAATCAGAGTCGGGCCGTCCTTCCTGTAGGATATTCGAAGGTGCCCGCTGGGGGGCCGTGGGGCTCCCGACCGGAAGGCCCCGTACTGCTCGTGGAGTCTTTTCAGGAACCCGGGGTCATCCGAGTCCGCGTCCAGGCGAACATCCAGGATCCGACGGCTCATGCAGGCAGGGGGCCTGCGCCGGGGCGCCCCGGCGCCCCGTTGCCCAACTCCCAGGGCCCCCATCTGCCCTTCTCCCGGGACCCGGCCGATTCTCACCGACACGCCCCCGTTCGCCCCCGCACCCCCGCCCCCCTCGCGACCCGGGCGAACGCCTCCGGGAAAAGCCGCTTCCTGAGGCCGCAGTGGTAATCGGTTTCCCACACGGAGCCCTTCTGGTCCACGGCCATGGCCATGCACCCTGCTTGACACAGGGGCTTCCAGTGACAAGCCCTGCAGGCCGCGATCCGCTCTCGCCTCCCGGCCATGAGATCCACCACGCGCCTCAAGGGTTGGCCGTCCTGGATCTGCCCCAGGGACTGCCGCATGACGTTCCCGACCCGGAACGCGGGGCGCATGAGCGCCGGGCAGGGGTACGCGTCCCCCCGGGTGTCCACGGCCAGTGTCGTGCCCAGGGGACACCAGAAGGCATCGCCGCACTCCCCGGGAACGTCGAGCACCAAGCCGCTGAGGCCGCTGGTGACGGACAGTTCGCCCCACCGACCCTGTTCCTCCTCCCGAAAGAGCCGTTCGTACAGAACGTCCAGGGAGCCGGGCCAGCCCGCCGGCCGGAGTTCCTCCCAGCGGCGCAGGCCTCGTCCCAGGCGGCGAAGCGGGAGGAATCGAAGCATGGAGACCCCCCGCTGCCGGCACAGCTCCGGCAGCCCATCCAGGTCGTCCCAATTGGCCCGCGTCACGGTGGCGGCCGCCACCACCCCTCTTGCGCCCTCCCCCGCGAGCCTCTCCACGCCCTGCATGGCCCCCGCGAATGCCCCGTGGCCCCGCATGCGATCGTGGATCCCGGGAGCCGTGCCATCCAGGCTGACCTGGACCGCGATCCCTCGCCGGCTGAGCAGACGGGCCAGCTCCGCGGTCAACAGGATGCCGTTGGTGAGCAGTTGAATGCGCATCCCCGATCCGATCCCATCGATCAATGCCCGGAAGTCCGGATGCAGGAGGGGTTCACCCCCGCTGAGGGTGACTCCGTCTCCCCCCACGGCCTCCAGCTCCCGGCACAAGGACAGCACCTTGTCTCCAGGCAATTGGCCCCGCCGGGCCGGGGCGCTCTCCAGGTAGCAGTGGGCGCAGGTCAGGTTGCATCGATCCGTGAGGTGAAGAAAGAGGGATCGGATACGGATCCGCCGGGGCCGGGCGTCCGGGCCTGCCTTGCCGGGCCATCCCTTCTCGGCTAGCTCCCGCGCCAGCCCCCGCACCTGGCGCCGGGCCTCGGGCACGGCGACCCCGTAGGTTCGGGCCAACAGGGACGCAACCTCTCCCTGCCCTGCGCCGGCAAGGATGTTCCTGGCGACCAGGGATCCGCTCTCGTTGAGCATCACCCACGCAGGTCGATCCGCGCTGAGAAGGACTTGGTAGGGTGTTCCTGGAACGGCGATCTGTGTGAGGGTCCTGCACACGGGGGGCCGCGGACCTTCCGGTTGTCTGAGCCGCAGGATTCCCCGGCGACGGGGATGGGGTTGTCTCAGCGCCAGTCTCGCCGAGAGCCGGACGATCGCTTGTCCCCGCCCAGGGGCGTGCCGGGCGGCTGGTTGCAAGGCGTCGGGGAACAGGCCAGGGCCGGGCCGATCTCGGCGAGGATCTCGTCCCCCGAGTAGCTGATGATCATAGGGGGTTCGTAGAGCGGCTTGGGCCGCACCGGCTCGTCCGACAACTCCCTCCTGTCTCCTTCTCCCATCACAGGCCTCCCGCCCTCGGTTCCTTGGCCCCTGTTCGTGGGCGTTGGCCGCAATATAGAAGCATGTTCAAGGGTTGTCAAGCATTTTGTGAACCGTCACTGCGCCAACCGAGGTCAAACCTACTGAAACGACAACCAAGGTCTCGTGCAGACCCCCCACGGGCAGGGCGGCCGGGGGGTGGCCGCAGGCAGGCCGATATGCTAACCTAGGCGGGCACGAGACGGCACATTGTCCATGCCCGAGGAGGCGCGCAGCCCATGGCCGAGAGGCGGACGGTCAAAGACCTGGGACAGGAGCTGATGATCTACGAGCCGGACGCGGACCGGATCCACTTCCTCAACCCCACGGCCCGAAGGATCTACCAGCTCCACTTGGAAGGCAAGATGGCCGGCAGCATCGGGGCTATCCTCCGGGAGGAGTTCTCCGTGCCCGAAGAAAGAGATCTGGCGGAGGACATCCATGCGTTCCTCAGGGAACTGGCTAGCAAGGGGCTCCAGGGAGGCGCCGGCGCGGCGGCGGATCCGGTGGGAAACGACGCGGCTAACAGTGCGTAGCAGGCGGCCATGATCCATTGGCTTGGGGTGACCTTCGGCGCACTGAGGGGCGTGCTCAAGAGGCCCGAATCCCACGGACCTCGGTTCCGACTCGGGGAGATCGGTTTCTTCCTCCAATTTCTTCGACCCATCTGGGGCCTGGGCTTTATCGGCCTCATCTGCAGCCTCTCGTACGCGGCCGTGAGCTCCCTGCTGCCGTTGAGCACCAAGGCATTCATCGACTTCATCATCCTCAAGCAGGGCCTGGACAAGGTGGAGGCCTTCCTGGGATCCCTGGGCATGGCCCATGTCGCCCCAACGGTGCTGCACATGGTCGAATCCCTTCCCTGGCTCTTGTTGGCCATGGCGGCTTTGGCCGGGCTCATGGCCTTGCTGGGCATTGCCGAACAGATGCTCGGTGTCCGGTTCCAGCAGGAGCTGGCATTCAACATCCAGGTGGCCCTTTTCGAACACATCCTTCGTTTCCCCCTGTCGTTCTTCCGGAAAGGGCAGGTGGGGTATCTGACCTCCAGGGTCTCCGACGATGTGGACGGCCTGAAATACCTCTTCTCCCAGGGCCTCTCCCAAATTGCCAACAACGGCTTCTGCCTCCTGTTCGGCGCGGGGATGCTCTGTGCCCTGAGCCCCCGGCTCTCCCTCATCGCCCTGGGCGTCTTTCCTGTCCTGGCCCTGGCCAACATCTTCTTCTCACCGCGCGTGAGAGGTCTGAGCCGGCACGAGATGGAGTCCCTGGCCCGGGTCGACCGGGACGTCCACGAGGTGTTCTCAGGCGTGGAGCTGGTCAAGGCCTATGCCGCGGAGGAGGAAGAGGTGCGGCGGGTTGCACAGACCATGCGCGCGGCCGTGCGGGCCCGGATCAGGGCGGTCCTGCTCTATGTCCTGTCCAACTTCGCAGCCAGGGGGATCCAGTTCTCGGCAACCCTGTTGGCCATGTGGTTCGGCGCCCGGGAGATCAGGGCCGGGAGGATGACGGTGGGGGACTACGTGGCCTTCGCCACGTACGTCATCTATCTGGGGGGGGCCGTCCGGAGCCTGTCCCTCCTGCCCACCTCGTTGCAGCCCGTCTTGGCCTGTGTCGATCGGCTCATGGAGCTGTTCCGGATCATCCCGGAGTTCGGAAAGGCCCCCAGGGACCTGGCGACCCTCCCCCGAATCCGGGGGGAGATACGGTTTGACAGGGTGGGATTCCAGTACGAGCGGGGAGAGGCAGTCCTCAGGGACGTGACGTTCACGGCGCGGCCCGGGGACGTCATCGTCCTGCTGGGTCCCAGCGGCTCGGGCAAGACGACCCTGACCAACCTCCTTCTCAAGTTCTACCGCCCCCAGCACGGGGCCATCTACCTGGACGGAATCGACCTGATTCGCATCGATGCCCGCTGGTTGAGGGAGCAGATCGGCGTGGTCTCCCAGGAGACCTTTCTCTTTCACGGCACCGTCGAGGAGAACATCCGGTACGGCCGCCCCGGCGCCACAAGGGCGCAGGTGGAGACGGCCGCGCGCAAAGCCCACATCCACGCGCGCATCGAGGAGCTTCCCCAGGGCTATGGCACCCGGGTGGGCGAGCGGGGGGCCGAGCTCTCCGTGGGGGAAAGGCAGCGCATCTCCCTGGCCCGGGCATTTCTCAAGGCCCCTCCCCTCCTCATCTTCGATGAACCGACCTCGGCGCTGGATCCCGACTCCGAGCGGCAGATCAAGGACTCCCTGCGGGAGTTGGCCAGGGATCGGACCACCTTCATCATCTCCCACCGCATGTCCATGCTCGATGTGGGCTCCCGGGTCTTCCTGCTCAACAGGGGGCTCCTCTCGGAACATCCACCGGGAGAACTTCCCTTCCCAACGGCCGGGCCGCCCTGATGGCGATCTGCCCAATTGCGGTCTCCCACCGTGGGATTCTGCTTGGGGGGCTCCCCCCGGAGCCCGACTCGGCGTTTCTCCGCTCGCCGTTCCCGTCCAATCCAAGGGGCCGTCCCCATCCAGCGGGATTGGATCCCCGAGGGCGAGCTCCGGACGCGCAGCGCAGCGAGGCGCAACGGTCGAGAAAAGCCCTTAGGGAAAGACGGGTGCCTCCGGCCGGGAGCCCGCATGCGTCGGAGCACTCTTGAAGAAGAGCACGTGGGCCCGGGGGTGGGGGTCACCTGCGGGCGTCGGACCCGCGGGCCTTCCAGCGGGCCCAGAGGGCGCCCGCCCCCCGGGACAGAGCCCAGAGAGGCCTGTGGAGCCTCCACCACCAGGCGCCAGCCACCGTGGAAGGGCCGTGGTACTGCCGAATGTAGGCCAGGGCCGGAAACAGGTAGCCGGCCACGAACCGGGCCCGGGCAGGCCAGTGCGGCATGCCCCGCATCTGGTCCCGCAGGCGCGACCATGCCTCGCTGCGGTCCCTCTCCCCCATGGTCAGGGGCGAGTTCAGGGTCGCCCGGATGTCGTGAGCGGCGGGGACCGCATCCCCCAGAAACCACGCCCGAGCCGTCCGCACAATTCCTTCCATCTCCCGCCCGTAGGAGGTATCTCGGAGACGGTAGGCCAGGGCATCCCGATGGGATCCCTCCATTCGGCGCCAGGCCAGGGCGATGTCGCAGAACCATATCATCCGGGTCAGGGTCGCGGCGTGCTTGCGAAGATGCCCGCACAGATACAGGAGTTCGTCCGCCGGTGCCATGCGCAGGGCCTGTCCGCCCTCCACATGGGCGGGCATGACCCGCTTCCAGACATCGTCCTCCCCGGGGAAATGCTCCGCCGCCCGGGAGAAGAGCCGGAAATGGACCTCCACGGGCACCCTGCCGGGCGCTGTGAACGGGGGGAGATGGGGATAGAGGTTCTCTGCCTCCCATCGGGTTGCCGCCGTCCCTGGGGCTTGGTAGCCCAGAGAAATCAGGGCGGCCAGGGCCGGGCCAACGTCGTGCTCCCGCACCAGCAGGTCGATGTCGGCCATGGTTCGAAACAACGGAGACGGGTACGCGAAGTACGCCAGGGAGACCCCCTTGAGCAGAACGGGGCGAATCCCTCGATCCCCCAGCGCCCTCAGGATGCGCGCCAGGTCCCGGCCCGTGCGGGCGCTCCGGTATGCGGCCAGCCGTCGCTCGATGAGAAACACGCGTTCAGGCCGGGCCAGGGCCGGAGCAGCTTTGCTCCACCTCGCCAGGGCCTCGTGACAAAGAGCGCCCACGCCGTGGGCCTGGGCGATCTGCAGGGCCCGGCCCCAGTCGACCGCCTCCGCCTGCAAGACACCGGGCCCGGCAGACGGATCGAAAAAGGCGCGAACCAAGTGGAAGACCACCCGGGGTTCCCTCTCCGCCACCGCGCCGTCCAAGACAGCCCTCCCCAGCAGGACGTGCCCGCGCCTCATGCCGTTGGCCCCCTGATCGTATCTCACCTGGCCGTGCGGCGAAAGGTTCTTCGCTCCCCTCGCCGCTTCTTCTCTCATGCCGCCCTCCCCCGCAAGCCACCCCTACTCCTGCCTTTCCTCCGGCCAGTCGGGCGATTGACAGATGGGGGCTCCCTCGTGTACATGCTGTGGTCAAGGCGCGGGGCTCTCCGCATGCGACGGGGCCGGGTGGCGAGAAGGGGCGGATCGCCGCAGGCATGCGCGCTTCAAGCTCCGCCCGGCCGCCTCCTTATCGCTGATCCCCGGGACCCAACGCCTCGGGGAGGTGCCCGGGGCGGCCGCGCTTCGCGCCGTGGCGGTCCATGTCCCCATCTCAGGCATTGGGCATCGTGCTCCAGGAGCGCTTTCTCATGGGGCTCCCGGTGGGAAGCCGGCTGAGCCTCGGGACGCGACTGCCCGACTCCCCGCGCCCCATTGACCTGGCGGGACGCGAGCGCAACGTCATGGAGCACCACAAGGACACGGGGGAGATCTGCGGCGTGGGCGTCGAGTTCGAGGACCTGCAGCGTGCGGCCCGCAAGGCCGTCGAGACCCTCCTGCTCTCCATGAGCGGCCTGCCGTGAGGCGGCGCCGGCGATATGGCCGGGCCGGGCGGGGAGGATACAGGCCGGCGGCCCGTGGGATGGCCCCGTCCGCGGCCTGGGCGCATCGCGGCGGCATACGACGGGCGCCGCTGCGAGCGACGGGCGTCTCTGGGAGGGGGCTGGCTCGGAGATCGGCCGCCGCGCTGCTTTTTGTTTTTCTGCTGGGGCTCACGGCCTGCCAGAAACGGTTCGTCGTGGAGGTGATGGGACCGGCCCTCGCCCTGGTGCCCGTGGAACCCCGCGGGGTGCCCGAACCCGATGACGACCTGGACCGCCCGAGCCTCGATGCCGCCATCCGGCAGAGTCTGAGATACCTGGACCGGCTGCCTCCGGACCGGGTCTTCCAGTATGGGGAGACCCAAACCACAACATCCCAGGTCCGACGAACCCTGCTGGCGCTCCTCACTTTGCTGACGGAGGACACTCCGGACCGGGTCCTGTTCCGCAGCCTCCGAGAGGACTTCCTCTGGTTCCGGGCGGCGGGGCGGAACCCGGCCGGGGAGGTGCTGTTCACAGGCTACTATCTGCCCGTCCTGGAAGGGCGGCTTGAGCCGGAAGGGGAGTTTCGATATCCCCTGTATCGCGTCCCTCCGGACGTGGTGGAAGCGGACCTCGGGGCCTTTCGAAGCGCTCTTCAGGGGGAGCGCGTGGTGGGACGCGTGGTCAATGGAAAGCTCGTGCCGTATCACACCCGGGCGGAGATCGACGGCAGGGGCGTCCTTGGGGGCAGGGGGCTCGAGCTGCTCTGGCTGCGGGACGCCGTGGACCGCTTCTTCCTGCATATCCAGGGATCCGGGCGAATCCTCCTCCATGACGGCACGAGCTTGAACGTCAACTACGCAGGCACCAACGGCCATCCCTACGTCAGCATCGGGCGCATGCTCATCGAGGAGGGATCCATCCCCCGGGAAGGCATGTCCATGCAGGCCATCCGGGCGTTCCTCCACGCCCACCCGGAGCGAATGGAGGGGCTATTGTCCTCCAATCCCAGCTACGTGTTTTTCCGCGAGGCCAGGGACGGCCCCCTGGGCAACATCGACGTGCCCATCACCCCGGGCCGGAGCATCGCCACGGACAGCCGCCTTTTCCCCAAGGGGGCCCTGGGGTTCATCCGCGCCGTGAAGCCCGAGGCCGTGGACCGGCAGGGGCGGCCCGTGTCCTGGAGGCCGTTCTCGCGCCTGGTGCTCAACCAGGACACCGGGGGCGCCATCCAGGGGGCGGGGAGGGTGGACATCTATTGCGGTGCGGGACCCGACGCCGAGGTCATGGCAGGGCACCTCCAGCACCCCGGGGAACTGTACTTCCTCCTGAAGAAGTGACATGGCTGCCGGGGCCGTCGGGCGCCGGCGTTCATGGCCGGCGGCTTGTCGTCCGTGGCCGGTGCTCGGCCTCGCCCGCGATCCGTTCCCGTGGCCCGTGTTGACACTCCCCGTCCTTTCCTCCCCCCGTCTGCCCAGCGGCCCCGCCGTCGACGCACATGCGGTTGATCATGTGGGCCTGGTACCCCGCGCCGAAGCCGTTGTCGATGTTCACGACCGAGACCCAGGGCACGCAGGAGTTGAGCATGGTGAGCAACGCAGCCACCCCCCCCAGGCTGGCCCCGTACCCCACGCTGGTGGGCACGGCGATGACGGGCCGGTTCACCAGCCCTCCCACCACGCTGGCCAGTGCCCCCTCCATCCCGGCCACCACGACCACCGCGTTGGCCTCGAGGAGCCTTCCCCGGTTGGACAGCAGGCGGTGGATCCCCGCCACGCCCACGTCGTATAGCCGGGTCACCCGACTCCCCAGGGTTTCGGCTGTGAGGGATGCCTCCTCGGCCACCGGCAGATCTGCGGTCCCGGCGCTCAAAACCGCCACCCGGCCAGCCGCGGCCACGGGGACCGGGTTGGCCACCACCACCCGGGCCTCCACATGGTACACCGCACCGGGGGCCACCCTCTGGATCTCCCGAAAGACCTCGGGAGTGGCCCGGGTGGCCATGACGTTGGGCGATCGGTGCACCATCCGGGCCACGATCTCCCGGACCTGATCCGGGGTCTTGCCCGGGCAGTAGACCACCTCGGGCGCCCCGTTGCGCAGCGACCGGTGATGATCCACCTTGGCGAACCCCAGATCCTCGAAGGGCATGTGCCGCAGCGACTCCAGGGCCTCATCCACCCCCGTATCCCCGCGGCTCACCTCCTGGAGGAGTTCTCGAAGACGCCTCTCATCCATCCCGCGTTCCGCGCTTCCGCCCCCGCGTCCAGGACATCCGGTCGGCTCTCCGGGCCGTTTCCCGATCCTCCCGCCCCGCCATCCCCGCGCCTCGGCCTCGGTGGTCTGCCGGCCTGCGCACCGTGACGGGCTGATTCAGAGCCCGGCTTCCCTGAGTTTCTGGATCAGATCCTTCTGGGCCCTGGTGAGCTTCCGCGGGACGCGGATGAGGATCCGGACATACATGTCCCCCCTGGATTCGCCCCGCATCCCGGGAAGACCGTGTCCCTTCACCCGGATCCGAGACTGCCCCTGGGTGCCGGCAGGGACCTTGACGCTGAGGGTCTTGCCCTCCACGGTGGGCACCCGGATCTCGCTGCCCAGCGCTGCCTCGGCGAAGGAGATCTCCTGATCCACCGTCAAGTCCCGTCCTTCCCGCTTGAACAACGGATGTTCCAGGACCTCCGCCCGGAGATACAGGTCTCCCGGGGGGCTTCCTCCCTGCCCCGGGTCCCCCTTCCCCGCCAGCCGGAGCTTCTGCCCCGACGCAATGCCCTTGGGGATTCGCACGGAGATGCCCTCCATCCGCCCCCCCCTGGGGAGCATGAGGCGGCGCTCCACGCCGTTGACCACGTCCTCCAGGGTGATCTGGAGGGTCATCTCCAGATCTCGCCCCTGCATGGGCTGGTGACCGAATCCGCCGCCCTGGAATCCCCCGAAGTCAAAGCCCGAGAACCGCTGCCCGCCCCGGCGTCCCTGCCGAGCGCTCCCCAACCCGAAGATCCGGGAGAAGATCTCGTCGCCTCCCAACCCGAACTCCCGGAAGAGATCCCCCACATCGAACCCTCGGAAGATCTCCTCCTGGGTGTATCGCTGGCGGAAGCCCTCCGCCCCGAACATGTCGTACTGCTTGCGCTTCTCCGCATCGCTCAGGACGGCGTATGCCTCGTTGATCTCCTTGAAGCGCTCCTCCGCCTGCTTGTCTCCGGGGTTCTTGTCCGGATGGTACTTGACGGCCAGCTTCCGGAAGGCCCTCTTGATCTCATCCGGCGACGCCCCCTTGGCGACGCCCAGGGTCTCGTAATAGTCCTTCATTTGCCCGCCGACCTCACGCCTGAGCGTAACATTCCCGAATCACGCGATTGAGAAACGCCTCCACGTTGTCCACGGCCTCTTCGGTGAGGATGAACTCGTCCTGCCCCGTCTTGTCGTGGATCAACCGGAGCCCGGGCTCGCAGTTCTCCAGCAGGTCCTCCAGGAACTTGCGGGCGGCCACGCCCTCGGAGAATGCCTTCTGCAGGATCCGATCCACGGCCCCTTCGTCGAAGGTGATGCGCAGATCGAAGCGTTCCCGGAACCGGCGCTCGTGGTACCGGACGGTGCGGTACACCCGAACCATCTCCTCAAGCGCCTTCTGGACATCGGCCCCACGCAACGCCACATGGTCCACCACGAGGTCCAGGCGGCTGGGGCTGACGGCCTCCCCGAAGCGGCGCTGGTACTCGGAGAGGCGGCGCTGAATCATCCCCCGGATCACCCCTTGCTCCTCCTCCAGACACCTCTCGTAACGTTCCCGCTGCCCGGGATCGTCGGGATTGGCCAGCAGCGCCTCCAGGACCGCGTCCGGCTCCACCACCATCTCCTGGGTGACCACCAAGGAGTCCACGCTGGTCGAGGGGAGCCGCTTCTCGAACCGCATGAGCACCCGTTCCACCGAACTGACCAGCCCGCGGGCGCCGGTGCGTTCCTCATGGGCCCGCCCGGCCAGGCTCCGAAGGGCCTTGTCCTCGAAGCGCAGGCCGATGCCGTAGGACTTGAAATCCCGCTTCTTTCCCTGAATGATGGGGCTGTTGGGGTTGCGCAGGATCTGGTAGAGATCCTCCACGTCCAGCCGGTCGAATACCACGACCACGGGGAGGCGGCCCACGAACTCACTTTCAAACCCGTACGCGATGAGATCCTCGGCCTTGACGTGCCGCAGGTACTCGAAGCGCTCGTCCTTGGACCGAACGTCGGCCGTGAAGCCCATCCCCTGGGCGTTGAGGCGTTTCTGGATGATGTCCTCCAGGCCGTAGAAGGCCCCGCTCATGATGAACAGGATGTTCTTGGTGTTGACCTTCTTGCGCTCGCGCTTCCCGGTCTTGCGGTACTGCTCGATGGCCTCCATGAGGGAGATGGGGTCGTGGGGGACCCTCAGGTCCACATCGGTCTCCTCCATGGGCTTGAGCAGGGCCCTTTGCACCCCGGCCCTGGACACATCCGGGCCGATGAGATTGCCCGACGAGGCGATCTTGTCGATCTCGTCCACGTAGATGATCCCGTACTGGGCCAGCTCCAGGTCCCCGTCGGCCTCTTGGACGAGGTCCCGCACCAGGTCTTCCACATCCCCGCCCACGTACCCCGTCTCGCTGAACTTGGTGGCGTCCCCCTTGACGAAGGGGACTCCCAGCTTCTTGGCGATGAGCTTGATGATGTACGTCTTGCCGACCCCCGTAGGTCCGATCATCAGGATGTTGTTCTTGATCTGCCCCACCCCGTCGAACCGGTCCGCCAGGCGGTTTTCCTCCATGTAGCGGATCCGATTGAAGTGGGTGCAGACCTTGGTGGCCAGGACCTCTTTGGCCTGCTGCTGCTTCACCACGAAATCGTCCAGGAAGGACTCCAGTTCCTCCGGCTTGAGGTTGAACTGGATCTTGGAGATCCCCTTGGGCTTGTCCGGCCCCCCTTCCTCGGATTCCTCCAGGGCCGCCTTGGGGACCAGCATGGAGACGCCCAGCTTGATTCGGTCGCCGTACTTCTTGGAGAGGTAATCATTGAGCTCCCTCTCCAGGTCCTTCTGATCCGGGATCTTGCCCTCTGCCTCACTCATTCCTACGGAGACCTCCCGCGGATTGAACACTTCCTCGCTACATACTAACCACGGCCATTCCCTCTGGCAAGGACGCCTCAGAGCAGATCCTGGGCGGTGCGCAGCCGCCGCGCCAGCACCGGGAGCATGAGCACGGCCAGCTGGGGATGCGCCCGGACCAATTCCATGAAGTCCAGATGGCGAACCTCCAGGCAATGCACCTCCGAGTTCGCCACCACCGTGGCCGTGCGCTCGTAGTTGTCCAGCAGGGCCATCTCCCCGAAGAACATGCCCTCCCGAACGAAACCCAGGGTTCGCTCCCGGGGACCCTGGTAGTCCTTGACGGCCTTGACCTCCCCGCTGAGGACCACGAAGAGCCGATCGTCGATGTCCCCCTCCCGGATGATCACCTCTCCGTCCCCGTACTGGACCCGGCCCGCAAACCGCGCGATCCGTGCCAGCTCCCCCCGCCCCATTTTCTCGAACAGGGGGATGCCCTTCAGAATCTCCTCCACCCTCTCGTTGGTCATCTAGTCCCCCCCCCTGGCCCTTCCCCCCCGTCGAGCCGCCTTTGCCTTCACCCGCCGCCCACAGCCCGTACCGGACCCGGCCTCGGCACTTCCACCCAGTCAGAACGCCACTGCTCCAAATCGGCCAGGGCCCGGTCGGCCGCTGCCAGGCGCCGCTGTGCCTTGGGAACCCGCCTCTCCACAGGGGGTAACAGCCCGAAGTTGACCTTCATGGGCTGAAACCGCCCCGGCGCCATGGTGGTCAGATAGCGGATCAGGGCGCCCATGGCCGTGGTCGCCGGCGGGACCAACGGCCCGCAGCCCCGGGCCCAACGGGCGGCATTGAGGCCCGCCAGCAGGCCCATGGCCGTGGACTCCACATACCCCTCCACGCCGCTCAATTGCCCGGCGATCCACAGATCGCTGCGCGCACGGGTCTGGAGCGTGGGGAGCAGGACCCGCGGCGCGTTGATGAACGTGTTGCGATGGAGGCTCCCCAGGCGGTGGAACTGGGCATTCTCCAGCCCGGGGATCAGACGGAAGACCCGGGCCTGGGCCCCATAGGTGAGCTTGGTCTGGAAACCCACCATGTTGTAGAGGTCGCCGAAGCGGTCCTCCTGCCTGAGCTGCACCACCGCATACGGCTGTCGGCCGCTCCGCGGGTCGACGAGCCCCACAGGCTTCATGGGCCCGAAGGCCAGCGTCTGCCTCCCCGCCCCGGCCATGGCCTCGATGGGCATGCACCCCGGGAACAGGCGTTCCTCCTCGAAGTCCCGCGTGGGGACCGTTTCGGCCGCCAGGAGCGCATCGATGAAGCGCTCGTACTGGGCCTGATCCATGGGGCAGTTGAGATAGTCGTCCCCACCCTTTCCGTATCGGGAGGCCCGAAAGGCCACGGTCCGGTCGATGGAGTCGGCGGCCACGATGGGGGCGATGGCGTCATAGAAATAGAGGTCCTCTCCTCCCGCCATCGCCTGCAGGGAAGCGCCCAGCGGCCCGTCTGTCAGGGGGCCGGTGGCCAGGATGGCGGGGCCCCCCTCCGGGATCGCCTCCACGTGGGCCCGGCGGATTTCCACCCGCGGGTCGGCCTCCAACGTCATGGTGATCCGCCGGGCAAAGGCCGCCCGATCCACGGCCAGGGCCCCCCCTGCCGGGACCCGGCTTGCGTCGGCGGCGGCCATGATCAGGGAGCCCATGCGGCGGAGTTCCTCCTTGAGGAGGCCCGCGGCGTTCTCCCGGGAATCGGCCCGGAGGGAGTTGCTGCAGACCAACTCCCCCAGATCGGGGGAGCGGTGGGCGGGGGAGAAGCGCAGGGGCTTCATCTCCAGGAGGAGGACGTCGAGCCCGAGACGGGAGGCCTGATGGGCGGCCTCGCTCCCGGCCAAACCGCCCCCCACCACGATGACCTTTCTGGTGCCCATGACGCAAACATACCGCAAGGAAGATGCGAATTCAACGAACGCGGATCTCCCACCTCCATCCCGGCTTCCCACCACCTCCCTCACCCGCGACCGAACGGATATGGAACGTCGGCGGGGGAGATCCGGAGCCTTCTATGGGGCAGGCCCCCCCAAGCTGGCCAACCTTCGCGGGAGATGGTATGGTGACGAGGAACGACGAACCCCCGAGAGACCGGGGGACTCGAGGAGGCGCATATGCGAAGCGATCGCGTGAAGATCGGGGTGGAGCGAGCCCCGGCTAGGGCCCTCATGCACGCTACGGGTGTGCCCAGGGGCCAGTTGGGCCGCCCGTTCGTGGGAATCGTCAGCAGCTTCACGGACCTCATCCCCGGCCACATGGGAATGCGAGACCTGGAGCGGTTCGCGGAAAAAGGGATCCACAGCTCGGGGGGCTACTCGTTCATCTTCTCGGTCCCCGGTGTCTGCGATGGCATCGTCATGGGGCATGCGGGCATGCATTACTCCCTGCCCACCCGGGAGCTCATCGCCGACATGATCGAGTCCGTGGTCGAGGGCCATGCCCTGGACGGCATGGTCATGATCACCAACTGCGACAAGATCACTCCGGGGATGCTCATGGCCGCAGGCAGGCTCGACATTCCAGCCGTGGTGGTGACGGCGGGGCCCATGCTGTCGGGACACCATGGGGGACGGCGCCTGTCCCTCATCAAGGACACCTTCGAGGCCGTGGGCCGCCACAGGCGAGGCGAACTGGACGATGCCGAGCTAGCCTGTCTGGAGATGGAAGCCTGTCCGGGGGAAGGGGCCTGTCAGGGGCTGTACACCGCCAACACCATGGCTTGCCTCACCGAGGTCCTGGGGCTCTCCGCGCCGGGCTGCGGCACGGCCCTGGCGGGCAGCGGAAAGAAGCGTCGGATCGCCTTCGAGAGCGGCGCACGCGTGGTGGAGCTGATCCGCCAGGGACTGACGGCCCGCGCCTTCCTCACCCCTGCCAGCATGGAGAACGCCATCCGCGTGGACATGGCCCTGGGCGGCTCCACCAACACGGCGCTGCACCTTCCGGCCATCGCCCACGACGCGGGATTCGATCTCCCCCTGGAGACCTTCGACCGCATCAGCCGCGAGACCCCCCACCTCATCAGCCTCCTGCCGGCCGGGGAGCACTTCATGGAGGACCTGGATTGGTCGGGGGGCATCCCGGCCGTGCTCTCCCGGCTCGTCTCGTCCCTGGGGGACACGCCCAACGTCATGGGCCCTGGCATCCACCAGATCGCCCGCGAGGCGGTCATCGGAGACCCGGAGGTCATCCGCCCCCTGGATCGCCCGTATCACCCCGAGGGCGGGATCGCCATCCTGCGGGGGAACTTGGCGCCCCTGGGCGCCGTGGTGAAACGGGCGGCCGTCAGTCCATCCATGATGCGGTTCGCGGGAGACGCCCTGGTCTTCGACGCCGAGGAGACGGCCATGGAGGCCATCATGGGGGGACGGGTGCGCCCCGGACACGTGGTCGTCATCCGCTACGAGGGGCCCAAGGGAGGCCCCGGCATGAGGGAGATGCTCTCTCCCACGGCTGCCTTGGCCGGGCTGGGCCTCACCGAGGGGGTGGCCCTGGTCACCGACGGCCGATTCTCGGGAGGAACCCGTGGCCCATGCATCGGCCACGTCTCCCCCGAGGCCATGGAGGGAGGGAACATCGGATTGGTCCGGGACGGAGACCGCATCGCCATCGACATCCCCGAGCGGAGGTTGGAACTCCAGGTGGATGAGGCCGAACTGGCCCGGAGAAAGGCCGGTTGGCAGCCGCCCCCCCCCAAGATCCGCAAGGGGTATCTGGCCCGATACGCCCGATTGGTGACATCCGCCAACACCGGGGCCGTGTTGAAGGCGTGAGAGACCGGGAGGGAGGCGGGCTCACTCCTCGAGGGGCTGGCTGAAGCCGCATCCCTCCTTCCAGCATGCCAGGGTCCTCCCGCTCTTGCGGATGCGCTCCACCAGGAAGGGCGTCGCGCAGGCCGGGCACGGCTTGGGCACGGGCCGATCCCAGAGGGCGAAGCGGCACTCGGGATAGCGGGTGCAGGCGTAGAACACCTTGCCCTTGCGCGACCGCTTCTCCACGATCTGCCCGTCGCATCCCTCCTGGGGGCAGCCCACCCCGATCTTCACGGCCGCCTTGCCCTTGCACTCGGGGTATCGGCTGCAGGCCAGGAAGCTGCCGAACCGCCCATTCTTCATGACCATGGGCGCCCCGCACTGGGGGCACGGCGGGATCTCCGAAGGTCCGGTCTCCTCGGGCGACGCGCCGGGCATGGGCATGGTGGTCTTGCACGCCGGGTACTGGCTGCAAGCCAGGAAGCGGCCGAAGCGCCCGTCCCTGGCCACCATGGCCGCGCCGCACTGGGGGCACCTCTCCCCCCGCTCCTCCTCCGGGACGGCCACGAGTTGTCCCTCCGCGTCCCGGACATACGGGCGGCTGAACGTGCATTCCGGATACGTCGAGCACGACAGGAAGGGCCCCTTCTTCCCCACCTTGATCACCATGGCCGCGCCGCACCGTTCGCACGCGATTGCCGTGGGCAACCCCCGGCGCTTCAGGTCGCTCATGGCGGTCTCCGCCCGCTCGCGGTCCTCCCGGAAGGAACGGTAAAAGCGGCCGAGCACCCCCGTGCGGTCGAGCTTCCCTTCCTCGATGTGATCCAGCTGATCCTCCATTTCCGCCGTGAACCGCACATCCAGGATGGCCGGAAAGCTCCCCACCAACAGGTCCGTCACGAGCAGACCGAGCTCGGTGGGGCGAAGGGCGGAGCGCTCCACCCGGACGTAGCCGCGCTCCTGGATGTTGCTCAGGATGGTGGCATAGGTGGACGGACGCCCGATGCCCTTGTCCTCCAGCTCCTTGACCAGGGTGGCCTCGGTGAAGGGGGCGGGAGGCTGGGTGAAATGCTGCTGCGGGATCAGCTCCTGCAGCCGCAAGGCGTCTCCTTTCTTCAGGGGTGGGAAGAGGGCCTCCTCCTCGGCACCCTCGCCGTCCACCACCTGGCCGTACAGGACCGTGAAGCCCGGGAAGGTCATGACGGCGCCTGTACCCCTGAACAGGTAGGGCCCGGCCTCCACGTCCACCACGGTTCGGTCGTAGCGGGCGGGCCTCATCTGGCTGGCCACGAACCGCTCCCAGATGAGTCGGTACAGGGCGTGGTGGTCGTCGGGCACATGGGGCCGGATCTGATCGGGATGGCGGGCGACCTGGGCGGGACGGATGGCCTCGTGGGCCTCCTGGGCGGCCCTGGGGCTCTTGAACAGGTTGGGCTTGGGGGGCAGGAAGTCCCCGCCGAAACGCTCCCGGATATACTCCCGCACGGACTGGAGGGCTTGGTCGGCCACGCGCACCGAGTCGGTCCGCATGTACGTGATCAACCCCACCGCCCCCTCGTCCCCCAGCTCCATCCCCTCGTAGAGCTGCTGGGCGACGGCCATGGTCCGCTTGGCCGAGAAGCGAAGGCGCCTGTGGGCCTCCTGCTGGAGCTTGCTCGTGGTGAAGGGGGCCGGGGGCCTGCGCTGGCTCTCCCTGGTCTGGACGGCGTGCACGTGGAAAGGCAGCCCCTGGGCCTCCCCGACGATCTGCCGCGCCCGGGCCTCGTCGGGCACGTGGGCCTTCTCCCCCCGGATCCTGTGGAGCTTCGCCTCGAAGGCCGGCGGCGTCTCCGCGTCCAGCCGCGCCGTGATGCTCCAGTATTCATGGGGTTTGAACGCCTCGATCTCCCGCTGTCTTTCGCAGACCAGACGAACCGCCACGGACTGCACCCGCCCCGCGCTCAGTCCCCGCCGTACCTTCTTCCAGAGCATGGGACTGATCTCGTACCCCACCAGCCGATCCAGGACCCGCCGGGCGATCTGGGCCTCCACCTTGCCGCGATCCAGCTGGGCTGGATGGGACAGGGAATGGAGCACCGTCTCCCGCGACAGGTCGTTGAACAGCGCCCTGTGGATCTCCCTTCCCGGGGCCTTCACCTCCTCGGCGATGTGCCAGGCGATGGCTTCTCCCTCGCGGTCCGGATCCGGGGCGAGGAAGATGGCCTTGGCGCCCTCCGCCGCCTTCTTGATCTCCCGGATGATCTTGGATTTCCCTCGGACCCATTCGTACTGGGGTTCGAACCCGTGCTCCGGGTCCACGCCCAGTTTGCTCTTGGGCAGATCCTTGATATGCCCCACCGACGCCAGGACCTTGAACTCCTTGCCCACGTACCGCTGTATGGTGCGGGCCTTGGTGGGCGACTCGACCACGATCAGTGACTTGGACATCACGCCCTTCCTCGATCCTCCTTGAAGATGCGGAGAAACCACTTCCCCGGCAGTTGCTTGACCCGGCCTTTGAGCTCCAGCTGCAGCAGGGCGCAGCTGGCCTCGGATGCCCCCATCCCACCCTGCCGCATGAGGGTGTCGATGTGCACCGGTTCATCCCCCAGGCATGCCAGCGTCGCCTCCTCCTGCGCAGAGAGAGGCTCATGCGGCGCGGGGGTGGGCTGCCCGGCGGGGGGGGCCAGGCCCCACGCCCGCAGGCTGCTGCCCAGGATCTCCAGGATGTCCCCCGCCGACTCCACCAGGTGGGCGCCGTCCCGGATGAGCTGATGGGTGCCCCGGCTGCGCATGGAATCCACGCTGCCGGGCACCGCAAACACCTCCCGTCCCTGCTCCAGGGCCAGCCCCGCTGTGATGAGAGAGCCGCTCTTGGGCGCGGCCTCCACGATGGTCGTCCCCAGGCACATGCCGCTGATGATCCTGTTCCGGGCCGGGAAATGCACGGCCTCGGGCTGGGTGTCGAGGGGATACTCGGTGACCACGGCCCCGTGTTCCGCAATGCGAACGAACAGCTCCCGATTCTCCGGAGGGTAGATCACGTTGAGCCCCGATCCCAGGACCGCCACCGTCCGCCCCCCCGCGGCAAGGGCCCCCCGGTGGGCCTCCGAGTCGATGCCCCTGGCCATGCCGCTCACCACAGTGATGCCGCGGGACGCCACCTCTCGCGCCATGCGGAAGGTCGCCTTCAGGCCGTACTGGGAGGCGGCCCGGGACCCCACGATGGCCAGGGCGATCCGGTCCTCCGGGCAGAGCCTCCCCCTGACGAAGAGATACGGTGGCGGGTCCGGGATGGCCCCTAGGGCGGGCGGGTACTCCTCGCTGCCAAAGGTGACCATCCGCACGCCCATCGCCTCCATCCTGGCCACCTCCCGGTCCGGCCATCCGTCGTCGCGGTACGCCGCGATGGCGTGGGCGACCTTGGGCCCCACCCGATCCATGGCCAGGAGGGACCGTTGTGGTGCCCGGAACACGGCCTCCGGAGACCCCAGAGACTGGACGAGTTTGACAAAGGTCGCGGGCCCCACCCCGGGCACCCGGCCCAGGGCCAGCCACCACTTGAGATCCATGACCTCCTCCGGGGCCAAGACCGCTTCATCAGCCCCCAGGCATCTTGGCAAAATAGCCCCCGCCATGCCATGCGTCAAGTCGAACGGAACGGCCCCGACGGGCCTCGTGGGGCGCAAGACCGCCGCCGCCCCGGGGGTCTCGCCCCTCCCTGAGGCCAGCGCCCGGCGGAGAAAAAAAAGGCGAGGGGGCGTGCCCCTCGCCCGATCCTGGCTGATGCAGCCCTTCTTTACGGACGCTCAACCGCGAAATGCGCCCTTCGGTTCCTGGCCCAGGCCGCCTCGTCGTGGCCGGGATCCAGGGGCCGCTCCTTTCCGTAGCTCACGGTCTTCATTCGATCCGCTGCGATCCCCAGCGCCGCGAGATACTGCTTGCAGGCATGGGCCCTTCGATCCCCCAGGGCCAGGTTGTAGTTCTCCGTGCCGCGCTCGTCGCAGTGGCCCTCGATGACGGTCCTGACCTCGGGATAGGCCTGGAGGAATCTGGCCTTTTCCTCCAGGATCCTGCGCGCCTCCGGGCCCAAAGAGTAGGAGTCGTACGGGAAGGAGACGTCCTGGTTCTCGAAGACCTCCCGGGCGCGGCGGAAGGCCTCGTCCTCGGGGGGGCCTGCGGGCGCGGCCTTGGCCAACTGGGCCTCCCAGGGGCAGCCGGCCCGGTAGTAATCCCCCCGCTCCAGGGGCAGGAGGCTCTTGCGAATTAGGGCCGCAGCAGTGTCCGCCTCGGCCCGGAGGATCAGCAGTTCCCCCACGGCCGTGGTGAGGTGCTCCCTGGGGGGGGCGCCCTTCCTGGGGGGCGGCATCACCTCAGCCACAGGCACCCGAAAGACCTCGTAGCACTGGCCCGGCGCCACCCCGTCCGCCGATCCCCGATCCAGGAAGACCACGTCCCCCTGGCCAAAGGAGACCTGATTCTCGTGGTCCCAGATGATCCTGCCGCCCAGACCCGCAGGGGCAGGCCGCAGCGGGATGTCCGTTTGCCTGGGCACGTAGCGATCCACCCGGGAGCCGATGGAGACCGCCGTGTACGATTCCTGGATCACGGCGGCGGACTCCTCGGGCGCCACCGCCGTGACGCGGAGCTTCGCCTGGATGCTCACCACCCTCACATCCCTCAGCTCCCTCGGCTTGTGCAGCCCGTAAGCAACCAGGAGATCCCCCACTTTGATGCCGTGCCTAGCGCCCACGTTCACGTAGATCGTCTCCCCCTCCCCGATGTTCACCGCCCGTTCCGCCTTGGTGGTGACCACGCGGCCGATCCCTTCGGGATGGCCCGCTGTCAGGTAGCCCACTGCATCGATGCGGGGATAAACGAACTTCCCCTCCTTGGGGAGGAACGTCCAGGCCTGAGCGGACGGAACTGCCACCAGGCACAGGGAGAGCGCCCCAATGACGCCCGCCACCCATCCCACCAGTCGCCCCCTCGGGTTCGTCATCTTCATCCCCCTTCGTGAGATGCAAGGAGCATCCAACTCCCCGATTTCGGGCACATTATCCTGTCCCACCGGCCTTGTCAAGAAGAAAGCCCCGGGCGTCTGTCCCAGGTGGCGGGTGCACGAGGCCGGGAACTGGTTGAATATGAGCGGCAGGGGAGATAGCCTGGAGGGACAAACGGGGAGATTCATCGGGGGTGACGGAGTTGGTCGCACGGCGTTCGACGGACGAAACCATGCTTGGAATCGCGGCCCGGGTCTTTGGCGCCCATCGGTTCGCCTCCATGCGGCTTCCGGGGTTCGTGCCCGCAGCCGTCCTTTTGATACTCTGGCCCCAGGCCCAGGGGGCCCACCTGCTGTTCATCCGTCGGAGCCGGCACGTTCGCCATCACAAGGGGGAGATCTCCTTCCCGGGCGGACGCTGGGAACCACCGGACGCGGACCTCTCCGAGACGGCCCTGCGCGAGGCCCGGGAGGAGGTGGGGGTCTGTCCCGAAGAACTCACCGTGGTGGGGCGTCTGGACGACGCCTTCAGCTTCAGCCGCTTCGCCATCGCCCCCTTCGTGGCCATCGCCCCCCGCCCCCCCCGCCTTCGGCCCAACGGCGAAGTGGCCGAGCTGCTGCCTCTTCCCCTGAAGCGCTTGGACCCCCAGGCGTTCTCCGCGGAACATCGCCTCCTGGACGGGGCGCCCGTGACCGTCTACAGCTGCCAGGTCGACGGCCGGATCATCTGGGGCGCCACGGCCCGGATCCTCAAGGGGTTCTTGGAAATCCTGCACAAGGACCCGGAGGCTCGTGCCGCCCTGGCCTCCGCGGAGCCGCTGCCCGGGCCTGTCAGTCGATGATCCTTCGGAACCGGTCGACGATCTCCACGGCCTCCTCCACGTCGTCCGTCATCTGGAGGATCTCCATGTCCTTGCGGCAGATCTTCTCCTGGTGGAACATGGTCTCGTTCAGCCAGCGGATCAGGCCCTCCCAGTACGAGCGGACCATGAGGATCACCGGAAACGGCTTGATCTTGCGGGTCTGGATCAGGGTCACGGCCTCGAACAGCTCGTCCACCGTGCCGAATCCGCCCGGCATGACGATGTACGCCATGGCGTACTTGACGAACATCACCTTGCGCACGAAAAAGTAGCGGAAGCTCACCTGGACATTGGCGAAGGGGTTGGGGCGCTGCTCGAAGGGCAGCTCGATGTTGAGCCCCACCGAGTGCCCCCCGGCCTCGCTGGCCCCCTTGTTGGCGGCCTCCATGATGCCGGGCCCGCCTCCCGTGATCACGGCGTAGCCCCCCTGAACCAGGCGCCGGCCCAGGCGCTCGGCAAGCTGGTAGTCCGGATGCTCGGGTCGGACCCGCGCCGAGCCGAAGATGCTCACCGCCGGACGCAGGGCCGCCAGATGCTCGAAGCCGTCGACGAACTCGGCCATGATCCGGAACATGCGCCAGGTGTCCCCGACGGTCATGGCGTCGATGAGGTACTGGTGTTCCGTCAAGGCCCGATCTCGAATGGACATGCGCCTCTCCCTGTCTGCCCGCCGCCGCCCGGCCCTTGCTCCCCGGCCCGCGTCTGTCTATATTGGGGCCATGTTAGAGAACCCCCGGGGGGAAGTCAACGAGGGCTGAAGCCCTGAGGAGGCGGCGTCATGCGGTTGAGTTTCCTGGGCGGCGTGGAGACGGTGACGGGCTCGGCCTATGCCGTGGAGACGGGCGGGAGTCGGGTGCTGGTCGAATGCGGCCTCTTCCAGGGGCCCCCATCGCTGGAGGAGCGAAACCGCCGGCTGCATCTTTACAGGCCCCGGGAGACCCGAGCCGTGGTGCTCACCCACGCCCACATGGACCATGCGGGCCTGCTCCCGGCCCTGGTCAAGGGTGGATTCGGGGGCCCCGTGTACTGCACGCCGGCCACCAAGGACCTCTGCGAGATCCTCCTCATCGACAGCGCCCACATCCAGGAGATGGAGGCCGAGTGGCGCACCCGAAAGGGGTTGCGGCGAGGCCGCGGGGCCCAGGCGCCCCTGTACACCCAGGAGGACGCCCGCCAGACCCTCGGTACGCTGCGGCCTATCCCGTATCTCAAGCGGCAGGAAGTGGCCCCGGGATTCCACGTGAGGTTCCAGGACGCAGGGCATATCCTGGGTTCGGCGGCTCTGGAGCTGTGGGTCACGGAGGACTCGGAAACGGTGAAGCTGGTATTCTCCGGTGACGTGGGGAGAAAGAACCAGCCCATCATTCGCGACCCGCAACCCATGGAGGAGGCCGACGTCCTGCTCGTGGAGTCCACGTACGGGGACCGGCGCCACCGATCCCAGGAAGAGACCCTGGCGGAGTTCCTCTCAATCATCCAGAGCGCAGCCCGCTCCCGACAGAAGGTCATCATCCCTGCCTTCGCCGTGGGCCGCACCCAGGAGATCCTGTACATCCTTCAGGTATTCCACAGCAGAGGACTCCTCCCGTCGATCCCGGTGTACGTGGACAGCCCCTTGGCCATCGCGGCCACCGAGATCTTTCGCAGGCACCCCGAGTGCTTCGACGTCCAGGCCCGGGGAATGCTCCGGCAGGGCGCCGAACCCCTGGACCTGCCCAACCTCGTCCTGACCCGGTCCTCGGAGGAGTCCAGGGCCATCAACGCCTCCCAGGATCCCGCCATCGTCATCGCCGCCAGCGGCATGTGCAACGCAGGCCGCATCCTCCACCACCTCAAGCACAACCTGTGGCGCCCCGGGGCGCACGTCGTCATCATCGGGTATCAGGCCCATGGCACCCTGGGACGCCAGTTGGTGGAGGGCGCCAGGAGCGTCAGGATCTTTCACGAACCCGTGGCCGTCCGCGCCACCGTTCACACCCTGGGCGGCTTCTCCGCCCACGCGGACCGCGACGAACTCCTGGAATGGGTGGGCCACTTCCGATCGCCCGACCTGCGCATCTTCGTGGTCCATGGGGAGCAAAGGAGCGCCGCGGCCCTGGCCGATGCACTCCGCCAACAGGGCTTCCACCGCGTGGGGCTCCCCCGTCTCCTGGAGACCGTGGACCTCCTGGACGCCGGGACCAGGCCCCATGCCCCCGAGGCCCTATGGACCCAGCGCCCCGCCGATGGGATCCTGGAACTGGAGCGGCGCCTGCGAAAGCTGCGCAAGCGCATGGCGAGATGGGCGCCGTCGGACGATCGATGGTCCCGGGGGATCGAACAGAGGGGGGAGGAGATGGCTCGCCTCGTGGCGGAGATGCAGGAGATGGTGGAGGGCAGTGCGCGTTGAGGGGCGAGGGACGGGCGGTCCCAGGGCGTCCCGGCCGCCCCTTCCGGTCCTCTGCCTTGTGCCTCTGGCCTTGTTGCCTATTCCCCTTCGCCCTTGCCGGTCTTGAGGTCCTTGAGCTTGAGCTGGATGGTGGTGCGGCCCTGCCACCGGTTGAACTGAGGGACGCACGCGATCCTCGCCCGCCCCCGCAGCCCCTCCTGTTCCAGGCCCCCCATGTTGAACCCGATGGCATCGAAACCCACGCCGCTGCCGAGCATCCGCAGCTTGAGATGGTCCTGACCCACCCGGCGACACTGGGCGATCTCCATCTGCTCCATGAGGAAGACCGGCTCGGGATTGCCTATCCCGTGCGGCTCCAGGCGCTCAAGGTGGACGACCAGTTCTTCGGTGACCTGCTGCGGGGTCAGTCGGTCGTCGATGCGAAGCACGGCCCCGTCGGCAGCCTCCCAGGTCCTCTCGGCTTCCCGGCAGAAGGCGACCCGGAAATCCTCCAGGGCATCCGAGAACAGGCGCAGGCCCGCGGCCTGCCGATGGCCCCCGAATCGATCCAAGAACGCCCTGCACGCCGCCAGGGCGTTCATGAGATGGAAGCCCTCGGGGGCGCGCCCCGACCCCTTCCCCACGCCGTCCTGCAGGGAAACCAGGATGGCTGGAACGCCGTAGCGCTCCACCAGGCGAGAGGCCACGATCCCCACCACCCCCTGATGCCATCCCTCGCCGGCCAGCACGATGGCGCGGCGCCCGCGGGCCATCTCTTCCTCGGCCAGGGCGTTGGCCTCCCGGAAGATCCCCTCTTCCACCTGCTGACGCCGCCGGTTCATCCCATCGACCAGTTGGGCCAGCATCTCCGCCTCCTGCGAATCCTCGGTGAGCAGGAGGTCCAGGGCCGGGGCGGCGTCGTCCACCCTTCCGGGGGCGTTGAGGCGGGGGGCCATCTGGAAGGAAAGCGTCCCCACCGACGGCACGCGCCCCTCGGACCCGCAGATCCTCAACAGGGCTGTGATGCCCGGGCGGGGCCGCTCGGCCATGACCTGCAGGCCATGTCTCACCAGGGCCCGATTCTCCCCCAGCAGGGGGGCCTGATCGGCCACGGTCCCCAGGGCCACCAAGTCCAGGTACGGCCGCAGGGAGGGGGCCTCGCCCGCCACCCAGAATCCGGCCTCCTTGAGGAGGCGCGAGGCTGCCCACACCAGGAGGAACGCAACGCCCACGCCGGCCAGGTCCGGGAAGGGATAGCGGTTGTCCCTGCGCTTGGGATTGACGACGGCCAGGGCCTTGGGCAGATCCTCCGGGACCTCGTGATGATCGGTGACGATGACGTCCCAACCCCGGCTCCGGGCCTCGTCGATCTCCCGCACATCCGACACCCCGCAGTCGGCTGTGATGACCAGCCTGCGGCCCCCTGGTCCACCCGTGGGAAGGCGCTCCCATCGGAAACCGTACCCGTCTCTCTCCCGGTGGGGGATCACCGCCGACACTCGGGCCCCTGTCTGCCTGAGAAACGCCACGAGCACGGCGGTGGCCGTGATGCCGTCGGCGTCGTAATCCCCGTGCACCACGATGGGCTCTCGCCCCCGAATGGCCTCCACGACCCGGTGGGCGGCCCGCTCCATATCCGCCAGGCCCTCGGGCGGGTGAAGATCCTTGAGGTTGGGGGCGAGGAATCGGTTCGCGGACCCCTCGTCCTCCACACCGCGGTTGACCAGGACACGCGCCACAGGGACGGGGACCCCCAGGGCCCGGCTCAGGGCGTCCACCCGGCCGGGATCGGACTGGTGCAGGATCCAAGGCCGATCCCAGGCCGCCCCCGGCCGGGACCGCCCCGCTCCGCGCGTGTCCCGGGTTTCACGTCCGGGAGTCGTTGTCGTGCGCGACCTTCCAGGGTCCCCGGCCCGTCCCTTTCTTCCCCAATTCCCCACGCCTCGACTCCCCACGGGCCTTCGCTTTCAGCGATCCAAGGCCCTGATCCGTGTCCCCATTCCATGTTCGTCGAGCACCCCCGCCCCTCGCGCAAAAAAAGAGCCCGTCCCGTCTCCGGGAAGGGCGCTCACACCGGCCCGAAGGGGCTCTTGATCGGACAGGCCGCGTTCACGAGGGCTGGAGGTGCTTCTTCTGGCTGGAGTCGATGACGTAGAGCACCCGGAAGCCCTTCTCCAGCCGCTCCCGGAGTTCCTTCATTCGGCTGCGGTCGATCTCCTTCATCCGGATGAACACCTTGCGGAAACCCTCCCGGGCGTCCTCGTACGAGGTCAGGATGCTCACCATGCGGCCGCCAAACTCCCGGATCACATCTCCCACTTCCTTGATGGAGCCCGAGCGGTCCTCGAGCTCGAAGGCGAACTGGATCCCGCCCCGATAGATCCCCGTGAGGCTCACCAGGACCTTGAAGACGTCCGTGTCGGTGACGATGCCCACCAGCTCGCCCCTTTCCGACATGACGGGCATCCGCGAGATCTTGTGGCGGAGCATGACCACCGCGGCCTCCTCCACCGTGTCTTCCTCGCTGATGGTCACCGGGTCCTTGGTCATGATGTCCTTGACCTTGACCTTGGCCAGGAGGTAGAGCAGTTCGTGCATATCCAGGGTGGTGGCCGAGGAGGCGGAGGCGGCCTTCACGTCGTGGTCCGTCACGATGCCCACGAGCTTCTTCCCCTTGAGGACCGGAAGACACCGGATCTTGTTCTCCTTCATGAGATGATCGGCGTCCATCATGGAGGTGTCGGGCTCCACCGTGATGGGGTTCCGCGTCATCCAGTTCTTCAAGAGCATGGATTCCTCCTTTCGGCAAAGGTCCTGGTTTGGGGTCGACATGGGGGCGTCGGCCCCGCCTCGCTAGTCCTGTGCGGACGACGTCACGAACCCTCCAGGTAATCCCGCAGCGTCCTGGAGCGGTAGTGACCTCCCCCGATATAGCGCAGAACCTAGACGAACTCCACGGGCCCCAGATAGCCCGGCAGCGACGAAATGGGTTTCCCCTCGGGGGACAGAAACCACGCCGTGGGGAACCCCCGCACCATGTACTTCCTCGCCAGTTGGGGTGAACGGTCCGCATGCACGCGCACCGACTCGAAGCCGTCCTTGAGGTAGTCCACCACGCGTCGGGACACGAGGGTCTGTCCATCCATCTTCTGGCAGTAGGCGCAGTTATCCACGAAGAAATAAAGAAAGATCGGGCGGCCGCTCCGCTGGGCATCGCGAAGGGCCTCATCATAGGGCTTCCACGGGATGCCGTCCGCCTGACGCGCCTCGGGGGTCCCCCAGACGGAGAGGATCGCCAGCAGGCAGACGCCGATCCAGACCCCGCCCTTTCGCGCCCGCCAGGGACCTCTCATCATGCACCGCTCCCTTCTGATCCAAGGGCGGCGACCGCCGCCTTCCCGCTAGGCTCAGGAAAAACGGGAACCGCCGGACCCGCAGCCGCTGCCTGCCGCGGCGGCGGCGGTATCGGAGGCGCCCCGGGCCCCGGCAAAGGAGGACAGGAGCTTCTTCACCCCGGGCTTGAGGCATTTGGGGCAGCGCAGCTCCGCCAGGGGGAGATGCCCCAGGACCAACTCCTCGAACTCGTGGCCGCAGCCCGGGCAGCGGAACTCGTAGATAGGCATGCATACCTCCGTGGCCATTGGAATTTTGTCCCCATTCTATTGCCGGGTTCCGCCCCTGTCAACGGGCCGGGGTCCACGTCGCGGCCGGCGGGGCTCCACCCACCGGCTCCTGCATGCGAGTCGGGGGGGCACACGGGGATCAGAACAGGAGACGAGCCCACGCCACCACCTCCCGCGACGGGAGGCCCTTTTCCTCCACCAGCTCGTGGGTCCTCAGCCGGAAGGGCTGGTCGAAGAGATTTCGGACCCCCACGCCCACGGCCCAGCGCCGGCCTCCCCAGTATCTCTCCACCAGGAGGTCGGTCCAGAACGCCTCCTGGCGCCTCCGGCCGGGGCCCAGATCCCCCGCCTGGAGGACTCCCGTCTCCCGGAGCGTCACGTACCATCCCGCTGCGTGGACCCAGCGCAGCTCGGCCGTTGCCCTGTGCTCGGACCATCGCTCCCCCGGCCAGAGGCGCCGTGGCACGGCCACGTCCTCCCACAGGTCGTGGCGGAACCGGTACCCCAAGGCCGAGGACAGGTTGGGGAAAACCAGCAGGTCGATCTCCGCCTCGGCGTCCAGCGCCCGCAGGTCCCTGGCCTGAAATCGCCGGGTCGAAGGGGCCTCCTCCCATGTGCGATGGAGCCGCAGGCCGCCTGCCAAGCGCGTGAAGGCCCACGGGCGCCATTGCCGCTCCCAGGCCAGGCGGGCCTCGCGGTTCCAGGAGCCCTGGGCCGCGTCCTCCCCCAGGGGGAAGCCGGCCACGTCCACGGGCTGGAGCCCCTCCAGGATGGTGTACGGGGGCTCCACGTACTGGGCCCAGCCCACGCGCAGGGTGTCCTGGGGGGAAAGAGACCAGACGGCCCCCACCCACGGCCCTCCCTTCAGGCCGCTGAAGGTCCGGCAGGAGTGCACGGGCGGGGCGCTCCCCATGCGGAACCACTGGGCGTGGAGGGCGGCCTCCAGGAAGAGGCCGGGGCGCACCTCGAAGATGTCCCCCACGTGGAGATCCACGAAGTCCGGCCGGGTCCCTGTCTGATCCCGCCACGGGGCGCGAAGGACCGTGGTCCCGCCCGCGCGCAGGCGCAGCAGGTCGTCCTTCTCCACGCCGTCCTCCCCCCAGGTTCCGTGCATCCCCCATTCCCAGCGGTGGGCGCCCGTTCGCCCCAGATGGACCATGCCCAGCTGCCACGATCGGGAATCGATGCGCCAGTTGAGGTCGTGCCGCAGGCTCACCCCCGGGGCCCAAGGATTGGTCGTCCGGTCCTCCAGGTCCGTCCTGAGCCGGTTCCACAGGACGTGGACGAGGATCTCCTCCCGGGGAGCCCGCTGCCACCGGTATCCGACGCCCACGTCGTCGACGCGGCCCTTCTGATGGAGAAAGGGGTCCTGGACCCACCAGGCGTCGGCATCCCCCTGGTGATCCCCCTGGGCCCACCGGAGGGATTCCCCCTGGAGCAGGACCTCGTGGCCCGGCCCCAGACGGGCCTTGGCGTCGGCCATGAAAAAGAGATCCCGCTCGCCGTGGTTCTCCGCGTGGAACCCCCGGGTCTCGGCGCCGTGGGCCAGCAGGAACCCGGCCACCGGACCCGCCCCCCCGTGGAGCAGGACGTCTCCCCAACGGGATGCGTGCTCGCCCCCTCCCGCTTCCACCTCCCCGGACAACCGCGGGGCCTCGAACAAGAGGGTCTCGTCCTGGAACGTGCTGAACAGGTTGGCATTGACCGGGGCCATCAGCCTGGAGCGCAGGAGGGCCCGTCGCCAGATGCGCCCTCGCCCCTCGCCGCCGAAGGAGGAGGAGAGAAAGGCCAGGGCGCTGCTGTTGGTCGGGTCGTCCCGCACCGCCGCGATGGCGCGATGCCTCGCCCATGCCGGAAGCCCCATGTCCCGATAGGCCTCCGCCAGGTTCACGTTCCTGACCGCCCGGTCCTGGTCCAGCAGGAACCGGGACCGGAAGACGCTGCGCCCCTGGTTGCGCGCCAGGGACGCCTCCAGGGCGGCCAGGGCCTCGCCGGGCCGGTGCAGGTCCCTGAGGATCACGGCCCGGTACAGGTGGGGCGTGGGGTCCTGGGGATCCAGATCCGCCGCCCGCTCCAGCATCTTGAGCGCCTCGGCGGATCGTCCGCTGTCGTGGAGGGCCTTGGCCAGATAGCTCTGGGGGAGGGCGGCGAAGGGCTCGAGGAGCACGGCGGCGCCGAAGGCCTCCAGGGCCCGGATGCGCTCCATCCAGCGCATGCGCAGGATCCCCAGCCCCATGTGGGCCTCCCATTGGGATGGACTCTGGGCCAGGGCATCCTGGAAGGCCGCCTCGGCATCGGCGTGTCGCCATGCCGCCAGATGCAGGAACCCCTCCACCGTCCGGACCTGGGCGCCCGGGGGGGCTATGGACCTGGCGCGCTCCAGGTGCTGCCGTGCCTCGGTCTCCCGCCCCAATCCCATGCACAGTTCCACCGCCTGCAGGGCTGCGGGGAGGTGGAAGGGGTCCCGGATCAAGGCCTCCCGGGCCTCCTCCAGGGCCCCTTCCAGATCCCCCCGGGCCCGGAGCGTCCATCCCCGCACCAGGTGGGCCGTGGGGGATTGGGGCGCCAGGGCCACGGCCCCGTCGGCCAGGGCACGGGCCGGGGCCGGGGCGTTCCACACCATGTGCACCGCTGCCGATTGGATGCGCGCCAGGGCCTGGGCGGGCCCCGGCTCCCGTGCCGCATCCAGGACCACGCGGCCTCCCTCGGGATGCCCAGCGCCCATCTGCGCCACCGCCCGAAGCAGGAGCAGCTCAGGCAGCGGCCCCAGTTGCCCGACGGCCTCGTCCATGACCCCGCAGGCGGCCTCCGCGCGCCCCTCCTGCATGAGGGCGAGGCATCGCCCAATCCAGGTGAGGGGATGGCCGGCGGGGGCTCCCTTGAGCCACCCCAGGGCCTCAGGGGTCCTGGCCAGATCCAGGGCCAGCCACCCCAGGAGCAGGTCCCGCTCGGGGGCCCCGGGGAGGGTCAAGGCCGAGGACCGGGCGGCTTCTGTCTGCCCGGCGTCGCGCTCTTGCACGGCCCCCGCCAGGGGGGACGGCCATCCGGGCCACGCGGCCAGGGCCAGGTCCCGCGGGCTCACCCAGACTGGATAGCGCAGGACCCACTGGACGGTCTCCACGGGGCGCAGAAGGATGGCCCGCTTCTCCGGGGCCCGGGTGCGGCTCATACGGGCCTCCTCCAGGGCCTCCACCAGGATGCTCCCCAGGGGATGGGCCACCACGACCTCCCCGTCCAGGACCCAGACCCGCGCCTCCCCCGCGGCATCGAGCCAGAGGCCGAAGTCCGTGCCCCTCACCCCCACCAGGGCGCTCATGATGTCCCACTGGGCTTCCCGGTTGGCCCGCACCCAGACCTCCCCGAAGAAGAGGCGATAGAGGCTCGGACCGCTCCCCCCCAGGAGGGCCTGGGAGATGGCCCCCCTGCGCCCCCCGTGCCCTGCGACCTGGCTCAACGCCAGGCGCGTGTTGGCGTTGAGATGGACCTGGCTCTCGTCCCGAAGGAGCAGCGCGGCCCGAGACCTCTGCCCTGTCTCCACCGTGTGCCCCTCGTGGAGTTCCAGGCCCACCCGGGCCGGGCTCCAGGCCCCGTCTGCCGACGCGACCCGCACTTCCCCCTGGAAGGAGACGACCCGCCCCACGGGTCGGTCGGCCAGGGCAAGACCCGAACAAAGCTGGAGCATCAGGGCGGCGGCGGCCGCCCACAGGCGGGAGGATCTCCGTCCGGGGATTGGCCCAGGAAGAAGCAACTCGGGTCCCCTCCGCCGGGATGATGAGGACCATCCCCCGGGGCTCTCGTTGCCTGCCCAGGGAAGGATGGGCCTTCTCCCGAAGGTCTGAACACGGGGAACTCTGCCGGTGGGCCTTTCGTAGCCAATGTGCCGGGGAAAGTCAAGTCGGATGTTTTCGCGAAAAGCCCTCACCCCGGTGAAGACCGGGGTCCAGGAATGATCGCTCAACTGAAGACACAGGATTCCCTCTTTCGACGGAATGACGAAAGACGGCATTTCCTGACTCATTACGAGATCATCAAGTCGGTTTTGACAGGCTGCGCTTTGGCGGGTAGATTAGACGCTGAGCGGTACGATGATCTTCGCTCCAGGAGGGCCGTCCATGTCTTTTCGCCTCGTGGCGCTGTTAGCAAGCCTGCTCTTGGCAGGGCTGGCCGTGGGGCTGGACGCCGCCCACCCCCAGGGCCCGGAGGGCTCCCTGAAGCCCCTGTCGGGCGTGCACGGTTGGACTCTGGGGGCCGTGGACCGGGAGGCCCTCCTGGCCGAGGACCATCTGCGGGAGCTCCAGGGCTTGCCCCTGCGTTTCGCCGTGCCCACATACGTTGCCGAGACCCCCCGGACCGTGGGCACGTGGGAGACCCTGGAGAACGGGGATCTCCTGTGGCGCTTCCGCGTCCGCGCCGAGGGGGCCCGCTCCATCAATTTCGGCTTCGGCCGATACCGCATGCCCGCCGGGGCCTCCCTGCGCATCTCCGGCCCCGACGGCCGGGTCGTCCTGGGCCCGTACACGGATCAGGAAAACGCCAGCCACGGCCAGCTCTGGACCCCTGCGATCCCCGGCGACGAGGCCGTGATGGAGCTGCGCATCCCCGGGGAAGCCCTCCCCTTCCTGGAGCTGGAGCTCACGGCCGTCAACCACGGGTACCGGGAAGTGGGGCTCCTGGGCCCGGACGGGCCCCGGACCCGGGCAGACTCGGACGCCCTCAAGTCGGGGGCGTGCAACATCGACGTGGTCTGCCCCGAGGGGGATCCGTGGCGAAACGAGATCCGCTCCGCCGCCCGCATCTCCATCGCCGGCACCACCCTGTGCAGCGGGACCCTGCTGAACAACACGGCGGAGGACCTCAAGCCCTATTTCCTCACCGCGGACCACTGCGGCGTCACCCCGGCCAACGCATCTTCGGTGGTGGTCTACTGGAACTACGAGACCTCCAGCTGCGGGGGCACGCCCAATGGGAGCCTGTCCCACACCCAGACCGGGGCCTTCTACCGGGCCGGCTGGGCCCTGAGCGGCGGATCGGACTTCACCCTCATCGAGCTGGACAGCCCCCCGGAGCCCGCCTTCCAGACCCACTGGGCGGGCTGGGACCGCTCCGACGCCGTCCCCCTCTCGGCCGTGGCCATCCACCACCCCCGGGCCGACGAGAAGCGCATCAGCTTCGAGTTCAACCCGCTGACGTTTACATCGTACGGCGGCAGTACACCGGACCCCACGGGCACCCACCTGCGGGTGGCCGACTGGGATCTGGGGACCACCGAAGGGGGTTCATCCGGCGGGGGGCTCTGGAACCCGGAGCACCGCCTGGTGGGGCAGCTCAGCGGTGGGTCGGCGGCCTGCGGCAACAATGAGCCCGACTGGTTCGGTCGATTCTCGCGATCCTGGCTGGGGGGGGGCACCTTCGACACCCAGCTCATGCCCCATCTGGACCCGGGCGGGACCGGCCAAGAGACCCTGGACGGGCGGGACGGCTGCCCGCGCCCGGCCGTGGATTTCACCGCATCCCCCAACCCCGCCATGATCGGAGACCCCGTGGCATTCTCCGGCAGCGTATCCGGCGGCACCCCGCCCTACGCCTACCAGTGGGACATGAACGGAGACGGGGTGGTGGACTGCGCCCAGGCGGACTGCGTCTTCACGTACGCCTCTCCGTACAACGGCAATGTCGAGTTCACGGTCTCAGACGGCGTCCCCTGCCTCGCCACCGTCCGCCATGCCATGAGCGTCACCTCTCCCTTCACGCGGGTGACCATGGTGGACCCCAACGGCGGCGAGGTCATCCCATCGGGGAGCCTGTACACCGTCCGCTGGGGGGCCCAGCCCGAGGCCGTGACCTTCCGGCTCGCCCGCTCTTTCAACAGCGGGCGCACCTGGAAGCCCATCGCCTCGGGCCTCTCGGGGGACAGCCATGACTGGCGGGTCACCACGGTGACCAAGAACCGGCGGGCCCTGATCCGGGTGACGGGGTACGACGCCTCGGGGCGGAAGCTGGGAACGGATCGCTCCAACGCCTCGTTCACCATCCAGGTGCTCAAGCTCACGTCCCCGGATGGCGGCGAGGCGCTCCGGGCCAAGGGCGTGGAGCCCATCATTTGGGAGACCCACGGGACGGCCCGAGAGGTGGCCCGCACCCGCATCTACTTGAGCCCCGGCGAAGGGGAATGGCGGCGCATCGCCAGCCTCCCCGGCAACCCGGGCCGCTACGACTGGAGGGTCCCTGCCCCCGGTTCCCCGTGGGGCGTTCAGCTCCCCGGGGTCTCCTCGGGCGGCGGCTGCCGCATCAAGCTGGTCCTCCTGGACGGCGAGGGCCGGCGCCTGGGCACGGACGTCAGCGACGAGCCGTTCACGATCCTCGACCCAGAAGCCCCTTGAGCCGCGCCATGAGGCCGCGGCCCTTTCGCCGGGTGTGGGCCCAGCGGGCCACGGCCTCCACCACCTGATCCACCTCCTCCCCGCTGGTCCACCGGCCCAGGCTGAAGCGCACCGCTCCCAGGGCCGTTTCCTCCGGCACCCCCATGGCCCGGAGCACCGGCGAGACGTGGCGGGAGCCCTCGTGGCAGGCGGACCCCGTGGACGCGCACACCTCGGGCAACTGGGCCAGCAGGTCCGCGCCCAGGATCCCGGGAAAGGCTACGTTGAGGGTGTTGGGGAGGCGCTCCTCCACGGGGCCGTTGAGGGTCAAACCCGGCACGAGGGCCTCCAGGCCGCCATGGAGGCGGTCCCTCAGGCCGCGGATCCGGGGGCCCTCCTCCCGGAGGGCCTCCCGGGCGGCGCGGCAGGCCTCCCCCAGGGCCACGATGAGGATGGTGCTCTCGGTGCCCGCCCGCCGCCCCCGCTCCTGACCCGCCCCGTGGACCAGGGGGACCAGGGAGATCCCGTCCCGGACGTACAGGGCCCCGATCCCCTTGGGGGCATAAAGCTTGTGGCCCGCCACGGTGAGGAAGTCCACGCCCATCTCCTTGGCGTCCACGGGGACCTTCCCCACGGACTGGGCGGCGTCCGTGTGAAACAGGACGCCCGCCTCCCGGGCCACGCGGCCGATCTCTGCGATGGGCTGCAGGCTGCCCACCTCGTTGTTGGCATGCATGACCGAGATGAGGACCGTCTCGGGGCGCAGGGCCCGGCGCACCTCCCCGGGGTCCACCCGTCCGGTGCCGTCAACGGGCAGGTAGGTCACGGCCACGCCCCGGCTCTCCAGGTAGCGCAGCGGCTCCAGCACGGCCGGGTGCTCCACCTGGGAGGCGATCATGTGCCGACCCCGTCCTTCGTACGCCGCAGCCACGCCCTTGATGACCGCGTTGTTGGACTCGCTCCCCCCGCTGGTGAAGACGACCTCGGAGGCCGCGCACCCCACCAGCTGCGCCACCTGGGCGCGGGCCCCGTCCACCGCCTCCCTCGCCCGCTGCCCCAGGGCATGCTGGCTGCTGGGGTTGCCGTACTGCTCCAGAAAGGCGGTGATGGCCTCGGCCACGGCCGGATCCAGAGGGGTTGTGGCGTTGTAATCCAGATAGATCATGGCGTCCTCCCGTTTCGTGGGCCGTGCCCGTGGTTCGCGTGGGTGATTCGTGACGTGCGGCCGGCCATGGCCCCGGCGCAGCGACGGCCATAACGATGCCCCAACAGAAATCCCGTCACGGGGACACGCCCAGCGCCCGGTGGGGCGCCACGGGGCCAAACCCCGCGGCCCCTTTACACGGCTCGGCCCCAACGGTAGTGTACGGTCCCATGGCCGCGCCCAAATTACCACCCGATGCCCCGCTCCCCGGGGTGTCCGTCCGGGTCGTCGCATCCACCCAGGCGGCCCACCTGCTCACGCCCGTCCTGGTGGAGCTGGCGGGGCGGGGAATCGTGATCCGGGAGGCGGGCCCCGGCATGTGGTGTCTGGAGGTATGGGCCCCGGTGAAGCGCTTGGGGCCCCGGGCCCTGGCCCGCCTCCGGGACGCCTGCCGCCGCCTGGCGCCCCATTTCTGCCATCCCGGCGCCCCTTTTCTGCACTGGGAGAAGGCCCCGCCGCCCCGGCCCGTGCCCAAGGGCGAGAAGCGCTTCTTCCGCCCGTTTCTCGCCACCCCGGGCCTCTGGGTCGCTCCCCCCGGCCAACGGGTGGAACCGGCCCAGGGTCAGCGGCTGCTCGAGCTGGAGTTGGGCAGGGCCCGGGGGTCGGGCATCCATCCGGCCACGCGGTGCGCCCTGCGGCTGCTGGAGGGGGTCCTGACCCAGGGCCCCCCCCCGCGCGCCCTGGACGTGGAGACCGGCAGCGGCATCCTGGCCCTGTCCGCGGCCCTCTGGGGTGTGCCGCGGGTCCTGGCCCTGGATCGCTCCCCCCATGCGGTGACCACGGCCCGGCGCAACGTCAGGCGCAACGGGCTTGTGGGACGCATCAAGGTGCGCTGCCTGGACTTGGCCCGCCAGGGCGGATGCCATCCCCTCGTGACGGCCCATCTCCCTCCCCGGGCCGCGGGCCGCCGGGCGGCGGCCCTCGCCCACTGCGTGGCCCCCGGGGGGCGGCTCATCCTCGGCGGCATTCCCCACCGGCGGGCCCGGGAGGTCGAGGCGCTCCTGACCCCTGCGTTCTCCCCCCTCGGCGCAGAAATCGAGGCCTGGTGGGCGGCCCTCCTCTTCCGGCGCGAGCAGGGACCCGCCCCCTTGGGGGTTCAGCCGTAGACCCGCAGGAACCGCTTGAGCTTCCCCCAGTGGATCTCCCGCCGCTCCCGGCTCAGGCTGTAGTAGGTCTCCTCCCGGATGGCCTTGTCCACCTGCCTCTGGATGATCCTCTCCCGGATGAGGTGGTCGATGGCGTTGGCGTAGTTCACCTGGGAGAGCGACTCGGGGAGCTGGATCTTCCGGGTCTGGAGGAGCCGGTGGCCCGTGAACCGTACCCGCCACAGAAAGACCCTGTGGGACAGGCGCCGCTGGGAGATATGCTTGAGGGTGGAGCCCACCACGTAGTATGACTCGAAGTAGCTCTGGATCATGCGGGCGAAACCCAGCAAATCCGGCCTTCGCCCGGTGGGCACGGAGAACCCGTCCGACGCCTCCCAGATCAGGCCCCTGCTCACCATGCCCTTCAGAGTCTCCCGGATCCGGGATTCCAGGTCCTCCCCAGGCAGGAACACGAACTCCTGCTGGAAGAAGTCGCGCAGGAACGCGGTGTCCTGCATGACCCGGTCCAGCCCCACCACGGGCCGATCGGCCGACAGGAGAGACGCCGACACGAAGGCGCAGGGGAGAAAATAGTGGAGGATGCTGTTCTTGTAGTAGTCCAGTTGCCTGCGGTCCCGATCCTGGATGTTGTACAGCAGGTCTTCCTCATCCTCCCCCGCAGGGGTCTCCTGCCCCACGGGGACCCGGCTCACCAGTCCCTCCTTCTGGAACCCGTCCAGGGTGTCCCGCAAGACGGCCGGGAGTTGGTCCCCGTTGGCCAGCGAGCCGGACAGGCGGGCCCCTTCGTCCCGGAGCACGCCGTAGAAGTCCCGGGTCAGGCGGAGGATCTCCCGGTACGAGAATCCCCGCGGGGAGGCCGACAGAATGGCCGCGGCGGCCAGGGCCGTGGGCACGACCGTCATGACCGCGTTGATCCGATGGGCCAGTTCGTAGCCCAGATAGTCCGCGATGTTCTGGCGGGTGTACCGGACGGGGGGGTGCGGGTTCTCGAGGGTCCGGCCCAGAAACGCCCGGAGAGAGACGGGCTCGTCGAAGGTCACCCAGATCTTCCCGTACCGCCTGCGTATGACATCGCCGCTCCGGAGGATCTCCCAGAAGCTCTCCTTGCGCTTCTCGCCCCCCTCCACTTCCCGGAGGTAGGCCCCTTCCTCCATGACCCGCTCGTACGCGATGGCCACCGGCACGAAGGCGATGTCCTTGCATGCGCCGGCCCGGTACCCGTCGATGAGCAGGGAGAGGAGCCCCAGCTTGGGGAGGATCAGCTTGCCCGAGCGGCTCCGCCCCCCTTCGATGAAGAACTCCAGGGGGTACCCCTCGGCCAGAAGGACGTGCAGGTACCGGCTGAAGATGGCCGGATAGAGGATGGAGCCGCGGAAGTCCCGCCGGATGAAGAACGCCCCGCTCTTGCGAAACAGGTACCCCATGGGCCAGAACGCCAGGTTCAGGCCGGCGGCGGTGAAGGGGGGAAAGAGGAAGTCGCGGTAGAAGATGTAGGCCAGCAGCAGGTAGTCCATGTGGCTCTTGTGGCACGGGACAATGACCAGATTGGCCGACCGACCGGCCTCCCGCACCCGTTCCAGCCCGGCCTTGTCCACCTCCAGCCCCTCGAAGAGGTGCCGGAAGGCCCAGGTGAGGATCTTCTCCCAGAGTCGGAGGAACCCCGGGTGGAAGTCCGTGGCGATCTCCCGCAGCAGCTCGTATGCCTCCCTGCGCACCGCCTCCTCGGACTTCCCCCCCCGCTTGACCCGGCGCGCCATGGCCTGCTGGACGCGCTCGTCGAACAGCACCCGCTCCATGATCTCCTGCCTGGAGCGAACCACGGGGCCCGTCACCAGCCTGCGCTCCCGGCTCAACCGCTCCAAGAGCTCCTCCCGGAGGGCCAGAGCCACCTCCTGGGGCGGCGATCCCGCATGGGCCGCCAGGAATCCAGGCAGGGCCAGGGGTTCAGCCTGGAAGATCTTGGATTCCTTGCTGAAGAAGCGCAGGAAATTGAAGAGCACCCGCACGTCCGAGGGATGGGCCCGCTGCCCGAGGAGGACCTCGTCCAGCCGCGGGGTCCATCTCTCCCTGGCGCGGTCCCAGATGATCATCTGGGGCACCATGAAGATGGGCCGCTCCTGCCCGGCCTGGACCTCCAGGATCTGGACGAAGGGGTCGCGGCCCAGCTTGAGAAACCGCCTGGTGAAGGCCTCCATGTCCTCCAGGTACAGGATCACGGAGGAGCCGTTCCGCACCAGGTGCTGGAGGAAGCCGCTCCTGTACGGGTCCCTCAGGCCCCTGTCCCGCCAGGCCGCTGAGAAGCGGGCCTTCACACGCCTCCACAGGAATCCCAGGGACTGAAACGGCGTCATGAATCCGTCCGATGCGAACACGGGAAGGGGCAAACCATTGCGAGCGCACTGATAATGGTACAGGAGGCTCTCCAGGTCCGAGCGGCTCCGCAGGACATAGACCACGGTCCCTTCCCGGGCCAGCTCCCTCACGCGGTGCACCTGCTCGGGGACGGGCCGCACCCGGGAGAAGAGCAGCCGGAAGGTCAGGCGCAGCAACCACCCGTAGCGACCCTCCATGGTCGATGAATACAGCGGCGGGCGGTCGTCCGGCCCATGGGCACCGTCCTGGGGCCGGGCGCCATGGCGAGGGCCACCATCCTGCGGGGGGATCTCAGCAGTGGAGGCCGCCTCCAGCGGCCTTCCCATGGGATCGGGTCGGGTCATGGCGAACCACGTGCGTCACGCCAACGGCAATGAAGTCCTCTGGATCTTATAGCGCATTCGGGGGAGAAAAGGGAGGGGCCTTGACTGCGCAGCGGTCACGGGGCCGCCAAGGAGACCACCTGCCCGCCGCCCCGCTCCTTGGCGGCATACATGCACCGGTCCGCCTCCCTGACCAGATCCTCGGGCTCCTGCAGGGGGATCTCCGGGGCGGCCGCCACGCCCATGCTCAGCCCCAGGCAAAGGGCCTCTCCGTCATGCACGAAGGGACTGTCCTGGAGCTTTTGGAGGTATTTCTGGGCCACGCGCACGGCCCCGTCCAGGGTGGTATGGGGGAGGATCACGGCGAACTCATCGCCCCCATATCGGGCCACCAGGTCCGATCGCCGGCTGTTCTCCCGGAGCAGCGCGGCCACGTGCTGCAGGGCCTTGTCCCCGGTCTGATGGCCCAGGCGGTCGTTGATTCCCTTGAAGCCGTCCAGGTCGGCTGCGATGCACGCCAGCGGCGTCCCATGGCGCCGGGTTCGGTCCATCTCCCGCAACAGGGCGGAGTCGAACTGCCGGCGGTTGGCCAGACCTGTGAGTTGATCGGTAACCGTCAGGGCCAGGAGCCGCTGGTGGGCCAGGATGTTGTCGATGACCAGGGAGATCTTGCAGCCCAGTTGGCGGAGGAAGTCCGTGCCCTGGTCCGATCGATAGCGATCAGCGTCCCGGCTCCCCAGGTTCAGGGTCCCGATGAGCGACCCTGCCAGGAACAGGGGGATCACCGCCCTGGAGCGAATCTCCGACATCTCCTCTTCGTTGAAGAAGGGGGCGGCGTCTCCGCGGGGTTCGCCATCGAGCAGCGGAGCGCGCACAGCCCTGGGCAGGGCCCCCCGGAGGGTGGCCGGATCCACGATGCGCAGGTAGGAGGGGCTCTGGCCGGACGGGCGGCTCTCCTGCCCCTTGCTGAGCACGTCGTTGGGGTCCAGGGCCATGCACAGGGTGACATGGTCCACCTCAAAGCGCTTCTTGATCTCCCGGACGATCACCCGGGCCATGTCCCGGAGGGACCGGCTCCGCAGGATCCGCTGCTCCAGGGCGTCGAACTGCTGCTGGAGTTGCTGGTTGACCCTGGCGATCTCGATCAGGGCGTGCAGTCGGGCGGTGAGCTGCTCGTTCTGCCGCAGGGTCTTCTGAAAGAGCTTCTCGTTGAACGGGATGACGTTGTCGGGAGTATCGTGTGAGGTCACGGCAGCTTCCCCTGGGATCGCAGGTTCTGGAGGATCGCCCGGATGCGCTCGGCCTGGGGCCCCTGGGGGCCCACCCGCAAGAAGGCCTCCCATGCCCGGGCCGCTCCCGGGATGTCGTCGAGGTCGTGGAGGAGCACCACCCCCAGGTTGTACAGGCTGTTGAAGTGATTGGGGTCGATCTCATTGGCCTCCCGGAAGAGGGCCACCGCCTTCTGGGGCTGCCCGGCGAGCCGGTACATGGTGCCCAGGTCGGTGATCACATCGGGGTTGCCCGGCTGGAGAGAGAGGGCCTTCTCGTATGCCCGGATGGCATCCGGGGGGCGGCCCAGGTCGTAGTTGAGGTTTCCCAGATCGACCCACGCCTGCACATCCCCGGCGTCCCTCTGAGTCCTGGCCTCCAGGGCCTGCAGCTGGGCCCTCTGCTCCGCCGTGGGGTTCGCGGGGGCGGTGGGGGCGGATCCCGCGGACGGGGCCGGGGGAGTGGACGCGGATCGGCTCATGCGATGCTCCCAGATCCCTCCCACCACAGCCCCCAGGAGGAACCCTGCCACCAGCGCCCCGCACGTCAGCAGGACCACGGTCCCCTTGCGCACGCCGTCCTGTCCGCCGGCAGCGCCCTGCGGCGCCTCCTGCGACGTCCTCCTCCTGCTCATGCAGTCATCCTTTCCCACCGGCCATCCACTCCACCGCCGCCTCACTCACCGGTCACCCGCAGGACCTCCTCCACCGTGGTGGTCCCCTGGAGGATCTTGCGCACGCCGTCCTCCCGCAAGGTCCGCATGCCGGACTGCACCGCGGCCCGCTTCAAGGCATTGGCGTCGGATGTCTGGATCATCAGGTTCCGCAGGGTGTCGTTGACCAGGAGCATCTCGAAGATGCCGCTTCGACCCTTGAATCCCGTCTGCAGGCAATGATCGCATCCCCGCCCGCGATACAGGACCAGGTCCCGGGGGTCTTGATCCAGGTGCAGTTCGTGCAGGGTGCGCGCCTCGGGACGATAGGCCTCCTTGCACTTGGGGCAGATGACCCTGACGAGCCGCTGGGCGATGACGGCGTTGAGCGAAGAGGAGACCAGGAACGGCTCGACCCCCATGTCGATGAGCCGGGTGATGGCGCCCGCCGCGTCGTTGGTGTGCAGCGTGCTGAAGACCAGGTGGCCGGTGAGGGCCGCGTGGATGGAGATCTCCGCGGTCTCCGAGTCCCGAACCTCCCCCACCAGGATGACGTCCGGGTCCTGCCGTACGATGGACCGGAGGCCCCGGGCAAAGGTCAGTCCGATCTTGGCGTTCACCTGGATCTGGCCGATGCCCTGGAGCTGGTACTCCACGGGGTCCTCGATGGTGATGATGTTCTTGTCCGGCGAATTGATGCGGTTGAGGGCCGCGTACAGGGTCGTGGTCTTGCCGCTCCCCGTGGGGCCCGTGACCAGGATGATCCCGTTGGGCGCCGAAATGAGCCGCTCGAAGACCTCCATCTGCTCGCCCATCAGGCCCACCTCTTCCAGCCCCAGCAGGACGCTGGTCTTGTCCAGCAGGCGCAGCACCACCCGCTCCCCGAACGAGGTGGGCAGGGTGGAGACGCGGATGTCGAAGTCCCGGTCCGCCACCTTGAGCCGGATGCGTCCGTCCTGGGGGAGGCGCTTCTCGGCGATGTTCATCTTGGCCATCACCTTGATGCGGGAGACAATGGCCGAATGCAGGTTGCGGGACGGCGTGATGGCGTTGTACAGCACGCCGTCCACCCGGTACCGGATCTTCAGGTCCCTGTGGTACGGCTCGATGTGGATGTCCGAGGCCCGGGCCCTCACCGCCTGGCTCAGGACCGTGTTGACCAGCTTGATGACGGGGGCGTCGGTGGACGACTCCAGCAGGTCCTCGGACTCCTCCAGCTCCGGAAGGGCGCGCCCCTCCCCCACATTCCCCATGTCGGCCAGGACCTGCTCGGCCGTATCCCCGGACTCCTGGTACAGGCGATTGATGGTTCGGGAGATCTCCGCCTCCAGGCTCAGGCCCGGCCTGACCTCCATCCCCATCCGCACCCGCAGGTCGTCGACGGCCTCCAGGTTGAAGGGATCCGACACCGCCACCCACAGCTCATCCTCGTCCAGGCGGACCGGGACCACCAGATGCTTCCGGGCGAAGTGAATGGGGATCTTGGCCAGGATCTCGCCGTTGATGCCGTCGGGCTGGAGGACGGGCCAGAAGGGCAGTCCCAGCATCTCGCCCCACGCCCGGAGCAGGTCCTCTCGCAGGACCACCCCTTTTCGGATGAGGGCCTCGCCCAGGGCCCGCTCGTCCCGGTGCGCCAGTTCGACCAGGTCGCCGTCCAGCCCCTCCGGTTGCAGGGCGCCCTGGGCCTGGAGCCGCTCCAGCAAGCTCTGCGGCGCGCCCCCGCCCCCTGGGGGCCTCCCGATGTCGCCATGCCCTTGCGCCTGCACCATGTCACCCTTCGGAAGGGGCGCCCACACCCGGCGGCGGCGCCCTCTCTCTCGCTATTTCTTGAGCATCTCCAGGGTCTCCTCGAAATCCTGACCCCGCCACTCGTCCATCCCCCGCCGGTCCTGCTCCCCCTGCAGCCGCTTCTGTTCCGTGATCTCGGCCATCTCCTCGGGGGTATTGATGATGTGGGGCGTGATGAAGATGAGCAGGTTGCGCTTCTCCTGGGGCCCCGTCGTCTTGGTCCGAAACAGATTGCCCGCCCACGGGACGCTGGCCAAACAGGGCACCCCCGCGATGGCCTCGCGCTTGCTGTCCTGGATGAGGCCGCCGATGACCACGGTCTGTCCGTTTTCCACCACCACCACGGTCTTGGCCTGCCGCTTGAACGTGGTGGGCGTTGTGCTCAGGGCCTCCACGGCCCCCACGTCCGAGACCTCCTGGAAGATGTTGAGCCTCACGAACTTGCCCCGGCTGATCTGGGGCAGGATGCGCAGGGTGATGCCCACGTCCTTGAACTCGAAGGTCTGGAGCACGGCGGTGGTGCCCGTCCCCGGCGTCGAGCCCGGGACCGTGCTCTCTGCCGTCCCGGTCTGGGACTTGAGGAAGGGGATGTTCTGGGCCACGATGATCTCGGCCTCCTCGTTGTTCAGGGTGAGGATGTGGGGCGTGGACAGGATGTTGACGTCCGAAGCCCGTTGAAAGGCCTGGATCACGGCCTGAAGGTTGAGGAATTGCGTCCCGGCGATGGTGATGGGACCCGTGAAGACCCCCATGGCCAGCTGCCCGACGGTATTGAAGAAGTCCAGGTTCGGCTGCCCCGATCCCGTGCCCGCGCCGGCCGGGCCCGTGCCGCCCAGGACCGTGGTGTCCAGGGGAAGCGGCTTGATGGCGTTCCACTGCACGCCGATGCTCTTGGTCTTGTTGAGGGAGACCTCGGCGATGAGGCCCTCCACCAGGACCTGGGAGCGGGGAACATCCAGCTTGGCGATGAGGTCCTTGATGGTCTCGTAGTCCGTGGGGTCGGCCACGATGATCAGGGAGTTGGTGGCCTTGTCCGCCACCACCTGAATCCCCTCTCCCAGGACGGCCGACTGGACTCCCATCTGCCCGGCCCCGCCGAACAGCCCGCCGCCGCCCCCGAGGGTGGAGCGCACCCCGCCCGTCCCCAGGGCGCCGCTTCCCAGGGCGCCCGTCCCCAGGCCCGCCGACCCGAAACCCGATGACACCCCCGGGCTCGCACCTCCCAGGCCCGACGCGCCGAACGTACCGGTCCCGCCGCCCAGCCCGGTGCGCGCGGCCCCGAACCCGCCCCCAAGGCCCCCGCCCAGGCCAGTGCCGAACCCGCCGCCCACGCCCCCGCGCCCCGACAGTTGGGACAGGACCTGCAGCACCTCCTCGGCCTTGGCGTTCTCCAGGGGGTACACGTGGATCTTGTTCCGTCCGGGCGGGAGCGGCGTGTCCAGCTTCTGGATGAGCTCCATGATCTTGCGCGTCTCGGCGTCGCTGGCCACGATGATCAGGGAGTTGGTCCGGTCGTCTGCGATGAGCTTGGAGACGCTGATGACCTCGGACTCCTGCCCCGGGGCTGCGGCAGGCGCCGCAGCGGGCGCCCGGGCCTGCGCAGGCCCGGGGGGCGTTGCCGCCACAGGCGCCCCAATGCGGCGGGTCCCGCGCTGGGCGCCCTTGTCCGTGAGGGCCAGGATCTCATTGGCCAGGACCTGGGCCGAGGCGTACTTGATGGGCACCACGCTGATCTTCTCGTCCGCGCCCTCCACGTCCAGCACCTGGATGATGGACAGGAGGCGGCGGATGTTGGAGGCATAGTCGGTGATGATGAGGTGGTTGGTGGGAACGTACGCCACCACCTGGCTCTCCTTGGACACCAGGGGGGTGAGCATCCCCTTGAGGTCGTTGGCGCTGGCGAAGCTCAGCGGGATGAGCTGGGTGATCATCCGATCCTCCCGCCCCACGGCGGTGATCCGTTGGGGGGCCACGGTCTCGATGTCCCTGTACCGGGCCTCGGCAGATGGGAAGATCTTGAGGATGCTCCCGGTGTCCGCCAGGGTGAACCCCTTCATCTCCAGGATGGAGAGAAAGACGCGGTACGCCTCGTCCACGGTGATGTCCGTGGGGGAGATGATGGTCACGTTCCCCTTGACCTTGTCGTCCACCACGAAGTTCTTTCCCGTCAGCTCGCTGATGAACTTGATCACCGTGCGGATATCGGCATTGTCGAAATTGATGGTGATGCGGTCCGAAGGCGCCGGGCGCTGGATCGCTTTGGCGGGGGCCTCCTGTTGCGCCGCAGGCTGGGGGGCGGGCGCGGCGGGGGGGGCTGCCGGTGCAGGGGCGCCCCGCCTCGAGGCCCCGCCGGGCGGGGCCGCGGGCGACCGTTTGCCCGGCGCGGCAGGCGCGGGCGGAGACGATGCCGCAGGCGGCGCCTGGGGCGACGCAGGGGCCTCCTGCGGGGCCGTCTCTTCCACCAATCTGGCCCCGTACGCCCCGGGCAGCACGAGCAGCCAGGAGAGGACCACCGCCCACACCCATCTGGCCAAGCCATGGCTTGGGACGCGCTCCTTCTCCATCAGCGGAAACCTCCCTCCGGGCGCAACGGATCGGCGTTCCATCTGTCCCGCGCGTCCTTCATCATATCGGAATCCCCCCCCCTCGGCAACGTGGCGCCCGGTCCGCGTGCCGCGCCGACGAGCGCCCGGCGCCACCCCCTCTACCTGTCCCCGGGAAGCCCGTGAACCGCCCCGGAAGAGCCAATGTGTTGTTTGTTTTTGGACAGTTGCCGCCTCCTTCTAACGTAACCTTGCATGTATATATCATTAAGCTATTAGGAAAACAATATTTTTCTTCACTCACGCAGCGGGTGCGGGCCTTCGGACCGGGACGTCCATGGGGCCATCCCTTTTTCCCCCTTTTCGAGCGGCAGGGCCTTCTCATGGGCGCCGCGCCGGGGCACGAGGTCATTCGTCGGAGAAGGCCCGTGGAGTTCGAGGAGAGCGTCGGGGGCCGGACCATCTCGTCTTACGCCGTGCCCATCGTCAACGCCCCCCGATGCCGCGCATGCCACAGCGACCGGGATCCGATCAAGGGGGCCCTGCTCCTGAGCGTCCCACGGGAGCGTCTGAGGCAGCAGGTCCTCGATCAAGGCCTGCGGGTGGCCGGACTGTTGGGCGCCATGGCCGTCGTGACCAGCCTGGCGGCCCCGGCGACGGTGGACCGGATCCTCCTGCCCCGCCTGAGGAGGCCCCGGGAGGCCACCCTGGCCGTGGGAGGGGCGGCCGGCCCAGCTTGTGGACCTGAACCGGACCCCTGGAGAGCGTGGTCGACCTCGTCGCCTTTCAGGGACAACTGGTGGAATCGACGTGGTGCGGCGGTACCACGAGGGGGTGCTCCCGGCCCGGGTGTCCGAGGGGGAGCCGCGCCAGGTCCTCTCCATCGTCCTGTTCAATGCCCTGGACGCCATGGAGGGCAAAGGGAGCTTGGCCCTGGAGACGGGGAAGGCCGGGGAGGCCGTCTTCGTGCGCATCGCCGACTCGGGGCCCGGGATCCCGCCCGCCGCCCTCCAGAGGATATTCGACCCCTTCTTCACCACCAAGGCCGACCGGGGTGGCACAGGCCTGGGCCTGTCCATCGCCTGGCGCATCGTGGACGAACTGGGTGGCCGCATCCAGGCGGCCTCGCAGCAGGGGCGGGGGGCCTGCTTCACCCTCGTTCTCCCCGCCTGAGCGCCCCCGCCTCCCGGACTGAGTTCGTCTTCGTCCCCCCCCTGGGGCCCCCTCTCCAGCGCCGGGCAAGCACCAAGTGGCATTCCTCCTGGACAGCCCCCGAGTCATCCATTGCTTCGCGTTCACGGCCGGCCCCAACCCCGCCCTGGCAGCCAGGGAGTCGAAGGGACCCAGGCTCGAGTTCCTCCCCTCCCAAAGGCGGATGGCCGTGGGCAGGCCTTTCACCCTTCGCTTCAGGATCACCGACGCCTCGGGTCAGGAGCCGGCCGGGGGGTTGCGGGACGTGGTGGTGCATGCCATCCTGATCCCCGGATCGTGGAACCAGCGTTTCACGGCGGTGGAGGCCGAGGAGGGGGTCTACGAGATCTCCTTTGCACCGCCCAGGGCCAAGTTCTATGTCCTGACCTTCTCCAGCGGTTCCCTGGGGGCGGACGCCAGACGCTTCCCCTACCTTTCCCTCCGCGCCGCGCAGGACTGAGCGCGGCCCGGGGCAGGCTCAGACACAGGCGAGAGGGCGTGCCCATGGCCTCACGCGCTTTGGGAGGGAGATTCAAGTTGGCCGGCTGCTTCCTGCTGCTGTGGTGGGCGGGCCTCGGGGCCCCCGCGGCCTGGGGCCAGGGATCCCACTCCGTGCAGGTCAAGCTTCACGACCTGGAGCTGTGGGATCAGGACGGTGCCAAGGTCCGCTTCAGGAGCGATCTCATCGGCGACCGGGTGGCCGTCATCGTCCCCTTCTACACCAGGTGCACCACGGCCTACCCCATCCTCATCTTCACCTTTTCCAAGCTCCAGGAGAGGCTGGGCGACCGGCTGGGCAAGGACGTGGTGCTCGTCTCCATCAGCGTGGACCCCAAGACCGACATCCCCGTGCGCCTCAAGGCCTTCGCCCGCAAGCAGAAGGCCCGGCCCGGATGGACCTTCGTGTCCGGCACCCTGGACAATCTGGCCAAGGTGGTCACGGGCATCGGGGTCCAGTACATCGTGGGGCAGAGCCTGGACGAGCACAACCACATCCCCCTGACTTTGGTGGGAAGCGCGGACGGGGAGTGGAAGCGGCTCCACGGATATCCGTCCCCGGACATGCTCAAGCGGCAGGTGGAGGAGGCCCTGGCGGCCAGGGGGAGGAAGGAGGGGTCGCCGTGACCGGGGCCGGGCCGCTGTGGTAATATCGTGTCGTTCTTGTGGGGGAATACAAGGTCCTGCCCGTAGAGACCGGGGCGCAGGTGGGCTATAATCACGAGGTGAAGTGGCCCGCCACCTGCGGGTCGCACACCCAAACCTGTGAGAGGAGGATGACATGGCGCGCGTATGGATCGGCTTGTGGATGGCGTTGGCGTTGTGCGTTTCCCTGGTAGGGCTCGGACCTGCCTGGGCGCAGGAGGACGTGGCCAAGCACCCGTCGTGCAAGTACTGCGGCATGAACCGGGCCCAGTTCGCTCACAGCCGCATGCACGTCGAGTTCGACGACGGCTCGGACCTGGGCACCTGCAGCATCCATTGCACCGCCGTGGACCTTGCCGTGAACATCGACAAGACCCCCAAGGCATTGATGGTCGGGGACTTCGGGACCAAGAAGCTCATCGACGCCGAGACGGCCTTCTGGGTCATCGGTGGGAACAAACCCGGGGTCATGACCAAGCGGGCCAAGTGGGCCTTCGAGAAGAAGGAGGACGCCGAGGCGTTCATCAAGGAGAACGGCGGAGCCCTGGCCGGGTTCGACGAGGCCATGAAGGCGACATACGATGACATGTACGCGGACACCAAGATGATCCGGGAGCGCCGCAAGGCCAAGCGCATGGAGCAGCAAAAGAAGCACTGAGTCGCGGATCGTCTTGGTGATCCCGGGCCTTCACGGACAGGGATCACGAACGCCAAGCGCGGCCGCTCTGCTCGAACTCGAATCGCGAACACCAACGGCGAGGGGCGCAATGAGGTCTCTTCTGGTCGGCAGCGTCGCCCTTTGGCTGGCGCTCCTGCCGGCATGGGCCGGAGAAAACCGGCCGCTCAAGCCGGGCCCCAAGGACAAGTGCCCGGTCTGCGGCATGTTCGTTGCCAAGTACCCCGACTGGGTCGCCCAGATCCACACGAAGGATGGCGGCGTCTTCTTCTTTGACGGGGCCAAGGACATGTTCAAGGCGTACTTCAACGGGGAGAAGTACCTGGGGGGGAAGCGCGCCGGGGACGTGGCGGCCGTGTACGTGACCGACTACTACAGCCTCGGGTTCATCGACGGCCGGGAGGCCTACTACGTGCTCGGAAGCGACGTGTACGGACCCATGGGGCTGGAGCTGATCCCCTTCGAGAGAAAGCAGGACGCCGAGGAATTCCAGTTCGATCACCTGGGCAAGCGGATCGTGCGATTCGCGGAGGTGACCCCCGAGTTGATCAAGGGCCTCGACTGATGGGCCTGAGGAGATCCACCCTCTTCCTCGCCTTGACGGCGTTGAACCTGCTGCTGCTTGCCGGGTTGTTCACCCATGCCGCCTTGCGCCAGGCCGCGGACAGGGCAGAGACGGAGTCGCGGCGGGCGCTGGCCGGGCGGCTGGGCCTCTCCGACCTTTGCCTGTTCACGGAAGCCCGCTACACCCGGCACCCGGTCATGGCCGACCTGCACACCCCCTTCCAGGACTACCCCATGTCCCTGGAGCATTTCCCATCGGGCTCCCTCCTGGCCGTACCGCCTCACCTGCGCAAGAAAGCGGCCCGCGGCGCGGAGCCGCCCCCTGGGGGGGGAGCGCCCGGGCCGGGGCCCGGCGCAAGCCTGCTCGCGGCTCAAGGGCGCGTTCAGACTCGATGGGGCGCCGAGCGGCGACCATGACCTGGCTCCGGAAGCAAGCCCACATCCTGGACTTCACCCTTTCCTCCCTCCTGCGGCGCAGGGGGAAGAACCTCGCCCTGCTGGCCGTGTATGCGCTGGTGGTCTTCCTCACGGCCTCGGTGCTATTGTTCACCGAGGCCGTCAAGCGCGAGGCGCGCCTGGTCCTGTGGGACGCGCCCGAGATCATGGTGCAGCGCCTGGCGGCGGGCCGCCACGATTTGATCCCGGTCAGCTACCTGGAGACGCTCAAGGGGATCCGCGGCGTCCAGGGCGGCCGGGCCCGCTGGTGGGGGTACTACTTCGACGCCACCAACGGGGCGAACTACACCCTCATGGTCCAGGAGCACGAGAAGGTCGGCCCCGGAAGGATCGTGGTCGGCAAGGGGGTGGCCAGGCACATGCCCGGCAGGGAGAGCGGCATCCTGCCGTTCAAGACCTACGACGGGTCGTACGTCTTTCTCCAGGTGGCCGATGTCCTGCCCGCCCAATCGGAGCTGATCTCGGCCGACCTCATCCTCGTCTCGGAACCCGACTACCGGGCCATCTTCGGCACTCCCCGGGAGCTGGCCACCGATCTTGTGCTCCGGGTCCGGAACCCCAGGGAGTTGGGCACCATCGCCGCCAAGGTGGTGCAGCTTCTGCCTGACACCCGGCCCGTGCTGCGCGAGGAGATCCTGAGGACCTACGACGCCATCTTGGACTGGCGGGGAGGGATGATCATCGTGGTGCTCCTGGGGGCGCTGCTGGCCTTCGTCATCTTCGCGTGGGACAAGGCCACGGGGCTGAGCGCCGAGGAGCGGCGGGAGATCGGCGTACTGAAGGCCGTGGGCTGGGAGACGTCGGACGTGCTGCTCATGAAGTTCTGGGAGGGCGTGGCGATCTCCCTGTCGTCCTTCTTCCTGGGCGTGATCCTGGCCTATGTCCACGTCTTTTTCTCCGCGGCGGGTCTGTTCGAGCCGGCCCTCAAGGGATGGGCGGTCATCTACCCCCAGTTCCGGCTGACCCCTTACGTGGACCCGTACCAGATGGTCACCCTCTTCTTCCTCACCGTCATCCCGTACACGGTGGCGACCATTGTCCCCTCCTGGCGAGCGGCGACCATCGACCCGGACGCGGTCATGAGGGGGTGATGCGGAAACAGGGAGGCCAACCACGTGGCGCTGCGGATCCATCGGGCCGCGGACGCCTTTTCTCGGGATGACTGGCGAGGTCTCCAGAGTTCTCCATCGGAGACGGAGTTGTGACATGGACGCCCACACGGACGCTGACACTGACATGATCCAACTCATGGATATCCGCAAGGTCTTCAACCAGGGCAGGCCCAACGAGTTCACGGCCCTTCACGGGATCACCGCCCGCATGGACGCCGGCGGGATCACCGTGTTGAAAGGGCCCAGCGGCTCGGGAAAGACCACGCTGCTCAGCCTCCTGGGCTGCATGGCCCGCCCCACCTCGGGCCGCATCCTTCTCCAGGGGCGGGAGATCACCAGCCTCCCCGAGCGCTTCCTCACGGCGATCCGCCGCAGGACGTTCGGCTTTGTCTTCCAGCAGTTCAACCTGATCAAGGGGATCTCGGCCATCGAGAATGTCATGCTCCCCGCGTACCCCGACGGCCGGCCCGCCCACGTGCTGCGGCGGCGGGCCGGGGAACTCCTGGCCCTCATGGACCTGTCGTCCAAGGCCGCCTCCAAGGTGGAGTGGCTCTCCGGGGGCGAGGCCCAGCGGGTGACCATCGCCAGGGCCCTGATGAATGATCCGGCCGTCGTCATCGCCGACGAACCCACGGCCCATCTGGACTCCGCCCTCTCGCGGGAGTTCATGGCGGGGATCGGGAGGCTCAAGGCGGCGGGGCGGACCGTGATCATGGCCAGCCACGACCCCATCGTGTACGACTACCCTGACGTGGACCGGGTCATGGAGATGCGCGACGGGAGGATCGTGGGGCCCTGACGGCCTTACGGTCTGTTCGCCTCCTTGGGCGCGCGAAGGAGGGCGAGGTCCGGGTCGTCCTTGGCCCACTGGCTGCTTCGGGGGTCCAGGGCCGCGGCCCGGGCGAGGGCCTGCTCTGCCCCCTCCCGGTCCCCCAGCAGGGCCCGGGCGCATGCCAGGTTGTAGTGGGCCTCGGCCAGGCCGGGGTCCATGGAAAGGGCCTTCTGGAACTGCTCGGCGGCCCGCGTGCCCAAGCCGGCCCTCAGGAGCGCGACCCCGAGGTTCACCAGGATGGCGGGGCGCTGCGGGTCCAGGCCCGCGGCCCGCTCGTACAGGGGCAGGGCCCGGGCGGGGTCCCTCCGGTCCTGCAGATACAGCCCGGCCAGGGCCGTGATGACCTCCACCCGCTGGGGTTCCCGGCCCATGAGGGCCCTGAGGGCCGCCTCCGCCCCCGTCGTATCCCCGGCGGCCTGCATCCGCCGCGCCTCCTCCAGGGAGGGCGGCCGTTGGGGGGGCGGGGCCGGCCGCGCCGGGACGGCTGCTGAGCGCGGGGCCTCCGCCCCGCCGGGCACCGGTGCCCTGGCCGGCGGGGGGTTGGTCAGGCCGCCCGCAGGGGCCATCTGGGTCGCGGGGCCTGCGGACCGGTCCTGGACGGCGGTCCTCGCCGGCCCCACGACCCCCAGGGCGTACAGGGCCCCAGCCGACGCCGCGCCCAGGAGCAGGGCCACGGCCAGGACCCGCCGCCGGACCGGGCGCTTCTGGCCGGGAATGGAAGGGAGCGGCTCGGCGCTGGCCCGGCCCTCGGGCTGAGCGGCCCGCTCGCGCTCCTTCTGGGCCTTTCTCAGGGCGTCCTGGATGGCGCTCACCGCTGTGCCTCATCCCCCAGGAGCTGCAGGATCATCCCGGCGGTCTGGGCCCCCACGCGGCCGTCGACGGGCAGGCCCGTGTCCCGTTGAAACGCCATGACCCCGCGCCGCGTGTCCTCGTCGAACAGGCCGGGGATCCCCCCGTCCAGATGGCCCAGCCGCTCCAGGGCTTCCTGCAGCCACCGAACCGCCTCTCCCCGGGACCCCGGGATGAGGCCCTCGCCGCGCCTGGGGCCGGGGGTCAGGATCCAGACGCTCCCGAACCAGATCCTCCTGAACACCTCCCGAGGGACCCAGCGGGGGGCCCCGTCCCGCTCCTCGATCAGGGCCTCCAACTCGGATATGCCCCGAAGGACCCCGTATCGCGGGGGCCCGCCGTCCTCCGGGGACAGCTCCAGGATGCACGCCCGGCGGAACCGGGCAAGGACGTCCCACGACACCGTCACCTGCCTGGCCTCCAGGCCCACGGCGCGGGCCGCATCCGGGATCCTGGCCGCCGCGGACGGGGGGGCCAGCCGCCCGAGGCCGTCGAAGATCCATCTTTGGGGTTGCGCCGCCGTCGGGAGCGGGCCGGTCACAGGGGGCTCCGCCGCTGGAGGCATGGACAGGGGCGCTTCCGGCATGGGTTGCGTCGCCGGGGCCGGGGTCGAAAGGAGGGGCGATCCGGTCCCCATGGGCGTTGCGCCCTCCGTCGGTTGGTTCGGCGGGAACGGGTCGGGTGCCGGGACCACCACCGCCTCCAGAACGGGCGAAGGGGGGGACGGCCCCGCAATGGGGGTCGGGGTCCGTTGAAAAGCCGCCCACTGGCCGGCCAGCCAGCCCACCGCCAGGGCAACCATCCCGATCCCGCCCCCCAGCCCCATCAGGGCCCAGGACGGCGCCGCGCGGCCGGGCTGCGTCCGCCTGCGCCTCTGGGATCGAGGTCCTGCCGTGATCTCCCGGACGGCTTCCCGCGCATGGGCCTCCGTCACCCGGAAGGTCTCTTGCACATAGGCCAGAAGCAGGCAGCGGTCGCACACCGTATTGATGCGCCTGGGGATTCCCAGGGCGTATTCAAACAGAACCCGAAGGGCCCTCTCGGTGAACACGATGTCCCCCCGGGATCCCGCAACCGTCAACCGGTGCTGGATGTACGCCCGCGTGTCCTCCCGGGTGAGCGGTTCGAGAAAGGCCCGCACATGGATCCGTTCATCCAGGGCCAGCAGGCCCGGGGTCTTGAGCATGGCGTGGAACTCGGGCTGTCCCACCATGATGATCTGAAGGAGCTTTTCGCTCTCGGTCTCCAAATTGGAGAGCATGCGGATCTGCTCCAGCACGGGCACGGCCAGGTTCTGGCACTCGTCCAGGATCAGGCATGCATTGCCGCCGGCGGCGAGCTGGCCGATGAGAAAACGGTTCAGGGCGTCGATGAGCGCCTTGGGGCTGCCCCCCGAGGCGTCGATACCGAACTCCTCGTTGATGGTCCTGAGGAGATCCAATTCCGATAGGTGGGCGCTGAGGACCAGGGCCACCGGCATCTTGCCCTCCAACTCCTCCAGGAGGGCTCGGCACAGCGTGGTCTTTCCGGTCCCCACCCCCCCCACCACCTCGATGAACCCGCGCCGCTGCTCCACGCCGAATATGAGGTGGTCAAAGGCCTGTCGGTGGCTGGGCGTCATGAACAGGAAGCGGGGATCCGGAGTGAGATTGAAGGGGGGCTCCCTGAGGCCGAAGAAGGAGAGATACATGATGGATTGAGGACCCCTAGGACTTGGAAAACGCGGCTTCCAGGTCGATCTCCACGTTCTCCTCCTGACCGTCTCTCAGCACGTCCAGCCAGAGCTCCTTGTCCTGAGAGACCTCCTTGTAGGCCTTGAGGAGTTGGTTGGGCGTCTTGACCTCCTCGTCGTTGATGGCCACGACCACATCCCCCTCCTTGAGCCCGGCCTGGTCGAACACGCTGCCCTTTTGCACCTGCCCCACCACGAAGCCCGCCGGCTTCCCGTCCTGGAAATGGGGCCTGAGGCGAAGCTGGGCCATGAGGTTCTGGACCTGCTGCTGAGAGCCGGGCTGTCCGGGAGGTGCCGCCCCCCGGGCGGGCGCCGTGCCCGGGCGGGCGGGTGCGGCCGGCGCCGCGCCCGCCTTGGCCCCTCCCTTGGCAGGCTGGTCCGAAAAGAGGGTCAGGGTCTCCTCCCGCCCCCCCCGCTTGAGATACACCATGTTGGTCTGGATGCGGACAAGCTGGGCGTCCTGAATGCTGTCGCCCACGCTGTACAGATCCTCTCTGCGCTGGGCCGGGTCCTCGATGAGGGCGACGGAGAAGCCTTCCGGTGACGTCACGATTCCCTTGAGCTTGACGTTGAGGGCGGTCTCCACGGGCTTTTGTTCGGCGGGGTTGGGCCGCGCCTTGGACCCCGCCGCATCGGGCAGGCTGAAGATGTTCCGCCTGGCGATCTGGTCGTACTGCTCCTTGGGCCGGAGTGCGGGCACCTCCAGGCCCTTGCCCCGGGAGTCATCGGTGGGGGCGGACGGCAGCAGGGCCATGGGGGAGCGAAGGGTCTGCTGCAGCCCGTGGACGGCCAGCGCCGCCGCGACCCCGAGGAGGATCACCAGGGCCCACAGGATCCTGCCCGTATGTCTTTCCAAGAACCCCATGGCTGAATCCCAATCTAGCCCAACCCCGCCAAAACTTCAACTCGCTTCCCCCGGCGCCCCACCTCCCCGATTCCCCGCCAGCAGGCCCCCCGCACCACCCCCGAACCTCCCCTTGCCCACTCCCCCCACTGCTCCCACCCGGCCCCCTGTCCCCCCCGTCACTCCCTCCCCGATCCATGAACGCGCCACATGTCGTCGTCCGTGTAACACTTCTCGTCCTCGTCCAGTTTCGAGGCGTCCTTCTCCACGTCCCGGACGTCCCTGCCTCCGGCGAGCACCTCCTGGTAGTACTCGTGCTGGATCAGGAGGTTCATGACCTCGTTGGTCCCGGTCCAGATCTGAGTCAGCCGGCTGTCGCGCACCATCTTCTCCACGGGATACACGTTGGTGTACCCGATGCCCCCCATGATCTGCATGGCCTTGTTGGTGACCTCCCACGCCGCGTCCGTGGCGAACTTCTTGGCCTCGCTCACCAGCCGCCTGGCATTGGGGGCCCCGCTGTCCACGGCGCGGGCCGCCAAGTGGACCAGTCCCCGGGCCGCATCGAGCCGGGTGATGCCGTCCGCCACCATGAAGCTGACTCCCTGGAACTTGCGGATGGGTTGTCCGAAGGCGTGGCGTCGGTGGCTGTACCTCACGGCCACCTCCAGGGCCGCGCGGGCGCCCCCCAGGCTGGCCGCCGCAGAGGTCATGCGCTCGGGGATCATCATCTGGTTGAAGACCAGGGCCCCCCCGTGGAGACCCCCCACCAGGTTCTCTTTGGGCACGCGCACGTCGCGAAAGACCAGACGGCCCGTGCCCCCGCCGCGCGTCCCCATGAGCCCGTACACGTACTCCGCCTGGACGCCCGGGCCTCGCTCGATGATCAGGGTGCTGATGCGGCTGTACTTGTGGGCTCCCTCCTCGAAATTGGTGCGGCAGTACACCAGAAAGAGATCGGCCTCGGCGGCGCCCACCACGAACCGCTTCTGGCCATTGACCACGAACTGGTCCCCGTCAAGCACGGCCTTGGTCGTGGCCCCGAAGAAGTCCGACCCCCCCCGGGGCTCGGTGAGGGCCTCTGCGCTGATGGATCGACCCGTCAGGATGGGGCGAAGGAAGCGCTCCTTCTGTGCCTCCGTGCCGAACACGTGCAGGGCCTCCCCCACGATGGAGGGCATGACGAAGGCGCAGCCCAGGGCCGTGCCCAGGATGCCCACCTCCTCCTCGGCGGCGGCCTCGGCCACCCAGTTGAGGCCGCGCCCGCCCCACCGGGGGGCGAAGCGCAGCCCCAGCAGCCCGCGGGCGGCCAGCTTCTGGACGAACTCCCGGGGGTACTGGATCTCCTCCCGGTCCATCGCCCGGACATAGTCCGGGGAGACCTCCTCGCGCACGAACCGGCGCACCTCGTCCCGAATAGCCCTCGCCTCATCCGTCAGCAGCGCATCGTAATACATGGCGTCCTCCTGCTGGGTGGTGGTTCGCCGTCGTGGCTCGTGAATCGGGGAGGCGCGGCACGTGCCGGGTCCGGACACCCATGACAAAGACGGGTCACGGCTTCACCCCACGGGAACGAATCACGAACCCCGTCTCTCCCCCCTTGGAAAGCGATCCGGGAAATCCGTCATGATGCCGTCCACCCCCATCTCCAGGAGGCGGATCATGCGGGCCGGATCGTTGACGGTCCAGACGTGCACCTCCGCCCCCAGGCCGTGAACCGCCTCCACCAATGGGGGCGTGATGTAGTCCCGCCCGGCCAGATGGTCGGGGATCTGCACGGCCTGTCCCTCGAGCCGGAATTGGCCGGGCCGCCCCCTGAGGAACCATTGGGCCAGATCCGTCCCTTCCCGGGACGACGTCCCCGTGGCCACCCGGTGGCCCAGGCGGACCCGGATCCGTTCCATGACTCGGTGGTCCGCGGCGGTGAGCAGCGCCCGATCCAGGGCGCGGTGCCTGACGAGGAGCCCCTCCAGAGTCGATTCCATGGGGGGCCACTGCTGTTTGACCTCGAGGTTGATACGGGCCTCGGGGAAGGCCTCCAGGACCTCATCCAGCGTGGGAATCCGCACCCCGCGGCCACGAAAGGGGTATCCCTCCTTCCCCTGCCGCCGGAACCCGTAGCCGGCGTCCAGCGCCCGGATCTCCGCCAGCGACTTGCCGGCCACCGGGCCCGTTCCCTGGGTGGTTCGATCCACCGTCTCATCATGGTGGATCACCACATGGCCGTCCAGGGACATGCGGACGTCCAGCTCCAGATAGGGCGCACCCAGTTCGATGGCCAGACAGAAGGCGGGGAGCGTGTTTTCGGGACAATGGCCCGAGGCGCCCCGGTGGGCGAACAGACGCGGTCGGAGCTCGGGGGCGAAGAAACGAGCTGCGCGGGAGGTCATTGCAGCGGGTGGACCGGCGGGAAGATGGCCGTGGCTCATGGAACGCCGCCTCGGGCCAGCAGGGTCAGGAAGCCACCCGCCTCGCCCAGAACGGGGAGATGGACCGGAGCCGCTCCACGATCCCCGGCAGGTGCCCCAGCACGTAGTCCACCTCGTCCTCGGTGTTGTACCGGCTGAGGCTGAAGCGGATGGAGCCGTGGGCGGCGGTGTACGGGATCCCCATGGCCCGCAGCACATGGGACGGCTCCAGCGAGCCGGACGTGCAGGCCGAGCCCGAGGAGGCGCACACGCCCAGGTCGCTCAACATGAGCAGCAGGCTCTCCCCCTCCACGTACTCGAAACAGCAGCTCAGCGTGTTGGGAAGACGCCGGGTCCCCCGGCCGTTGACCAGCACGTTGGAAATGCGCTCCACGATCCCCTTCTCCAGGCGATCCCGAAGGGCGCTCAGCCTCCGCGCTTCGGTCTCCAGCTGGCCGCGGGTCAGCTCGCAGGCCTTTCCCAGGCCGACCATGTAGGGCACGTTCTCCGTGCCCCCCCGCCTCCCCTTCTCCTGGTGCCCCCCGATGAGGATGGGCTGGACCTTGGTCCCCCGGCGGACGTAGAGCACGCCGATTCCCTTGGGGGCGTGGAGCTTGTGGCCCGATAGGGTGAGCAGATCCACGGGGAGGCGCGAGAGGTCGATGGGAATCTTTCCTGCCGCCTGCACGGCGTCGGTGTGAAGCGGAATCCCCCGGGCCTTGACCATCTGGGCGATCTCGCCCATGGGGAAGACGACCCCGGTTTCGTTGTTGGCGTACATGACGCTCACCAGGGCGGTGTCGTCCGAGAGGCACTCCCGCAGCTGGTCCAGGTCCAGCCGGCCCTCCCTGTCCACCCGCAGCTCCGTGATCCGGTACCCCTTTCGCTTGAGGTACGGAATCTGGTTCCAGACGGCCGGGTGTTCCACCCGGCTGGTGACGAAATGGCGCCTCTCCGGCCGGGTCTCCAGGATGCCGTGGATGGCGGCATTGTCGCTCTCGGTCCCGCAGCTCGTGAAGACGATCTCGTCGGGCCTGGCCCCCAGGAGCTCGGCCACCTGTTCCCGGGCCTCCTGGACCTTCCGGGCCACCCCCCCCCCGAAGGCGTGCATGCTCGACGGGTTGCCGTACCGCTCGGAGAAAAACGGCAGCATCTCGGCCACCACGGCGGGGTCCACCCGGGTGGTGGCGTTGTTGTCCATGTACACGACCCTCATGGGGACGCCTCCTCCACCACCAGTTCGGGCGCGACGAACTCGCGCAGCCGCTCCTGGATCCCCCGGATGGTCAGCCCCGAGCTGGGACAGTGGGTGCACACCCCCCGCAGGGAGACGAGCACCCGGTCCCCGTCGATGTCCGTGAGCTCGATGTCCCCCCCGTCCTTCTGCAGCTCGGGGCGGATCTGCTGCTCGATGACCTCCTCGACCCGCTTCATCTTCTGGAGGTTGGTCAGGGGCCTCCTCGCCGGCGGTGCGGCGGGGGCCGCCTCCCGGGACAGGCGGGCCAGGATCCCCTCGATCCTCTCGTGGCACTTGCCGCATCCGCCGCCGGCCTTGGTGTAGTGGGTCACCTGCTCCCGGGTGGCGAGATGGTTCTCCCGGATGGCCCGCTCGACCTCCTCCTCGTTCACGCCGAAGCACTCGCACACCAGCGGCGACTCCAGGCTCTCCCGGCTCTCCCCCCGGTAGCTCGCGATGGCCGCCAGCAGCGCCTCGCGGCCCATGACCGAGCAGTGCATCTTCTCCTCGGGAAGCCCCCCCAGATAGTCGGCGATGTCCCTGTTGGTGATCTGGAGGGCCTCCTCCACGGTCTTGCCTATGATGAGCTCGGTGAGGGCCGACGACGAGGCGATGGCGCTGGCGCAGCCGAAGGTCTGGAACTTGGCGTCGGAGATCCGGCCCTCATCGTCCACCTGGATGTAGAGGGTGAGGGCGTCCCCGCAGGCCATGGAGCCCACCTCGCCCACGCCGTCCGCCCCCTCGATGACCCCCACGTTCCGGGGGTTCTTGAAGTAGTCCATGACCTTTTCCGAGTAGTCCCACATGACGCCCTCCCCAGCCAATCCGGCGATGCGGCGCTTCAGTCCCTATGTAACACAGGGCCCCGGGGCTTTCAAGGCAGGGGGATGGACCCGGGCGCAAGGGCCGGCAAACCGCCGCGGCACAGCAGCGCCAGTCAACCGGCGAGACGGGCCGCGAGGAGCGAGACGGCCCGTTCCACCAGGCCCGCGGCGGCCCTTTTCTCGGGCAGGGACACGGCGGTCTCGCGGATGAGGCGGCTTCGGGCCTGCGCCTCCTGTCGGGCCAGGCGGCCGGCCTCGGCCTTCAGCTCCCTCGGGGAATGCAGGTTTTCCAGAAGGAACGCCCGGGTCTCCTCCAGTTCCACAGGCAGCGGCCCCATGGCCCCCAGGATCACGCGCACCTCGGGCGCGCCCCGCCCATCCGCACCCGACGGGGAATAGCGGACGGCCACGTTCGCCGTGGCGAAATCCACGGCCGCCCGCTTGCCGCTCTTGAGGAAGGCCCCCCAGCTTCCCGGGGCAGGGCGGGGCGCCACGATCCGGGTGAGGATCCCGGGCCTCCGGGGCCCATGAACGTGCCTGGACAAAAGCTCGCCCACGGCGAGCCGCTCCACGCCCCCCGCCCCCCGGACCTCTACCATGGCATCCCAGGCCCACAGGACCGGAGCCAGGTCCGAGTAGTAGATGGCGCAGCACGCCTTGGCGCTGGGGATCTGATGGCAGACCTCCCCCCCCAGCTTGAGGCACGGGGCCACGCTCTTCCGCCAGTATGAGGACTGGTTGAAGTAGAGGCACCGACGCTCCTGAAGGAGGTTTCCGCCCACGGTCCCCACATTTCGAATCTGGGGGGACGCCACGCACCGGGCCGCGAAGGCCAAGGGCGGAATCATGGGGGCCACCAGGGGGTCCGCGGCCAGGGCGGCCAGGGTCACCATGGACCCCACGGAGATCCCCTCCCGGACCGGCCGGATCCCCTCGAGCTCCCGTATTCCCCCCAGGCTGAGGAGGAAGCCGGGGCGGACCAGGCCGCACTTCCACCGTGGAATGAGGTCGGTCCCCCCCGCGAGGAGGAAGGCCTCCGGTTCCTTGGCCAAAACTGCCGCGGCCTCATCCAGGGAACCCGCCGCCGCCCAGCTCCATGCCCCGCCCCTTCTCACGGCTGGCAACCTCCCTCCCCCCGAGGGCAGTCGCCCCCGAACTCGGCCACCCGCCCCCCGCCGAGGGGGAGGTTGAAGGCCCGCTGCCCCGTAGCATTGGCCACGGCGTTGGCGATGGCGGCGGCCACGGGCACCGCAGGCAGCTCCCCCACGCTCTTGGCCCCGAAGGGCCCGGTGGGTTCATGGCTCGCCACGATGCGCACGTGCAGTTCGGGCATGTCCAGGCTCGTGGCCACCTTGTAATGGAGCAGGTCCGAGGAGACGGGCTTCGCCGCCCGTCGGTCCGCCTCCATGCGCTCCATGAGGGCGAAGCCCAGCCCCATGGAGATCCCTCCCTCCACCTGTCCTCGGACCAGTTGAGGGTTCACGGCCGTTCCCACATCCACGGCCTGCACGACGTGGAGGACGCGGATCGATCCCGTGCAACGATCCACGGCCACCTTGGCCCAGCAGACGGCGAAGGGCGGGGGGCTCACGGCCGCCTTGAAGCTCGCCCGGCCCGCGATCACCGTGCCGTGGGCCCCGAAGCTCACCCTCCGAACCGCCTCCTTGAAGGCCACGGTCTGCACACCCCCCCTCCGGTCGGGCAGGGCGAGTCCGCCCTGGACCTGTTGGACCGCATCGGGGTCCACCCCCTGCTGCCGCGCCAGTGCCTCCCGCAGCTGATCCACGGCCTCCAGGGCCGCCTCCTTGACGGCGTTGCCCCCCACGTAGATCTGGCTGCTGGCGAACGAACCCGTGTCGTACGGGGTGATCCCGGTGTCCGCCGCCACCACCGTCACGTCCTTGACACCGATGCCCATAGCCTCCGCCGCGATCTGGGCGAAGGTGGTCTCGCAACCCTGCCCCATGTCCGCGGCCCCCACCAAGAGCTGCACGCTCCCGTCGTCGTTGACCAGGACCACGGCGGCGCTGAGCCCCTCGTTGTTGGACGGCCCCGACGTATGGCATCCGAAGGCCACCCCCCAGGCCTCCGCGTCCCCCTTGCCCGCCGCCCGCAGCAAGTCCGCCGCTTCCGCCTCCCGGCGGGCCGCCTCGGCGGCCTCGACGCATGCCTCGATGGCGCAGCTCCCCAGGGCGAAGGTGTGGGCAGGGATCCGGTCTCCGGCCCGCACGTGGTTTCTCAGTCGAAACTCCACCGGATCCAGGCCCAGGGCCTGGGCCACCGTGTCCATGAGGGACTCGCGGGCAAACGTGATCTGGGGGCTTCCGTATCCCCGCATGGCCCCGGCCACCGGGGCGTTGGTGTACACGCAGAACCCCTCGTACAGGTAGTTCGGCACCCGATACTGGAACTTGCGGCTCTGGGCCCCCAGGACGATGGGGCCGTGGGTGCAGTACGCCCCGGTATTGAGGTGGACTCTGGCCCGGAAGGCCTGGAGAAGACCGTCCCGGCTCACGCCCGCCGTGACATGGCAGATGCTCCCGTGACGGGTGGCCGTGGCGTACATCTCCTCCTCCCGGGAGTTGACGATCTTCACCGGGCGGCCCGTGAGCCGGGAGAGGAAGGCCCCCACGTGCTGGTTGTGGAGCTGCTGCCGTCCCCCGAAGCCGCCCCCCATCATGGGTTTGATGACCCGCACCGCGGCCTCGGGCAGATCGAGCAGCTCGGCCAGGATCCGCCTGTCCTGGAAGGGGGCCTGGGTGTTGCTCCAGATCGTCACCTTCCCCCCGGGCTCGTACAGGCAGATGCACCCCACGGGCTCCAGGGCCACGTGCTGCACCGCCGGGGTGCGGAACTCCCCCTCGAACACGTGGGCCGAGGCGGCCAGGCCCCGCTCCACGTCGCCCTCCTTGCCCTCGAGCCGCCGGAAGACATTGGTGTTGAAAAGCTCGGGATGGAGGATGGGGGCCCCCGGGGCCATGGCCTCCTCGATCTCCATGACCGCGGGGAGGGGCTCATACTCCACGAGGATCCGCTCCAGGGCCTCGGCGCACGCCTCCGGGCTCCGGGCGGCCACGGCCGCGATGCGGTCTCCCGCGTGAAGCGGGTGGTCGGTCAGGACCCGTTCGTCCTTGACGATGAGGGACGAGGGGGGATTGCCCGAGCAGTTGAATCGCCGGTCCGGGACGTCTCGGGGCAGGAGCACGCCCAGGACCCCGGGGACCCGCAGGGCCGCGGAGGCGTCGATCCGCCCAACCCGGGCGTGGGCGTACGGGCTGCGCAGGACCCGGCCATGGATCATGCCCGGGAGCGCCAAGTCGTCTGTGTACTGCGCCGTTCCCGCGGCCTTCTCCGCCGACTCCCGCCTGGGAAGGGACGCCCCCACGGCGACGGCCTCACGGTCCATGGCTCTCTCCTTCCTCTCGAGCTAATGGCGCGCGCGCCGCCATGGCCTCGGCGGCGCGCCCCACCGCGCGGAGGATGGCCCCGTACCCGCTGCAGCGGCACAGGGTGCCCGAGAGGGCCTCGCGGATCTCCGCGGGCGTGGGGCAAGGGTTCCCATCCAGCAGAGCCTTGGCGCTCAGGATCATCCCCGGCGTGCAGAACCCGCACTGCACCGCGCCTTCCTGGATGAAGGCCTCCTGGATGGGGTGGAGCCCTGCGGGGCCGGCTACCCCCTCGATGGTGGTGACGGCCTTGCCGTGGGCCTGGGCGGCCAGCATGAGGCAGGCGTTGACGGCCTTGCCGTCCACCAGAACCGTGCACGCCCCGCATTGCCCCTGATCGCACCCGCGCTTGGTGCCGGTGAGCCCGAGGTCCTCTCGAAGGAATTGCAGCAGGCTGGCTCCTGCCCGGACCCGCCTTCGCACTGACTTGCCGTTGACCGTCATCCGCACGCAGACCAGCGGATCCCCCAAAGCCATCCCTCCCTCAGCGGCTGAAGCCCAGCAGGCCCGGCAGCCACAGGCTCACCCAGGGGACGTACGTCACCACCCCCAGGACCGCGAATTTGGCCAGCAGAAACGGCCAGATGTCCTTCACGATATCCTGCACCTTGGTGAGGCTCAGCTCCGAGGTGGCGAACAGCACGATCCCCATGGGCGGGGTGATGTTCCCCAGGTTCACGTTCAAGAGGAAGATCATGGAGAAGTGGAGGGGATCTATTCCGGCCTGGACCGTGAGCGGACCCAGGATGGGGGCAAACAGGAAGATGTTGGCCGTGAGGTCCAGCCACATGCCCATGAAGAGCAGAAAGGCGTTGATGACCAGGAGGATGATCCACGGATGGCCCATGAGGGCCGAGAACCACCCGACCACCTGCTGGGGGACGTTCTCCATGGCCAGGGCCCAGGCCATGATGCCCACGCAGGCGATGATGAAGAAGAGCCTCCCCGAGCTCATGGCCGAGCCGTACAGGGAGGCGATGATGTCCCTGGGCCTGAGGTTCCGGAAGATGGCGCCCCCCACCACCAGGGCGTAGAAGACCGCCACCACCGCCGCCTCCGTGGGGGTGAAGACCCCGCCCACGATCCCCCCCAGGATGATGAGGGGCATGAGCAGGGCGACCAGGGCGTCCCGGCTGCAACGCAGGGCCTCCCCCCAGGGGACCCGCTCGGTCCTGCGCGGATAGCGCCGCCTCACCGAGACCACGTGCACGATGGCCATGTCCGCCAGGACCATGAGCAGGCCGGGGATCACCGCGGCCACGAACATGGCCCCGATGCTCGTGTCCATGACCGCCGCGTACAGGACGATGATCAGGCTGGGGGGGATGATGGGGCTGACCAGCGAGCTGGCCGCGGTCACGGCCGCGGTGAATCGGGCCGAGTATCCCTCCCGGGTCATGGCGGGGATGAAGACAGACCCGATGGCGGCGATGTCCCCCAAGGCGCTCCCGCTGATGCTGGAGAAGATGCCGCTGGCCACCACGTTGGCCTGGGCCAGGCTCCCTGGCAGACGGCCCACGAACAGGTTGGAGAACGCAATGAGCCGCTGGGTGATGCCGCTTCGGTTCATCATGTCGCCGGCCAGGATGAAGAACGGGATGCAGATGAGGATGAAGCTGTCGATGCCCCGGTAGACCCGATTGACGATCATGGGGAGGTACTCGGTCCCCGCGCTCAGGACCAGATAGAGCAGGCCGCTGACGCCCATGATAAGGGCGATGGGGAGCCCGACCAAGAGCAGGGCCAGGAGCAGCAGGGAGACCACGAGCAGCGTCACGGCCCCGTCCTTTGCCCCGCCGGTGGGGTCTCCCCCCGGGCCCGCTGCCGGAGCAGGCTGTCCAGGATGTTCAGGATCATGACGGCGGCCGCGACGGGGATGCTGCAATACGCCGCAAACATGCTGATGTTCAACCCCGGCGAATTGGTGAACCGCCCCAGTTTGGCCTGGCTGATCCCGTACATCAGGAGCAGCGCCGCGAAACCGAGGCCGATCACGCGAAGCAACACCGCCACCCGCCTGCGCGACCGGGGTCCCAACCGGTTCAGAAGGACGTCCAGGCGGATGTGCGAATCATCCCGGAAGGCCAGGGCCGCAGCCAGGAGGGCCACCCAGACCAGGAGGTACCGGGCGGCCTCCTCGCTCCACGGCAGGGGGATGAGAAGGACGTACCGGCACACGATCTGCGCCATCACCAGGGTCGCGATCAAGGCGAACCCCGCGATGACGGCCACGCGGGCCGCCCCGTTCAACGCATCCACGCAGCGCGTCCACACGCCCATGACAGACCCTTGCATGCTCAGACCGCGTAGGGAATCCGGTCAGAAGAGCGGCAATCGGCCACTGGGGGTCGTACGCGCCCCCCTTTATCCGCGATTGCCCAATGCCGATTGCCTGTCGCCTGTTGCCTCTCACCTGTATCCCAGATCCTTCTCGGCCTGGGCCACGGCCTCGAAGAACCGGTCGAACCACTTGAGGTCCACCTTCTTCTCCTCAAAGTCCTTCTTGAGGAACTCGATGACCGGCTTCTGGCTGAGCTCCTTGAACATGTCCTTTTCCTTGGGGCTCGGGGCGTAGACCTTCATCCCCTTCTCGGTCACGAGCTTGATCCCCTTCTCCTCCAGGGCCGTGCAGACCCCCCGGTTCACCGTGGTGGAGATGACCGCGGCTTGGTCGATGGCCGTCTGGAGCTCCTTGGGCAGCCCCTGGTACCACTTGTCGTTGAGCAGGACGCTGTTGATGCTGTAGAAGTGGTTGTCCAGGGTCATGAACTTCTGGACCTCCCAGAGTTTGGGCACCAGGAAGGTCGCCACGGCGTTCTCCTGCCCGTCGGCCACCTTGGTCTTGAGGGCCGTGTACAGCTCGGCCCAGTCGATCACCACGGGCAGGGCCCCCAGGGCCTCCACCGTCTTCTGGTGGGCCGGATTGGGCATGACGCGGATCTTGAGCCCCTTCATGTCCGCGGGGGTCTTGATCTCCTTGACGTTGTTGCTGAAGCATCGGAAACCGCCGTTCTCCGTGAGGTGGAGCAGGCGCAGCCCCGTCTTCTTGGTGTACTCGTCCATGAGGGCCTTGCCGAAGGGCCCGTCCAGAACCCTCCAGGCCACGTCCCGATCCTTGAACACGTACGGGATGGAGATGAGCTGGATCTCCGGGAAGTGGTTGGCGATCCACCCGTCTCCCACCTGCACCCCCTGGATGATCCCCTGCTTGGTCTGCTCTGTGGCCGAGGTCATGTCCCCCAGGACGCCCGCGGGGTAGAGCTTGACCTCGATGCGGCCGCCGGAGCGCTTCTCGATCTCGGACTTGAGGACCGCATACGGCTCGTTGAACTGGGTCCACTCGGTCATGGGGCTGGGCAGAGAGATCTTCATGGTGAACTCGGCGGCCTCGGCGCCCCCATGCAGCCCCATGGTCGCGGCCAGCATCAGGGCCCCTGCGAGAGGCCCCCCCTTTTCCCATATCTGTCTCATCTCGTCCCCCTTTCCTCATCCTCGCATGGTGTGATGGATTCCACAGGCCCGTGGCCCGAAGTCGACACCCGAGACAGACGACCCAGCGGCCCTCCGGTCCCGCCGGCCCCGTCGCGGATCGCGCTATAGTATACGCGCTGCCGTCTCAAGCACGCAATCTGTCCCCACGCGAAACTTGACGGCGGCAGACCCCTGCGGTACGGTGTGCGCAAGTCGGGGGCGGAGGAAGCACAGATGGCACCGACAACGGGTCGGCGGGGCGTGCCCCGCCGGGGCCAGGCCCTGTGGGGATTCCTCCTGTGCGGGCTGGCGCTCCTGGGCTCCGACGTCCAGGCCTCGGAACCCACCCTTCCCGTGGGGCCCAGGCGAGCCGTTCTCCCCGGCCTGGAGTGGCTCCAGTGGAGCGGAGGTGATCTGTGTCGCGCGGGAGACCCGGCCATTGCGGTGCTGGTGGCCGATCCTCAAAAGGTCCGATTCCGGATCCTCCACTTCAGGCAGCAGGGAGAGCCGGGCCCCCTGGACCTGAAGGGGTGGCAGGAGAAGAGCGGGGCGCCGGCCCTGTTCAACGCAGGCCAGTACTACCCCGACTACGCGTACATGGGCCTGTTGCGCCATGAGGGCAAGTCCATCGGGCCCAGGCTTCACCCCCTGTTTCAGGGGATCTTCCTGGCGGAGCCCGAGGACGTCCGCCTTCCCCGCACCCGCATCGTCGATCTGCTGTTCGATGCCTTCGATCCCGCGGGGCCGGGGTACGGGGAGGCCGCCCAGTCCTTCATGCTCCTGGATCGCACCGGCGCCGTCCGGGTCCGGAGGACCCAGAACGTGGCGGCCCGAACGGCCGTGGCCGAGGCCCGCGACGGGGCCGTCTGGGTCCTGGTGACGCGCGGGGGCTACACCCTCTGGGAGTTCGCGCACCTCCTCAGGGAAGGCGCCCCCCAATTCCGGCAGGTCCTGGCCATGGACGGCGGCGAGGAGGCCCAGATGCTGGTGGAGTCCCCCGGCTTTCGGTACGAAACCGGCGTGGGGTCTCCTCAGGAAGGCAGGGAGGCGGAGACGCCCCGGTGGAGGAGGCCGCTCCCCACCGTCATCGCCCTTTCCCCCAGGGATCCGGGATGAGGCCCCCGGCCCACCTCCTTCACGGGATTCGTCTTGACATCCCTGGATCGGGGAAGCAGATTGCTGGTAGGGTGAGACAGCCGGCGGTACGCATTGACCGGCCAGGTTCCGAACAGGAGGTCCAGTCATGAGCACCCCCAGACATTGCCCCGGCCTGGAGACCTTCAAGAACCTCACCGCGTTCACGTGCAAATGCCCCAACTGCGGCCAGGAGAAGGAGATCTTCTCGGATGAGTTCGACAAACGCCACACGTGCGCCAGTTGCCGCAAGGAGATCGACTTCACCGCCTGCCAGTGGGAGGCTGGCGCTGCAACCAAGACGCCGCGGTGATGCTTGCGCGTGCCCATGGGCGTTTCAGATCGATGGTGAAAGCGCCCTGCCCCCTTGCGCGTCCTTCAGGGTCCGCCCCCTCATCCTGCACGGGACGGCGAAGAAAGCCCGTCGCCGCCTGACGTTCCCTGACCGCCCCTCTGGTCTGAAACGGAAGCCCTTTGCCGTGCCTTTTCCTCATGCCGGTTCAGGTGCGGCGCACCGGCGAGCTTCGTTTCGGGCGTCCGCAGACCGCATGCCAATCGGGATGGTCCATACGGCGGCTCGTGCCTGCCGCTGCACCCACTGGATGGCCCAAGGGCCGGACTCTTTCGGCCATGAGGTGGTGGTGGCCGATTGGGAGGCGATCACCCGTCGGGCTGGGAAGCTGGCCGGGGCGTGCCACTGGGTCATGGACCACACGGACATTTTCCGGCGGCGCGGACTCCTGCGGTCCATGGTCCGGCAGGCGCGGGAGGAACGGGCCGCCCGCCTGCCCGGGCCCGAGGACGAGGCTCGGGAGCTCGCCAGGGTGTACGGCATCGCCATGAGCTGAGAGGAGGCGGGGAGGTGCCATTTTCGTGAATCACTGGCACGCCATGGGAGGATTCCTGGGGCTCAACCGGAGCATCCTGGGCCTTCTGGCCATGGTCATCCTGGTGGGGCTGGGCGAGAAGATGGCCGAGCGGTTCCTCCCCCTCTACCTGGTGGCCCTGGGCGGCGGGGCCCTTTCGGTGGGCCTCCTCAACGCCCTGGACAACCTGCTTTCGGCCCTGTACGCCTTCCCCGGGGGCTACCTGGCGGACCGCCTGGGGATCAAGCGGGCCCTGCTGGTCTTCAACGGCACGGCCATGGCCGGGTTCCTGGTGGTGGTCCTGGTCCCCAGATGGGAGGCCGTCATCGCCGGAGCGGTGCTGTTCCTCTCGTGGAGCGCGGTATCGCTGCCCGCCACCATGGACCTGGTGGCCAAGGCCCTGCCCCGGGAGAAGCGGACCATGGGCGTGTCCGTGCACTCCCTGGTCAGGCGAATCCCCATGGCCGTCGGCCCGCTGCTTGGAGGCGCGGCCATCGGCATTTGGGGCGAGCGCGACGGGGTGCGGGCGGCCTTCGGGGTGGCCCTGGCCATGGCGGCATTGGCCATGTTCATGCAACAACGCTGGATCCAGGACGACGCAGAGGACGCCGCCCGGCCCCCTTCCACTGCCCAAGCCAATCCCCTGGCCGTGTTTCGAGGCATGAGCCCCCCCCTGCGAGGCCTGCTGGTCTCCGACATCCTCGTCAGGTTCTGCGAGCAGATCCCGTACGCCTTCGTCGTCCTGTGGTGCACCCGGGAGCTCCCGTCTCCCGTTTCGGCCTTGGAGTTCGGCGTGCTCACCGCCGTGGAGATGGGCACGGCCGTGGCCGTCTACATCCCGGTGGCCCATTGGGCCGATCGCATGGGCAAGCGGCCCTTCGTTCTCATGACCTTCCTCTTCTTCACCCTCTTCCCCCTGGCCCTCCTCTTGAGCCGCTCCTTCCCTTTGCTGCTGGGTGCCTTCGTGCTTCGCGGGCTCAAGGAGTTCGGTGAACCGGCGCGCAAGGCGCTCATCTTGGATCTGGCGCCGGAGGGGCGCAAGGCGGCGACCTTCGGCCTCTACTACCTCATCCGGGACGTGGTGGTGTCGGGGGCCGCCTTCGGGGGAGCCTTCCTCTGGCTGATCAGCCCCGCCGCCAACTTCCTCGCCGCATCCGCCTTTGGGATGGCGGGAACCCTCTGGTTCGCCGTGCGGGGCCGCGACATCGAGACCGGCGGGGCCACGCTTCAGACCCCGTGAACCTTGCCGCCGAACCCCTCGGCCCAGGTCAGCCAGTGGGAGAGACAGCGGGCCAGGATCCGCTCGGCCCGCCGCACGTCCAGGCCGTACTTGTCCGGGATGAAGCCCAGGTCCACCACGCGGATCCCCTCCTGGGGGCGGAGGAATGGGACCGCCTCCAGTTGCCCGGGACCCAGCTCGGCCAGGCGGCAGAAGACCCGGTTGAGGACGCCCTTGCACCCCTTGATCTTGACCCCCTGGACCGTGAAGTTGTTGGCCAGGAGCCGCAGCTCGGCCAGGTCGGGCTCCCCCGCGAGGGCGTCGGCCCGGATGCCGTCCCGCTTGAGAAAGAAGAAGGGGGCCACCAGCGACACGGTGAGGGGCCTGCCGGCGCCCCGGCGGGCTCCCACCTCCCGGCGCACCGCGCTGACCAGGGTTTCCCGGGTCGGGTCGAACGGGCGGATTGTCAGTGCGCTTCCGGAGCCGCTCCATTGCCCCGGCACCTTCGCCCGGGCCAGGGGAAGGACCAGGAGGACCACCGGGACCCCGGCCGACCGCCCGGCCGCCGATACAAGCCGGGCATCGATCTCCTCGGGCTCCTTGACCACGATCATGACCAGGTTGGCGCCGCCCACGGGCGGGTCGCCGTTCTTCCCTTCACTGAGTTCCCGGGCGTGGGCGACGAAGGCGGAGTCCATGGCCTCCAGATCCCCCTCGTCCAGCAGGGCCACGTCCGCCGCCTGGACGATGTGGTCCACGGCCACCACCTGGAGCATGTGGCGCCGGTGGTCGAAGGGCTCGTGGGGGGCCTTCCACTGGGGATAGGTGAGGATCTGGAGCTCCTCCCGGAAGGCCTCGGGAAGGCGCTCGACGCCGCCATCTCCCTTGAGGTTCTCCGTGGGGATGATCAGGGTCTTGCACCCGGCGTCGTATGCCGTCTCCAGCTTCACGTCCAGGGCCCCCACCCCCGTGATCCGCCCCTGGGTGTCGATCTCACCGGTCATGGCCACATCCCTGCGGAGCTTCCGCCCCGAGAGGAGCGAGGTCAGGGCCAGGGCAATGGCGCCTCCGGCCGAGGGGCCATCCTTGGGCGTGGAGCCTCCCATGAAGTGGAGGTGGACGGGGTCCTCCGCCCGCTCCAGGTCGACGCCCAGCGCCTCCCCGCAGTGAAATATCCCGGTGGTGGCGACCTTCCGGCTCTCGTCCATGACCCGCTGAATATTGCCCGTGGCGTCCTGCACCAGGCTCAGGTAGCCCCTGCCCCTTTCGGGGGGCCCACCCTCCACGTGAATGGGGGTTGCCTGGATGGGGATGAGGGAGCCCACCCCCCGATCCGGATCCACCCCCAGCCCCATCATCTCCCCCAGCCGGTCCTCGTCGTTGATCTGCCTGGGGCGGCGGGGCTCCTCCAGGTATTCCTTCACCTTCTCCCGCGTGACCTGGATGCCGCGCCGCCCTTTGCCCAGGACCTCCTTGCGCTGGATGCGCAGCAGGAGGGTGCGGAGGATTCGTTCCAGCTCCCGGATGCCGGCCTCGTACGTGTAGTTGCGGATGAGGTGCCGGAACAGCTCCGGCTCCTCCTGCGGATGGAAAAAGATCTCTTCCTCGCTGATGAGGTACTTTTCCCGCAGGCGCACAACCAGGTGCTGCCGGGCGATGGCGATCTTCTCCTCCACGCTGTACCGATCCAGGAAGACCACCTCGCAGCGGTTGGCCACAGGAGGCGGCACGGTCTCCAGGGTGTTGGCCGTGAGCACGAAGTGGCAGTTGGACAGGTCGATGTCGATGGTCGTCTGGGTGTACTTGTCGTGAAAGAGGTGGTTCTGCTCCGGATCCAGGATCTCCAGGAGGGCGGCGATGGCGAACTTCTCGGTCTTGTCCGCCTCATCCAGGATGAACATCCCGTTCATGATCCCCATCTTGATGAGCCCCTGGACGATGGCCCCGGGCTTGGAGCCCTCATACGTGAAGCCGTGACCCCGAAGATCCGCCTCGTCCCGCATGCCTCCCAGGGAGATCTTGTGAAACGGGATGCCCAGGTTCTGGGCGATGGAGATGGCCAGGGACGTCTTGCCCACCCCCGGAGGGCCCACGAAGAGGAAGGCGCTGCCGGTCCGGCGCCAGTTCCGGGCCGCCGCGCCCCCCGGGTCCATGCGCTGGTAGCGCCAGATGAGGTTGGTGAAGAAATCGCAGAGGATCTCCTTGGGCCGCTTGAGCCCGTAGTGGCTGCGGTTGAGCCCTTCCTCGAAGGCCTGGGGGGTCACCCGGATGGGTGCGATCCGCCCCCAGGGGATGGCCAGGAGCGTCTCGATGAGCTCGCTGTACTTGGTGCCGCTGTGCCCCACGGCGTTGATCTTGTTCCTGTCGATGACGTCCAGGACCTGGGGGGGAAAGGCCGAGGAGCCGTGCGCCTCTTCGATGCGGTCCTTGAGGCTCTTCTCGGCCCGTGCGGCCCCGCGCCCCTCGGCCGGGGGCGTCGCGACGGGGTGGACCCCAAGTGCGGGGCCGGTCCCCGCCTGCCGGGCGAGAAACGCCCGCACCGCCGACTGGAACAGCCCGAAGGCCGCCTCGGGCGTCTTGCCCTCCAGGGTGGCCTCCGAGACCCCCAGTTCCTGGAACAGGGCCACGATCCCCCAGCGCTCCTTGAGGGCGTCGAAGACAAAACGGGCGTGGGGCGGGTCCTCGCTGAGCAGCCGCCCCAGCAGATGGACCAGGAGCCTCACCCAGCCGGCCCTCTGGATGAGCCCGTGGACCGTGCTTCGGCTCCGGCGATAATACTCACCCACCAACCGGCCCCGGAGTTCCTGGTCCAGGGCCCCGTAAACGGGATCCAGGGACCCCTCCGGCAGATCGGCCAGGGCCGTGAGGAGGCCGTCCAGCACGCGCCCCGCCTCGCTCTCCAACGGGCGCTCCTGCTCGGCCCGGTCGAGCAGGCCCATGTACCGCCTGCCGCGAATCCCGTTCATCTCATCGACCAGGGCCTGGCGAAGCGCCCCGTAAAAGGTCGGATCGTCCGAGCGCCGGTCCATGGCGAATCGCGCGTCGGAGCGGATCACCTCCCGCTCGGCGGCCTGGGGATAGATTACGTGCTCCATCTGGTGGCGGAGCATGAACTCCGCGAAGGCCAGCATCTTCTTCTCTTCGGCCGTCCCGTCGCCGAGCCTCTGCTCCGGGTGGCTGGGGATGACGAAGGCGAGGTAGTCGAAGATGCGCTCGTGGATCGCGATGGTCCATCGGGCGTCTTCCCTGCAAAGGAGGGCCACCAACCGCACCCGGCCCTCCTCGTCCTCCAGGCGGGAGAGGCGCACGGCGTCGGGGGCTCGGGCCAGCACGGCGGGATCCGTCCCGCGCCTGGCCCTGAAGTATGGCAGTACCCGGCGCGACACGATGGTCTGCAGGATCTTGAGGACGCGCTCCGTCCCCTCTCGGGACGGAAGAGGAAGGCTGCTCAGGACGCGATGGTCGAACTCCATGGGGAACATGGCGAACCTCCTGGGTTTGGCCGCAGGATGGCATACCCATTGCCCTCCCCGCCAGCACCCGGTGGAGATTCTACCCTCCTTCCAGTCCGCAGACCAGGCATCGGCCGGGGCCGCCCCGGCCCGTGCCCACGCCCGAGGCCAGGCTCAGGCGTCCCCGTGAAGCCCCCCAGGCCCTTACGGCCCAGGGATCATGGCGAACCCCGCCGCCCGCCACCCCTCGACGCCCCCCTTGAGCGCCTTGGCGTTGCGAAATCCCATCTTCATCCATCGAGCCGCCTGACCGGCGGCTGTCGCTTCCTCGGGTCAGCCGCAGTAAAAGACGATCTCCTGCCCCCGATCCAGGGAGGGGGCCCTGGCCTCCAATTCGCCGTACGAAATGGCCCCCTCCAGGCGCATGGCCCGAAACTTGGCCTCATCTTCATATCCGGACACGAGCAGCGCCTCGCCCTTTTCCAAGCCATCTCTCGCCGCTTGCGGCGTCACGCGAACCACGTCCATGACCGTTGCCCTCCTGTCGCTGCGCGTCATTGCGCTGCCTCCAGCCTACCCGCGGGGGAGGGACAGTCAAGGGACGATCCCGTCCGTTTGGGGGGCTTTGCCGCACTGCGGCGGGCCGGTGCCCTCGCCGGCCGGATCGCCCTCTGATACAATCTGGACGAGACAGAGGCAAAGGGGGTCCCATGGTCATCGACGTCCACGTGCACCTGGCCGGGACGGGCAGCCACAGCGGCTGCTTCATCTCTCCGCGGCTCAGGAGGAGCCCGGCCTACCTGCTCATGCTGGCCACCACCGGCCAGATCTTCGGCGAGGTCAATGACGCTTCCATCCGGCAGCACCTCGTGGGCGTGCTCAACGGTTCCGCCCTGGTGGATCGGGCGGTCTTCCTGGCCATGGACCAGGTTCACGACGCCCAGGGGCGGGCGCACCCCGAGCTGACGAACCTCCACACGCCCAACGACTGGGTGGCCGAGCTGGCGGCACGGGAGGAGAAGGTGCTCTTCGGCGCCTCCGTTCACCCGGACCGGGCGGACGCCCTGGACGAGATCGACCGGGTGCTGGAGCAGGGGGCGGTCCTGATGAAGTGGATCCCGTCTTCCCAGGATATCAACCCCAGCCGAAAGCGCTACGTCCCTTTCTACGAGAAGCTGGCCCGTGCCGGCCTTCCCCTTCTTTGCCACGTGGGGGCGGAGCACGCCATCCCGGCGCCGGAACCGGAGAATCAGTTCCGCCCGTTCGACGACCCCAATCGCCTGGTGACGGCCCTGGAGGCGGGGGTCAAGGTCATCGCGGCCCACTGTTGCACGCCGGTGTTCAGTTGGGATACGGACTACCTGGAGGACTTCCTCGAACTGATTGGGAGGTCCGAGGCGGAGGGATGGGCCCTGTACGGGGACGTGTCCGCCCTGGCTGGCCCCTTCCCCCACCGCACGGGACTCCTCAAGAGAATCGTCGGCGAGATCCCGCCCCAGCGCCTGCTCCTGGGGAGCGACTATCCCATCCCCGTGAGCCCCCTGTGGCCGGGCGCGGCCGGGGAGATGGACCTGGCCGAGTGGGCCGACGCCATGCTGACCCAGAACCCGTTGGACCGAAACGTCAAGGTGATGCGATCTCTGGGGTTCGGGCCCGATCTCCTCACCAACGCGGAGCGGGTCCTCCGTCTCTTGGGATGAGGAGGGGCCCTCCCGGGGCAGTCGGGCCCACGACCGCCCCCAGCCTGGACTTCCTATCCATCTTTCCCTTCCACGAACCTCAGGGCCGCCGAATTCATGCAGTACCGCAGCTTGGTCGGCGGTGGGCCGTCGTCGAAGACGTGCCCCAGATGGCCGTCGCAGCGGGCGCACAGGACCTCGGTCCGCCTCATGAAGAAGCTGTTGTCGGCCTCGGTTCGCACGCTGTTGTCAGAGATGGGGGCAAAGAAGCTGGGCCAGCCCGTTCCGGAGTCGAACTTGGTGTCCGAGCTGAACAGGGGGTTTCCGCACCCCGCGCACTCGTACATCCCCTTTCCCTTGAAGTCGTGATACTTGCCGGTGAAGGCCCTCTCGGTCCCCTTCTGCCGCAGCACGTGGAACTGCTCCGGCGTCAGGATCCTTCGCCATTCCTCCTCGCTCTTGACCACCCTGTCCCGCATGCCCTCCTCCTTGCCCCCTCGCGCCCCGGAATCGGCCTGAGCCAGATACCCCAACAGCCCTTCCAACCCCGATCCCCGCGCCGGACCCGGCAGGGCGGCCATGATGGGTATCCCCATCAGACGCGCCAGGAAGAGCCGCCGTGGGGGCCAATGCACCCACCCTCCATGCCGCTTGGCCATGATCGCCTCCTGCGCTCCTTGGAGCCCTTTGCTGGAAGCCCCCTCCCCCCTGCTTTCACTATATCCTCGCGGGGGCGCCTTGGAACAAGGGGTGGATTGGAATCCTCCAAGGGGCGGCACAACGGAACCCCTCCAGGCGATCCCCCGGGGGATCACACCCCGACAGGGCCCTTCGCCCCGGGTCCTTGGCCGTCCCCAGGGCCTTGAATCCGGGCCTCGGGCAGTTCGCACGCCCTCCCCTTGAGATTGAACAGGAACTTGAGCCCCTTTTTCACCGTCTCCGAGTAGATCTTCCTGGAGAAGAAGGTCCCGGCCACGCGCTTGTTGATCTCCCCCAGGGTGGGGTACGGATGCACGGCGGCCGCCAGGGTGGCCAGCCTCACGCGGCCGTTGAGGACGGCCACCCACTCCCCCAGGAGTTCGCCTGCATGGGGGCCTAGGATCTGGGCGCCCAGGGGTCTGCCTCGCCCGTCCAGGATCATCTTCACCTTGCCCACGCCCTCCCCCTCGGCCAGACTCCGGTCGTTCTCCTCGAAGGTCTCGGTCCACACCGAGTAGTCGATCCCCGCGGCCCGCGCCTCCCGCTCGTTCATCCCGATGCCGGCCAGCTCCGGATGGGTGTAGGTGCACCACGGCATGAACCGGTAGTCGGCCTTGCGAGGCAGGTGGAAGACGGCGTTGCTCACCGCGATGCTCCCTTCGTATCCCGCCGCATGGGTGAACTGGTAGGTCCCGGTCACGTCACCCACGGCGTACACGTGCCTGCGGGTCGTCCGCATGCGGTCATCGACGGCCACCCCCTTCCTGTCAAACTCCACCCCGGCGTTCTCCAGATCGAGCCCCTCCACGTTGGCCGTCCGCCCCATGGCCACGAGGATGGCCTCCGCCCGCAGGGTGACCAGCTCCCCTCCCTCCTTCCAGAGGACGATCTCCCGCTCGCCCCCCAGATCCCGCACGCCGGCCACGGAACTGTTGAGGTGAAACGCGACGCCCTCTGCCTGGAGGACCCGCATGACCGCGTCGGCCATGTCCTTGTCCTCCCGAGAGAGGATCTGCCCGCTGCGCTGCACCACGTGGGTCTTGGTCCCCAGGCGGCTGAACGCCTGGGCCATCTCCACTGCAACGGGGCCCGCCCCCAGCACGACCATGGAGCCGGGCAGCCGATCCAGCGAGAAGATCTCCCGGTTGGTGAGAAAGGGCGTCCGGTCCAGCCCCTCGATGGACGGAATGCTCGGGGACGAGCCGGTAGCGATGATCCAGTGCCGGGCCGATACGCGGGCGCCGTCCAGGGCCACCACGTGATCATCCTCGAAACGCGGTTCGCCCCGCTTTACCCTGGCCCCCAGCCCGCAAAAGCGCTCCACCGAATCGTGCCGCTGGATCGCGGAGATGACCGAGCGGATCCGATCCTTCACCGCCCGGAAGTCCACGGGTGGCAGCTCCACGGCCGGCAGGCCGAAGGCCTGAGCGTTCCGCATGAGATGGCGGACGTGGGCCGTCCAGATGAGCGTCTTGCTGGGCACACAGCCGTGGTGCAGGCAGTCGCCCCCCAGTTCTCTCTCTTTCTCGATGAGGAGGGTCTTGGCGCCCAACTGGGCCGACCCGGCCGCCACGGTGAGCCCTCCGGCCCCCCCACCCACGATGCCGATGTCGTAGTCGTAACGGGCCACGTTCATATCCTCCTCCCCGGGGTTTCGGGTCGCGGCCCACCAGGGGGTCGTCCCACCCGGGCCCGGTACAGGTCCACGCCCTTGCGCACGGCCAAAGGAAAGAGCCCCAGGACGGCGAAGGAGACAATGAGGCCGGGAGAAAGGATCCCCGCCAAGGAGTCGATCCTCCCAAGTTCCTTGCCGGCGTTGACGTACACGGCGGTCCCCGGCAGCATGCCCACCTGGGACACCCAGTAGTACTTGCCCAGGGGCATGCGCGTGAGCCCCATGACGAGGTTGATCATCCAGAAGGGCAGCAGCGGGATGAGCCGCAGGGTGAAAAGGTAGAAGGCCCCCTCCCGCTCGATCCCCTCGTTCACGGTCTTGAGCCGCTCGCCCAAGCGGCCCTGCACCCAGTCGCGCAGGACGAACCGGGATGCGGCGCATGCCAGGGTGGCGCCGATGCTGCTGGCGAAGGAGACCAGGGCAAGGGTCACCCAGAATCCGAACAGGGCCCCGCCGCCCAGGGTGAGGATGGTGGCCCCGGGCAGGGAGAGGGCCGTCGAGGCGATGTAGACCAGGAAGTACGCGCCCAGGAACAGGGCCTGGTTCTGGCCGTACAGGGCCGAGAAGCGCTCCTGGGATGCCTTGATATGGGAAAGCGTCAGGAAGCGGCCCAGATCGAAGAGCTCGAAGGCCACGACCAGCGCTGCAATGGCCGCGGCCAGGGCCAGGCGTTTGCGGGCCTTGGGGCCCATGCCCATCCCCCCTCTCCCCAGGCGACCCGCGTCCGCGCCTTCCAGCCGTCCGGTTGGCCGCGGGACGTGCCGCCCCCATTTTCCTCAGCATACATGGGGGCGCAGCCGGGGTCCATCCGCCCGCGGCGTGAAGACGGGTTGATCCAGGCGGGCGGGTGGGCTATAAGAAGCTCGAACGGGAGGGCCGGCGCCCTCACTCCAGCATGGGAGAGACCGTGGAGTGCGTCCTTCTGGGATCCGGCGGCATGATGCCCATGCCGTACCGGGCCCTCACCGCCTTGGTGGTGCGGGTCGAGGGACGGCTGTACCTGTTCGATGCCGGGGAGGGGACCCAGGTCAGCCTCAAGGCGGCGCGGCTGGGCATCAAGGCCATGCGGGTGATGGCCGTGAGTCACCTGCACGGGGATCACTGCCTGGGTCTCCCCGGGCTGCTGATGATGAGGGCCCAGGTCCCGGAGCCCGGGCCGTTGACCGTCCTGGGCCCGCCGGGCCTCCGGCGGTTCGTCGCCCAGACCCAGGAGGTGCTGGGCTTCTTCCTCAATTACCCCATCGAATTCAGGGAATGGCGGGCAGGGGCCCCGGACGAGGCGTACCGGGACGAGGCGGTGCGCGTCCTGTGGGCTCCCCTCAAACATACCACCGTGTGTCTCGGCTACCGCCTGGAAGAGCATCCCCGCCCGGGCAAGTTCAGGCCCGAGGCCGCCAGGGCGTTGGGCATACCCCCCGGTCCCCTCTTCGGGAAGCTGCAACGGGGAGAGGGCGTGACCGTGAAGGACGGCCGGATCGTCGCGCCCGATCAGGTGCTCGGGCCCGCCAGGCCGGGACGGGCGATTTGCTTCGCCGTGGACACACGGCCCACAAAGGCGCTGTACCGCCTGTGCAAGGATGCGGGCATGGCCTTTCTGGACGGGATGTTCCTGCCGGAACATGGGGAAGAAGCCGCAACAAAGGGCCACATGACCGTGGACGACGCGGCCCGGGTGGCCGCCCGGGCCGGGGTGCGCCGGGCCGTCCTGGTCCACATCAGCCCGAGGTACCAGGGCGATGAGGAGATGGGGCGGCTGTCCCACGCGGCGTCCCTGCGGTTCCATCGATCCGAGATGGGCAGGGACCTGGGTGTCTACGTGATTCCCCTTGCGGATAAACCCGAGACAGACCCCCTGTGTCCGAGGCCGTAGACGTCGAGCCCGGCGCATCGCCGCTTCATCGGCCCGACGGATCCCAACGTCCCATGCGGTGAACTGTCGATCCGTCCTGCATGAGTGTGTGCATACCTCGGAGCCGGGCTTGGGCGATGAGCAGTCGATGGAAAGAGGGTCTCGATGGTGCAGCGGGGTGGACTGAATCAGCGTGTGGATCCGATCCCTCGCCCCGCTGCCGGACTCCACCCCCAGCGCCAGCGTACCGGGGCAGCGCCCTGACCGGTTTCACCATGACTGCAGGGGATATCCGATCCCGGAGGAGGATTCGTCCCGCCATGTGGCGCCGATTCCTCCGGGGCAGGCGGTATTTCGTCACCCATGGGCAGTCCGGCCACGAAAAGCCATCCATGGCGTCATGGCGGCCCGGGAGGGGTCGGGCAGGGGAGCCGCACAGGCGCCCGGCTCCCCCGTTCACGCGGTTGCAGCCGCGCTGGGCATGCCCCCCGGCGCCCCCATGGCATTGACGCGCATTGCGGCCCCGTGCCTGGATTTGCATGGGGAGGAGAGGTGTCGGGCCCGATGACAATGGACAGGACGCTTCTCGGCTCGGCCCCATTGCCGTTGAATGGCGCAGTTGCGGTGCCATGGCTCGGGCGGAGGATCCCGTGCGGCGAGGACCGAGGGCTCTTCCAGGGTTCAGCTCGGGTGATATAGTAAGAGGGATAGCAAGATGGTTGGTGCCACCCAGTCCCGGTCCAGGAGATGTCCATGAGCCTTTGGAGCGGTGCCGCCCATCCCGGTTACCGCTGGCTTCTGCTTTCCGCCGCGGTGGGCGCCATGATGCTCACGAGCATCTACCAGTACTCCTGGTTCCTCTTTTCCTTCGAAATCCAGGCGCACTGGGGATGGAGCCTGGCGTCCCTGGGCATGGTCTACACGATCTTTCACTACACATCCACCCTGGTCATGCCCTTCTCGGGTCTGGTGGCCGACGCGTACGGTCCCCGGCTGGTGGCCCTGGGGGCCTCGTCCCTGGTGGGGGCCGGCTTCATCCTGTGCGCCCTGTTCAGCCAGCTCTGGGCGTTCCAGCTCTTCTACGGCCTGGGGGGCGTGGGCTGCGGGGTGCTCTACGGGGTATCCATCGCCACGGCCATCAAGTGGTTTCCAGACCGGCGGGGGATGGCCTCGGGGCTGGTGGCCCTGGGCTTCGGGGGGGGAACGGCCGTCTTCAACCTGATCCTCGTGCGGATGCTGGAGACACTCGGCCTCAGCGCCACGCTCCTGTACCTGGGGATCACGATGTGGGCCCTGCTCCTCCCCCTCTCCCTGGTCTTCGCATACCCGGCGCCATCGTCGTCGCCCCCCCCCTTCCATGGCGGCCTCGGCCCGCAGCCAGCAGCCGGGCGGGAGTACCGTCCGGCTCAGATGCTGGCCACGCACCAGTGGTACCTGATCTACTTCTCGTTCAGCGTGACCATCTCCGCGGTGCTCCTGTTCGGGGCCCAGATGAAGCTCCTGGCCCGGGAGTACGAGCTGCCTGCCCCGTACTTCAACCTGCTCCTGGTGCTCTTTCCCCTGGCCAACGGGGTGAGCCGGCTGCTGGCCGGGGTCATCTCGGACCGCATGGGCCGATCCGTCACCATGGCGGCCTTCTACGCCCTGCTCGGCCTGTGCATCCTGGCCCTGCTGCAGTTCGGCCGGATACCTGCGCTGTTCGTCTCCCTGGTCGTCCTCGCCTCCATGCTGGGCGGGGCGCCCTTCGCCCTGTATCCGGCCACCATCGGGGATTTTTACGGCCCCCGATACGCCACCACTAACTACGGCATCACGTACACGGCCAAGGCGTGGGCCGGCCTCATCTCCGGCTGGGCCAGCGGATTCCTGGTCGGGCAGTTCGGCTCATTCACCGTCCCTTTGGCCATGGTCGCGTTGGCCAGCCTCCTGGCCGCCCTGCTGTCCCTCCCGCGGTTCATGAAGGAACCGCCCGTGAAACCCCGCATCTTCGCTGGAGGTGTCTCATGAAGGGAACCGCTTTCGTCATGATCTGCATGGTCCTTTGCGCAATGGGCTCGTTGTGCCTGGCCCAGGAAGGGTTCGAGAAGGACGTCTTCGATACGTCGGGGGGGCGACTCGAGATCGCCTTTATCGGCCACGGGACCCTGATCTTCACCTTCGCCGGGAAGGTCATTCACGTGGATCCGTGGACCCAGCTGGCCGATTACACAAAGCTCCCCAAGGCCGACATGGTCCTCATCACCCACGAGCACCGGGACCACCTGGACCTCAAGGCCCTGGAGGCCGTCCGGACGGACCGGACCGTCGTGCTTCTCACCGAGGCCTGCGCCAGGCAGGTCACTGGGGGCGTCGTCCTGAAAAACGGCGACACCCGCCAGGTCAACGGCATCCAGGTGGAGGCCGTTCCCGCTTACAACCTCGTGCACATGCGCAGCGAGGGGGTGCCCTACCATCCCAAAGGGGCGGGCAACGGGTACGTGGTCACGTTCGGCGACAAGCGAATCTACGTGGCCGGAGACACGGAGAACACCCCGGAGATGAAAGGGCTCCGCGCCATCGACGTGGCCTTCCTGCCCATGAACCTCCCATTCACCATGACCCCGGAGATGGTGGCCGATGCGGCCAGGGCCATGAAGCCCAAGGTCCTCTATCCCTATCATTTCGGGGACACGGACACCACCAGGATCGTGGAGCTACTCCGGGACGTCCCGGAGGTGGAGCTGAGAATCCGCAGGATGAAATAAGCCCCCGGCCCATCCCCCTTCGCCCGGAGAGAGGATGGGCCCCCGGTTACAGTTTTGGTCCCCTCTGGAAGGAATTGAGACCGGCACCCAGGGCCCGCCTCCCTCCTCATTGGGAAAAACCTTGTGGGATCCATATATTGGTTCCCCAGGTCCCGGTGGCACGCAAATTGATTCCCAAGGGCTATGGCCTGAAATGACGGACGCCCGCCGATGGCGGAAAGGGGGATTCAGCCATGTTGGGACCCGGCGCCGTGCTGACGGATGAAGCTTGCAGAGGGATTGCGGCTCCTTGGGTGGGATCTTCGCCGTGCCGCATCCTCTTGGTGGACGACGACCCCGGCCTTCTGCAGGTGACCACCATGATCCTGGAGCAGATGGGGTATTGGATCACGCCGACCTCCAGCGGAGAATCCGCCCTGGATCTCATGAAGGAGCGGGAGTTCCATCTGGTGATAACCGACCTGTTCATGCGCGGAATCGGAGGACTGGAAGTCCTTCGGGCGGCCAAACTATTGCGGCCCGCCCCCGCGGTCATGATCATGACCGGCGACCCGGACGCCTCCTACGCCGTGCAGGCCTTTCAACTGGAGGCCGATGACTTCCTCCTCAAGCCCTTTTCCTCGAAAGAACTGGGCCGGCGCGCCGCCCAATGCCTCCAGAAGCGTGGATGTGTCCCGGGGCAGACCCGGTGAGGCGCGGGGGATTGGCCGCCCCACCGGGCCTTCCACGGCCGGGCCGTCGCCCTCGGCGGGCCCGGGTGCTGGCGGCCGGCCTCAGCGGCCGGCCGCCTGTTCACGAGATTCCTGCCGGGTCCAGTTCTCCGGCCGCAGCTCGCGGACCGTTCTGCCCGCCCGCCACATCTCGGATCCGGCCATCTCGGCCAGCTCCGCATCCAGCTGCCGCCGGTAGTCGGGTCGGCTGTTCTTCTCCAAGACGATCGCCGCTTCGGTCCCGTCGACGACCCGCCGGTACAGCTCGGCGAAGACCGGGGCCACGGCGTCGCGAAACCGCCCCTTCCAGTCCAGGGCACCCCTCTGGGCCGTGGCGCTGCAGTTGGCGTACATCCAGTCCATCCCCTTTTCGGCCACCAGCTTGATGAGGCTTTGCGTCAGCTCCTCCACCGTCTCATTGAACGCCTCGCTGGGCGAGTGTCCGTGTCCCCTCAAGGCCTGGTACTGGGCCTCCATGACGCCGGCCAGGGCGCCCATGAGGATGCCGCGTTCCCCGGTCAGGTCGCTGTACACCTCCCTCGCAAAGGTGGTGGGGAAGAGGTAGCCCGACCCGATGGCCACGCCCAGGGCCAGCGCCTTCTCCTCCGCCCGGCCGCTGGCGTCCTGATGGACTGCGTAGCTGCTGTTGACCCCGCTGCCCTCCATGAAGTTTCGCCGCAGGGAGAGTCCTGACCCCTTGGGCGCGACCAGCACCACATCGACGTCGTTTGGCGGAACCACGCCGGTGAGATCTCCGTACGTGACGGAGAAACCGTGGGAGAAGTAGAGGGTCTTGCCCCGGGTGAGGTGCGGCCGCAGGCTGGGCCAGAAGAGCTTCTGCCCGGCGTCGGAGAGCAGGTACTGGATCACCGTCCCCCGGGCCGCTGCCTCCTCCAACGGGAAGAGGCTCTTCCCCGGCACCCAGCCATCGCCGACGGCCTTGTCCCAGGACACGCCGCCGGGCCGCTGACCCACGATGACCTTGATGCGGTTGTCTCGCATGTTGAGGCCCTGACCCTGCCCCTGGACCCCGTAGCCCAGGACGGCCACGATCTCCCCCTTGAGCACGGTCTGGGCCCTTTGAAGCGGGAACTCCTGCTGGGTCACCACCTCCTCTGTCACGCCGCCGAAATCGATCCTTGCCATGTCTCCCTGTCTCCTCTCTGTTATTTTCCGGCCATGGGAAGCCGGCATGACCGCGTCTCGTCCCCGCGCCCCGATGGATCCCTCTCGTTCCTGCCCCTGGCGGGGTGCGGGCCGCTGCGGAGCCTGGCGCCCCCCCGGGGCAGGGCCACGGGTCCCGTCCGGGCCACCTCCAGGATTCCCATGGGCGCCAGGAGATCCAGGAGCGCCTCGATCTTCTGCTGATCCCCCGTCACCTCCAGGGTGATGACCTCGGTGCCCAGGTCCACCACCCGTGCCCGGAAGATCTCGGCGACCCGCATCACCTCCCCCCGCTGGTCTTCCGTGGCACGGACCTTGGCCAGGAGCATCTCCCGGGAAACGAATCCGCCGCCGCCCAGGGGGAAGTGCACCACCCGCAGGACGTCGATGAGCTTGCGAAGCTGCTTGATGATCTGCTCCACCACATCATCGCTCCCCGATGTGGCGCAGGTGATCCGGGAGATGGTCGGGTCCAAGGTCTCTGCCACGGAGAGGCTGTCGATGTTGTACCCCCGTCCGCTGAACAGGGCCGCGACCCTCGCCAGGACCCCGGGCTGGTTCTCCACCAGGATTGAGATGAGGTGTCGTGCCGAAGCCGTCTTTGCCTTCACCCTGGCCATGGGATCTCACGCCTCCTCGTGCGCTCACGCCGGCAGGTCGACGGCGCCCGCATCGCCCTGCGGGCCCTCGGGGGTCCCGCCCAGGATCATCTCGTGGTTCCCCCGGCCCGGCGGCACCATGGGATAGACGTTCTCGTGCGGGTCCACGTGGAAGTCGATGAGCACGGGGCCCTGCCTGGACAGCGCCCTCTCCAGGCAGGGGACGACCTCCTCGGTTCGGCTCGCCCGCAGCCCGAGGACCCCGTACGCCTCGGCCAGCCTCACGAAATCGGGTTGGACCTCCATCAGGGTCTCGCTGAACCGGCCGCCCAGGAACATCGACTGCCATTGCCGCACCATGCCCAGCGATCGGTTGTTGAGCACCGCGATCTTCACGGGCAGGTGGTACTGGACCAGGGTCGCCAGCTCCTGGATGTTCATCTGGATGCTCCCGTCCCCCGCGATGTCGAAGACCACCTGCTGGGGGAAGGCCGTCTGCGCCCCGATGGCCGCCGGCAGCCCGTAGCCCATGGCGCCCAACCCCCCCGAGGAGAGAAAGGCCCGGGGGGCCGGGAAGCGATGGAACTGGGCGGTCCACATCTGGTGCTGCCCCACGTCGGTGGCGATGATGGCCCTGCCGCCGGTGAGGCGATGGATCTGCTCGATGACGAACTGCGGCTTGACGGTTCGACAGCTCCTGTCGTAATCCAGGGGATGACGCTCCTTGTATGCACCCAGCTCATTCAGCCACGGGCTCCTCGAGGGCGCCGGAGGCTGGTCGTCCGCCGCCATCCGGTTGAGGATCTGCCCCAGCACGGTGCGGGCGTCCCCCACGATGGGGATATCCACCCGGACATTCTTGCTGATGGAACTGGGATCGATGTCGATGTGCACGACCCTCGCATGGGGCGCGAAGGCCTCGATCCGCCCCGTGACCCGATCGTCGAAGCGGCACCCAACGGCCAGCAAAAGGTCGCAGCGCGAGACGGCCATGTTGGCCGCGTAGGTCCCGTGCATGCCCAGCATGCCGAGGAATAGCGGGTGGTCAGGGGGAAACCCCCCCAGCCCCAGCAGGGTGAGGGTGACGGGGATGCCGGTCCGCTCGGCCAGGGCCAGCAGCGCCTCGTGGGCCCCCGAATGGATGATGCCGCCTCCGGCGTAGATGACCGGGCGCCGGGCCTGGGCGATCTCCCCGCAGACCCGCTTGACCTGCAGGGGGTGGCCGGACAGGTGGGGGGCGTACCCCCGCCGCTGGATCTCCCTGGGGATCACCGGCTTCACTTCGTCGGTCAGGACATCCCTCGGGATGTCCACGAGCACCGGTCCCGGGCGCCCGCTGGTTGCGATCCAGAAGGCCTCGCGGATCGTGGCCGCCAGGTCCGCCGCCGCCCGCACCAGGTAGCTGTGCTTGGTACACGACCGGGTCATGCCCAGGATGTCCACCTCCTGGAAGGCGTCGTTGCCGAGCTGCTCGGTGGCCACCTGGCCGGTGAAGGCCACCACGGGGATGGAGTCCATGTGAGCCGAGGCCAACCCCGTGATGAGATTGGTGGCCCCCGGGCCGGAGGTGGCCAGGCAGACCCCGGCCCGCCCGGTGGCCCGGGCATACCCGTCCGCCGCGTGCACGGCCGCCTGCTCGTGCCGCACGAGGACGTGGCGAACCTGCGGGTGATTGGGGAGCTCATCGTACAGACGGATCAAAGCCCCCCCCGGGTACCCGAACACCACCTCCGCGCCCTCGTGACGCAGCGTCTCGAAGAAAATCCGCGATCCGCTCATTCGCCTCGTCATCGCCACCCCCCGCGCTTCAACAGGCTCATCAAACCGCCCGACGCCACCAGCTCCAGCATGAACCCGGTGAGGGGCCGGCACTCCAAGCGATCCCCCATGGTCAGGTTGTCGATGTGACCGTCCGTCAGATCCACCCGGAGTCGATCCCCCTGGCGGACCCGCTCGTGGACGGACGGGCTCTCCATGGCCGGAAGGCCGATGTTGAATGCGTTGCGGTAGAAGATCCGCGCGAAGCTCGGGGCCAGAACCGCTGCGATGCCGGCCGCCTTGAGGGCCATGGGGGCGTGCTCCCGGGAGGATCCGCACCCGAAGTTCCTGCCCGCCACAAGGATGTCCCCGGGACCCACCTGCCGGGCGAATCCCGGCAACAGGTCCTCGAAGCAATGCCCGGCCAGGAGGCGCTCGTCGGAGACGTTCAAGTGCCTGCCGGGGATGATGGCGTCGGTATCGATATCGTGCCCCACCTTCCAGGCGTTGCCCTCGATTTGCATCTGCTTGCCCTCTCCTGAGCGCCGCACTGGCTCGGTCCCGGCGGCGGCGCCTCTGGCCGCGCTCACGCCACGTCGTCCGGATGGGAAATGACACCCCTGACGGCCGTGGCCGCCGCCACAGCCGGGTTGGACAGGTAGACCTGGCTCTCCGGGTGCCCCATGCGGCCGATGAAGTTGCGGTTGGTGGTGGAAAGACACCGCTCCCCCTTGGCCAGGATGCCCATGTGCCCCCCGAGGCAGGGCCCACACGTGGGGGGGCTGAACACCGCCCCCGCGCCCACAAACCGTTCGACCAGCCCCTGGCGCAGGGCCGCCAGGTAGATCTCCCGCGTGGCAGGGATGACGATGAGTCGGACGTTGGGGGAGACCTTCCTCTGCCCCATGACGCGGGCGGCCAGGACGAGGTCCTCCAATCGACCGTTGGTGCAGGAGCCGATGACCACCTGGTCCACGGCAACCCCATCCAGATGGCGGACCTCGTGGACGTTGGCCGGGGAGGATGGGGCCGCCACCTGGGGCTCAATGTGCGAGACGTCGTAGTGCCGGACCTCCGCGAAATGGGCCCCGGGGTCGCTGGAAACCCGCTCGTCGTCCCGCACGCCCCCGAGATAGGCCGCGGTGATCTCGTCCACGGCCACGAGGCCGGCCTTTCCGCCCGCCTCGATGGCCATGTTGGCCATGGTGAATCGATCGGCCATGCCCACGGCGGCCATGGCCGGCCCGGAGAACTCCAGGGCCCGGTAAGTTGCGCCGTCCACCCCCAGCTCACCGATGGCGCGGAGGATCCAGTCCTTGCCGCCTGTCCAGGGGCGGGGCGCCCCCCGGTAGACCAAACGCACGCTCTCCGGGACCCGCAGCCAGATCTTCCCCGTCAGCCACGCGGCGGCCACGTCCGTGCTCCCCACGCCGGTGGAGAACACCCCCGCCGCCCCGTATGTGCAGGTGTGGCTGTCGCCGCCGATCACCAGCTGCCCCGGCCGCACGAGGCCCCTGTCGGGCAGCAGTGTGTGGGCAATCCCCTCGCCCTCGTAGTAGCGTTCGATCCCCTGCTCCCGCGCGAACTGCCGCGACACCTGCACCTGCGTTGCAGAGGCGATGTCCTTGTTGGGGACGAAGTGATCCATCACCAACACCACGCCATGGGGATTGACCACCCGCTGGCCCCCGGCGTCCCTGAAGGCCTGAATGGCGATGGGTGCGGTGATGTCGTTGGCCATGGTGAGGTCCACCCGGGCAAGGACGAAATCTCCGGGCATGACCGACTCATGGCCGGCGTGTCGGGCCAGGATCTTCTCCGCCATGGTCATGGGCATTGCGCCATCTCCCCCTCTCCGCGCCCGTGCCGCTCGCGGCTCGTATCCGTGACTCGTGTCCGTGGGATCGCTCGCCGCAGCTCCCCCTCCCCGTCCGTCCCCCCCCCCGCCTTCCCTACATCTCCTCCTTCACCTGGATCGGGTATCGCTTGCGGTAGTCCAGCCGATTGAGGGCGTTGACGTATGCCTTGGCGCTGGCCACGATGACGTCCGGGTGGGTCCCCTGTCCGACCACTTCGTGGCCGTTGGCCTGGAGGCGGACCGTCACCTCGCCCTGGGCGTCCGACCCCCCCGTGATGGCGTTGATGGCGAACCTCTGGAGCCTGGCCCGGGTCTTGGCGATCTTGGCAATGGTGCGGAAAGTCGCGTCCACAGGGCCGTTGCCGAATCCAGCCGCCCCGCGTTCGGCCCCGTCGATCTCCATCTTGACGCTGGCCGTCGGCACGGTGGCGCTGCCGCTGTTGATGTTGAGGTACGTGAGCCTGAACCGCTCGGGGACCCGGAACACCTCGTCCTCCACCAGGGCCTCTAGATCCTCGTCGAAGACCTCCTTCTTCTTGTCCGCCAGGGCCTTGAACCTTTCGAACACCCGATTGAGGTCCTCCTGTCCAAGTTCATAGCCCAGCTGGCGCAGGCGGTCCCTCAGGGCGTGGCGGCCCGAGTGCTTTCCCAGGACCAACGAGGTCTGCCCCCACCCCACGGACTCCGGGGTCATGATCTCGTACGTCCGCTTGTCCTTGAGGAGGCCGTCCTGGTGGATCCCCGACTCGTGCGAGAACGCGTTGGACCCTACCACGGCCTTGTTTGGCTGGACCGGGATGCCCGTGATGCGCGAGATCATGCGGCTCGTGGGATAGAGCAGCTCCGTGCGGATTCGGGTATCGAATCCCCAGTGATCCTTCCGGGTGTGCACGGCCATGACGACCTCTTCCAGCGAGGCGTTTCCGGCCCGCTCTCCGATGCCGTTGATCGTGCACTCGACCTGCCTGGCCCCGGCCCGCACAGCGGCGAGTGAATTGGCGACCGCCAGCCCCAGGTCGTTGTGGCAGTGGATGCTGATGACGGCCCTGTGGATGTTGGAGACGTTCTCCCGGATGGCCAGGATCAGGGCCCCCAGCTCTTCGGGCATGGCGTATCCCACGGTGTCGGGGATGTTGACGATGGTCGCCCCGGAGGCGATGGCCGCTTCCAGAACCTGGAAGAGAAAAGCGGGGTCGGTCCGGGAGGCGTCCATGGGGGAGAACTCCACGTCCTCAGCGTGCGATCTGGCGTAGCGCACCATGGCCGCGGCCCGCGCCAGGACCTCCCCCCTGCCCTGCCGAAGCTGATGCTGCAGGTGAATGTCGGAGGTGGAGAGGAACACGTGGAGGCCTGGGTGGCGCGCCTTCTTCACAGCCTCCCACGCCCTCTCGATGTCCTGCTCCTCGCAGCGCGCCAGAGCCACCACCTTGCTCCCCTTGACCTGATCGGCCACCCGCCGCACGGCCTCGAAATCGCCCTCCGAGGCGACGGGGAAGCCTGCCTCGATGGCGTCGACGCCCAGCCTCTCGAGCTGCAGGGCCACTCGAACCTTCTCGTCGATGTTCATGGTGGCCCCCGGCGACTGCTCGCCGTCCCTCAACGTGGTGTCGAAAATCCTGACTTGCTCGGCCATCTCCTCCCCCTCCTGAGAGCCCCTTCGGCTTTCCGCGGCAAAAGGGTGCCGCGCCCCCCTTTGACTCAAACAGCCCCCTCGGCTGCGTAACGCACCACCAGATCGCCCACTTCCGACGTGGAACAGCCCATCTCTCCCGCTCCCATCCCCTTCATGTGACCGAGGATGACCCCCTTGACGGCCCGCATCACACGGTCGGCCGCGGAGCGTTCCCCCAACTCCCGGAACATCATGGCGCCCGCGTGAATGGCGGCCAGAGGATTGATGACCCCCTTGCCCGCGTGCTTGGGCGACGAGCCGTGGATGGGCTCGAACATGGAGGTCTTCCCCGGACGGATGTTTCCCGAGGCCGCGATCCCCATCCCCCCCTGGATGATGGCGCCCAGGTCGGTTATGATGTCACCGAACATGTTGTCGGTGACGATGACGTCGAAGGACTCCGGGTTCTTCACCATCCACATGCAGAGGGCGTCCACGTGGACGTAGTCCGTCCGCACGTCGGGGTACTCCCGGCCTACCTCGTTCATCACCCGCTCCCAGAGGTCGAACGTATAGGTGAGCACGTTCTTCTTGCCACAAAGCGTGAGCTTCCGCTTCTTGTCCCGCTCGCGGCACAGATCAAAGGCGTAACGCACGCACCGCTCTACCCCGGCGCGGGTCTGGACGGACTCCTGCACCGCGATCTCGTGGGGGGTCCCACGGCCCATGACGCCCCCCAGGCCGGTGTACATGCCCTCGGTGTTCTCCCTCACCACCACCATGTCGATGTCCGAGGGCCCTTTCTCCTTCAACGGGGTCTCCACGCCGGGGAAGAGCTCCACCGGCCGCAGGTTGACGTAGAGATCGAGCTGGAATCGGATCTTGAGGAGGATCTCACGCTCCAGCAGGCCGGGGGCCACTGCCGGATGACCGATGGCCCCCAGGTACACGGCGTCCATCTGAGCCAGCTCCTGGAGCACGGCCTCGGGCAATGTCTCGCCCGTGCGCAGGAATCGCTCCCCCCCCAGGTCGTACGGCACGGTCTCCAGGCCGAACCCCTCCGTGCCGGCCACCTGCGTGAGCACCTTGAGCCCCTCTTTGACCACCTCCGGGCCCACACCATCGCCTGGTATCACTGCAATGCGGTACGACCGCCCCATGCCACCACCCTCCCCATCGACTTGACCTGCCTTCACCGGCGCGTCCCCGTTGGGACAAGGGACAGCCCCTCGCCCGAAAAAACGAGAAGGCCGCCGGTCTTGCCCAGCGGCCTTCCCTAAACGAAAAAGGCCGTGGGCTCTTCCCGCCCACGGCCCGGATCGATCTGTATGTCAGGTCAGAGTCCAGGCAATGGGCCGCCCCTGAGGATAAGGACGAGAATAAGCACCAGCCCTACGACCAGGACTCCCTGCACTTTGGAAGCGGCAACGCCCTTCTTCACCGGTTCCCCTCTCCTTCGCCGTTCGGTTACCTATGAGCCTATCCAAACCATATTCCATCTGTCAAGAAAAAAAAGCCTCATGGCATCCCTTCAGTCGCGGGTGCCAGCCCCTTGTCCCGGAGCCCGCCGCGGCGGGCAGCGATGGGGCACTCGACATGGGGACGGGGAAAGGGAGAGACGCGGAGACGCCCCCCGCGTTACACCCTCCCATTCTCCCGGCCGCGGCCGTCCCCCCTCCATGCGAGCCGCCATCGTGTCATCGCCAAGGCGAGGGGCCCAGGGACACGGGGCTGCCGCGGTCAGTTGCCGCCCGCAACTGAATGAATACCTCCCATGGGCCCGGTTGACCGGCTCAAGGTCCCCCGGGCCCTCGGCGGCCGTATCCCCCGGCGGTCACCTCTCCCCGGAACACGGCGTAACCCGAGGCGAGTCGCTCCGCCGTCGGGTCCGATCCCTTCGCCGGGGCATCGACCATGGGCATGAGCAGGGGGGCCAGGGACTTGAGGAGCTGGACGGGAAGGGCGCTGGTAAAGTCGTACAAGGCCGCCTCCTGACCCGGCACAAAGGCCGTGACCGTGCCGAAGAAGCGCTCCCCCACAAAGAAGACGAATGTGGCCGTCCGGCTCATCACCCGGGCCTTGGTGACCTGTCCGCCCGGCCCGTGGACTTCATAGCGGTTGTCCCCCGTGCCCGTCTTTCCCCCCAACGGCAGGACGGTCCCGTCCGAACGGCGGAACGCGCCCCGGCCCCGCCGGGCGGTGCCGTTCTCCACCACGTCCACCAGGCACTGTCTCACGGCGTCGGCGACCTCCCGGGGGAGGACCTGCTCTCCCGAGGCGACCCTGCGCGTCATGAGCGTCTCGTACGGCGTCCCCTCGGCGAAATGGAGCCATTCCAGCCGGTGCGTGGGATAGCGCACCCCGTGGTTGGAGATGATCCCCACCAGCTCGGCCAGGGCCGCCGGGTTGTCCGACGACGAGCCGATGGCCGTGGCATAGGACGGCACCAGGGATCCGAAGGGGTAGCCCAGCCTCCGCCACGCCCGGTGGATCTCCTGGAAGGCCTCGACCTCCCGCATGGTCCGGATCCGCTGGTCCTGGGCCTGCCGCTGCCCCCGCGCGAAGAGCCACCTGTACACGGCCTGGCGTTCCGAGGCGCTGGCCTGGACCAACTCGGACAGGCCGGCCCCCGGGTGCTCGGTCAGATAGGCCACGGTCCAGAGCTCCAGCGGGTGCACGTGTGCGAGGAATCCCCGGTCCGCCAGGCTGAAGCGATCCGGGGCGTGGGTGGCGTAGAGCTCCCGCAAAAGCTTCTCGGGCAGGGCGGCATCGGGAAGCCGGGCCCGCATGAACGCCGAGAAGACCTCCAGGGGCGCGCTGGGACGAACCGTGCGGTACACGACCGCCAGCCGCTTGGGGGTGGCGTGGATGCCCTGGAGGAGGAGGTTGAGGGCCTCATCCGAGCCTTTTTTCCGGTACTTCCGATAGAACCGGGTCAGGAATTCCCGCCCCTCCTTGTCCGCAAAGCGGGACAGGTACGCGCTGCGCTCTTCCTCGTTCATCTCGGCCACGATGCGCGCCGTGGAGCCGGCGACGCGGTACATGTAGTAGTGGACGATGTCCCGCATGAGGCGGATGAAGACCAGGTTCACCGAGTGGAGGAACCCGTCCCGCACCGTCAGGAACCGCTCGTTGTCGTCCCGGTTGAAGTTGGCGAAGGTGTGCATGCCCCCGCCGGTGAAGAACTCCTCCGCCGCGCTGGCGGAATAGGTCCGCTGCAGGGCGGCCTGGAGCATGGCCCCCAGGCCCCGGTCCCTGGCGGCGCAGAGGTATTCGATGGCCCATTGGGTGAGCCGATCCGATGGGGCCGCCGTGATCCCGGCCAGCTCGGCGCGGGACAGGCCGCCCAGGCGCCGGTGCAATTCGGCCACGATCTCCAGGTAGCTCACCAGAGTCCGCAGCTTGGCGGTGGAGCCCAGGTCCAGCTTCATCCCCTCGTTGATGTTGAAGGGACCGTCGAAATTGTCCGTCTGGATGCGCAGGAGGTTGCCCCCATCGGTCCGCTCGTACAGCGTGAAGCTGTAAATCACCCGCGCCAGGTCGCCCCGGCTAAGGAGCCGCGCCCCCATCAGCCCGGCCGCCTCGGCGGCCGCAGGCTCCCGCAGGCGGATGAGCGCCCGGGTCAGGGTCTCCTGCATGGGATGATCCAGGCTGCTCTTGATGGCAAGGTCCAGCCGATCCAGGTCGTACAGCCGCTCCATGCCCAGGGTCATGAGAAGGGCGGTGCGGACGCTGTTGACCCCCTTGCGCTCCAGGAACGATGCCGGGGGCCGCACAGAGGCGCTCACCCGGACCTCGGGCCGCAGCGCCAGGGCCTCGGCCCCCAGGGCCTCGGGGATGATCCCCGCGCCCATGAGGAGGCGCAGATAGCTGTCGGTCAGGGCGTGGAGGGCGTCCTGATCTGCCAGGAGGTAGTGGGACGGCCGCCGATGGGCCAGGAGCAGGCTCAGGACCTTTCGGTAGGCCAGGGCCCTGGCTCTCGGTTCCACGGGCCTCAGGGGATCGGGCTCTTCCCTCAGGAGTCGGTTCACCTCCTGGAATTCGCTCCCGAACCAGGCCCACAGGCCGTCCCCCAGGCCGTTCACCTCTCCGTACCCCGGGAGGGCCGCCAGGGGGATGGAGTTGATGTAGTCCAGGAGGATCCGTCGTCTGGCCTCGGTGGTGTCCTCCCCGTCCAGATAGGCCCGCAGGGCGGCCGACGCCATCTGGCGGAGCTTCTCCCCCACGCTGGCCGTGCGACCCTCGGGGGAGTGCCTGTACTTCTCGAGCTGCGTGGCGATGGTGCTTCCGCCCGAGGGCCGTCTCCCCTGCCGTCCGAGGCCTCCTGCCATGTCCAGTACGACCTTGCCCAGGCGGTCCCACTCCACGGCGGGGTTGCGCCTGGGTTGGGCGAGGTCCAAGAGTTCCCGGTTCTCGATGTACAGGAGGGTCTCCGCCACCATCCGGGGCACGTGATCCAGGGACAGGTACATGCGCTCAGGGTAGCGCACGTCGAAGATGGCCCGCTCGTTTCGGTCCAGGATCCTCAGACCGGTCTGGGTCTTCTCCCGGTAGATGGAGAATAGCCCCCAGTCCAGAACCTGGTGGAAACGATCGGAAATGCGGGCCTGGGCCGCCACATGGAATCCCCGGCCAGCCAGCTGTTCGATCCACTGGGGCATCTGCGCGTAACCCAGGCGACGATCGTATGGCCCGCTCTGGGGGAAGCGGACGGAGAAGCTGGGGCCCTCATCCAGGCGGTACGTGAGCTGCCCGGCGATCCGGCTCAGTTCCCTCGCCTGGATCTCGTACGTGCGAAGCTCCTCCTCCAGGAACAGGTACGCAAGATGCCCCCCGTACGCCAGGGCCCCCAGCACCACGAGCCTGGGGAGCAGATGAAGGCCGATGGACAGCATGCGTCTCAAGGAAGCCCCCGGCCGGTCAGGGTGAAGTCTGCGGCTGGAAGCGCGACATCGTTTCGCCCTACCTTGGATCGCCCGGGCTTCTCGGCCGTGGCCAGGATGTACCGGCCGCAGGCCGCATAGGCCTCGGCCGCGGCGCACTCGATTGCCATGAGCTGCTCCTGCTCCTGGGGCGAGAGGCGCGAGGGGCGCATGACGCTCCCCAGGGGGTCGTTCTCCAGGCCCGAGCACACCCCGATACCCCGCAGGGACAAGAGCCGGAGCCCGACCCCGTCCACGAGGGCACGCACGTCATCGGGGGTCTGCCAGGTGAAGACCACGGGCTCCCCCCAAAGGCACCCTTCCCGCCGCTCCAGCACCATGCGGGCGCTGTCCCACCGCCATCCCTGGACCGTCTGGAGGAGGTTGTAATGCTGGGGCCGGAAGGCCACGAACGCCACCCCCCCCGGCCGCAGCACCCGGGCCAACTCCCGGAGGACCTCCCGGTAGGTCGGCATGAAGAAGGTCACCTCGATGAGGAGCCCCGCATGGACCGACTGGGGGGGCAGCCGGCTGACGAAGGTCAGGGCGTCCGCCGCGTGGAAGCTCACGTTGGACAGGCCCCGGGCCGCCGCCCGTCGGCACGCCTTCTCCACCGCGGATGGCGTCAGGTCCACGCCCCGCACCCGGCCCCGGCCGGAGGCGCACCACTGGGCCAGGGGGAGGCTCAGGCGTCCCTGGCCGCACCCCACGTCCAGGATTTCCACATCATCCCCGGGGAAGCGGCGCGCTAGTTCAGGCAGGATCCAGTGGAGGTACTGCCGCGTGTAGTAGGACTCATCGGGGTTGTCGCCCATGTCATAGGAGTCCATGGTGCGGACCACCACTTCGTTGTGGGCCTTCCAGAGGGCCGACCCGATCCCGCCATCGGCCGTCTCGCGCTGCGGGGTCTTGGCGCCCCGCGCCGCCCGCCTTGCCCCCATGTCCCCCTCCAGGCGCCTGGGTCTCCATGCGAATCAATAGCACGAAGGCGGGGAGATGTCATCCTCTCGGATCACGGTTCGCGGCCCTGACCCGTCCCCCGGATGCGGCGGGAGGTCCGCGTCCCCAGCTTCACGCCCCCATCTCGCATCCTCCCCGGCCCTCTTCCCATGGACTGGAAATGGCACTACCATTGCAGAATCAGCGCGGAGGGGGAGCGGATGGACGGCAGCGGGAAGGAAGTGGGAAGGAGGGGGTCGGGATCGTCGGTCCGCTACGATGTCTCCCGGTTCACCCGGGACGATCTGTATCTGTTCAACGAGGGGAATCACTTCCGCCTTTACGAGAAGCTGGGCGCCCATCCCATGGGCGTGGAGGAGACGGAGGGGACCCACTTCGCCGTCTGGGCCCCCGACGCCGTCGGCGTCTCGGTCATGGGGGATTTCAACGGCTGGGATCGATCGAGCCATCCCCTTCGCCCCAGGGACCGTTCGGGCATCTGGGAGGGTTTCGTCCCCGGGGTGACCGTGGGCGCCCTGTACAAGTACCACGTGCGGTCCCGGTACGGGGGCTATCGTGCCGACAAGGCCGACCCGCTCGCCTTCAGGGCCGAGACCCCGCCCCGCACCGGATCCGTGGTCTGGGACCTGGAGTACACATGGGGCGACCAGGCGTGGATGGAGGGCCGGGCCCGGCGAAATGCACTGGATGCACCCATGGCCATATACGAGGTCCATTTGGGGTCCTGGATGCGGGTGCCCGAGGAGTCCGGACGCCCCCTGACCTACCGCGAGACGGCTCCTCGACTGGCCGATTACGTGGGCCGCCTGGGCTTTACCCATGTGGAGCTCCTTCCGGTCATGGAGCACCCTTTTTACGGGTCATGGGGGTATCAGGGCCTGGGGTACTTCGCCCCCACGAGCCGGTACGGCTCCCCCCAGGACTTCATGCACCTGGTGGACGTCCTGCACCAGAGGGGCATCGGCGTGATCCTGGACTGGGTCCCCTCCCACTTTCCCACGGACGGCCATGGGCTCGGTTTTTTCGACGGAACCCATCTGTACGAGCATGCCGACGCCCGCAAGGGGCATCACCCCGACTGGGACAGCTTCATCTTCAATTACGGCCGCAGCGAGGTGCGCAGTTTCCTGATCAGCAGCGCCCTGTTCTGGTTGGAACGCTACCACATCGATGGGCTGCGAGTGGACGCCGTGGCATCCATGCTCTACCTGGACTACTCCCGAAACGAGGGGGAATGGATCCCCAATGCCTTCGGCGGACGGGAGAACCTGGAGGCCATCGCCTTTCTCCGTCAATTGAATCAGGAGGTCTACAAGGCCCATCCTGACGTCCAGACCATCGCGGAGGAGTCCACGGACTGGCCCATGGTCTCGCGGCCCACGTACGTGGGCGGGCTGGGCTTCGGCCTCAAGTGGGACATGGGATGGATGCACGACACCCTGCGCTACATGTCCAAGGACCCGATCCACAGGCGGTTCCATCATCGGGATCTGACCTTCCGCATGCTCTATGCCTTTCACGAGAACTTCGTCCTGTCGCTCTCCCACGACGAGGTGGTGCACGGCAAGGGGTCCCTCCTGGCCAGGATGCCAGGGGACGACTGGCAGAAGTTCGCCAATCTCAGGGCCCTGTTGGGCTACATGTACGCCCAGCCGGGCAAGAAGCTCCTGTTCATGGGGGGCGAATTCGGCCAGTGGAACGAGTGGTACCACGAGACCAGCCTGGACTGGCACCTCCTGGAAATCCCGGCCCACGCCGCACTGCAGAGACTAGTCGGGGACCTCAACCGCGTGTACGCCGGGGAGCCCGCACTGCATGAGCGGGAGTTTCACCCGGGGGGGTTTCAGTGGATCGACTGCAACGATGTGGACCAGAGCACCGTGAGCCTCCTTCGAAAGGGACGCCGCGCCGGGGATCTCGTGGCCGTGGCGTGCAACTTCACTCCGGTCCCGCGACTCAACTACCGCGTGGGTGTGCCCGAGGCGGGGTACTGGACCGAGATCCTGAACACCGACGCCCGCGAGTACGGCGGGAGCGGCCACGGCAACTTCGGGGGCGTCAGGGCGGCGCCCGTTCCATGTCACGGGCGCCCCTACTCCCTGACCATCACGCTTCCCCCCCTGGGGGTCGTCTTCTTCCGCGGCCCTTCTTCGGATTGACCGGTGGGCCGCCCCGCCGCTCCCCGCACAGATCGAAGACCCGCAGCCGGTCATTCTCCAGAATGCACGGGTAGGTGGCCCGCAAGTGCCTCCCGAAGGCCTCGTAATACTCGAACCACCAGAACGAGGACCAGGCGAAGACGATGGCCCTGGCCCCCTGTCCGCGGAGCCGCTCCACGGCCTGAATGGCCGTATCGTCATCGGGCGGCAGGCCCCAGTACTCTCCTCCCTGCTCCAGAAACGGGATGGCCACCCGTCCGGAGACGCCACCCTTGGTCCCCCAGTGTCCCTCGTCCACCAGGATGAAGGCTGCTCCCTGGGGGAGCAGGCGGGCGATGTCGCCGGCCGACCGTTGGAGCTTATGATACCAGGAATCCCGGAGGCACCCCTCCCGGTCGAAGGGGCGCCCCAGGCGTTCGGACCACTCCTGCAACTGGCCGTAGTAGAAGTCGAACTCCTCCAGTCCGATCCGGAGCTTCTCGTCGAAGGACCTCCCGGCGAACCAGTTCTCCCCATGCCACCGATAGATGCCCAGGGGATCCGGGATCTCCACCACCCGGCCGAACAGCGGCGCCAGGGTCCAGAGGTAGCCGTCCAGGCCGTATCGTACCTCGGGCTGCGGCAGCGGAAAGACACTGTCGAGGAAGGCCCGCGCCCAGGCATGACCTGCACCCTTTGCCTGATGCCCCCGGGGAGCGCCGCCCTGCTCCACTACCTCCAGGGCCCAGTCCACCTGAACCAGTTCGGGATCCCGGAAGAGCGGGACCACCCGCTCCATGGCGGACGGGATGAGGCCGTCGTCCGCATCCAGAAAGCAGATGACCCTCCCCCGGGCCAGCGGGAGTCCGGCGTTGACTGCCGAGATCATCCCGCCGTTATCCTTGAACAGGGCCCGGATGCGGTCGCCGTAAGCCGCGATGACCTGCCGGGAATCGTCGGTGGAGCCGTCGTCCACCACGATCACCTCCACCTGGGAATAGGTCTGATTCAGGGCACTCTCAATGGCCCCCTTGAGGAATCTTCCATAGTTGTAATTGGTGATGAGGACGCTCACGAGGACGCCGTTGCCCATGGCCGCATCCACCCTCCCGTCGTCCACCGTCTCCCCGTCCTGTCCCCCAGGACGGCGTCGAAGGTCGAAGACCTTCACTCGCTCGTTCTCCAGGATGCAGGGATACGCCCATGTCAAATGATTGCGAAAGGCGGGGAACCTCTCCAGGAGCCAGAAGAAGGACCAGGGGATGGCCAGGAACCCGGCCCCTTCTCCCCTGAGACGCTCCAGTTCCAGGACGGCCCTCCCACCGTCGCCCGGCAGACCCCAGTACTTCCCCCCGCGATCCAGGAAATACAGACGGCGGCGACCGGCGAGGATCTCCTTGACCCCCCACGTGTCGTCCTCCACCAGGACGTACGCCTCGCCTTCGGGGATGACGGCAGACATGTCGCGGGCCGCGACCTCGATGCGCCGCCACCAGGAGTTGGCCTTGAGCCCCTGCACGTCCACGTCCAGAGCCAGGGCGCGGCCGTGAACGCCCAGGGCCTCGATGGAGCGGTCCCACATCCCCCCCAGGATGCCCAGTCGTTCAGCAAAGCTGGCGGTGAGGGTATGCTTCTGCATGTGGATCCGGTAGAAGCCCTGGGGCTCCCTCGTGCAGCGAATGCTCCCATAGAGCGGCGCCAGCATGGTCAAGTACAGGTCGGCGCCCCCCAGTCGGAACGCCTCCTCCGGGATGGGGAGCACCCGTTCGAGGAAAGCCCGGGACCAGGCATTGCCGCTCGTCGGAGAAAAATGCGAGGGGCCCTCCTGGAGCCAGGCCTCGCGCAGGTCCCCCTCGCACACCCAGTCCGACGGGATCCGCCGCTTCATGACCAGGCTGTCGCTGTCCATGGTCCACATCTGCCAGTGAACCAGAGAGACGCCCGGCTTGCCGAAGAGCCGCACGGCCTCCTCCATGGCCGTGGGCAGCAGTGCGTCGTCGGAATCGAGGAAGCAGACCACATCGCCCCGGCTCTCCCGAAATCCCGCGTTGAGGGCGGAGGCATGCCCGCCGTTCTCCTTGAGGATGGCACGGATACGCGAGCCGTATCCTGCGATGATCGCCGGGGAGTCGTCTCGGGAGCCGTCGTCCACCACGATGACCTCCACGTGGGGGTGCGTCTGGTCCAGGCAGCTGTCGATTGTCTCCCGCAGGTATTGGCCGTAGTTGTAGCTGCTGATGATCACGCTGGCCAGGATGGAATCGCCCGGCGCCGAGCCCCCTTGCATGGTCATGTGCCCTCCCCGGCAGGCCTCAACCCGGCGCCCAGCTGGATCTTGTTGAAGCGGGCGTAGATCCCGTCTCTGGCCAGCAACTCGGCGTGGGAGCCCATCTCGACCAACTCCCCCTCCTCCAGCACGGCGATGCGGTCCGCCCCCCGGACGGTGGAGAGCCGGTGGGCGATGATGAACACCGTGCGCCCCCGCATCAGCCGCTCCAGGGCCTCCAGCAGCAGGGCCTCGGTGCCGGCATCCAGGGCCGATGTGGGCTCGTCCAGGATCAGGACCGGCGCATCCTTGAGCAGGGCCCGGGCGATGGCGATCCGCTGCCGCTCCCCGCCGGACAGCGTGGCCCCCTGCTCGCCAATGGGCGTGTCGTACTGCTGGGGAAGCCCCTGGATGAACGAGTCCGCGTTGGCCGCCTTGGCTGCCGCCACCACGTGGTCCCGGCTGGCCCCCGGCCTGCCGTACGCGATGTTCTCGGCCACGGTCAGGGGCAGCAGGAAGGGCTCCTGCAGCACCAGGGAGACCTGGGCGCGGACGCTGGAGAGCTGGATTTCGCGGATGTCCACCCCGTCCATGGTCACCCGCCCCTCCCACGGGTCGAAGAAGCGCGGGATGAGGGACACCAGCGTGCTCTTTCCGGCCCCCGTGGAGCCCACCAGGGCCACCGTCTCGCCGGGGCGGGCCTCCAGGGTCACGCCCCGGAGCACCGGACGATCCGGCTCGTACCCGAAGCTCACCCCCTCCAGCCGGACGTGCCGTCCCACCCCTTTTCGTCGGGGGGGCATGGCCCCCGCCCCGGGGGCATCCCGCAGGGCGTCCTCGGCGTCCAGCACCTCGAAGACCCGCCTGGCCCCCCCTGCCGCCGAGGCAAAGCCGGAGGAGAGGTACGCCAGGGTGGCCAACGGGGTGTACAGGGACGCCAGATAGGCCAGGAAGACCAGCAGACTCCCCACCGAGAGGCTCCCGTGCAAGACATGCAGCCCGCCCAGGGCCATGATCCCCGCCGTTCCCACGGCCGTCACCGACCCCACGCCCACCTTGAACTGCAGCTGGGAGGCGTAGGCCCGCAGGGCCGCGTGGATGGTGCGGTCCGACAGCCGCCGAAAACGCCCCTCCTCGTGCCCTTCCCGGCCGAAGGCCTGGACAACCGGGAGAGAGGTCAGGGTCTGTTCGGCCAGGGCCATGATCTCTCCCTCAGCCTGATGCTGCTCATATGTCCTCTCCGCCATGGGACCCGCGAACAGGCGGATCAGGACGCCCAGGGGCGGGGCCACCAGGATGGACAGGATGGACAGGGAGCGGTCCATCTGCCACATGACGGCGAACATGCTGCCCAGGCTCACCAGGGAGTGGACCACGGGGACGAAGACCCCCAGGATCAACTGCCCCACGCAGCCACTGTCGCTCGTCACCCGGCGCAGAAGGTCCCCGGTGGGCCGCTTGCCGTGGAACCTCAAAGATAGGCGCTGAAGATGATGGAAAAGGTCCCCGCCGAGCTCGTACCCCATGCGGCTGCTCACCCCGGCCTCCAGGTACGCCCGGAAGATGTAGGCGCCCCGGGTGCCCACGTAGAGCAAGATGGTGGCCCCGGCGAGCCAGGCGATGAGCAGGACCGAGTCCTCCCCTCCAGGCAGGCGGCTCACCCACGCGACGACCTCGGGCAACTCCTCCCTGGCCAGCACGTGATCCACGATGAGCTTGAGCGGCCAGGGGCCCAGCACCTCCAGGGCGACCTCCAGGGCCATGAGGAGGAGAACCACCCCCAGCCCCCGCCAGTGGGGGGCTGCATAGCGGACCAAACGCCACCACCAGGATCTCAACCCGTGACCCCCTCTTGCCATTCCCGGGACTGAAGCGACTGGAGCTGATGGTACCGCCCCCGAGCCGCCATGAGGGCCTCGTGGGTCCCCACCTCCGCCAGCGATCCGCCTTCTACCACGACGATGCGATCCGCCCCCCGGATGGTGGAGAGCCGGTGGGCGATGATGAATACCGTGCGCCCCTGCATCAGCCTCTCCAGCGCCTCCATGAGGGAGGCCTCGGTCTCGGCGTCCAGGGCCGACGTGGGCTCGTCCAGGATGAGGACCGGCGCATCCTTGAGCAGGGCCCGGGCGATGGCGATCCGCTTTCGCTCCCCCCCCGAGAGGTTGGCCCCCCGCTCCTCCACGGGCGTGTCGTACCCCTGAGGCAGCCGCCGGATGAAGGCGTCTGCGTTGGCCGCCACCGCAGCGGCCATCACGTCCGGCCGCCCCGCCCCGGGCCTGCCGTATGCGATGTTCTCGGCCACGGTCAGGGGCAGCAGGAAGGGCTCCTGCAGCACCAGGGAGACCTGGGCGCGGACGCTGGAGAGCTGGATTTCGCGGATGTCCACCCCGTCCATGGTCACCCGCCCCTCCCACGGGTCGAAGAAGCGCGGGATGAGGGACACCAGCGTGCTCTTTCCGGCCCCCGTGGAGCCCACCAGGGCCACCGTCTCGCCGGGGCGGGCCTCCAGGGTCACGCCCCGGAGCACCGGACGACCCGGCTCGTACCCGAAGCTCACCCCCTCCAGCCGCACGTGCCGCCCCTGTGCGCGACGCGACGGAGGCATGGGGCGGGCCCCCGGGGCATCGCGCACCTCGTCCTCGGCGTCGAGGACCTCCAGGACCCGATCGATGTTCGCCTCCACCGACCTCAGGTTGCCGTACGTGGCGAGCAGTTCCTGGCTCGCCTCCTGCCAGGTGCGCAGGTACGAGAGGAAGACCAGGAGGCTCCCCACGGTCAGCGCCCCGGAGAGGACCCGCTGTCCGCCGGCAAACAGTATGAGGGCGTACCCCACCGTGGTGATGAGGCCGTTGACCAGGCCGTAAACCCTGTTGAACAGGGTGCCCCTCTGGGAGACGGCCACGGCATCCTCGGCCAGGACCTGAAAGCGCCTGCGGTTTCGGCCCTCCGTTCCGAAGGCCTGCACGATGGGGATGGCCGAGAGGGTCTGCTGGACAAAGCTCATGAGGCGCGACTCCGCCTCCCGACCCAGGAGGGTCCAGTGCCGCAGCCGATTCCCGAAGTACAGGGCAGAGCCCCCCATGGCCGGCGCCACCACCAGGGTGAGCACGGTGAGGCCAGGGTCCATGGCCCAGGCCACGGCCCCCAAGGCGGCCACAGTCAGGACCTGCTGTCCAGGAGAGACCAGGACTGCCTGGGTCAGGGTGTAGATGCACCAGGAGTCCCCTGTGAGCCGGCTCAGGGAGTCTCCCACGGTGCGCCGCATGTGATAGACGAACGATAGCCGCTGGAGCCTGTGGAAGAGATCCGCCGCCAGGTCGTAAACCATGCGTTGCCCCCCCGTGGTCCAGATCCAGGTGAGCCCCACGTCCAGGGCGCTGCTCAGACCGAACAGGGCGAGGCTCGCCAGCGCCGCAAGGACGACCAGCATGGCGGGAGTGGGCGTAACCGACAGATCCGAGATGACCCGGTCCAGAAACGGAGGAAGAGGGGCCTCCCCGATGGCGTAGTCCACCAGCAGTTTCATGGGCCAGGGCAGGAGCGCAGCGGCGGCCGAGGTGGCCGCGGTGAGGCCCAGAATGACCAGCAGGGCTGGCCACTGCCGCAGCATGTAAGGAAGGAGCTTCTTGAAGCGGGACATACTTGCTTCAGCGCTTTCCGGTCTCTCCTGCCCGTGGGCGAGAGGGTTGCCGGCGCCATCCGATCCCCGGCTGCCTCAGGGCGTACCGGAAGGAGGCCGTTGCGGCGGCGCAATCCCCGAGGGCCCGCGCGGCCAGCAGAAACGCCGCGGCCCCCAGCGGGACCGATGCCGCCCAGGCGGAGTCCATGGCCGCGGCGATGGAAAGGGCGGCGCACAGGAGGGTCAGGACAGATCCCGGGGCCGAGAACCGGGGCCAGGATCGAAACAGGACCTGCTGCTTCCCGGCCCCGTGCTCCTCCAGGGCCATGCGCGTTCGGACCACGCCCAAGAGCCCCCCCCGGATCTCCAGGTCCCAGCGGTCATAGTCGCCGCCACGGGCCACGACCACCCCCTGGCTGCGCAGGATCGCCTCTACGGAGGCCAGGCGCCTCTCCGGGGCCTGCCACCGCTCGCTCCAGATGGCTTCCGTGCGGGGCCACGGCAGGGCAAGATGGGGGGCTCCCCGCCGCCGCCAGGGCGTGAGCCCGTTGTGAAGGCGACCCCAGAGCCGCGCCGCGGGCTGCATGAGATGCAGCAGGGCCGTCAGGCATACGAGCCGCCGCCCTCCCAGCAGCCGCCGGGAGGCGTCGCTGAAGCGAGCGTGGGATGCGCTGAACAACGCCTGGGCCACGGGCGCCAGCCCGGCCACGGCCAGCAGGGGCGAGGCCAGCACCAGGGGCGGCCAGAAGAACCCCAGCGCGCACAGACCGGCCAGGATGAAGACCACCAGAAACCACTCGGGCATCATGGGAAGCCAGCGAAGCAGATCCGGGGCCGGCGCGTACAGGGACTGAAACAGGCCGCTCCCCCAGACGCCGTGGTAAACGTGCCATCTGCGGGGGGGAAGGGCATGGGTCAATCCCGAGCCATATAGCCGTCCTTTCCAACTCAGGTGCCCCACGACATTGTACTTCTCGGGCCACTTCATCTCCAGGAGGGCCTCGGCCTTCCCGTAGTTCTTCTGCTGCCGCCAGTAAGTCCGAACCGAGTCCCGCCGGTGGTGCCACACCATGGCCGCAGGGCTGAATCCCAGGGTCCACCCTCGCTCCTGCAGGCGCCAGCAGACGTCCACGTCGTCCCCGGCCACCCGGAACCGCGGATCAAAGCCCCCGATGGCCTTGAGGGGTTCTTTCCGGAAGGCCATATTGCATCCGGGGATATGCTCCGCTTCGCTGTCCGAGACCAGCACGTGGATGGGGCCGCCGGGCGCATTGGCGATGCACTCGGCGATGGGGCCATCCCCCTCGGGGGCGATGTTGGGGCCGCCGACTCCGACGTGGTCCGAGTTGACAAAGGCCGCGGCCAGGTACGTCAGCCAGTGGGGATCGGGGTACGCGTCGTCGTCGATGTACGCGACGATCTCCCCCCGGGCCGCCTCCAGTCCGATGTTGCGGGCCTTGCTGAGCCCTCCGTTCTGGACGGTGATGAGGCGCACCCCGTACTGGCCGGCGATGCTCGGCGTGGGGTCCGTGGATCCGTCGTTGACCACGATGACCTCGTAGGTGGGATACTGAAGCCGCGAGAGCCCCTCCAGGGTATCCCGAATGGTCCGGGACCCGTTGTAGCTGCACACCACCACGGAGATGAAAGGCCACGGCAGATCGCCGGGGAACGGGATCTCCGCGAAGGCCCTGGTCACCGCGGCCAGAGCCGGTTTGGGGCGCCGGTCCCGGGTGGTGATGCCGAAATCCCAATCCTCGATGTCGAACCCGCCCCGGTACCATGCGTCGGTCCAAGCGAAGACGAACGCCCCGGCGCATCCCGCCCCGAAGGCCGCCCGCACCTGCCAGTCCAGCGCGCGTGCCTGGGCCTCCTCCCCGTTGCGCCGGCTGTCCAGACCGATCTCCGCCATGACCAGGGGCCGATTGCCCGCGATATTCTGCAGGCGGGCCAGGTAGGCATCCAGGCGATCTTTGGACTCCAGGTACACGTTGAAGCAGACGAAATCCACGAACGGGAGCTGCAGGTACTCGGTGGACGGGTAATTGACGTACGTCACCAGTCCGCCTGGGTCCTCGGACTTGGCCGCCCTGCAAAGCCGCTCGATGAATGCCTCCACCGGGCCTCGGCCGTGCCAGCGCACGATGGGCGCCGGGATCTCGTTCCCCACCGCGTAGCACAGGACCGCGGGGTGACCGGCGCAAGCCCGAACCCCCTCCCTGACCCGCTCCTCGATGGACCGGGCCCGCCCCTTCTCGGAGAGAAAGGCGACATGCTGCTCCCACGGGAGCCCCACCATGACCCGAAGCCCGTGGCGTCGGGCAAGATCCAGGAGCCATCGGGGTGGCACCGTGTACGTACGCACCGCGTTGATCCCGCTTGCGGCCATGAGGGCGAAGTCGCGATCCACGGCCTCGGGATGGTGGAACTCCTCCCCCTTTTCGTTGGGGCGAAAGGTCCCGTATGTCACCCCGCGCACCCAGAGCTTTTCCTCCCCCACATAGAGGAACTTGCCCCTGACCTTGGGCCTCTCCTGGGCGTCTGCCGCCGGCGCCGCCAGGATCCCTTGTTCCAGGGCCGGCCCAGTGGCCCAGCGCGGCTCGCCCGAGAGGAGGCGCGCTGCCGCCTGCCGCCCACCCTTCTCCGTTCTCCCGCCCATGCTCTCCATCCTACGGCACGGCCTCGCCCGCCGGCCCAGCCCCCTCAAATGCGGCGCCCCCCCGCAGCCTGCCTTCATGCCATCGAAAGGCGCTTTCCACGATCTCGTCCAGATCCGCGTACCTGGGCGTCCAGCCCAAACACGCGGCAGCCTTGGCCGCATTCGCCACCAAGATCGGGGGGTCTCCCGGCCGCCGCCCCACTTCCCGGGTCGGCACACGCCTCCCGCTGGCCCGTTCCACAGCGGCGATCACCTGGCGGACCGAGTGGCCTTTGCCCGTCCCCAGGTTCAGGGCCACGCTTTCCCCCCCGTCCCACAGATGCCTCAAGGCCCGCACGTGGGCATCCCCCAGATCCATCACGTGGATGTAGTCCCGGATGGCGGTGCCGTCCGGGGTGGGGTAATCCGTCCCGAAGATCTGCACTTCGGCCGACTCGCCCATGGCCGCCTGAATCACCAAGGGGATCAGGTGGGTCTCCGGTGTGTGATCCTCCCCGATGGCCCCTTGAGGATCGGCCCCGGCCGCATTGAAGTAGCGCAATGACACCCAACTCAACCCGTAGGCCGTACCATACCACACCAAGGCCTGCTCGATGAAGCGCTTGGACTCGCCGTACGGGTTCACTGGACACTGGGGCTGCTCCTCACCGATGGGAATGGCGTCGGGGATTCCGTACGTGGCGCAGGTCGAGGAGAAGACGATGGGCTTGACGCCTGTCTCCACCATGGCATCCAGGAGATTGAGGGCATTGACCACGTTGGCGCGCAGGTACTTCCTCGGATTCTGAACCGACTCCCCCACGTATGCGTAAGCGGCGAAGTGGAGGACCGCCGAGATCCGGTGCGCCTCCAGGAGCCGGCGGATCAGGGTCTGATCTCCCAAATCGCCCTCCACCAGGGGGCCCCATCGGACGGCCCACCGATGGCCGTATTCGAGATTGTCCAGGACCACGGGGAGGAATCCGGCCGCCGCCAGAAGCTTGCACGTGTGGCTGCCGATGTAACCGGCCCCCCCGGTCACCAGTATGGCTGGTTTCACGGAATTCACCGCTCCCCAGGACGGGCAGGGCCTTCTGTCCGGGAAACCGCCCGGCCTCTCCGGGTTCGGCTTCGCCAGTCGTCGGCGGCCCACCAGCAGGCATCGACTCCACGCACCCTGGCCCACCCCGTGACGAGATCAGTTGACGGGCGACGCATCTGCGTCACGTATCACGACGGAGCAATCCGACTCCCCCGAGGCTCAGCCGCCGACCTGCGCGGCCATCCCATGTTGGGGGGTAAAGGTGTGTCGCCTCTTGGTCAGGACCGAATCGAAGTACTCGATGGTCTTCTTCAGGCCTTCCTCCAGGCTGACCTTTGGCTTCCAGCTGAGTTTCTCCCAAGCCAGCCCGATGTCGGGCTTTCGGAGGGTCGGGTCGTCGCTGGGCAGCGACTTGAAGATGAGCCTCGAGCCCGAGCCAGTCAGGTCCAGTATCTTCTGGGCCAGCTGCAGAACCGTCATCTCGGCGGGGTTGCCCAGATTCACGGGGCCGCAGAAGTCATCCGGGCCGGCCATGAAGCGGACGAACGCATCGATCAGGTCAGAGACGTAGCAGAAGGAGCGGGTTTGAGAGCCGTCTCCGTAAATGGTTATGGGGTCGCCCTTGAGGGCCTGGACGATGAAGTTGGAGACGACGCGACCATCGTTGGGCTGCATGCGCGGGCCGTAGGTGTTGAAGATGCGCCCGACCTTGACGCGCACCTTGTACTGACGGTGGAAGTCGAAAAACAGGGTCTCCGCACAGCGCTTCCCCTCGTCGTAGCAGGACCTCAGCCCGTTGGGATTGACGTACCCCCAATACTCCTCCCGCTGGGGATGGATCTTGGGGTCCCCGTACACCTCGCTGGTTGACGCCTGAAAAATCTTGGCCCCCGTCCGCTTGGCCAGTCCCAGGAGGTTGATGGCGCCGTACACATTGGTCTTGACCGTGTGCACGGGGTCCGACTGGTAGTGCACGGGAGAGGCCGGACACGCCAGGTTGTAAATCTCGTCCACGCGCACATGCAGGGGCCACACGATATCGTGCTGCATGATCTTCAGCTTGGGGTTCTGGATATGCTGCATCAGATTGCCCCTGCTGCCCGTGTGGAAGTTGTCCACACACAGCACGTCGTGACCCTCCGCCAGGAGTCGATCGCACAGGTGAGAACCGAGGAAGCCAGCGCCGCCCGTAACGAGGATCCGTTTGGGATGCATGCCTTTCATGGTGGTCCGATCTCCGAATCAACAGTCACGGGGTGGCTCCGTCCGAGCCATGGCACCCCGAGTCCAGTGGGCCCTTAAATGCAAATCGGGGGGAATCCCCCCGCCATACTTCCCGCCGCAGCTGCCGGGCCTCCCCCGGTCTTCTCTGTGTCGTCTCTACATGACCCCGAGCCTCCCGCGGGGGTGCCTTCTCCGCCACACATGGCCCATGGTCGTGGCCGCGCCCGTGCCCTTTCGTCATGCAAGACGGATGCCACGAGCTGACCCCCTTGAATTCCCGACGTTTTTTCTCCTGCGGCCAACTCAATAAGACCTCTCAGTTCCGCTTGGGCACCCATCTCCCTCCCCTGATCCCCACGATCCCACCCCTTGCTTTGGAGTAACAATTTGAAATCAAAAAGAATTAATACAGGCACTTCCAGTTCCTGTGCCCAGAGATAAGAACTTTGAATTCTTGATCTCCACGGCCAGGCCTTGACGCCGCCGCCCGGGTAATGGTATGGCCCTGGTGGATCCCCATCCGCTCGACGCAAGGAGAAGGCCCCGTGGACTCGTCGCCCTTCACCTCGGAGGATCGTCGGCAGCTGGAGGCCCACGGCCTCACGATGGATCAGGTGGCTGCCCAGTTGAAGGCGCTGGAGGGGCCGCCGCCCTTTCAGAGGCTGGTTCGGCCATGTCGCATCGGCGACGGCATCCGGCAGATCGGGACGGGCGACATGGGGTCCCTGGTGGAGCGACATGGGCGGGCGGCCCTGGCGGGCCGCTGCCTCAAGTTCGTGCCGGCCTCGGGGTCCGCCTCGCGCATGTTTTCCTTTCAGCTGGGCCTGGCAGCGGCGGGCCCCTGGGAAGACCTCTCCCAGATCGCGTCTGCGGCACAAGCCGGCGGAGAGGCCGCCGGAGAGCTCCTGCGCTTCTTCCGCCACCTCCAGAGATTTCCCTTCTTTCCCAGGCTGGCCGAGGCCGCAGCCGAGGCCGGCATGGATCTGGATGAGCTGCAAAGGCGCGGCGACTGCCGGCGGATCTTGCAGCTGCTGCTGTTCGATCCGAGGTTGGACTGCGCCCGCCTTCCCAAAGGGCTCGTCGACTTCCACGGGGGGCCCCAGGGGCGGCGGACGGCCGTGGAGGAACATCTGGTGGAGGCCGTCGACTACGTCCGGGACGCACAGGGGGTCTGCCGCCTTCACTTCACGGTCTCTCCCGAGCACCGTCGCCGCTTTGCGGATCACCTGGACGAGGTGCAAGAACGGTACGAAGCCACCTATGGGGTTCGATTTCGCATCGACCTCTCGGTCCAGGGACCCGCCACGGACACCCTGGCCGGGGATCCCGCGGGCGGCCCTTTCCGCTCGGACGACGGCCGCCTGCTGCTGAGGCCGGGAGGACACGGAGCGCTCTTGGAGAACCTCAACCATCTGCAGGGGGACATTGTTTTCATCAAGAATATCGACAACGTGGTACCGGATCGGCTCAAGGGGCCCACCGTCCTGTGGAAGAAGGTGCTGGCCGGGCTCCTGGTGGATGTCCAGGACAGGGTCTTCGCCTTCCTGGATGCCCTGACCCCAGGACCCGCAAGCCCCTCGCTCATCCGAGATGCCATGGAATGGGCGGCGACCGAGCTTGCCATGTCCCCTCCCGAAGCCGTTCAGAAGGGCTCCCGGGAGGACAAACGGGCGTTCCTCGTCTCGGCCCTCCAGCGGCCATTGCGGGTGTGCGGCGTGGTGAGAAACCAGGGAGAGCCCGGAGGGGGGCCGTTCTGGGTGGCAGGGCCTCGAGGCCGTGTCTCCCTCCAGATCGTGGAAAGCGTCCAAGTGGACCTTGGCGACCCCGCCCAGCGGGGGATCTGGGAGGCGGCCACCCACTTCAATCCCGTGGACATCGTCTGCGGCGTGCGGGACCGCCGGGGCAGAGCCTGGAACCTCCAACGGTTCGCTGACCCCGGGGCCGTCCTGATCACCCGCAAGACAAGCGGCGCGCGGCAGCTCAAGGCCCTGGAGCATCCGGGGCTCTGGAACGGCGGGATGGCACACTGGAACACCCTCTTCGTGGAAGTCCCCCTCGTCACGTTCAACCCGGTCAAGACCGTGAACGACCTCCTGCGGGACGAGCATCAGGAGTGAGGGCTTCCCGGCCATGCCGTCGGGAGCCGGACCCCCGGGATCCTGCGCCGAGACCCCGGACAGTCCTCCGCACCCGCCGCACGGCTCACGGGGGACGCCCGGGGCCGGCCCTTTCATACAACCGTTGGATGCGACGCGGCGGGACGCCCACCAAGTAGGCCCCAAAGGTGATCTTGTTTCGGAGGGTCCGCTTCCAGACGCCCATCCCCTGGTACCGCCGGGCCGAGGTCACCGCGGAAGACCCTGCCGTGGCCACGCGCCCCCTCCCCCCGAGCCGTCGAACCAGGGCCACATCCTCCATGATGGGAAGGTCCGGGAAGCCTCCCTCGGCGAGAAAGGCATCCCGCCGCACGAAGATCCCCTGGTCGCCGTACGGGAGGCCCAGGAAACGGGACCGCCAATTGGCCGTGACCCGGATCATCCGCAGGGCGGGTCCCTCCTCGTCGAACCGCAGTTGGAAGGCCCCGGCGACCACCTCCGGCCGCCCCAACACGCAGGCCACAACCTCCGGAAACCCCTTGGGCGGCCTGGAATCTGCGTGCAGGAACAGGAGCACTTCCCCCCGGGCCAGGGCCGCCCCGGCGTTCATCTGCCTGGCACGTCCCCGGGGGGCCGCCACCACGGGCACTCCCAGGGATCGCGCCACGTTCGGGGTGCCGTCGTCGCTTCCCCCGTCCACCACCAGGGTCTCCACCCGGTCATATCCCAGCGCGGCCGCCAGGACCCCACCGATTTCCCGGGCCTCGTTGTGGGTCGGGATGATGACGGAGATGAAGGGCCGCTCCTGCACGTCAGGGCCGGATTGCCTCCAGATGAACCAGGTCCTCGGGGCGGTCCACATCGCCCAGGGTATCCACCAGCGCGGTCTCCAGGGCCAGCTCCCGGGCCTTGGCCAGGGTCGCGTGCAACACCCCTTCCGTGCCCCACGGAATCCCCGCGAACAGCTCCCACGCCATGCGGCGAAGCCCCACGAGGTAGTATCCCCCGTCCTTGGAGGGCCCCAGGATCAGGTCCTGCGTTCGCAGCAGTCGAAGGGCCCTGGTCAAGACCCCCGCCGAGAGCCCGGGGACGTCGGTTCCGATCAGGACCACCCGCCCCGCGCCATCCGCCAGCGCCTGTGCCACGGCGTGCCGCATCCGCTCGCCCAGATCTCCATGGCCTTGTGGGGTGAACAAGAGCCCTCCGCCCAGCCAGCGGGTCACGGTGGAATGGTCGCTGCCATCGCAGCAAATCTCCACGTCACAGGCGCAGATGCGGGCGGCCTTTCTCGCACACGCCACCGCATGTTCGGCCAGACGGCGGTGGAGCCGGGCCGCCCCCGGCGCCCCCAGGGCCGGGATCAATCGCGTCTTGGTCTCCCCGGGTCGCGGATACCGGGTGAAGACGATGATCCGGGCCCTTCCCGCATGGAGGCCCACGGGGGCCTCGCGCCCACCTGCTGGCGCAGCCAACCCCGTGGGGACCCCTGGAGGAGTTCCTGACCCGAACTCAGGTCCCAATGGCCCCCCCTCACGTGAATCCGGCTCCCGCGGTGCACGCATAGCAGTGATCAGCCACCGAGATCCCCGCCCCCGCAGCCGGCGCCCCCCATGCCTGCGAGACATGGGTCGTTCGGCCACCCAGGGGGAGCCCCCGCGCCAGGTTGAAATCGCAGTCGTGCAGGTATCCGGCCCAGGAGACCGAAACCAGCTCGCGGCACATGAGGGACGCAACGGCGCAGGGGTTGAACCCGGCGGCGAGCTTCCTCATGTACGGGATCAGGTTTCCTGAATCCGCCAGCCAGGCGCGGAATCTCCCCAGTGGGGCGTTGTGCAGGGTGAAGAGCCGATTGAAGCGGATCCCCCAACCTTCCGCCAGACGCCTCCTGTACTGGGCTTCCGCCTGCGCCTGGGGCGCGGGAAGGAAGGCCCCCACTGGGTTCACCGCCAGGTTCAGTTCCAGGCCCGATCCCGGTCGACCGTATCCAAGGGCATTGAGCCGCCGCAACACGGCCAGGCTGCGCTCCAGGGATCCCTGCCCGCGCTGGGCATCGGCCTGGGCGGCGTTGAGAGATGGCAGAGACGCCACCACCACCACGCCGGCGTCGGCCAAGAGCGTCGCCAGGGTCTCCCGGTGCGCCTCGTCGAGGGCCGTCAGGTTGGAGCGGACCATGAGGCGTGCCGAGAGCGGAGCCAGACTGGCGACCAGCCAAGGGAGATGGGGGTTCAGCTCCGGAGCCCCCCCGGTGATGTCGATGACCCGGAAGCGACCGCGCCGGGCGTACGCCACCACCTGATCTGCCGTCTCCCGGCTCATGGATTCGGGGCGATGGGGTCCAGCCTCCAGATGGCAGTGGCGGCAGGCCTGATTGCAGGCCAGTCCAACATTCACCTGAAGGGTGGTGCACGTCCCCCGCACCAGGGATAGCCCCTCCCGCAGGAGACGCTGGCCGAACGGCTCCACCCCGTCCGGCGGTCGGGTCTGCCCCTGCCCGCTTCCCTCGGCATGGCCTTGCACATTCACCAGCGCGATCCCCATCCCCCCTCGGCCCCCTCCGGATGCCGTCCTCTGCCCCCGGGCGACGGACCGCGGGGCTCACATGGACAGCTTGCGCGCCACCGCGCGCATCTGGACGCCGTGAACCAGGGAGGCCCCGCCGCGGATGGCCACGGCCACGTGGACGGCCTCGGTCATCTCCGCGAGGCTGGACCCTTTCTCCAGACATGCCTGGGTGAAGGCATCGATGCAGTAGGGGCACTGCACCGTGTGCGCCACCGCCAGGGCGATGAGGGCCTTCTCCCTCTGGGTCAGATCCCCCTCGGCGAACACCGAGGCATAGTAATCGAAGAACTTCCTGGCCAGTTCCGGAGCCTCATCGCCGACCCGTTCGAACTTGGACAAATCCTCTGGATCGTAATAGGATTGCATGTCCATCACCTCTGGGGGGCCCAACCATGCCCGGCTTCCGGCCCTCCCCCGGAAAAGGAGCGGGGGACAACCGCCACTGACAGCAGGCTAACAAAGGGATCCCCGTGTGTAAAGATGAGCGGATGCCCCAGGACCTGGGGACACATTTCCCTTGACAACGCGCGTCCGATGTGGCATTCCAGAAACCTGGATCCGAGAATGGGATGGGGCTGCGGGGGATTTTGGAACCACAGGTTCTCGCGCAGGCGGTGCCGTCATATCCTGTCGGGCAGCGTGTTGTGAGGAATCCATGACTGTGTTAGGGCTTCCCAGTTCCCATCACGTCGCCTCGCCTCGGGCCGGACTACGGATCGGAATCGCTGATTCCAAACGCGATGGGAACTGTCCTGGGATGGGGTGGAGGGGACGGCCGGATGGGTCAGAGACGTTGCCCCGGTGGTCCCCGGGGTGATTGTGTCAACACAGCAGGGGAGGAGGTGGAGGAACGCGTGGCGCTGAGGGGGTGCGCACCCTTGGGAATTCGGGGAGTTGGAGTCGGTTGAGCAAGGGATTGTCCAGAAGTTCACCAAGCGAGGAGGAAACGGGAACATGACTGCCAAGATCGTGAAGACGTTTGTGGCCATTGCGTTGCTGGTTGGGTACGGTGTGGCCTTCATGGGTTGCGCGACAACGGACGACCTCAAGGCCGTGGAGCAGAAGGCCCAGGTCGTCGGGGACAAGGCCGACAGGGCCCTGGCCGAGGCCCAGAGTGCCAAGGCCATCGCGACGGACGCGGCCAAGTCCGCAGCCGCCGCCGCCGACAGGGCCGAAAAGGCCGCTGGAAGGGCCGAGGCTGCTGCCAGGTCCGCCGCGGATTCGGCTGCCAGGGCCGAGGCGATTTTCATGAAGAAGATGAAGAAGTAGATCGCGACGGGGCGGGAAGGCTCCGGTCCGCGGGGTTGTTTCTTGCCCGCGGGTCGGGAGGGGGGGGATATCCCCCCCCTTTTTTGTGTCCACATCCCGCACCGTCTCCCGAGGCGTTTGGGGACGGGGGACGGGTGGATGACCGCAGCGGGGCGGCGCCGGAGCAGGCCGCGGCGGAAAGCGCGCAACCCGGCGCCCCGCGCGGTCCCAGGCCCCGGGCAAGCATGGGACGAGGGGCGGCATGAGATACATCCTTTTCGCGTCCAGCGATCAGTTGGCGTACGAGACCATTCGAAGCTGCCTGAGAGGGGAATTCCGCGTGGACGTGGCCCAGAGCCGCGGGGCCTGCTTCGACCCTGCCAAGAAGAAGCGGTACGATTTCGTATTCATCGATGTGGATTTTCTCCGAGAACCATCTCTGGTCGAGGGGTACAACGATTACAAGACGGCCCTCCAGCCGTTCTGGCAGGAATTCCCCAATGCGGAGATCATCGTCATGGCCTCCCAGGAGATGATTCGCGAGGCGGTCATGGCGGTCAAGGCCGGGGCAAGCAACTATGTCACGTACCCCATCGACCCCGAGGAGATCAAGTACGTCAAGGACGCCGTTCAGAAGTCCATCCGCATTCAATCCGAGCTGCACTACCTGAGGGACAAGTTCTGGCAGGCCGAGTCCCTCGAGCTGATTCAGACCCAGAGCCCCACCATGGACAAGGTGTTCGACAAGGTCCAGTCTGTGGCCCCCACCAAGAGCACGGTCCTCTTGGTCGGGGAGACGGGGACCGGCAAGGGGGTCCTTGCCAATCTGATCCATCGCCACAGCAATCGGCGGGACAAGCAGTTCATCAGCCTGCATTGCGGTGCCATACCGGACACGCTCCTCGAAAGCGAGCTGTTCGGGCACGAGAAGGGGTCGTTCACAGGAGCCGTGCGGCGCAAACTGGGGAAATTCGAGATTGCCCACGGTGGAACCATCTTCCTGGACGAAGTGGGTACGATCACGCCATCGGCCCAGATCAAGCTTCTGCAAGTCTTGCAGGACAAGACCATACAGCGCGTGGGCGGGGAGGAGAGCATCGAGGTCGATGTGCGGATCATCGCCGCCACCAACAGCGACCTCATGAAGATGTGCGAGGACGGCCTGTTTCGAACGGACCTCTACTACAGGCTCAGCGTCTTCCCCATCGAGATCCCCCCCCTGCGGGAACGGAGGGAGGACATTCCGCTCTTGGTGGAAGTCTTCCTCCGACGGCTGAACAAGTTCAGCTCCAAGGCGATCCACGGAGTACACCCCTCCGTCATGGAGGCCTTGGAGAGGTACCCGTGGCCCGGAAACATCCGCGAACTGGAGAACCTGATCGAGCGGGCATACATCCTGGAGACATCGTCCGTCCTGAATCCCGAGAGTTTCCCCAGCGAGCTCTTTCCCGCCCAGAGCCTGGAGGGCGCATGGGACCTCGGGATCCCCTTGACCGCGGACGAGGTGGCCAGAAGGGGCATCCAGGGGATTGCCCAGGACGAACTGGCCGCGTTCCTTGCACGCCACGATCCACGGCGCATCCGGGCGGCGGGGTCGGCGGGCGAAGGGGTGGGGCCGGTTTGGAGGAGGCCCGGCCGGGAGGCCAACAACGGCGGCGAGAGGACCTCGGACGGAGGACGGCCCGGGGGAGCCCCTCGCCACCACAAGCCCACCAGGGGGGGGTTCCCCCCGCGGGAGGGTCGGGGGGTGCCGGGCAAAGCGGGCCGCAGGGAAGCCGCAGCCAGGAAGGCCGCACCGGGCAGGGAGCCCCGTCCTCCTTACGACCCGGATCGCGCCGGCGCATCTGCGCCCCGTGGGAGGGCGGGTACAGCTTCCATGACCCTCGAGGAACTCAGACGGGAAAACGTGCAAAGGCTGGAGAGGAGCTACCTGCGCAGGCTCCTCGCCTCCCACCGGGGCCACATCGGCCGGAGCGCTTCGGTGGCGGGCATCGGCATCCGGCAGCTGAACAAGCTGATGAACAAGTACGGATTCCGCAAGGAGGAGTTCAAGGCTTCTCCCCCGGACGCCTTCGGTGTCCACATGACCCTGGAGGAGGTCCGGCGTCGGAGCGTCGAACAGGTGGAGATGACCTATCTCAACGACCTCCTGACTCTGAACAAGGGCAAGATCAAGAACAGCGCCCAGGCTGCTGGAATCGGCGTGCGCCAGCTCAACAAACTGATGAACAAGTACGGCATTCGGCGACCCCGTTTCCATGAGGCCCCGGAGGGCGAGACCAAGTCGGCACTCCATGTTCCGATAACCACAGCTCTTGGAAGTGCCGGTTCCGAATCATAACAGTTGGATAGCAAAGATTTATTTTGACAATTTATGACTTTGTAATTCCGATTTGGGATCCTGCACTGCACGATACGAACTCGTAGTTCCTGGATGAGCGGAGGCAGAACGGGCGATGATTCAGATATTTCAAAGGGTTGCATCTCTGGCACGCCTATTGCGTAACGAACATGAAATCCGGTTGGCGCATATGCCGTGCAGGGGTCGTTGCCCATGGATGCCGCGACCATCCCTTCGACCGGCGAGTCCGGTCTGGTGACCATCAAGGGGGTGGTGGTGCCTGTGGCTTGGGACCGGGACGGCACGGTCACGGCATTGGCCCTTGCCACCGTGGACGAGGAGGAGTTCCTGTTGGCAGACAACGAGGCCGGGCGTGAGTTGCGCCGCTGGATGCACCAGGCCGTGGAGGTCCGGGGGGTGATCAGCCAGGAACGGGGAGGACACCAGGTGTTCACGACCCATCACTATTGTCTCGCCCCTCCGCGGACAGCGTAAAGAACGCGGATGCGGGGCCTCAGGAATGCACTGAGCGATTTTCGTCTCCCCTTTTGGGAGGATTTGATTATAATGGTTCCGAGCTTTGTTGGAACGGGCGAGAGGAGGTGGTGGTAGGGGGGTTGAGCGGGCCTCGTATGCCTGTGCTGCGGTGTCGGAAGGACGCTGCGCGGGAAGACTACTGAGTAAACGCAAGGAGGCAAAGAAACCATGATTCGCAGGATGGGGTTGGGGACGTTGGTGTGGGTCGTGCTGGTGGGGTTCGCCTTGGGGGTCAGCGGCTGTGCGACCACGGAGGATCTCAAGGCTGTCGAGCAGAAGATCGATCAGGCCGGCGTGAAGGCCGACAAGGCCATGAGTGAGGCCCAGGCCGCCAAGACCGCCGCTGCTAGCGCAGCCGATGCGGCCAAGAAGGCGGGCGACGCTGCATCACGGGCCGAGCGTTCGGCTGAGCGCGCCGAGGCTGCGGCCAAGGCCGCTGCGGCCGTGGCCGAGAAGGCGGAATCCATGTTCATGAAGAAGATGAAGAAGTAGCCAGGATGGCGCTGCCCCGGGGTGAGCGTTCCCGGCCCGTCGCGATCCGCGGGAGGGGGAGGGGACGAAGTTCCGGTGGAGGTTTGTGGGGATGAGAAGAAAGTCGCTGACGGTCCTGATTGCGGCGGCCATTCTGGTCGCGCTATGGGGCGCCGGTGCCCTTGCTGCGGAGAAGTCCAAGGGTAAGAGTGCTGCAGCCGGGGAGAAATCGACGGTCACGGGCACCGTGGTGGCGGCAGCCAAGGACGCCAAAGGCAATGTCACCGCCGTGGCCATCCAGACGGACAAGGGACCGATTTCCGTGGCGAGGGCCGATAAGGGCAGAGACCTTCTCAAGATGTTGAACAAGAAGGTCGAAGCCACGGGAACCATGAAGGAGACCGAGGGAAGAAAGACGATGCGCGTTTCGGAGGTCAGAGAAGTCAAGTGATGACCCGGCGGCGGCGTCAACCTGTCAACGGCTTGAGCTTCAGGGGGGATCATTCCCCCCTTTTTTTCTACTAGGGGGAGGAAATGGAAAAGGAGTTGGTGTATGCAGAGGAGGCCGAGCCTCCGGGCCGCGGGGCACAGCCAGCGCGTGTGGAAGGGTCCCCGCAATTCACTCCCGTCTCAGACGATCCCTACCCGCTTCCAACCAAGACATCCAAAGTTTTGGTGCCAGCCCGATGGATGCCCCGATTCGCGTCGAGCAGCCGGTCGCGTCTGTTTCGCAGGCGGTTTTATCCCCAGGCCAGCCCGGCGGACTGGAATGATTGGGGATGGCAACTGCGCAATCGGATTACGGATCTGGAGACCCTGGAGAGGATCCTTCGGCTGTCGGAAGACGAGCGCCGCGCCATCGTGCGGCACGGCGGCGCCCTCCCCCTGGCCGTCACGCCCTACTACGCGAGTCTGCTGGACGGCGACCACCCGGCCCATCCCCTGCGGCGGACGGTGGTCCCCTCCCCCCAAGAGGATGCGCGCGCCTCTGGGGAGTCGGCGGATCCGTTGGGGGAGGATGGAGACAGCCCGGTGCCGGGACTGGTGCATCGTTATCCGGACAGAGTCCTGTTTCTGGTGACCGGTTTCTGTTCCACATATTGTCGGTACTGCACCCGATCGAGAATGGTGGGGCATCACGGCGGTGCTCCTGGACAGGATGTGGGCCGATGGGAGCAGGCCATCGCCTACATCGAGAGGACCCCTTCGGTGCGAGATGTGCTTCTGTCGGGCGGAGACGCTTTGACGCTGTCCGACGAGGCGCTGGGGTGGCTGTTGGGACGCCTCCGTCGAATCCCGCACGTCGAGTTCCTGCGCATCGGGACCAAGGCGCCGGTGGTCCTGCCGCAGCGGGTGACGGCCGGGTTGACCCGGATGTTGAAGCGGTTCCATCCCCTGTGGATGAGCATTCACTTCACCCATCCCGAGGAGCTGACCCCCGAGGCGGCCCAGGCCTGCACGCGCCTGGCGGACGCGGGGATACCCCTGGGGAGCCAGACCGTGTTGCTGGCCGGGATCAACGATGATCTGGACACCATGCGGCGCCTCATGCACGGGCTTCTGCGGATCCGGGTCAAGCCGTACTATCTCTATCAATGCGACCCCATTTGGGGCTCATCCCACTTCCGCACACCAGTGAGCCGAGGCCTGGAACTCATCGAGGGTTTGCGGGGCCACACCACGGGGTACGCGGTGCCTACGTATGTTATCGACGCCCCGGGCGGCGGCGGGAAGGTCCCCCTGGTCCCCAACTACGTTGTGGGCCGCAGCGGCCAACACCTCCTCCTCAAGAACTACCAGGGCAACCTGTACATCTATCCCGATGCGGGTCCCTTCGGGGCGTCGGCTGCCGCACCGGGACCGCCGGGAGAAGCGCCGTGCGCGTAGGCATCACGTACGATCTTCGCCAGGACTATCTGGCCGAGGGGTACGGCGAGGAGGAGACGGCGGAGTTCGATCGACCCGACACCGTCGAGGCCATTGCCCAGGCCCTGGAGAGGTGGGGCCACCAGGCCGTTCCCATCGGCCATTCCAGGAGCCTCATGAAGCAGCTCATGGCCGGGGAACGCTGGGACCTGGTCTTCAATATCGCCGAGGGCCTTCGCGGCCTGGGCAGGGAATCCCTCGTTCCCGCCTTACTGGATGCCTTCGACATCCCATACACCTTCTCGGACCCCATGGTGCTGGCCCTGACCCTTCACAAGGGCATGGCCAAACGCGTGGTGCGGGATCTGGGCGTCCCCACGCCGGATTTTGCCGTGGTGGAGCGCGCTTCGGACCTTGCCTCCATTGCGCTGCCCTTTCCCTTGTTCGCCAAACCCGTGGCCGAGGGAACGGGGAAAGGAGTCACCGCGGCCTCCAAGATGTCCTCGGAGGAGGAGCTGCTCCGCGTGGTGCCGGAGCTGTTGGAGCGATTCCGGCAGCCCGTGCTGGTGGAGACGTTCCTGCCCGGCCGGGAGTTCACGGTGGGCATTGTGGGAACCGGGCCCGAAGCCGAAGCCCTCGGCGCCATGGAGGTCTTCCTCAAGCCCCAGGCCGAGGCCGAGGTGTACTCATACGTCAACAAGGAGCGGTGCGAGGAATTGGTGGAGTACCGCCTGGCCCGGGACGACGCTGCCGACCAGGCCATGGCAGTGGCCCTGGCGGCCTGGCGCGGATTGGGATGCCGGGACGCGGGACGCGTGGACCTCAGGGCGGACGCGCAAGGGGTTCCGCAATTCCTGGAAGTAAACCCCCTGGCGGGGCTCCACCCCCAGCATTCCGACCTGCCCATCCTGTGCACCCTGCTGGGGATGGCGTATGAGGACCTCCTGGGGCGCATCGTGCGCTCCGCCGCGGCAAGGGCATCCCGGCGGCCATGAGAATCGCGGTCCTCCTTGACCGTGTGGCGCAGGGCGCGGGACCGGAGCATCTGGACGACTTGGTTCAGCGCGATGCGGTGTGCGGCGCGTTGCAACGGCTGGGGCACCGCCCATTCCCCGTCACCTTTTCCATGGACCTGGGGCGGATCGCGGAGGAACTCCGGTCCCTGAACCCGGAACTGGTCTTCAACCTAGTCGAGTCGGTGGACGGCCACGGGCGGCTGATCCACCTGGCGCCCGCCCTCCTGGATGTCCTGGGCATGTCCTACACGGGCTGCCCCACCCAGGCCCTCTTCGCCACATGCGACAAGATCCTGGCCAAGAAGATGTTACGGGCATCGGGCATCCCCACGCCTCCATGGGTCACTCGGGGCACGGTGCCGGGACGGTGCGCCCTGCCGGCGGGACCTCTCATCGTCAAGTCCGTCTGGGAGCATGCCTCCATCGGTCTGAACGAGGAGTCGGTCTTGGTGGCCAGGGATGCCAGCCACCTGCATGAAGTGCTGGAGGATGTGCGCATCCGATTGGGCGGGGATTGGTTTGCCGAGACCTACATCGACGGTCGGGAATTCAACGTGGCCCTCCTGGGCGGGAGGCAGGGGCCCCGCGTGCTCCCGGTGGCCGAAATCCTCTTCGACGCCTTCCCGCCGGGACTCCCCAAGATCGTGGGGTACAAGGCCAAGTGGGAGAAGGGCACCTTCGAGTTCAACCACACGCCCCGCTCCTATGACCACGGCCGCGACGAACCGTTGCTCGATGAGCTCCGGGAACTGGCCGCGGCCTGCTGGGAGCTGTTCGATCTGAAGGGGTACGCCCGAGTGGACTTCCGCGTCTCCTCGGACGGCCGCCCCTTCGTACTGGAGGTCAACGCCAATCCCTGTCTCGCCCCCGATGCAGGCCTGGCGGCCGCCGCCCGGGAAGAAGGGATGGGGTTCGACGACCTGGTGCGATGCATCCTGGAGGACGCCCTCCCATGAGAGAGAACCGCCCCGGGAACGGTCAGGGCCCCGTGCCCGCGGCGCCAGCGCTGAATCCATGGGATCCATCCGGGATCCGCTTCCGGCGGGCCGTGCGCCCTTCGGACCTGAGTTCGGTGCGGCAGATCGTGGAATCGACCGGTTTTTTCCGGGCCGCTGAGATCGAGATCGCCGTGGAACTGGTGTCCGAGCGCCTGTCCAGGGGGGAGGCCAGTGGGTATCACTTCCTCTTCGCGCAGAAGTCGGGCCGGGTCCTCGGATACACCTGCTTCGGGCCCATCCCCGGCACCCTGACCGGCCACGATCTGTACTGGATCGCCGTTCGCAGCGAATGCCGAAGACAGGGGGTGGGCAGCGCCCTCCTGCGTCTCACCGAGCGGGCGGTGCGCCGCATGGGCGGACGCCGGCTCTATGCGGACACCTCGTCCCAACCCCTGTACGAGCCCACCCGTGCCTTCTATGTCCGATGGGGATTCATTCAGGAGGCCCTGCTCAGAGACTACTATGCCCCGGGCGACCACAAGGCCATCTACGTCAAGGTCCTGGCCCCCGACCCGCCGTGCGGGCGGCGTCCGTGGCGAAGATGAGGGGCCGGTCAGCCCGCCTCCCCGACCTCGTCGTCCGGCACCATGCCGATGAGCCCCTCGGGGCAGAAGGCGGCACAGATGCCGCACCCCTTGCAGTAGCGAAGGTCGATGCGGACCTCGCCGCTGTGCCGATCCCGGGTCACGGCCAAGTCCGGGCACAGCAGCCGGCACATGTCGCACCGCTTGCATCCCTCCAGCTTGACCGCAGGCCGATGTGTCCTTCCGTGGGCCATCTCGCCGCTCCTACCTCCAGGCGGCCCATGACGGGAGCCGCCCCCGTCCCCCATCGCCGGGCAGCGCCTCCACGGCCGCATCCCCCAGGGAGAATCCCAGCTCCAGCGCCCGGCAGTTCAACGACCGAAATCGCTCGGCCACGCCTTCTTCCACCGCCGCCTTCAGAGATGCCCTGGAGACCACTTCAGTCACCGCCACCGCGGCAGCCAGTAGGATCACATTGGCCGCCTGTCGGGCACCCAGGGCCTTGAGGGCCGTGTCCGTGGCAGCAATGGGCACATGGACCTGAGCCGCCCCAGGCCGAGGCCTCACCTGGGGCGCATCGCTGACCACCCATCCCCCGGGGCGCAGTTCGGGGAGGAACCTCAAGTACGCCTCTTGAGACATGGCCACCAGCACATCCGCCTCCAGGACGTGCGGGAAATCCACCGGGGCGGGAGCCACGATCACCTCGGATCGGCATGCGGACCCTCTGGCCTGAGAACCGTACGAGTTGGAACCGGCCGCCCAATGGCCGTCCCGGACCGCTGCATCCCCCAGAATCGCCCCCATGAGCACGATCCCTTGCCCTCCGAAGCCCCCGAACCGCACCTGAAACATCTCATCCATGTACGAACTCCCCGTACACCACCCGAGCATTCAACGCCTCGGGGAGCAGTGTCTGGGCCTCCTTCCGGGAAACCAGGCTCTTCTGCAGGGCCTTGAGGATCTCCGCCGGCTCCCCGAGCCGGTTGCGCCGCCCGAACTGGGTGGGACACGGCGAGACGGCCTCGATGAACGAGAAGCCCCGGGTCCCAATGGCTCGCTGGATGGACCGCTTGAGCAGCAGCGGCTGCACCACGGCGTAGCGAGCCACGTATGCGGCCCCGGCCGCCTCCACGAGGCGGCACAGGTCGAAGGGTCGATCCGGGTTGCCTTGGGGCGTCGTGGCGCTCTGGGCGCCCTCGGGGGTGGTGGACGCCACCTGCCCGCCCGTCATGCCGTAGATCATGTTGTTGGCGCAGATGGTGGTGACATCCAAGTTGCGCCGTGCGGCGTGGATGAGGTGATTGCCCCCGATGGACGAGAGGTCCCCATCCCCGCTCACCACGATGACCGTCGACTCGGGACGGTGCAACTTGGCTCCCGTGGCGAAGGCCAGGGCCCTTCCGTGGATGGTGTGGAGGGTATCCACCTTGAAGTGGGGCGAGGGGATCCAGGCCGCGCATCCGATGCCCGAAACGAAGAGCACCTGGTCCAGATCTGGATGCAGTTCGTCCAGGGCCCTCAGGATGGCGCCCATGAGGATGCCGTGGCCGCAGCCGGGGCAAAACGGCGTGCTTTGCACCTCAGGCCGGAGGTACGCTTCCATGTCTCTGGCCATCAGAGCCTCCCCTCCAGCCACGCCAGCAGACGGTCGGGATGGATGATCTCACCGTTGACCTGGTGGAGGCCCTCCACCGGACAGCGGGCGACCTTCCGCAGTTCCCCTTCCACCTGGCCCAGGTTCATCTCCGGGATCAGCATCCGCTCCACGCGACCGCTCGCCTCGGCCACGGCCTCATCCGGAAATGGCCAGAGGGTCTGCAGGCGCACAAGGCCCACCCGCTCCCCCCGCTGCCTCAACTGCCGCACGGCGTGCAGCGCGCTTCTGGCCGTGAATCCGTAGGCCACCACGGCCACCCTGGCGTCCTCCATGAACCGGCCATCCACGCGGCAAATCTCTCCCCGGTGTCCCAGGATCTTGTGGTTCAGTCGCGTGACCAATCTGCTGTGGGCCTCACCATCCTCGGTCCGCCGGATCCCCCATTCATCATGGGTGGATCCCGTCACCATGAGCCGGGCCCCGTCGCCGAAGGCAGGCATGGGCGGGACGCCATCGGGGGAATCGGTCCCAAAAGGGGCGCGGGTGATATCCCGGTCCCGCCGCACCACCTCCACCGTGGCCGGGACCGTCACCCGCTCGCGCAGATGGCCCACGGCCTCTTCCCCCAGGACGATGACGGGCACCCGAAACCGCTCGGCCAGGTTGAAGGCGTCGATGGCCATCTCGTACATCTCCTGGACCGACCACGGACTCAGGGCGATGATCTGATAGTCCCCATGGGAGCCCCATTTGGCCTGCATGATCTCCCCGGCCCCCACCCGGGTGGCCTGTCCCGTGCACGGCCCGGCCCGCTGGACATCGATGATCACCAGAGGCGTCTCGGTGAAGGCGGCATATCCCAACGCCTCCATCATGAGGCTGAAGCCGGGGCCCGATGTGGCCGTCATGCCCCTGGCCCCGGCCCACACCGCCCCCACCACCGCGCACAGGGAGCCGATCTCGTCCTCCATCTGGATGAGCCTTCCACCCACCTGGGGCAGACGCCATGCCATGCGCTCCATGATCTCCGTCGACGGCGTGATGGGGTATCCGGCGTAGAAGTCACAGCCCGAGGCCAGGGCCCCTTCGGCTGCCGCCTCATTGCCGGACAGGTAGTGATCCCCTGGCCTCAGGAGGCTCGGCATGATCTCCAACGGCATCTCCTCCGTCCCCTCCCCTGCGTGCTCGGGACCCTGGGGAGGGCCTCCCCGGCCCAAAAAAATCGCGCCCTACGAGATGGCGCGGCCCCCAGGCTTCCCTTGACATGTCCGATGCCACTACTTTACCTTCTACCACACTTTCATCTCGGAAAGGAAGAGGGCGCGATGGCCGGTAGGACCCTCCGGGCGGATCTTTTCATGATGGCGGCCGCCGTCATCTGGGGTGGAGCCTTCGTGGCCCAGCGGGCAGGCATGGAGCACATGGGGCCCCTGACCTTCAATGGCGTGCGTTTCGCCCTGGGAGCCCTGACCCTCCTTCCCGTCGTGGGGTGGGTCCAAGCCCGGGCTGCGGCGGACCCCGACCGCATGTCCGTCCCATGGGGCGGGGCGCTGGCCGGGACGGTCCTTTTTGGCGCGGCCACCCTCCAGCAGGTGGGGTTGGTGTACACCACGGCGGGGAAGGCTGGGTTCATCACCGGCCTCTATGTCATCCTGGTCCCCCTGCTGGGTCTGTTCCTCGGACATCGCTGCGGGGCGGGGGTCTGGGTGGGGGCAGGGCTGGCCACGGCGGGTCTGTACCTCCTCAGCGTCACCCAAGCCCTCTCCTTTGCTCCGGGTGACTTGTGGGTGTTGGCCGGGGCATTCCTGTGGGCCTGCCACGTGCTCGTCCTGGGATGGCTTTCGCCCAGGATGGACAGCCTGCGCCTGGCCTGCGTCCAGTTCACCGTGTGCGCCGGCCTCAGCCTCATGGGGGCCGGGTTCACCGAGGTCTTGACCCTGGATGGCCTCCAGGAGGCGGCGATCCCCATCCTGTACGGCGGAGCGCTCTCTGTGGGCGTGGCGTATACCCTCCAGGTGGTGGGGCAGAGACATGCCCCGCCCGCCCACGCCGCCATCATCCTGAGCATGGAGGCGGTCTTCGCGGCACTTGCGGGCTGGGCACTGCTGGGCGAATCCATGACCGGACGCTCCCGCTGGGGCTGTCTGCTCATGCTGTCGGGCATCCTGGCGGCCCAGTTGGGGCCCTCTCCCGAGGGACCCGCCACCCCCGCAATCCGGAAAGAGGACGCTTGTGGGCAGCGGCCCAGGCGCGTACAATAGCCCACGCCCGACCACCGGCGCGGGGTGCGCTGGATCCGGCAGGAGAGGAGATGGATCCATGCCTTACGAAACCCTGATTCTCGAAAGCGATGGACCCCTGGCCGTCGTGACCCTCAACCGACCGGAGAAACTCAACGCCATCAGCCACCAACTACTCGTGGAGCTCGGACAGGCCCTCGACGACGTCAATTCCATGTCCCATGCGCGGGCCCTCATCATTCGGGGGGCGGGAAGGGCCTTTTCCTCGGGCACGGATCTGCAGTCTCTTGCAGGGGGGGGTATCGACCGGGCGGCACCAGGCTTCCGTTATCATCTCCAGCGGTTGCAGGCGACTTACCATCGTCTGGAACTGCTGGAGAAGCCCGTCGTCGCCCAGATCCACGGCTATGCCTTGGGGGCCGCCATGGAGCTCATCCTGGCTTGTGACTTCCGCATCGCGACCCGAGACGCCCGCTTCAGCCTTCCCGAAGTCAAGTACGGACTCATCCCGGACCTGGGGGGATGCCAGCGGCTGGTCCGCGTGGTCGGGCTCCCGAGGGCCAAGGAACTGGTCATGCTGGGGAGGACCATCGACGGGGCCGAGGCCGAGCGAATCGGGCTGGTGAATCGGGCGGTGGGGGCCGATAGGCTGGAGGAAGAGGTGCGGCGCTGGGTGGACGAGATCCTGCAGCTACCGCCTCTGGCCGTGGGCCTGGGGAAACGGGCCGTGGACAAGGCGCAGGATACGGACATGGTCTCGGCCCTGGATCACACTACCCAAGTCCAGAGCATGCTCCTCAATACCGAGGACTTCCTGGAGGGGGTTCGGGCCAAGCTGGAGAAGCGAGATCCATCCTTCCAGGGGAGATGAGTCAGGGGCGGTGCATGGCCGCCGGCACGGCGGGGCGTGCGGGCCGCACCGAGCTTGGGAGCCTCCGTGCGATTTCATCTGGATTCCCTGTTCAATCCCAGATCCGTGGCCGTGGTGGGGGCCTCCGACGACCCTGCCAAGCTGGGTTTCCACGTGATGAAGAGCCTGGTTGAAGGGGGCTACAGGGGTTTGACCTGGCCCGTGAACCCGGGCAGGCGTGAGGTCATGGGGCGCCCGGCGTGCTCTTCCGTCGCTCAGACCCCCCATCCCCCGGATCTCGCCATCCTGGTGGTTCCCGCAGCCCGCGTGGTGGACCAGGTGCGAATGTGCGCCCAGAGAGGTGTCCGCAGCATCGTGATCATCAGTGCAGGGTTCAAGGAGCTCGACGACGCCAGCGGGGCGGATCTCCAAGACGACGTGGCCCGACTGGCCACGGAGGCCCGGATCCCGGTGGTGGGCCCCAACACCTTCGGTCTCGTCAACCTGCACGCCAAGCTGAACGCATCCTTCACGCCCCAGTTTTCGCAGCTGGAACCGGGTCACGTGACCCTTCTCAGCCAGAGCGGCGGCATGTCCCACCTTCTGGCCTTCCTGGGCATGGGTGCGGGGGTCGGCTTCAGCAAGGTCGTGGGACTGGGGAACCGCTGCAATGTGGAATTTGCCCACCTGCTCGAGTACCTGGTAGAGGACCCGACCACGCGCGTCATCGCCATGTACGTGGAAGGGCTGGATGCCCCCCGGGCTCTGCTGGAGGAGACCCGGCGCTTGCGCGGGCGCAAGCCCATGGTGATCTACAAGGTGGGCAAGGGGGATGTAGCCGATCTGGCCAGCCGCTCCCACACGGGTTCTCTGGCCGGCCGCCACGAACTCTACCAAGGGGCCTTCCGGCAGGCAGGCCTCCTGACCGCGGACAGCGCGGAGGCCCTCCTGGACGCCTCAGTGGCCCTGGCTCGGTGTCCCCTTCCGGCGGGCCGGCGGGTGGCCATCCTGTCGGGGCAGGCGGGCCCCGCCGTGGCTGCCTGCGACGTCTGTGAGGCCGAGGGGTTGGCCGTGATCCCGTTCCAGTCCACCACCCAGGAGGCCATAGATCAACTCCTTCCGCCCCTGGCCATGCGCACCAACCCCGTCGACATGGGGCCCGCGTGGCACGACTCGGTGGCCATGCGCGCCATCGTGCAGGTCGCCATGGAGGCACCGGACACCGACGCCATCCTGCTCCTGATCATGTTCGCATCGGCCAACGAGGGCGTGCTCCGGGCGCTGTCCGACCTGTTGACGCCCCGGACGCCAAGCAAGCCGATCGTCGCGTGCCTCTCGGCCCCGCCGGGCGTGTGGGAACGGGAGTTGAAGGATCTGGTGCGGGACGGCGCGCTGGTGAATTACCCCACGCCCGAGCGGGCCGCCCGGGCGCTGGCGTTTCTGTGGTCAGCGGCAGGTTGCGGCCGCTGAGCGTGTCGATGTTCGCTGGGATGCGCCTGGGAAAAAGAGAAGGGCAGGGCCCCTCTCTCAATAATCGTCGTCGGGCACCGGGAGGTATTCCACCGAATACGTCAGCTTCCCCTGCCCGATGCGGACCAGGGAGGTGTGACGCCTGAGGTTTTCCTTGTCCGGGGGGTACTTGTTCTCCAGGTTCTTGAGCGCATCGGATATGAACTGGATCTTCTCCCCCGGCGTCATCTGCTCGAAACCGTCCGGCAGCGGGATGTTGATCAACTCCGGGCCGGTTGCGCCCTCATAGTTCAGAAAGCTTGCGCGACTCAGTTGCGACTTCATTTTTCATGCCCACGATCTGTTTTTCAGCGATTTCAATTTATTATACCGAACAGGAGCGCCACGGGCAAGGAAAAACTGACCCCCAAGTCAACTTTCTCGGGCATCACGCGCCTTTCCCGCGGGGCGGGTTGCCGGGGGCCGCGCCATGCCCGATGTCCCAGAACAGCCCGGTCATGATCTGCAGGGCCTGGCGGGTCAACGGCGCCAAGATGTGCTCATCGGGCGCGTGCTGGGAGCATCCGCCGTACGAGTGGGGGATCCACACGGTGGGCAAGCCCAAGATGTCCGTGAAGGCATCATTGGGCAGAGTGCCGCCCAGGTTGGGCAGATACGCCGGCTTGCTGCCGGTGGTTCGCTCCAGAGACTCCAGCGCCGTTGTCAGCCAGGGGTCGTCGGGGTCCAGGCGCGTCGCGTTGGTCCAGCTCTCCCTCACGGGCGACACCCGGACCATGTGGAGGCCGGCGGCATCCAGGTGCGCCCGAACCGCAGGCACAAACCGCGAGGGGTCCTGCCCCGCCACGAAGCGCATGTGGCAGCGGGCCCAGGCCTTGGGAGGTATGGCATGGGCCGGGGCGGCCGGATCTCCGCTCTCCAAGGCCAGGACCTCCAGGGTGTTCCACCCATAGACCTTCTCGGCCAGGGTCAGGCCCGGCTCGCCCCATTCGGGATCGATCTGGGGTCCTCCCTCTCCGGTCACCTCCAGTTGCGCCAGGACCCGCCGCACCGACTCCGGGATGCCCGGAGGTTTGAGGGCCGGCACCCGGATCTCTCCCCGATGGCTCACGAGGCAGGCGATGGCGTGGCCCAGGATGATCCCGGGGTTGGCCAGGAGCCCGCCCCAGTTGCCCGAGTGATGCCCGCCTTCCCGCAGGTCCACCACCAGGTCGAAGTTGAGCACCCCCCGGCTCCCGCCGAACACCGTGGGTCGGTCGGGCGCCAGTCTCGGCCCGTCGCTGGCAATGAGCACGTCGGCCTGGAACCTTGCCTTTTCCTGCTCGCAAATGGCATGGAGGCCCGGCGATCCGGACTCCTCCCCCATTTCCAGCAGCACGCGCACGTTGAAACCGAGGCGGCCCTCGGTTCTGAGCACGGCTGCGAGGGCCGCCAAGTTGATGGCATGCTGCCCCTTGTTGTCCGCCACGCCCCGGCCGTACCACCGCTCGCCGTCCACCGTGACTGTCCACGGCTGGAGCCCCTCCCGCCAGCGCCCCTCCATGCCTCGGACCGTGTCCCCGTGACCGTACGTGAGCACCGTGGCCAGGCTCGGGTCCTCCACCCGCTGGGCGGCCAGCAAGGGCAGGCGGGGCGCCACGGGGTTCTCCAGGACCTGACACTGGAACCCCAGGGATCGGAGATAGGGGGTCATCTCCTCGGTCAGGTAGTCCCGCAGCGGTCCCACGCAGGACGGGTTCTGGCTCTCCGAAGGGATGCGGACCCGCCTGCGGAGATCGGACAGAAACCCTCCTTCATCGAAATGAGCGGTGGCGGCGGCGATGGCGTCCTCTCGTGTGGGCATCTCGACCTCACCTGTTCTGGGGAAAGTGGCATTCCACCAACTGGTCTCCATCGCGAATCGGTTCCGGAGCGAGGCGGGCACATCGCTCCTCGGCTTTGGGGCAGCGGGGATGGAAGGTGCATCCGCCGGGTGGATCCATGGGATTGGGATAGGCGATGCCCAGGTGCGTCTTGGGGAGGCCCAGGCCGGGCTCCGGGGTCAGGGCCGATGCCAGCAGGGCTTGGGTGTAGGGATGGGCCGGACGTTGGAACATCTCGGCCGCCGGGCGCTCCTCCACGATGCGCCCCAGGTACATGACGGCCACCCGCGTGGCCAGGTGCTCCACCACGCTCAAGTTGTGGCTGATCAGGATGTACGTCAGCCCCAGGGCGTCCCGCAGGTCCAGGAGAAGGTTCAAGATCTGTGCCTGCACCGACACATCCAGGGCGGAGGTGGGTTCGTCGCAGATCACCACCTCGGGGCGCATGATCAAGGCCCGGGCGATGGCCACCCGCTGGCGTTGTCCCCCGGAGAGCTGGCCCGGGAAGCACCGGGCAAGGCGGGCGGGCAGGCCCACCAGGTCCATCATCTCCTGAACCTTCTCCCCCCAGGTGCTGCGATCCCCCACGCGGTGTACCCGCAGGGGCAGGGAGATGATGGCGCGCAGGCTGTGCCGGGGGTTGAGAGAGGAATAGGGATCCTGAAACACGGGCTGCACGGTGCGGCTGATATCCTGGCGACGAAGGCTCGAGATTTCCTTCCCGTCAAGGAGGATCTCCCCTCGGGTCGGCGCCAGGAGCCCCAGGAGCATCTGGGCCAGGGTGGTTTTCCCGCACCCCGACTCCCCCACCAGCCCCAGGACGCCGCCCCGAGGCGCGGCCAGGGACACACCGTTGACCGCCCTGAGAATGAGCTTCCTGCGAAACGCCCCTGCGCTCACCCGGAAATGGCGGTGGACGTCCCGGGTCTCCAGGACCGGACCATGGAACCCGTACCCCCTCATGCCGCGCCTCCTGGGCCCTGTGCGGCCAGCAGGCAGCGGACCGCCCGCCCCCCTGTCAGCGTCCGAAGCGGGACCCTGCCGGAGCGGCACGCCACATCCACCCACGCACAGCGGTTGGCGAAATGGCAGCCCGGAATCTCCCCCATGAGGGTGGGCACCAGCCCGGGGATGGACCCCAGACGTTCGCCCGGCCGGGTTCGGCCGGGCACCGGGATGCATCGCAGAAGCCCCCGGGTGTACGGATGGAGGGGGCGGGCGAAGACCTCCCCCACCGTTCCCGTTTCAACCACCTGCCCGGCGTACATGACGATCACGCGCTGGGCCACCCGGGCCACGATGCCCAGATCGTGGGTGATCAGGATGAGCCCCATCTGAAACTCGCTCTGCAGATCGGCCAGCAAAGAGAGGATCTGGGCCTGAATGGTGACGTCCAGGGCCGTGGTCGGCTCATCGGCGATGATGAGGGCAGGGTCGCACATGAGGGCCATGGCGATCATGACCCGCTGGCGCAGGCCGCCCGAGAGCTGATGGGGGTACTGCCCCAAACGGCCTGCGGCCCCGATGATCCCGACCTTCTCCAGCAGGGCCACGGCCCGATCCCGGGCGGCGCCGCGGGAGACAGACCGATGCCGCCGCAGCGCCTCCGTCAACTGGTTCCCGATGCTGTAGCAGGGGTTCAGGGAGGTCATGGGTTCCTGAAAGATCATGGAGACCCGATCTCCTCGGATGTCGGCCATGCGGCGCTCGCCGGCGTCCCGGATCTCCTCCCCCAGCAGACTGAGCTTCTGGACCACTCGCCGCGACCGCGTGGGCAGCAGCCCCATGACCGCCAGGGCCGTGAGGGACTTGCCGCACCCCGATTCTCCCACCAGGCTGAGGGTCTCCCCGCAGCCCACGTGGAAGCCGACGTCCTGCACAGGATGCAATGTCCCGGCGGCCATGGCGATTTCCACGTGAAGCCCTTCCACTTCAAGCACGGGGGTCAAGCCCGGTTCTCCGGTGCGCTGATGTCCCGGATCCCATCCCCCAGCAGGTTGATGGACAGGACCAGGAGGAAGAGGGCCACCCCGGGGATGGTGATGACCCACGGACTGAACAGCATGAACTCCTTTCCCTCGGAAACCATGAGCCCCCAGGAGGGAAGCGGCGGCTGAACGCCCAGCCCCAGGAAGGAGAGGGCCGCCTCCAGGAGGATGGCCCTGGCCATCTCCAGCGTGACCACCACGATGAGGTTGTTGAGGACATTGGGAAGGATCTCGGCCAGGAGGATCCTCGGGGTCGAGCAGCCGGCGGCCCTGGCGGCCTGCACGTAGTCCACGGAACGGATCTGCTGGACCGAGGCGCGCATGACCACGGCGAATCGGTCCCAGATGAGGAAACCCAGCACCAGGATCACCACGCGCAGGGATCCGCCGATGAGGGCCACCACGGCCAGGGCCACCAGTACCACGGGCATGGCCAGGCGGACGCTGATGAGGAAGCTGATGGCCAGGTCCACCCGTCCGCCGAAGTATCCAGCGGCGACGCCCAGGGCCGAGCCGATGACGCCGGAGATGCCCACGGTGGCCACGCCGATGAGCAGGGAAATGCGGCCCCCGTGGATGAGGCGGGAGAGGTAATCGCGGCCCAGGCTGTCGGTCCCCAGGGGGTGGTCCCAGGTGCCCTTGGCGTGCCAGATTGGCGGGATCAGGCGGCGGCTCAGGTCCTGGCCGTACGGATCGTGGGGGGCGACCCACGGCGCCGCCAGGGCCATGACGATGATGGCCAGCAGGACCAGGGCGCCGACCAGGAAGCTCCGATGGCCGAGAATGCGCCGCCTGAGCAGCGCCCCGGGAGAAGGCGCCAGGGTGGCGCCCAGATCCTCGGAGGTCACGGGGAGCGCCTTTTCCATGGCCGTCACGCGCGTGCTCATGCCACCCGGATCCTGGGGTCCAGAAAGGCGTTGAGGATATCGGAGAGGAGATTGAGCAGGACGTAGATGAGCGAGAGCATCAGCACGATGGCCTGCACGACGGGAAGGTCCGATCGGCGGATGGACTCCCACGCCAGGAATCCGATGCCGTGCAGGGCGAAGACGGTCTCGATGACGATGGAGCCCCCCAGCATGAAGCCGAACTGCACCGAGGCCAGGGAGACCACGGGTATGACGGCGTTGCGCAGGGCGTGCTTGAACAGGACCGTTGGAGCCCTGAGCCCCTTGGCCCGGGCCGTTCGAATGTAGTCCGAGGCCAGGACCTCCAGCATCCCCGCCCGGGTCAGCCGCATGAAGGCCGGCGCCGCGTAGTAGCCCAGGGCCACCGAGGGCATGATGTAGTGGGCCCAGGTGTCGCTGCCCGAGATGGGCAGCATCCGGAGCGTCACCCCGAAGAAGATGATCATCACCAAGCCGAACCAGAAGGTGGGCATGGCCTGCCCCAGGACGGCCATGCCCAGGGCCGCCCGATCGATCCAGGTATTGGGGCGAATGGCCGCCAGGACCCCCAGGGGGATGGCGAGGAACACGGCGAAGAGCAGGGCCCAGAACCCCAGGGTCAGCGTGACACCCAGCCTGCCTGCGATGATGTGACTCACCTGCTGCTTGAAGAAGGCCGACTCCCCGAAATCGCCTCCAATGGCCCTCCCGGCCCAATCCAGGTATTGGACCACCAGCGGCTTGTCCAGCCCATACTTCTGCCGGACGAACTCGATGTCCGCCGCCGATGCGCTCTCGCCGGCCAGGGCGGCGGCGGGATCCCCGGACAGTCGCAGGAGCATGAAGCTCACCAGGGAGACGGTGAGGGCCACCAGGAGGGCCAGGCCCAGACGTTTCAGGGTATAATACGCCATCGCTTCCTGTGGGGTCCGATGGGACGGGCGGAGATCAAATCAGGCAAGGGGCGGCCTTGGGGAACCGCCGACCCCCTTGCCGACGAAGCGCTCCCCCTCTGCCGCCGCTGTCCCTTGCCCGCTGCCTGTTGCCTCCCCTTCACTTCCACCTGGCCGCGAAGAACCTGGGGACTTCGTCCGGGTACGGCTTGAACTCCAGGTCCTTGCTGTACGCGTAGTTGGACACGTACGAGAACAGCGGCACCCAGTAGGCCTGCTCGGCGATGCGCTGGAGGGCCTTCTTGTAGTTCTCCTTTCGGACGTTGGAATCGACGGACGTGTCGCCCACCTCCAGCCACTGCTTGACCTGCTCGTCCCGGGCGGAGTCGTCTGTGGTGAACTTGAACCAGTATCCCGTGTTGGCGGACATGTCGTTGATGGAATAAGAGCCCCAGGTCCAGTATGCCAGGGCGAACTTGCTGGCTTGCCACTTGTCCCGCATGGCCGCGTACTGGCCGTACTGGAGGTTGGCCTTGATGCCCACCGCCTTGAGGTACCCGACCACGGCCTCCGCGTACGGCCGTTCCCGGTAGGCGTACAGGTCGATCTCGAAGCCGTTGGGGTAACCCGCCTCGGCCAGAAGCTTCCTGGCCTTCTCGGGGTTGTAGTCGTACTTCATGACCCCTTCGTCGGTGCAGCCGAACTGGCTGGGGAAGCAGGCCGAGTGGATCACCCGAGATTGTCCTCCCACGAGGTTCTTGGCCATGGCCGCCCGATCGATGGCGTGGTTCATGGCCCGGCGGACCTCGAGCTTCTTCATGGGACCGTCTCCGGAGCGTCCTGCCGCATCCATGTACAGGAACCCCACCCGCATGGTCTCGGCCGGGATCACCGTCAGGTTGGGCACCTGTCCCAGCTTCTCCATCTGATCCGGGGGCACCTGCCAGATCCAGTCCAGGCCCCCGGTGATGAGCTCGGCCAGCTTGGTGTTCACCTCGGGGATGGTCCGCTGCACGATCTTGGCGATGGCCGGCTTTCCCTTGGGACTCCCATCGAAGTAGGCATCGTTGCGAAGGAACGTGATGGCCTTGCCCGCCTCCACCTTCCCCGCCCTGTACGGCCCCGTGCCGATGGGGGCCACACCGAACTCCTTGCTCCCAACCTTGGCGTAATACTCGTTGGGGTAGATGGGGAGGTAGTTGGAGAGGTACTCCAGGGCCGCGGGAAAGGGCTTCTTGAGGAAGATCCTGACCTTGTGCGGACCGACCTTCTCGGCCTTCTGCATCCAGTTGACGTTCTGCTGGACCAGGACCTTGTTCTCCGGATTGGTCACGTAGTTCACGGTGAAGGCCACGTCGTCGGCGTCGAACGGCTCGCCGTTGTGGAACTTCACCCCCTGGCGCAGGTCGAGCTCCAGGGTGGTGTCATCGACCCACTTGTGGGAGAGGGCCAGGAGCGGCCTGTACTCGGAGGTCTCCGGATCTCTGTAAAACAGGGTGTCGTATAGCAGGTAGCTGACGATGATCCCCTCCCGGGCGCTGTTGTAGTACAGGTCCAGCGTCTCCAGCTCCTTTTCCCAGGCGATGTTCAGGCTGTTGTCCTTCTTGCCGGCAGCAGCCGGGGAGATCCACACGCCCAATGCCGCCACAAGCCCAGCCGCGCAGAGTAATGCTCGAAAAAACCCTTTTCCGATCATGGCGCCCTCCTCACGGATTGGTTTGCCTGATGTCGTCGGAAGTCTTCGGTCGGGACACAGATCTTCTACCACAACCCAAGCCGACCATGCAACCCCGGGACGGCGTTTTCTTGACAACCCCCGGGAATCTCCCTAGGCTCCGCTGAGGGATGGAGAAAGGAGCGTCAGCCCATGACCGTTCGATTGAAGTTGGAGAAACTTGGAGAAAGGGAGTCGGTCATCGGGGAGGTTTCGGTTCGGATCGTGGCCGAATCGGATCCTCCTGGTGCGGAGGGGGGCCTGTCTCTGACCCCGGGATGCCGCACAGCCGAGGAACTGGAGCGGGCCCTGGAGGCCTTGAAGGGTCGACTGGACGCCGTGGCCCTGGAGGCCAGGGCCCTCTTCGCCAAACGATGGGACCAGGGCGCGCCCCCTCCGGCCGAGACGCCCGAGGCGATCTGGGCCAAAATGGAGAAAACCGGCGATCTGCCAGGGATGCAGCGGATCTTCCATGAGTTGGACGAGGAGAGGCGGCGGCAGGTGGCGGACCACGTCTTCACCCACGCCAACGTCTTCAAGGGCCCGGCATCCCTCTTCGCCCAATCCTATAACGAGGACTCGGGCCTGTTGGGCTGATGGGAAAGGGCTTCCACCAAGACAGTATCGATCCTGGGAAGCCATGAAGACCAGGGAAGGCCGGACGTGCCCGAATTCCCATTTATCCGTTCGCCTCCCCTGAAGCGCACGTCCTCCGAGACGCTGTACCCCAACCCCATGGTGGCGGACCCGTCCGTTTTCCGGCGGGCCCCTTCAAGGTTCACCACGAGCCTCATGTCCCGGGCGCGGACCGCCCGTCTGACCTCCACCCGGCCGGTCCGCCGGTCCACGTCCACCTTCCCCATGGCGGCCACGTAGGTCCCCCGATATGCCGCCCAAGCCATTTCCACACCCCGGCCCGCCGGATCCCGGCCGCCTTGGTCGTTGGAACGTCTCGACCGCGGCCGGCGATACGCGCATCATACTGGCGAAGGTGCGGGTGTTGACCCAAGCCCCCCGCCCGGGTCCGCGTCGATGGGGCGGAGCCCCGCCGGTTGTCCCCCCGTACCAGCCCCCGTGGGAGGCGGTCCGTTGGTGCGGCACCCCTTGGAACTGCCTGGCCTCCCGGCCCCCCACACAGAAGACCTCGCAGTCCCGCAAGGCGATGCGGTGGGCGACGGTCACGGGGTTTCCGTTGAGATCGAAGCGGACCGTGCGCTCCATGGCATCTCCGTTCTTGAACTGGCGGCATACCCAAAGACAGTCCCAGGGGCCCTGGCAAGGTCACATCTGGGCCCCGGTGCGCCAGGGGATGAACTCCAGGTCCCCGTAACCTTGGATCTCGCTCTTGGTGCGCCGGCCCGAGGCCACATCCAGAATGAGGCGAAAGACGGCCTCCCCCAGCTCCTCCACGCTGGACGTTCCATCCAGGATGACCCCGCAGTTCACGTCCATGTCTCCTGTCATGCGCTCGTACAGGGCTGTGTTGCTGGCCAGCTTGATGGACGGCACCGGCTTGCAGCCAAAGGCCGAGCCCCGCCCCGTGGTGAATCCGATGACGTTGGCCCCCCCCGCCACCATGCCCGTTACGGAGACCGGATCGTACCCCGGCGTGTCCATGAACACCAGCCCACGGCCTCGTATGGTCTCGGCGTACTCATAGACCGCCATGAGGCGGGTCGTACCGCCCTTGGCCACGGCCCCCAGGGATTTCTCCAGGATGGTGGTGAGCCCCCCGGCCTTGTTTCCCTGGGTCGGGTTGTTGTCCATCTCCCCGTCGAGCCGGGCCGTGTGTTCCTCCCACCACCGGATCCGGCGGACCAGGGCCTCCCCCACTTCCCGGCTTGCGGCCCGGCGGGTCAGCAGATGTTCGGCCCCGTAGATCTCCGGCGTCTCGCTCAGCACGGCCGTGCCGCCGTGGCGCACCAGGAGATCGGCCGCCGCCCCCAGGACCGGGTTGGCCGTGATCCCCGAGTGGGCGTCGGAGCCTCCGCACTCCAGAGCCAGGATGAGGTGTTCGGCCGACACGGGCCGGCGCTCGATGCGGTTGACGTCGGGAAGCATGCGGCCGATGCGACCCACGGCCTCGGCCACCGTGGCCCCGGTCCCCCCGTGCTCCTGGATGTTCATCACATGAGTGAACGGGCCTGCCTGAAACCCCATGCAGGACATGAGGAGGCCGGCCTCGTTGGCCTCGCATCCCAGGCCCACCAGGATGACCGCAGCGAAATTGGGGTGTCGGATCCATCCGGCGAAGGTCCGCTGCAGCCGCTCGAAGTTCTCCCCTCTGCCCGCCGTGGCGCACCCCTCCCCATGGGGAAGGGCCACGACCCCGTCCACGTTGGGAAAGGGGGCCAGGGCGTCCCCCTCGAAGGCGGCGGCGATGGCCCGAGCCACCGTGGCCGAGCAGTTGACTGTGGGCAGGACGCCGACGTAGTTGCGCGTGGCCACCCGCCCATCCGGTCTCACGATCCCCTGGAACCGGGCCCGCCGGGCCTCGGGCACCAGGGGCGTGGGGCGGGCCTCGGCTCCGAAGTCGTGCTCCCTCTCAAAGGCCCCCACGGCCAGATTGTGGGTGTGAACGTGCTGGCCGGGCTCGATGTCTCGGGTGGCAAAGCCGATGATCTGGTCGTATTTGCGCACGGCAGCGCCCCGGGCAATGCCCGCCGTGGCCACCTTATGGCCCGGGGGAACGGGATCCCGGCAGGTCAAGGCCTCCTCCGGGACGGCAGAGCCCGGCTCCAAGGCCACCCTGGCCACGACTACATTGTCCCGGGCGTGCAGGCGGATGGTCGGCATTTGGCTGGCGGATCTCATGGGTCCTCCTCATATGGCAATGGCTGGCAGTCATGGCCCTTCACGGCCGGGGGCTCGTTGCACACATCGCCCCTCCCCGGCGCACGAACCCCCGTGTCTTCCCGTGGATTGCGGCCCGGCTTGCCTCGGCGGCTTGCGTCTCAGGGACGTCCCAGGAGTGCCGTCTCGGACTGGAGGTCGAACAGATGGATGCGCTCCGCAATGGGCTCCAGGATCACGTCCTGGTGGGGCTGCACTGCCGTGTTTCTCCCCACGCCGGCGATGAGGGAAAGCCCGTCTGCATTGGCATCCACGTACGTCTCGCTGCCGACGGGCTCCACCACCTCCACCGTGGCCTGGATTGTCCTGCCCGGCACATGGGCCGGGGCCATGGGGAGGTCTTCGGGCCGGATGCCGACGATGACCCTCCTGCCCGGACTGCCGCGGAGCCTTCCGGCTGCCTTCGGCGGCAGGTCGATGCGCACCTGCCTCCGCACAACCGACAGGCCGCCCGCAGAGCCCACCAGCTCCGCCTCGAAGAAGTTCATGGAAGGGCTTCCCAGAAACCCGGCCACGAACCTGTTCGTCGGGCCGTTGTACAGCTCCAGGGGCGCGCCCACCTGCTGAATGAGCCCGTCCTTCATGACCACGATGCGGTCGCCCATGGTCATGGCCTCCACCTGATCGTGGGTCACGTAGATGGCCGTGGTGGCCAGACGCTCGTGAAGCTTCTTCAGCTCGACCCGGGTCTGCACCCGGAGCTTGGCGTCCAGATTGGACAAGGGTTCGTCAAACAGGAAGACCTGGGGCTTGCGCACGATGGCGCGTCCCACTGCCACGCGCTGTCGCTGGCCGCCCGAGAGTTGCTTGGGCTTTCGGGCCAGGAGATGGCCGATGTCCAGGATGTCGGCCGCATCCTCCACGCGCCGCCGGATCTCCTCCCCGGGGACTTTTCGCATTTCCAGGCCGAAGGCCATGTTCTCGTACACGGTCATGTGGGGGTACAGGGCGTAGTTCTGGAAGACCATGGCGATATTGCGATCCCGGGCCGGGACGTCGTTGATGAGGCGATCCTGGATGAAGACCTTCCCGCTGGTGATGGACTCCAGCCCCGCCACCATCCGCAGCGTCGTGGTCTTCCCGCAGCCGCTGGGACCCACCAGCACCACGAACTCCTTGTCCGCTATGGTCAGGCTGAACTCGTTGACGGCCACCACGTCGTCGAAACGCTTGGACACACTCTCCAGCCGCACTTCTGCCATGTCGGCGTCACTCCTTGAGGGCCCCTGTCATGCCGGCCACGTAGTGCTCCACGAAGAAGGAGTAGACCAGGGCCACGGGGACCGATGCGCACAGCGCCCCCGCCATCAGGGGGCCCCAGTGATATACATCGCCCCGGACCAGTTCGGTCACGAGTCCGATGGGGACGGTCTTGCTCGAGGTGGTGGAGATGAAGGCCAGGGAGTAGATGTACTCGTTCCAGGACAAGGTGAAGCAGAATATCCCCGCCGAGAGGATCCCCGGCAGGCACAGGGGCAGGATGATCTTCCGGAAGATCTTGGCCCGGCTGGCCCCGTCGATCATGGCGCACTCCTCCATCTCCCTGGGGATGGACTTGAAGTATCCCATGAGGAGCCAGGTGCAGAACGGGACCAGAAAAGTGGGGTAGGTCAGGACCAGGGACCACAGGGAGTCCCACAGCCTGAGCTTGAAGATGATGTGCGCCAGCGGGATGAACAGGATGGTCTGGGGGACGAGATAGCTCAGGAAGATGGCCACGCCCGTCGACTGGGAGGTCTTGAACCGGAGCCGCTGGATGGCGTAGGCGGCCAGGAGGCTGGCCGTCAGGGAAAGGGCCGTGGCCGTGAGGGCCACGAAGAAGGTGTTGCCCATCCATTGGAGGAAGATGGTCTGGGTAAAGAGGTGGACGATGTTTCCCAGGGTGGGGCTGTGGATGAGAAAGGGATTGAGCCCCAGGTCGTAGAGTTCCTTGTCCGACTTGAAAACCGTGTTGATCATCCAGTAGAAGGGGAAGAGCAGGAAGAACAGGTACAGGACGAGGGGGAGGTAGAACTTGAGGAGCCTGGAGCCGAGCCTCTCGCCCACCATACCGTCAGTCCTCCCTCCGCAGATATTTGAAGCTGACGAGCACGCATACAACGAGAATGGGAAGCATGAAGTTGGAGATGGCCGCTCCCTCGCCGAAGTGTCCTCCTGCCATGGCCCGCTGGAAGGACAGGGTCCCGAAGATGTGGGTGGCCCCAGCGGGTCCGCCCTTGGTGATGACCCAGATGAGCTGGAAATCGGCGAAGGTCCAGATGGTGGAGAAGGCCGTCACCACGGCCAAGAGCGGCGTGATCAACGGCAGGGTGATCCGCCGGAACTTGGACCAGGAGGTGGCCCCGTCCAGGTCCGCGGCCTCGTACAGATCCGGGTTGATGGTCTGCAGCCCCGCCAGGAGCCCGATGGTGAAGAACGGGATGCCCCGCCACACATTGGCCGCGATGAGGGAGAAGCGGGCGTTCCACGGATCGCCCAAGAAGTTGATCGTGGTATCGATGAGGCCCAGCCGGATGAGGACCCAGGAGATGCCGCTGAAGGTGGCGTCGTAGAGCCACCAGAAGCAAATGGCGCTCAGGGCCGTGGGGATGATCCAGGGCAGCAGCACGACGGCCCGCATGAGCCCCTTGGACCGGAAGTCCCGGTTGAGCACGACGGCCAGCCCGATGCCCAAGACGGCCTTGAAGAACACGGCCACCACGGTATAGAGAAATGTATTGAACACCGTGAGCCAGAAGGACGGGTCGTCCAGCAGGTCCGCGTAGTTCTCGACCCCGATGAAGTTCCCCTCCCGCCCCACCACCGTGTCGGTGAACCCGAGCCACAGGCCCAGGAAAAAGGGATATGCCAGAAATACCAGGAGGAGGAGCTCCGCCGGCGCCACGAACAGGATGCCCAGGATCGTCGGGTTGTCCAGCGCCCGGGCAAGGCGCCCCCGCATCCCCGTGGCCCCCGCGACCTGCTCGTGCACCCTGACCGACAAAGCCCCTCCTCCGAATCACCCCTCCCCCGCCTTCGGATGGTCCGAGGGGCAAGGGGAAGCCCAGGCCGAACCGGCTATCCCTTGGTGGCCGCCTTCTTGACTTTGTACGCCTTGACGATGGCCCTCTCAGCCACCTCGATGGCCTTGTCCGCACTCATGCCCTTGGCGCAGACGTTGGCGAACAGATCCACCACCACGTACTCGGCCATGACCGCAGCCGAGGCCGGACCGATGGGGCCTTCATATCCGGTCCAGAGCATGTTGGCGATGCAGTCGCGGTACACCGTGTGCTTGGGGTCCGAGGTCCACACGGGAAGTTCCTTGTACGCCTTGAGGGCCGGGCTCACGTAGCCCAGCATCCCGTTGATCCACGGGCCCGCCTGCTCCTTCTCCATCATGAACATCAGATAGTGCTTGGCGGCCTGGGGATAGGGCGTGTGCTTGAAGATGAAGGCCGGGTCAAACAGGTGGAGCTCCGTGGGTTTGCCCGAGGGCCCCCGGGGCGGATACTGGTGGAATGTATCCTCGGCGACCTGGGGAAAATCCTTCTTGGCGGCGTAGTAGATGCTGATCCCGTTGTTGGTGGCCGAGATCTCCCCGGCCAGGTACGCCTTGTTGTTGTGCGGATCGAGCCAGGAAGCGCACCCCGGGATCATGGCGTTGTCGTACAGGTCCTTCATGGCCGCCAGGGCCGCTCGGGTCTCCTTGCTGTTGATGGCCGGCGAGCCGTCCTTGTTCACGGTCTTGCCCCCGAAGGCCCAGAGAAACCCGTGGGCCCAGTTGTTGCCGTCCCCCACCGCGTGGCCCAGGGCAAAGCCCACGGGATGCCCCTTGGCCTTGAGTTTCTTGCAGCAGTCGATGAACTTGTCCATCTGGAGCGGCATCTCGGGGTAGCCCGCCTCGTTGACCCAGCTCTTGCGGTAGCAGATGGCCTGGCCCGGCCCGCCGATGGGGATGTCGATCCATCTGCCCGTCTTGGGGTTGACCCCGTACTTGACGGCCACGTCCTCCCAACCGCCGTACTTGCCGCCGAGATACGCGCAGACGTCCGTCACATCCAGGAGTTTGTCCGGATACAGGAAGGGGTCGTCATGCCAACCCAGGACGATGTCGTGGCCCGCCCCCACCGAGGCCTCCATGGCGGCCTTGGGCCGGACGTCCTCCCACGAGAGATACTCGGTGACCACCTTGCCGCCCGTGGCTTGCTCCCATTTCCGGGTGTTCTGCTCCCAAATGTCCTTGTCCGCCGCCACGAAGGGACTCCAGCGCAGGACCTTGAGCGCGGCCCCCTTCTCCACGGCCAGGTTGGGGGGACCTGCCGCCGCCAGGGCCGTTCCCGTCATCGATCCCAGCGACCCGGACAGGAGCGTGGCCCCCGCCACCCCCGCCCCCGCGGTCTTGATGAAATCCCTTCTCGACAGCTTCAGCTCTCTCTCGTCCATGGATCTTCACCTCCTGGAGTTGTTTGAGGTTGTTTCCATGGCCCCCCGAGGCCCTGGTCCACCTCCCTTCCCAAGCGGCCGGGGGGCCAACGACGCCTCGCGCGTCCGTTGAACTGACGGAGGATGAATGCACGCGCCTTGACAGCTCGCTCGGAAGCAAAGGGGCTGATGGACGAGGAACGGGTCGCTTCAACCGCGCGCGTGCCACGAACATACTTACAACGACTTGGATTTGTCAAGGGACGTCACCTGCCGCCCCCAGGAAGCCCGTCAGGTACGAGGGCAGTCCCCAGTCCCGGAGCCCTGCGTCGGCAGCAGCGCGACGGGGCGCCCATGACAAGCGAGCAGGCAGCCTCGCCAAAGGCGGGACTTCGCCCTTGAACGAGGGAGATCCTGCCTGTGACGGAAGGGGGCAACCCCGCCGTTGGCCGGGCTGCGAGCTGTCAGGGGGTGATCGTGAAGGCGTCGAGCGCACGGAGATGGCCCCGTCACGCTCACCAGCCATCCGCCACGGAAAGGATATGGGACCGCCCTCGCCGTTGCCAAGGCCGGAGGATTGTCATACTATCGAGGGGACCTGCTGGACGGTCCGTCGGCCTGACGCCGGGCTGCCGGCACCGCGCCCGGGACAGCGGGATTGAATTCCCTTCCTTACCATTCATTGCCGGAGGAACCCATGCCGTACCCCAGGATGTTGCGCATTGCCCAGCGCTTTGAGGCCCCGCGTGTGGCCGACGTGGCGGCAGCGGTCCGCCAGACCCTCGCGACGCAGTCCGCCTTCCACCGGATCCGACCGGGACAGTCCGTGGCCATCCCCGTGGGAAGCCGGGGCATCGCCCAAATCGCGCTCATCATCCGCAGCCTGGTGGAGGAAGTGAAGGCCCGGGGGGCACACCCGTTCATCGTCCCGGCCATGGGCAGCCATGGCGGAGGGACCGCCCAGGGCCAAAGGGCCATCGTCGAGGGATACGGGGTCACCGAGTCCTATACCGGCGCCCCCATCCGGGCCTCCATGGAGGTCGTGCAGGTCGGGACCACCGAGGACGGCATCCCCGTCTTCTTCGACAAGTGCGCCCACGAGGCGGACCACGTCCTGGTGGTGGGGCGGGTGCGTCCGCACACCGACTTCACGGGGGAGATCGAGAGCGGCCTCCACAAGATGATGCTCATCGGCCTGGGAAAGCACGAGGGGGCCAAGGTCTACCATCAGGCCTTCGTTCATTACAGTTTCGACCACATCATCCGATCGGTCGCCCAGACGGTCATTGAGAAGTGCAGGATACTCCTCGGACTCGCCATCCTGGAGAACGCCGCCCACGAGCCGGCGTTCATCGAGGCGTTGGAGCCGCCCCGGTTTCTGGAGCGGGAAAAGGAGCTGTTGGTGATGGCCCGCAAGTGGCTCCCCCGGCTTCCTTTCCAGCGCGTGGATCTCCTCATCGTGGACCAGATGGGCAAGAACATCAGCGGGACCGGCATGGACAGCAACGTCATCGGCCGGAAGTACTACGTCCATTATGCCGCCCCGGACGAATACCCCAAGGTCACCCGCATCTATGTCCGCGATCTGACTCCCGAGACCAAGGGGAACGCCACCGGGGTCGGATTCGCGGAATACGCCCACGCCAGGTTGATCGGGAAGATCGATCCAGAGATCACCCGGATCAACACCATGACGGGAAACCGCCCGTATCTGGCCGCGGTCCCCATCGGATTCCAGACGGACCGCGTGGCTTTGGAGGAAGCCCTGCAGACCATCGGATACATCCGGCCCGAGGACGCCCGGGTGATCCGCATCCGCAGCACCATCGACCTGGCCGAGGTGATGGTTTCGGAGGCCTATCTCGAGGAGATGCAAGGCCGGGAGGACCTCACGGTCGAGGAACCCGCATGCGACATGGCGTTCGACGACGTGGGCGACCTGCTCCCCTTCTGAGGGCTGACGATGTGTGGCCGGCCTGCCAATACCGTCATGGAGAGCCACGCCTGAGGCGGCAGCCCTCTGTCCCGGATCCCGTTGCCCGGGAGCGGCCGTGGGCAAAGGGTACGGATATGGGGCTGCCGTCGCATCATTGCCATGCATGACTCCGCAGGATGCAACCAGAATGGTACTTCAATCCAAGGAGGATCCCCAATGAAGTGGCGAAGCAAGGAGATATTGAGGCAGCCCGACTGGTCCATGCATCGGGCCCTGTACAAGTCCATGGGGTTCAGCGATTATGACCTGGAGCGCCCGCTCATCGGCATCGCCAATTCCTGGAACCGAGTGGTTCCGGGCCACTACAACCTGGATCTTGTCTCGGAGTATGTCCAACAGGGGATCCGGCAGGCCGGAGGCACCCCCGTGGAGTTCGGGGTCATCGCCGCATGCGACGGCATCGCCCAGGGCCATGAGGGGATGCACTGCATCCTTCCCACGCGGGACCTCATCGCCCACGACATCGAGATGATGATCGAGGCCCACCGGCTGGATGCCGTGGTGCTCCTGGGCTCGTGCGACAAGATCGTCCCCGGTATGCTCATGGCCGCAGCCCGCCTGGATCTGCCGGCCATCTTGGTGGCGGGAGGACCCATGGAGGGGGGCTGTGAGTTCGACGGCCGGGCCTCGGACACCACCTCCATCACCGAGGCCATGGGCATGCTCAAGGCTGGAAGGATCACCCTGGAGGAGTATCAGCGCCTGGAGGACTGCGCCGCACCCACTTGCGGCTCATGCTCCTTCTTCGGGACGGCCAACACCATGTGCTGCGTGGCCGAGGCCATGGGCATGTCCCTCCCGTGGAGCGCCACCATTCCCGCCACCCAGGCCCACCGGCTCCGATCCGCCCAGGAATCGGGCCGACAGGTGGTGGAGCTCTTTCGCCGCGGTATCACCGCCCGGCAGATCATCAACCGCAAGGGGTTGGAAAACGCCATCCGGGTCAGCACGGCCGTGGGTGGCTCCACCAACGTGGCGTTGCACCTGCCGGCCATCGGGTACGAGGCGGCGTGCGACCTGGATATGGATCAATTCGAGTCGCTGTGCCGAAGCACCCCCCACATCGCCAAGATGAACCCCGCCGCCCCCCTCAACGTCCCGGACTTCCACGCTGCCGGGGGCGTGCCCGCGGTGATGAAGGAGATCCTCCCCCTCCTCCACGGTGACGCCATGACCGTCACGGGGAAGAGCGCGGCGGAGAACGTGGCCCACGCCCGGATCCTGGACGGGCGCATCATACGCCCCGCCTCCGACCCGTGGAGCCGCGAGGGGGGGCTCGCTGTACTTCGGGGCAACCTCGCCCCAAACACCGCCATCACCAAGCCCGCGGCCATCGCCCCCCAGATGCACGTCTTCACGGGCCGGGCCCGCTGCTTCGATTCCGAGGAGGCCGCCAACGAGGCCATCCTCGAGGGCAGGGTCCGGGCGGGGGAGGTGGTGGTCATCCGATACGAAGGCCCCAAGGGAGGCCCGGGCATGCGGGAGATGTACACGGCCATGAAGCTCCTTTACGGGAGGGGATTGGCCCTGAAGACGGCCCTGGTCACCGACGGACGCTTCTCAGGGACCAACAACGGCTGCTTCGTGGGCCACGTCTCCCCGGAGGCGGCCGAGGGGGGGCCCATCGCCATCGTTCAGGACGGCGACGAGGTGACCGTGGACATCCCCAACCGGAGTCTCCGACTCCATGTGGAGGAGGCAGAGATCCGGGATCGCCTGACCCGATGGAGGCGGCCAGTGCCCAAGTTCAGAAGCGGGTATCTGGCGCTGTATGCCCGGCTGGCCGAATCCGCCGACAAAGGGGCCATCATCCGCCATCGGTTCGAGTGACGGGGGGAAACCGGGGCTGGTTCTCAGCCCCCCCGGGCTGCGCGGATGGCCTGGAGATACGCCGCGGTCTTCTCGGATACGACGGCCAACGCCCCTCGGGCCAGGGCGGCCTTGTCCACCAGTTCGCCCCCGACCCCCAGTGCTGCGGCGCCGGCTTGGATGTAAGCCGGGACCGATTCCAGGGTGACGCCCCCCGTGGGCACCAGGGGGATCTGGGGCAGCGGGCCCCGGAGGGCTCGGATGTACGCGGCCCCCCCCAGCTGGGCCGCCGGGAAGACCTTGACAAGGCTGGCCCCCCATCGCCAGGCCGTGACGATCTCGGTGGGGGTCATGGCGCCGGGGATGACCGCCACAGATCGCTGGACACACAAGCGGATCACATTGCGATTCAGAATCGGGCTCACGATGAACCGGGCCCCCGCGGACAACGCTGCGCCGGCGGTCTGAGGATCCACGATCGACCCGGCTCCCAGAAGCACATCTTGACCCAGCCCGCGGGCCAGCTCCCCGATGACCTCCAGGGCCCCGGGCACGCTCATGGTGACCTCGAGCACCGAGGCCCCGCCCCCCCGCAGGGCCTGCGCCGCTTTCAGCGCAGCCTCGAGTCTGTCCACGCGGATGACCGGAATCAAACCTTCCGCCGTGAGCCACTGCACTGCATCCCGTGCGGTCATGGTCGCCACCCCTATCTGGAGAGCCGGGGTCCTGCCCCCGAAAGGACGTCCTCCACGTCCGTGGGGCTCGCCCAGGCGAAGTCCCCCGGGAAGGTGTGTTTGAGGGCGGCCAGGGCGTTGCCCCAGCGAAGAGCCCGGGCCACATCCCTTGTTCTCAGCCAAACGGCCAGAAACCCGGCTGCGAAAGCATCCCCGGCGCCGAGGCGATCCACGATCTCCACGTCGTACGTTCCATCGCGAAAGACGGCCCCGTCCCCGTACGCCACGGCCGTCCATTGGTCCCTCCACAGGGTGCGCCCGGTCTTGACGGTTACGGCCACGATGCGCAAGCCGTACCGCCGAGCCAGCTCCCCGGCCAGTTCCCCGGGATCGCCCGCCGCCGCCTCCAGGACCACGCGCGGGTCGTGCTCGTTGGTGAACAGGATGTCCACGTGGGCCAGCAGCGGCTCCTGGACCCGCCGGGCCTCCCCGGGCTCCCAGAGCTTCTGCCGGTAGTTGATGTCGTACGAAACCGTGCAGCCGGCGGCCCTGGCGGCATTGAGGGCCTCCAGGGTGGCTTGGGCCGCCGATGGGCTCAGGGCCGGGGTGATCCCGGTGACGTGGAAATGGCGCGCCCCTCGGAGGATCTCGACCCAGGGGATCTCCCCGGGCCCGATGGTGCTCATGGCCGAACCGGCGCGGTCGTAAAGCACGCTGGACGGCCGGGGCGATGCCCCGAACTCGAAGAAGTAGAGCCCGGCACGCCCCCGGGGGGTCCAGATGATGTGGGAGCAGTCCACGCCCGTGGCCCGGGCCCGCCCGCCGATCAATCGCCCCAGGGGATTCTCCGGGAGCTTGGAGATCCATGCGCCCCGCAGCCCCAGCCTCACCATCCCCACGGCCACGTTGAGCTCCGCCCCCCCTACCTCCACATCCAGGCTGCGGGCCTGCTCGACCCGCTGGAACCCCGGCGGCGACAGCCGGACCATGGCCTCCCCGAAGGTCACCACGTCGTACGGCGTCATCTCGTCCCCCCTTCCGCGCCCTCACGACCGCGCCATGCGCGAGCATCCACCTGTGTCGGGGTGGAACCCATTGTCATATACCGTTCGGGCCGGGGCGCGTCAACTCCCCCGGCCGGACCAGCCGGAGGGGACGGCCTCCTTCTCCACACCGGGACCTTGGGGGTCGACACGGGGCGTTTTTTCTGCTACAACCCTTTCGTCAATGGATTCGCGGCCCGACGAAAGCGTGGCGCGGGGCCCTTGGGCCTTCGGGCAAGGGCACCACGCGGGCTGGATGATGGCAGGTCCACACCACAATATGGAAAAGGGAGGATGAGCCATGAGAAGAATGAAGGTTGCACGGATGCTGGCAGTCGTCCTGTCCGTCTGTGCGGGGGCGGCCCCCGCCATGGCCGCGGACTATCCCACTCGTCCCATCTCCTTTGTCTGTCCCTGGGGGGCCGGAGGGGGCACCGATGCGGTCTCTCGCATTATCGCCACCTTGCTGGAGAAGGAGCTCAAGCAGCCGGTCAACGTGGTGAACAAGACCGGCGGCAGCGGCGCCGTGGGGCACACGGCCATCGCCACGGAGAAGCCAGACGGGTACACCATCGGCATGCCCACGGTGGAGTTGACCATGATGCACTGGATGGGCCTCACCGAACTGACGTACAAGGACATCACCCCCATCTGCATGGTGAACTTCGACCCCGCGGGCATCAACGTGCTGGCGGATTCCCCGTGGAAGACCTATAAGGATCTGGAGAAATACGTCCGGGAGAACCCGGGCAAGCTCAAGAACTCGGGCACGGGGCTGGGCGGGATCTGGCATCTGGCCATGGGCGGCTGGCTCAAGGCGGTGGGCCTCCCTGCCACGGCCATTCAGTGGATCCCCAGCAAGGGTGCGGCCCCGGCCCTGCAGGACATGGTCGCCGGCGGCATTGACATGAGCACCTGTTCCCTCCCCGAGGCGGCCACCCTCATCGAGGCCAAGAAGGTGAGGCCCCTGGCCATCATGGCGGACAAGCGGGACCCCAAGTTCCCCGACGTGCCCACCCTCAAGGAGCTGGGCATCAACTGGACCTGCGGGGCATGGCGCGGGGTGGCGGCCCCCAAGGGGACGCCGCCGGCCGTGGTGGCCGTTCTCGAAAAGGCCATGGACAAGGTCGTCAAGAGCAAGGAATTCGTGGAGTTCATGGAAAGCCGTGGCTTCGGCATCTACTACCTGGACGCCAAGGCCTTTGCCCAGGCCCTGGCCGCCGCCGACAAGGAGAACGGGGAGGTCATGAAGGCGGCCGGCATCGCCAAGTGAGCCTCCATGGCGGCGTCCCTTCGCCGACTCCGCCGGCGGGCGGGGGGGAAGGGACGCCGCAGGCCTTGAGGTCAGATGCGGTTCAGTGACTCGGCCATCGGAACCTTCCTCATCCTGGTCAGCGCGGGGGCGCTCCTTCACATGCGCAAGTTCCCGGCCCTGGAGCCGGGACATCCGGGCCCTGCGGCGTATCCCAGCGTGCTGGCCGTGCTCATGATCCTGGCCGGCGTCGGCCTGGTAATCCGGGGGGTGCGGCGGGGTGAGCGTTTCTTCAAGGTGGACGGCGGGGCCGTGGGAGGGCTGGGGCGCGCCAACATCCCCCTGGTCCTCCTGGCCCCGGTCGCGTACATCGTGCTCGCCGAGCCCCTGGGCTTTCTGATCACCTCCTCTCTCCTCCTCGCGGTCATGATGAAGGGGCTTCGGGTGGGCACCCTCTGGAGCCTCCTCATGGCGTTTTTCGTCACCGCAGGCATCTACCTGCTCTTCGGCAAGATGCTCCGGGTCCCCCTGCCCTGGGGCCTCTGGGGTTGGTGACCATGCTGGAGAACGTCTGCACTGCAGTGGCCCTGATGGCCCAGCCGTATGTGCTCCTGGTCATCCTCCTGTCCGCGGTGTACGGGCTTTTCGTGGGCTCCATCCCGGGTCTCACGGCCACCATGGCCACCGCCCTGCTCGTGCCCGTCACCTTCTTCATGGACCCGGTGCCGGCCCTGGCAGCCATTGTGACCATGGAGGCCATGGCCATCTTCGCCGGAGACATCCCGGCGGCGCTGGTCCGCATCCCTGGTACCCCTTCGTCTGCCGCCTACGTGGAAGACTCGTACGCCATGACCCAGAAGGGGCAGGCCAGCTACGTCCTGGGCGTGGACGTCTTCTTCTCGGTCATCGGCGGCCTCATGGGGGCCGCAGTCCTCATCGTCCTGGCCCCCATGCTGGCCGAGGTGGCCATGAAGTTCACCAGCTTCGAGTACTTCTGGCTGGGGTGCATCGGATTGAGCTGCGCGGTCCTGGTGACCCAGCGCTCGTTGCTCAATGGCCTGGTCTCTCTCCTGATCGGGCTGTTCATGGCCACGGTGGGCCTGTCCGAGACGTTCGGCTACCCCCGGTTCACCCTGGGCAGCGTCCAGCTGCTCAACGGCATCGACTTCATTCCGGCCATGATCGGGATGTTCGGCCTCTCCGAGGTCATGCGCAACGTCTCCGCAGCGGGCCTGGGCGCCATGGTCTGCGAGGTCAAGACCTTCCACATCTACTCGGGGATGTGGCGCACCCTCCGGAAATACAAGGTCAACGTGGTCCGATCGGGGGCCATCGGCACCTTCATCGGCATCCTCCCGGGGGCCGGGGCCGACATCGCGGCCTGGATCACCTATGGCCTGGCCAAACGCTTCTCCAAGGAGCCCGAAAAGTTCGGAACCGGCCACATCGAGGGAATCGTGGATGCCGGCACCGCCAACAACGCGGCCCTGGGTGGCGCATGGGTCCCCGCCCTGGTGTTCGGCATCCCCGGGGATTCCATCACGGCCATCGTCATCGGCGTGCTCTTCATGAAGGGCGTCCGCCCGGGGCCCATGATCTTCGAGCGAACTCCGGAGATCCTCTACGCGGTGTACATCGCCTTTATCCTCTCCAACCTTCTCCTGATCCCCCTGGGCTACCTGGCCATCAAGGCCTGCTGCCAGATGCTGCGGCTCCCCCGAAACGTGCTCATGCCCATCATCCTCATGTTCTGCATCGTGGGATCGTACGCCATCAACAACTCCACATTCGACGTGGGGATCATGCTGGCCACCGGCGTCCTGGCGTTCCTCATGGAGGCCAACGACATCCCCGTGGCCCCCGCGGTCCTGGGCTTGGTCCTGGGGAGGATGGTCGAGGACTCCTTCATGATCTCCATGATCAAGAGCCAGGGGGATCTGACGGCGTTCTTCTCCAGGCCGGTGAGCGCCTGTCTGGGGGTAGTGACCCTGTTCCTCTGGCTAAGCCCCATCGTCTTCCTCTGGCGAAGCCGCCGCCTTGCGCACGGATGACGGGGGTGGACCCGCCCGCCTTGGCCGCCTTTGCCCTTGAGCCCGCGGCCGAACAATGCGATAGTGTCATTTCAAATGAAGAAACGGACGTTCAGGCCCCCGGGGGTGCAGGGGCTCGACCCCGGGCTTGCGTTGGAGGCGCTCTTCCATGTTCCAACTCACCCCTTCGCGCTGCACGGAATGCCAGATCTGCATGCAGGTCTGTGCGTGGGCGCATTTCGCCCAGAACAACCCCAAGCGCTCCCGCCTTCAAGTCGCGGCCCGCTGGCCCGAGGAGCCGTCCCTGCGGGTGTGCCTGGCCTGCCCCGAGCGCGAGTGCATGGGGGCCTGCCCCACGGGTGCCCTGAGCTGGGACGGCTGGGTGCACCTGCGGGAAGACCTGTGCAACGGATGCGGGAGCTGCGCCGAGGCGTGCCCGGTCCAGGGGATCGCGCTGGATCCCTCAGCCCCCCTCCCCCTTGTGTGCGACACTTGCGGCGGCGCGTTTCTGTGCGCCAAATGGTGTCCCACACGCGCCATTGAGAAACTGGGACCGTAAGGAGGAACGCCCCCCCATGTCCATTCCCCCCTGGCACGGTTATGCGGGCCGGATTCTCGACGTGGACCTCACGGCCGGGACCCTCTCGACCATCCCCCTGGACCCGGTGTGGGCCGATGCGTTCATCGGCGGCAAGGGTCTGGGGGCCCAGCTCCTCACGGAGCGGCTTGCCCCAGGGTGCGATCCCCTTTCGGAGGACAACGTCCTGGTCCTGGCCACGGGTCCGCTGACGGGCACCCTGGCGCCCGCCAGCGGTCGCTGCGTGGTGTGCACCAAGAGCCCACTCACCGGGTTATGGCTGGACGCCAACTGCGGCGGCTTTCTGGGGCCGGAGTTGAAGATGGCCGGATGGGACGCCCTGGTCGTTCACGGCCGGGCCCCAGCCCCCGCGCTGCTCGTCATCGAGGACGGCGCGGGTCGGCTGGAGCCGGCGGATTCCCTCTGGGGCAGGGACACGTTCACGGTCCACAGCTCCATCAAGGAGCGCCTGGGGGAGGAGTTTCGGGTGGCGGCCATCGGAGAGGCCGGGGAGAAACGGGTCCTCCTGGCCAACATCATCTCCGAGTACAGGGCCTTCGGAAGGGGTGGGGCCGGGGCCGTCATGGGGTCCAAGAACCTCAAGGCCGTGGCCGCGCGGGGCACGGGAGCCGTGTCCCTGGCCGATCCGCATGGGTTCATGCGGGCTTGGCGGGAGGCCATGAACGAGCTGGCCATCGACCCCGAGGCCGGGGGGGGACGCCAGGACTACGGGACCAACGTGATCCTTTCCTGCATGAACGAGTCCGGCATCCATCCGGTCCGGAACTTCCAGAAGGGCGTTTTCGCGGGTGCCTCCATGGTCAACGAGGAGTCCATCCGTGATTACTATGTGCGCCATCGGGCCTGTTTCGGATGCCCGATCCACTGCAGCAAGATCGCCCGGGTTCCCCGGGGTAAGTACCAGGGGACCGTAGTGGAGGGGCCCGAATACGAGGACGTTTGGTCCTTCGGGGCCCAGTGCGAGAACACGGACATCGGTGCCATCATCCAGGCGGAGTATCTCTGCGACCTGTACGGCTTGGACGGCATCTCCGTGGGGAACACCATCGGCTTTCTCATGGAGTGCCTCCAGCGGGGCCTCCTGGCCCCGGAGGAGGTGGGCTTCTCCATGGGTTTCGGCGACCATGAGGCCATGATCCAGGCCATCCACCTCATGGGGCGCGGGGAAGGCCCGGGGGCCTTGTGGGGAGAAGGGACGAGGCGGCTTTCCCGGCGCATCCGGGGCTCCGAGGAGTTGGCCATGCATGTCAAGGGCCTGGAGCTCCCGGCGTACGATCCCCGCGGCTCCACGGGCATGGCCCTGGCCTACGCCACCAGCGACCGAGGGGGCTGCCACCTTCGAGCATGGCCCATCGGCGCGGAGTTGCTCTCCTCGGAGAACCGCATGGACCCGTTTTCCAAGGAGTTCAAGGCCGAGTTCGTCAAGACCCAGCAGGATCTCTTCACGGTCTTGAACGCCGCCGGCATGTGCCTGTTCGCCATGCCCGCCCTGGGCATGCGACAGATCACCCAGTTCCTCGGGGCGGCCACGGGGAGGGACGGCCTTTCGTCCGCCGAGGCCATCATGGTGGCCGGCGAGCGCGTGAACAACCTGGTCCGGCTTTTCAACCTGCGGGAAGGGCTCACCGCGGACCAGGACACCTTGCCCCGGAGATTCCTCACCCAGCCCCTGGCCGAAGGCCCCTGTCGAGGCAGGGTGGTGGACCTGGCCCCCCTCCTGAGGGAGTACTACACGGTCCGCGGATGGGATGCCCGGGGGGTTCCCACGGACCGGAAGCTCCGGGAACTGAATCTTGATCGGAGGTAGCCCATGTTTCGACCCCAAGGCGTGTACGTGGCCATGCTGACGCCCTTCCGGGAGGACGGCGCCCCGGACGAGGATGTCCTGCGGCGCATGGTGGAATTCCAGATCGAGGGAGGGGTGGACGGCCTGTTTCCGGTGAGTTCCGTGGGCGAGATTGTCCACATGACCCAGGAGGAACGGGTCCGGGTCATGGAGATCGTGGCGGATCAGGCCCGGGGGCGGGTCCCGGTCACCCCCGGCATCGGGACGTCCCACCCGGCCCATTCCATCTTTCTGGCCCGCAAGGCCAGGGCCCTGGGGTGCGCGGCCGTGGTGGTGGCCCCCCCGTATTTCTACCGCATCTCCGACGAGATGGTGGAGAAGTACTACGAGACCATCGCCGATGCGACGGACATCCCCATCATCCTGTACAACATCCCGCTGTTCACACAACCCCTCCATTACGACGTGGTCAAACGACTCTCCAGACGGCCCAATGTGGTGGGCCTCAAGGAGAGCAGCGGGAGCATGGTGGACCTGGTCCATTTCATGGATAAGGTGCGCCTGGCTGGGGAGGAGATGGCGTTCATGTCGGGCCGCGAGGACATCTTCTTTCCGGCCCTCATGATGGGGGCCAGCGGGTGCATGGTGGCCATGGCCGGGATCCTTCCCGAGGTCATGACAGGGATCTATCGGGCTTGGAAGGCCGGGGACCACCATCGGGCCCGGGAACTCCAGTTATCCATTCTGCTGCTCATCCGGGCCTGCACCGCCCTGCCCTTCCCCCTGGGCTTCAAGATCGCCTTGGAGGTGCGCGGCTTCCCCATGGGCCCGCCCAAGCAGCCTCTGTCCGAGGCCGAACGCTTCCGATACAGGACCATGCAGAGCCGCATCCGCAAGATCATGGGCCCCATGCTGGAGCGATTGCAGAAGGAAGGGACAGGGCCAGCCTCGGACCCCAGGGCCGTGGAGGCCGCCCGCCGCACATGAGCCCAGGCCGGCAGCGTAAGAGGGGATGGGCCCCCGCCCAGGCATTGGGGGGGGTCATCCAAAGGCAGGTGGCTGTTGCAGGGCCCTACCAGAACGACATTGGGGTAGCGGCCATGCTCGGGTCGAGGCCTTCCTGAAGGCGCGGTGGGAAGAGCGCTTCACGGTCCCTGCCCAAGGGGTCGTTCAACTGGTCCCTTTCCACAGGGAGGCCGGCAGGAGACGGTCGCAAAGGAGGCCGTGCGCAAGCAGCCCGGCAACGAGATCCTCCGGGAGCTCGAGAACGGGACTCTGGGACGGCTCGCATCCCCACGGCCCGAACCCGATGGCGACCGGTGGATGGCCCAGTGTGAGGGCTTCGCCGTCCTACGCCTCCAGGAGCAGGAAGCGCATGTAGCGGGGGTCCAGGTCGCCCGCCGGGATCCACTCGTATTCCTCCTGTACCTCTCGCCAGGCCGCCTCCAGGGCCTTCCTGAGACGTTCCCTCTCGCCGCCGGTGATGTGCGGCGCGGCATCCAGGAACGCCCCCACGAACCGTTCCGCCCATCCCGGCATTCGGTACGGGGCCCTTCCCTCCCCGACCCTGAGAAGACGGAGGAAGCGCCCGGCCTGACCCGGCGAGAGGGGGGCGAAACCCGGATCGAGCCCCACAACACTTCGTGCCCACGGGTGGAAGAGCCATACGTGAAAGGTCCGCCCCTGGAGACGGGACGGATCCGGTCCCGGCGGATAGAGCCCCGCCATGCGCTCCAGAAGGGCATCCAGGGCCCGGATCTTGCCCAACACCTCCCGGGCTTCGTGAAGCTGGCACAACCGCTCGAACTCCCCGTATCCCCCCTCCCCCGCTGATCCCGTGTAGCGCTTCGGCCGCCGCCTGAGCATCCCCGAGAGGGTCCCGCCCCACACCTCCCCCCAAAAGCCCGCATCCAGCCCCATACGCCGGAACCAGCTCTGCCGGAACCACCGCTGGGTCTCCCATGCGGCGGCCGTCACCAGGCCGACCCCCGCCCGGAACAGATGGTTCAGGGGGCGGCGCGCCAGCACACGGACCATGGCACCGACGTCCTCGCCGCACAGTTCCTCCAGGGCCATGCCCACGTACCCCGCGCCCTTCTCCCAGGCCCCCCGCAGCGTCTCCACGTCGAGAGACAGGAGCCCATCGGCGGCCACGAGCTGATTGCACAGGACCGCGAATTCCAGTCGCAGCCGCTCCATGACCATTGGATCCGTGATCTGGGAGCCAGCCCTTGCCAGGGGACTGCCCGCCGCGGCCAGGCGCAACGGCGTGGCCGGGACCAGGGCCTGGATCTCTTCAGGCTCCAGGGCAGGATCCAGGGCCGTCGAGGGACCCTCCCCCCGCAGCGCCTCGATGTCCAGGGGGGCATAGACGGACACCGCGTCCTCGAATGGCAGGAACCCGTGCTCGGACAGGCGAGCGGTGCGGCGGCGGTACAGCTCCTCCTCGGATTGCGCGGGAACGACGCTCGCCAGAGCGAGGAGGAGGTTCTGGTAGTGCGCCAAGTCGGCGGAGGCGACGGCGCGAAGCAGGCGCTCGACGAGTTTGCGGTACCTGGGCTTGGTCACTCGAACGAAGAAGACGTTGTCCAGGGTGAAGTAGCCCTCGGGAAGGCCGTACATCTCCTCCGTCTCGTGGACCGCCACCTCCACACACCCCTGCAGATAATGCAGGGCCAATCCTTCTCCGTCGGCCAGGATCCACTCGGCCAACTGGTCGGGGTTTGCCTCCAGCAGACGCCTGAGCCATGACGAGATCCGCACCGGATCCAGGCGATCCTTTCGCCAAAGCTCCAGGTCCAGGAGGTACTCCCATTGTTCGGCGGAGGCCATCTCCAGGACGGGCAGGGCGTCGTCGGGTCCGATGCGCTGAATCAGCCAGTAGAAATCCCCGTGGGGAAGCCCCCGCACCAGTTCCCCCGCATTGCCATTTTCCAGGATCTCCGCCAGCAGCTCTTTGCCGGTGCGGGCATACGAGGACTGAAGGATGGATTCCGACATGCCTGAAACCCGGATCGTCTCCGGGGCCCCGGCCGCTTGTCCCGGCTCCTTCGATCTCAAGGGCGGGTCCTTGGACAAAAAAGGGAGAGGGGCAACCCCTCTCCCTCGGAAAGGGCCTCAATACATCCCGCCCATCCCGCCTCCCCCATGGGAAGGCATGGGCGGCGTCTTCTCCTCTTTGGGCAGTTCCACCACCACGGCGTCGGTGGTCAGCAGCAGCCCCGCCACGCTGGCTGCGTTCTGCAGGGCCAGGCGCACCACCTTGGTGGGGTCCAGGATGCCCGCCGCCATGAGGTCCTCGTACTTCTCCGAGGCGGCATTGAACCCGAAGTTCCCCTTCTCGGCCTTGACCTTGTCCACCACCACCGAGCCTTCCTGGCCGGCATTGACGGCGATCTGCCTCAACGGTTCCTCCAGGGCCCGCTTGACGATGCCCACACCGAACTGGCGGTCGCCCTCCAGCTTCAGCTTTTCCACCTTGGGGATGGCGCGCACCAGGGCCACGCCCCCGCCCGGGACGATGCCCTCCTCTACCGCCGCCTTGGTGGCATTGAGGGCATCCTCCACGCGGGCCTTCTTCTCCTTCATCTCGGTCTCCGTGGCCGCGCCGACCTTGACCACTGCCACGCCGCCCACGATCTTGGCGAGCCGCTCCTGCAGCTTCTCGCGGTCGTAGTCGGACGTGGTCTCCTCGATCTGCGCGCGGAGCTGCTTGACGCGGCCCTCGATGGCGGAGCGGGTGCCGGCGCCCTCCACGACGGTGGTGTTGTCCTTGTCGATGGCCACCCGCTTGCACCGGCCCAGATCCCGTGTGGTCACGTTCTCCAGCTTCACCCCGATGTCCTCGGAGATCACCTGCCCACCCGTCAGAATGGCGATGTCCTCCAGCATGGCCTTGCGCCGGTCGCCGAAGCCGGGGGCCTTGACCGCGGCGCACTTGAGGGTGCCCCGGATCTTGTTCACCACCAGGGTCGCCAGGGCCTCGCCCTCGACGTCCTCGGCCACGATAAGCAGGGGCTTGCCCTCCCGGGCGATCTGCTCGAGGATGGGCAGCAGGTCCTTCATGCTGGAGATCTTCTTCTCGTTGAGCAGGATGTAAGGATCGTCCAGGACCGTCTCCATGCGCTCGGGATCGGTCACGAAATACGGGGAGAGGTAGCCCCGGTCGAACTGCATCCCCTCGACGATGTCCAGGGTCGTCTCCATGCTCTTGGCCTCTTCCACGGTGATGACGCCCTCTTTCCCCACCTTGTTCATGGCCTCGGCGATGATCTCCCCGATGGACTCGTCGTTGTTGGCCGAGATCGTCCCCACCTGGGCGATCTCCTTCTGGTCCTTGGTGGACTTGCTGAGTTTCTTCAACTCGTCCACCACCACCTCCACGGCTGCCTCGATGCCCCGCTTCAGCTCCATGGGATCGCAGCCGGCGGCCACCAGTTTGGAGCCTTCCCGGTAAATGGCCTGAGCCAGGACCGTGGCCGTAGTCGTTCCGTCGCCGGCCACATCCGACGTCTTGCTCGCCACTTCCTTGATCATCTTGGCGCCGATGTTCTCGAACTTGTCCTCCAGCTCCACTTCCTTGGCCACCGTGACGCCGTCCTTGGTCACCGTCGGGGACCCCCAGCTCTTCTCCAGGATCACATTGCGCCCCTTGGGCCCCAAGGTGAGTTTGACCGTATCGGCCAGAAGGTTCACACCCTCTAGCACCTTGCCCCGTGCCGCCTGCTTGAACTTGATATCCTTGGCCATGATCCTCTCCTCCTCGAGGTTTGCGATCTTTCCGTCTTGGTCACTTCTCGATCACCGCCAGGATCTCGTCCTCGCGCATGATCAGATACTCCTCACCGTCGATCTTGACCTCCGTGCCCGCGTACTTGCCGATGAGGACTTTATCCCCGACCTTGACCTCCAGAGGGAGGAGCTTCCCGTCATCGGCGACCTTTCCCTTGCCCACCGCCTTCACCTCGGCCTGCATGGGCTTTTCCTTGGCCGTATCCGGGATGATGATCCCGCCGGCACTCCGCTCTTCCTCGTCCAGGCGCCTCACCACAACTCTGTCCTGCAATGGTCTGACCTTCATGGAACCGTACCTCCTCGAGTCTTCTCGTCGCCAACGCGACGGGTCCGAAAAAAGCCGTACAAGACTCTCCCCGCCCTTCCTCAGGGGAACTCCCCTCCGTGAAACCGCAAGCCGCCCAGGTCCGGGGCCGGTCCCTCGGCCTTCTCGGCTCTTTCCTGGGCAATGGAAACAGAAAGTAATTAAGAACCCGATCCGGCCTTGTCAAGGGGGGCACGCGGTTTTCGGGACAACTGCCACACCTCCGCCGTGCTCAGGGCCCGGCGCGCGCAGATGAGCTTTTGGTACAGGCGCTGCACCTTGGCCGCGTCCTCTCTCGCCGAGGCCTTGAGCAGATCTCCTTCGATCTCCGCCACCTCCAGCCGCTTGTAGTAATCCAAGGTCTCCTTGAAATGGGCCAGGACGATCTTGCCCGTCAGAAGCGGATGGTTGTTGGTCACGTTGGCTTCGGGAAATCGCGTGCCGTGCTCCAGCTCCACCTCCAGCCCGATGCGGAACTCCTCCAGATCGACCTTCATCCCTCCGGTTCCCACCGCGGCCAGAATCGCCTTGGCCTCCTGCGCGGTCACCCGGGGCTGCTTCAGCCTGGTCCAGTCCCGGATCCCCAACATGCGGCAGATCCGCCTCACCTCGCCCACGGTCACGTACTCCGGAATCTCCATCCTCGCCCTTCTGTGTCCGTTCATGGTCATCGGCCTCCTTTCCGTTCAGGACCCCCCCCGGGGGCGCCCGCTTCACGCCTCCAGACCCCTGGCGATGTGCCGCACCATCTGGCGGAACACCCCTTCGAAGATCTCTGGCGACAGGATATAGTCGGGGTTCTCATGGTAGAAGGCCGCGGTGAGCTTCCTGGCGGACTCATCCACATCCCGGGTCCTCCGGTACACCCCCTCCATGAACCCTCGCCACTTGGCCGCCACGTCGGCTGCCCGTCGGGCGAAGGCACCGGCCTCCTCCCCGGTCACAAATCCGTAGTGGTCCGCGCAGTAATAATCCACCGGAAGGCCCGCCAGACGCTCCAGGCTGCGCTGGAACTGGGTGTAGTCGGAATTGCCGGAAGTGATGATGGTGTCTCTGTACGGGATGCCTCCGCCATCCGATGGGAACAGGGCCCGCAGCTCGGGCACGTACGCCGAGATGGAGCACGAGGAATGGCCAGGCGTCTCCAGAAAGCGCACCGTCAGGTCGCCCAGGCTGATTTCATCTCCCTCTCCCACGGCTGCCCCTCTCACGTCGTCCCGCCACGCCAGATCGAGGCCGGCGCACGCTGGGGCTCGGCCCATGCGCTGCGCCACCACGGCGCTGAAGGAATTGACCGTGTCCACAACCTTGGGCGATTCCAACAGCTCCCAAGCCCGAGCCGAGGCCAGGACCTTGACCTCCGGAAGCCTCCGTTTGAAGAACGGGACCACCCCCACGTGGTCGAAGTGGGCGTGCAGCACGGTCAGCCATCGGATGGTCCCCTCATCGATGCCGAACTCCGCCATTTGACCCAGAACGTCGGGGACGATGTAGCTCATGCCTCCGTTGAGGATCATGGACCCCTCCCGCCCTTCCACCAGATAGACCCCCGACTCCTCCCGGCCCAGGTACCAGATCCGGTGGTTCACCCTGCCCGCCTCTCGACTCCGCATGCCCCTCTCCCTCCCCATGGGTGACTCGGGTGCCATCGCCTCCCGTGCCCCCCCTCCCGTGGGTCACCCTCGGACCGGGCCGGCCCCCCTCCTCCCCGCGAGCCAGGGCCGCCCTGAATTGCTCCACGGCCTGGCCCTTGAGCCTGCGCCAGCGCCGGCGGCGCAGCCGGCCCTCCACCGCATCGCCCTCCAGAAGGAGGCTGGTCACATGCCGCCCCTGGGGGCTGAAGACATGCACGCGGTTCCTCGGGCCCAGGACGATGAACGTGCCCCGGCGTTCATCCCACAGCACTCGCTCTTCGGTGGCGGCCTCCGCGTCGTCCCGGGCCTTGGAAGTGGGTCGTTGATCCCCCCGCCGTTCCCTCACCACGTGGGCCGTCCGCCTCCCGCTCTGCCTCCCGATGCGCTCCAACCCTCGGGCAAGTTCCCTCAGGACGCCCAGAGCCCGCTCTGCCACCACGGACGGCATCCCTTTGCCCTCCCGGACTCCACCCCCCCGGGGAGGCTGGGGGGCCAGTTGCTGGATCCGCCGGCTGGCCTGGGCGATGAGATCTGCCACGCGGCCGTGGTGCGGGCCGTGGTGGAGGATCCCCAGGGGGGAAGCGCCGCCCCCCGGCGGCCCCAGGATGTTGAGATCCAGTCTGGGTGAGCCATCCAGGCGGCGCGATTCCACCGCCTGGATGGTGAGGGCGACCCGCCCGGTGTCGTCCCGTGTTGGCTCCGGATCCCGCGCCCGGAGAAACCCCACCACCACCTGTCCCAGGATGTCATACGCCTTGGAGCTGCGCCCGAACACGTCCAGCTGGGCGGACTTGAGGCGCTCGGGGCCCATGCAGGCCGCCACCCAGGCCAAGCCCTGTGCCTCGAACAGCAGATCGACCCCCGGGTGCCTCAAGTCCAGGAGCAGTTGGGTCAGCTCCGGCCAGCGGGGAAGCCCCGTGGGGGTATACCCGCCGAAGACGGCCGTCGGCGTGGGGGGCAGGCTGTGGAGGCACTCGGCGCTCTCGCACCGATAGCAATACACCCGACCCCTGCGATGGGCCTCGGCCCGGGCTCCCGTCTCCCGCACCGCCGCCAGGATCTGCTGGCTCAACGGCGGGTCGGCACGGAGCCGCCAGTGGGGCCCCGGCTCGACCACCATGTCCAGCCGCAGCGGCACCGGCCTGGACAGAGCCTGCCCAAAGCCGAAGGCCTCGCCGAAGCTCTTCCGGACCGCCTCGGCAATGAGCCGCTCGACGTCCTGCAGGTCTGCCCCGCCCCCGCGCGCCCCAACCCGTTTCCGGCGCCGACGGCGGCCACCCCTGCCGTGGGCATCGCCGCCCTCTGCCTTCCCTTGCCCCGCCACAGGTCTCCTCCCGGTCCCACCCATTTCAAGAGGATAGCCCCGATCCGCGCCCATCTCAATCGGAGCGACCCGGGCTCCGGGCTGCCACCCGCCGCTGCGGTCAGCAGAGAATCTCCGATTCGGGCACCCCATGGAGGTGTCGGATCTGCGAGATGACCGTGTCCGGCAGGTATCGGCCCCACAGCTTGATGGGAAGTTCGTCCACCTGCGCCGTCGGGCTGAATCCCACCGCGAAGAGGTACTCGACCAGGAACTCCACGTTGGTGGGGATGTAACCGCGGTACACCCGGGTGTCCCTCTGGGAGAGGATCCGCTCCTCATGGATGCTGTTCCCCAGCTCCGACTCCACCATATCCGCAAAGGTGGACAGGATCACCTCGATGTTCACCGTGGGCGCTGCGTCTCCCAGCAAGGGCTCCAGGCCCCGATCCAGATCCTCATCAGGGATCCCCCGGTTTCGATAGCGCTCCCAGCATCGGCACGCCGTGAACTTCCGGCACACGGACTGCCGGTCCCACGGGACCTCCAGGATCAGGCTCGTGGCCTGGTAGTCGCCGCGGTGGCTCTCCCGCCCCCGCACCCCATAGATGGGATGCGCCGACAGTCGTTCCTCCAAGGCATGGAGCCCCTCCGGTTCGGCCACCACCTTCACCCCTCCCACGTCATGAATGGTCAGGGCCGTGCGATCGAGCCCGATGGCCCCCTGGCGGAAGCCCTCCGTGATGGCCTCCTCGGCCTGAATGAATTCCCGTGCCATGTCCTCCGCGGAGGTCAGCAGGTCCTCCACGGGGATCCCAAATGCCCGGGCCCGGGCCGTGGCCAGCCCTCGGGCCCTGTCCTGGACCATCCCGAAGATCCAGTTGGCAAGATACCGGTTGGCCTTCTCGGCGATTCTGCGGGGCCTCTTCACACGGTGCAGACCCACAAGCCGCTGGCCATGGTTGAGGTACATGACCCCGTTGATGGGGGCCTCCCGGTAAAAGAAGTCGGGCTTCTCCCGATAGCGCCGGATCAGTTGAGAGACCCGGGGGACGCCCCCGCAGCCGGTTTGGCAGATGGCATCCCGCATCTCCCCCTTGAGCCGGATGTTCCGGGCGTGGAGGCTCCCTTGATGGACCATGCCCAGCAGGGATTTGGCCACGTCCCCCAGGACCTCGCCCAGGACGAAACCATCGCAGATGAGGATCTCCGTGATCCGTCGGGCGTCGTCCGGTTCCAAGCGGCCGCAAAGCCACCGCTGGGTGATCTCGAACAGGGTCTCTCGGTGGATGAAGGAGGTGAGGTACACGGATGGCCGAACCCTTCTGACCCCATCGTTGGAACCGGCACAGAGAGCTTTCCACAATTCCGGGGTCGCTGTCAACGGCATGGCGAACGGGGAATTGCCTTCGGGTCGGGGATCGTGTAGGCTGTTCTTTCATCGGAAAGGGAGCGTCGTCATCCGCCAGGCCCGTTGGAGGATCCGGGGAGTGGCCGCGTCTCGGGCGGCGATAGCCGAGGAGGGCAGTCCATGAATCAAGCGGAAAGCGTTGGGGAACCGGTCGACCTGAGGACCATGCTGAAGAAGCTCAGCGCCGGGGCGTCCTATCGCAGGATGCTCGCCGCCCACGAGGCTGGGCAGCCCATCTGTGTGGCCAGTGCGGCGGTGCCCATCGAGGTCCTCTATGCCATGGACGTGTACCCGGTGTTTCCCGAGAGCCTGGCCGCGGTGGCCGCGGGGATCCGCAAGGCCGACGAGTTCTTCGACGCCGCCCGGGACCGCGGTTTCTCCAATTCCGTCTGTTCGTACACCCGCTGCGGGCTGGGCATCGCCTGGACCAACAAGTCGGCCTTCGGCCCCATACCCGAGCCCGATCTCTTCATGACCGACGTGAGCATCTGCTGCCTCCACGTCACCTGGTGGGCCTATCTGGAAGACCGCTTCAAGAAACCCACCTTCTTCGTGGACATGCCCGCCACCGATGATCCATGGGATCCCGGCTACGTGGCCTACTACGAGACACAGATCCACGAGATGGTCCGTTTCATCGAAAGGCACACCAACCGTGTTTTTGACCTGGAGAGACTCCGGGAGGCGGTGCGCCAGTCGGACCTCGCGGGAGTTCACTGGAAGGCGATCCTGGAGCTGCGCAAGCGAAGGCCCTCGCCCGTGAGCTTCCGGAACTTCGCCGGGGAGATCCTCCCCCTGGTGACCGCACTGGGGGAGAAGGACTGTGCGGACTTCTATCAGGCCCTGCGGCGGCGGTACGAGGAGGAGGCGCAGCAGGGCAAGACTCCGGCCCAGGGCGGGGAGCGCTTCCGCCTCATCTGGAACGGGATCCCCATTTGGCACCACCTCCAGGTGATCACGTACTTCGAGGAGAAAGGGGCCAACTTCGTCTGGGAACCTTACACGGCCCTGAGCTGGGGGAACAAGACCCGGTCGGGCAGGCTCGATCCCGAAAGGCCGTTCCAGACCCTGGCCGAGAAGTACACCAACGTCCTGACCAACATGCCCATTGCGCGACGATTCGAGTACTTCGACCGCGCCATTGGGGAGTACGAGGTGGATGGCCTGGTCATGTTTTCCAACCGGAGCTGCCGTCCCCAGTCCATCGGGCAGGACGAGGTGGTCCAGATGATCCGGGAGAAGCACGGCCTGCCGGTGCTCATCTTCGAGGGAGATCAGGCCGATGCCGAGGGATTCAACATGCAGGACGCCAAGAACAAGATCGACGGTTTTGTGGAGATCCTGGAGCGGCGCAGGAAGCAGGAAGGAGGCCGTCCGTGACATCCCAGTTCAAGGAATGGTTCCTGGACAGGCACCAGCGGTGCCGGGAGATCCATGAAGGGGGGCGCAAGGTCGTCGCCTGCTTCTACGGGCTGGTCCCCAAGGAGTTGATTCATGCGGCCGGGATGCTTCCCGTCCAGTTGGTGGAGGAACGCAACCCCGCATACGACGAGCGCTCCCAGCTCCTGCCTTACCTGTGCGGCATGAGCAAGAACCTGGCCGGGCAGTTGTACAGCGGGGTGTACGACTACGTGGATGGGGTAATGGTGGCCACGGTGTGCGACACCAACCGCCACGTCTTCGACATCTGGGCCCACCGCAAGCTCTTCCCCCATCTCTGGCTGGTGAGGACACCCACCACGGCTGGCGATGCGGCCCTGGGCTATTTCACCGAGGAGATGCGGCGCCTGGCCGGAGCCCTGTCGCGGCTCTCGGGAAACTCCGTCACGGAAGAGGGCCTGCGGGCGTCCATCGCCTTGTACAACGACAATCGGGCCTGTTTCCGCCAACTGGCCGAAGCTCGGGCCGCCGGTCGGATCTCGGCTCAGGAGGCACTCTACGCATTCGGGGCCGCCCTGGTCATGCCCGTGGAGGCGCACAACGCGGCCATGCGGCGCTTGCTGGATGCCGCGCAGCCCCTCCCCTCCAGGAACGAATCCCCACGGCTCATGCTGAGCGCCATCCACCTCCACATGGCCCTGGACGTGATCCGCACGGCCGAGAAGTACGGGGCCTCGGTGGTGGCAGACGACTTCGCCCACAACGCGAGGTATGGCTCGACGCCCATCGATACGGACGGGGACCCCTTCCGGGCCCTGGCCCGGGGCTATCTGCGGCGGGTACCGGCGCCCGGAATGTACGCGTTCGAGGAGCGCGCCGTGGGGATCCGGGAGGCCATGGCGCGAAGTGGCGCCGCTGGGTTGATCTATCTGATCCAGCTATACTGCGATGCCTTCGCCATGGAGTACGCCATCCTCAAGGAGCGCTTCGATGCCTGGGGCGTGCGCCATCTCAAGCTGGAGGCCGAGGACAACCCTAGCTCCATGGAGCAGCTCAACGTGCGGATTCAGTCCTTCTTGGAGTCCCTGGCCTAGGGATTGGCGGGACCCAAGGCGGCGGCGCACCGACGACGAGCAAGCGCGGTGGCCGGCTGGGGCAGCGCGGGCCGGCCTGACACCTGTGCGAACCTGGCCTCGCTCGAGGCGATGCGGAACCAGCGGGGTGGCAACAGGGCCGGGCCGGCACAGGCTCCTCCCCCGAGGTGAATCCATGTGGGAATCATTCAGTGCCCTCACCCTGGCGCGCATCCAGTTCGCGTTCACCGTTTCATTCCACATCGTATTCCCCGCATTCACCATCGGGTTGGCAAGCTGGCTTGCCGTGCTGGAATGGCGCTGGTTGAGAACCAGCAACACCCTCTATGCGGATATCTACCGGATGTGGGTCAAGATCTTCGCGGTGACCTTCGGGATGGGGGTGGTCTCGGGGGTCGTGCTCTCCTTCCAGTTCGGAACCAACTGGTCGCTCTTCGCTGACATGGCCGGAAACGTACTCGGTCCCCTGCTGGGGTACGAGGTCCTCACGGCCTTCTTTCTGGAGGCATCCTTTCTAGGCGTCATGTTGTTCGGCTGGAATCGCGTGAGCCCCGGGATGCACTTCGCCGCCACCGTCATCGTGGCCGCCGGCACGCTGGTATCGGCGTTTTGGATCCTTTCGGCCAACAGCTGGATGCAGACCCCTCAGGGATTTCGCCCCGGCCCCGACGGCCTGCTTTACCCGACCGACTGGTTGCAGGTGATCTTCAACCCGTCCTTCCCGTACAGATTCAGCCACATGGTGACGGCGGCCTACCTCACCACGGCCTTTGTCGTGGGGGGAATCGGTGCGTTCTATCTGTGGCGGAAGCGGCATGTCCCGCACGCCCGGGTGATGTTCGGAATGGCCATGATCATGGCCGTATTCGTGGCGCCCCTCCAGCTGATTCTGGGCGACCTGCACGGCCTGAACACGCTGGAACACCAGCCCGCCAAGGTGTCGGCCATGGAGGGACTCTGGCAGACGCGAAACGGCGCGCCGCTGGTGCTTTTCGGCTGGCCCGATGAAGACCAGGAGATCACCCGTTACGCCATCGAGATCCCCAAGCTCTCCAGCCTGATCCTCACCCACGACCCGGATGGCGAGGTCAAGGGTCTGAAGCAATGGCCGAGAGACGAGCGCCCCCCGGTCGCCTGGGTGTTCTGGTCCTTCCGCATCATGGTGGGAACGGGCCTGTTGATGATCGCCTCCGGAGCCATGGCAGTGATCCTGTTCCTGCGAAAGCGGCTCTTCCATGCCCGGTGGTTTCATTTGTGGTGTATGGCGCTGACGCCCGCGGGGTTCGTGGCCGTCCTGGCCGGCTGGATCGTGACGGAGATGGGCCGCCAGCCGTACATCGTCCAGGGCGTTCTCAGGACCGCCGAGGCCACGTCTCCGGTCTCGGAGGGTCCCATCGCCATCTCCCTTCTGGCATTCGTCTTCGTCTATGTGTTCGTGTTCGGCGCGGGCAGTTACTACATCCTGAGGTTGATCGGCAAGGGGCCGGTCCTGGATCAGCCGACCTATGGAGACCATGGAATCGCCGCACCGGCGATCGCGGCTCAAGTCCATCATGAGTGATCCCGGGGGGCTGGCGTCTTTGGGGGTGGAGCGGAGGCGAGGCCCGGCGCCAGCGTCCCGGGGCCACTGATTGCCAAGCCAATGGGGGGCATGAGATGTTTAGCTTGGAACACGTAGTGGACCTGCCGCTCATCTGGCACGCCCTCATCATCGTGGCGCTGTTCCTCTACGTCCTGTTGGACGGATTCGATCTGGGGGTGGGCGTCCTGTTCCCCTTCGCTCCCTCGGATCAGTGCCGGGACCGGATGATGAACTCCATCGCGCCGTTCTGGGACGGAAACGAGACGTGGCTGGTCTTGGGCGGCGGTGGCCTGTTCGCCGCGTTTCCGCTGGCGTATGCCGTCCTCATGCCCGCCCTCTACATCCCGGTCATCGTCATGCTGCTCGGGCTGATCTTCAGAGGGGTCGCCTTCGAGTTCCGCTTCAAGGCCACCGATCGAACCAGGGTGTTGTGGGACCGCGCATTTCATTTCGGCTCACTGACCGCGGCCTTCATGCAGGGGGCCATCGTCGGCGCGGTGGTGCAGGGGGTGGCGGTCGAGGGTCGACGTTTCGCCGGAGGCTCCTTGGACTGGTTGAACGCGTACAGCATGATGACAGGCGCGGCGCTGGTCTTCGGCTACGCCCTGCTGGGAGCCACCTGGCTGGTCATGAAGACCGAGGATGTCACCCAGGCATGGGCGCGCAAGTGCGCGGCCTACGCCCTCGGCTATGTCGCCCTGTTCCTGGCGATCGTCAGCATCAGCATGCCCCTGACGAACCCCGCCATCCGCGCCCTGTGGTGGACCCTCCCCAATCTCTTCTACCTGATACCCATTCCCACGGCCAGCCTCGTGCTGATCATTCTCATCTGGCGGGATTTGCAGGCAGGTCGCGAGATCAGGCCGTTTTTCTCGAGCTTCGGCGTTTTCCTGACGGCGTATCTGGGACTTGGCATCAGCCTGTGGCCCTATTCCGTCCCCTTTGCGGTGACCTTCCGCCAGGCCGCCGCCGCAGCCCCATCCCAGTCGCTGCTTCTGGTGGGAACGGTCATCCTGCTGCCCGTGGTCCTGGGCTACACGGGCTACTGCTACTACCTGTTCCGAGGAAAGGCTTCCCATGAGACGGCCTACTGATCGCCGGAGGCAGTGGGTCTGGTTTGCCGGGCTGTGGCTGGGGGGGCTCACCGCTGCGGGCGCCCTGGCGATCGCTGTCCGGTGGGCCATGCGGTCGGGTTGACCCCCCCCCGGCACAGACTGCCGCCTCCCCCGGACGGCTTTGGAGAGATGGGCGAGATCATGGGACAGGAAACACGCCGCTGGCATCTCCAGGGGGGGAGTCGGGAATATCGCCCACACAGGAATCCATTCCTTCACAGAGCGTGGAGGGAAATCCATAGCTTTCAATGGAGGGCATTGTCCGGGTTGCCTGGACGCCTGTGGCAAACGTCAATCACTTGGGCTCCGCGTCCCGGTCCTTGGGAGCGGAGATCTCCACGAGGCCCCTGCTCACCAATCCCAGAAGGCCCTCCCTGAGGCTCTTCTCATCGGCGGATCGACGGCGCCACTCTCCCAGAACGGCATCAAGGCTCCTCGGCCGGCGAAAACGCTCCAAGAAAGCGACCGCGGACCTGCTCAGCCCGTAGCATTTGTCGCTCCGAAGCTCATAGGCCACATGTTGACGGACGAGCCGGGCGGAGCCTGCGTCGGTCAGTCCCGACGCATCATGCGGGACCTGGACAGATCGTAACGTGACCCAAGGGCTGAGGCGGAAACGATAGCCATCGCGCGACAGCGCGTCCATGTCCATGGGGGCCCCGTCCTGCCCCGCAGCGAGAGCGCTGGGCCTCGCGTCTGGAAGCACACGATAGCACAAGCAGTGGCTCATCTCGTGCGGAAAGCGTGGTTTGGGCAGGTGTCGGCGGATGTTGGCAGCGAGCTCCTCCGCTGCCTGCTCACGCTCTTGCCGCCCTCCATGGGGGAGCCGACCATCGACCACCTCGTGCTCGAACAGGAACTCCAGGTCGTACTTGGGTCCCTTGGAGACAAGACGGTAGCCCAGCCGCGGCAGATCCTCCAAGATCGGTGCACCGATGGCGGCCCTGAAGACGCTCACGGAAAAGGTAAACCAGTCCCGGTCCAGCAGCCCCAGCTGTTCGACGACGAAATCGGCCGTTTGCTTGGCCTCCCCTGCGCACTCCGTGGGGAAGCCGCTCATCAGGTACAGGTGGACATCCACGCCTGCACGCCGGCACGCACCCAGGATGCTGGGCACGTCCCTCAGGCGGATCCCCTTCCGCATCAAATCCAGAACCCTCTGACTGCCGGACTCCAGCCCGAAAAGGATCCTGCGGCATCCGGCCTTTCGAATCACCTCCAGTCTCCTGCGCGTGAACCCCTTCTCCAGCCGAGCCCCCGCATACCACTGCACGTTCAAACCGTGCGCGAGGATGGCCTCTCCCAGCAGGGACAACTGCTTGGCCGGCAGACCCTCACTCACGATGCAAAAGAATTTCGCCCCGTATCTTTCCTGCAGGCGTCTCATATCGAGAACCGTCTTCTCCGGCGCGCGAACGCGGAAGGTGCCCCGGTGTACGGCATGCTGGTTGCAGAACGTGCACTTGCGCCAGTAGCACCCCCGCGCAGGCTCCAATGACAGCAGCGGGACGGGGGAGAGATACCGATCCAGCGGCAATCCCACATAGACCGGAGTGGGGAGGTCATTCACGTCCTCCACCGGGCCCAGCCGCGTCTCCTCTACGCCCCCTCTATCCATGTAGAGCAGGTTGGGGACCACCTGGATGGGGCACTCCCCTTCCAGATGCTGGCACAACCGCAGCAGCGGCGTTTCGCCCTCGAATCGGATGAGGTAGTCGAACAACCGAAACAGCGGTGGTATCGCCCTCATCTTCTCGGCCAGCAAGGTGGTGATGAATCCTCCCACGACGATCTTCGTGGCGGGCATCTGTTCCCGAACCAGCCGGGCCAAAGCAAGGCCCGGAATGATTTGGCCCAGGCCCGCCAGGGAGATCCCGACAAGCGCGGGGGCTTCACCCTTCAGTTGTCCCCCCACGTAGCGTTCGAGAAAGGAAAGGTACGGATTCCGGACGGGATCGGCGATGGCGGAAAGGATATCGCCTGAGGCCTGGGCGGAACTGTACTTGGAGAAGCCGATTTGGGGGACTGAGACCGGATAATGGGGTGCGGAAACGAGGTTCAGCGCCTCGTCCACTATGCGGCGGTTGAGGATGTAGCTGTCGAGATCCGAGAAGCCGTCCAAGGTCCGGAAAAACCGGACGGCCTTTCGTATGTTCGGGATGACCACGGGCGCGGCGAGCAGGGCGCGGCAGATGGCCCAGTAGTGCCCGTAGTCCGCTTGGGCGAGAGAGCGCCGCCCCCTGCATCGCCCAAGCACACCCTCCAATTCCCGGGCGCAGCGGGTGAGGTACGAAGGGCGCATGAGAAAGTCGAAAGACGCGACGTTCAGATCCGCCTGAGAGACCTCCACGCCTCTCTGCAACAAGAACGACGTCAGCGCCGGCAGGCTGGGATAAGGCTGCTCCAACGGGAATCCCGGCGGGAATACCAGTTTCACCCTCATCGGTGGCCAACCAATCCCTGTGGTCGGACTGGGACGCCCATCCGCCGGGGCGTGACCCCGGGGACCGGATCTCGAGACAGACCCAGCAAACGCAACGGACGTGACCGCGGTGATGGGGCCAGCGGGACCTCGGCTGCAAGGGCTCACGCCGAATCGCGCTTCCCAAGCAGTTCCCGTGCGAACAGGGCGGCTCCCAGCGCCCCGACGATCTGGGGCTCGGCGCCGATGAGGGCCTGAACGCCGAGCATTCCCTCGATGCGGCGGACCACGCCGGTGTTCTTGGCGATGCCCCCGGTGATGGCGAAGGCCTCCTCCAGCCCCACCCGCCGGATGAGTCCGGCCACCCGCTCCGCCACTCCCTCGCACAGGGCTGCCAGGATCTCCTCGGTGGAGACCCCCTCGCGCATCCGGGCCAGCACTTCGGACTTGGCGAAGACCACGCAGGTGTTGCTGATTCTGGCGGGCTTCCCTTCGAAGGCCAGTGACCGGGCCCCGATCTCCTCCAAAGGCACTTGGATGAGGCCGGCGATCACCTCCAGGGCCCTCCCCGTCCCCGCCGCGCATTTGTCGTTCATGAGAAAGGCCGTCACCTTGCCCCGGGGATCGCACCGGACGGCCTTGCAGTCCTGCCCGCCCATGTCCAGGATCGTCCGCACCTGGGGGAACAGATGATGGGCCCCCTTGGCGTGGCAGGTGATCTCCGAGAGGTGCCGCTGGGCAAAGGGGACCACCACCCGTCCGTACCCCGTCGCCACGGTGTAGTCAATCGCTCCCGGAACGACCCCGGCCCTTTGCAACGCCTCGCCCAGGGCCTCATGGGCGGTTCGGGCGCTGTCCGGACCGGTCCGCACCACGCTGTACGAGAGGATCTCCTCCCCGGAGAGGAGCACGGCCTCGGCCGAGAGGGAGCCCACATCCACGCCGCAGGTGATCATGGGGTCCGGTCCTCCCAGGCCAGCAAGGCCGCGCCCAGTGCCCCCATCATCTCAGGGGCCTCGGGGACGAAGGGATCGAGGCCCAAACGGCGTCCCAAAGCGGCCACCAGCCCCACGTTCCTGGCCACCCCCCCCGTGAGGACCACATCCGGCGTCACCCCCACCCGCTGGCTCAAGGCCACGATCCTGGCGGCAATGGCATCGTGAACCGCCCAGAGGATCTCCTCCCGCGGTGTGCCCCGATGGGTCTCCGCCACGATCTCCGATTCGGCGAACACGGCACAGGTCGTCGTCAGGCTCAAGTTTCCCGCGGCCTGGAGGGACAAGGGCCCCATCTCGTCCAGCGTGACGCGAAGCATGGATGCCACGGTCTCCAGGAAGACCCCGGTTCCGGACGCGCACTTGTCGTTGAGGACAAAGGCCGTCAGGTGGCCGTCCGCATCGCAACTGAGCACCCGAAACCCCTCGGCCCCCATGTCCATGACGGTGCGGGCCCGGGGATGATCCGCGTGGGCGCCCCGCACGTGGCAGAGCATCTCCGTCGGACGGCCGTCGCCCATGACCACGCCGTCTCTGCCAGCCCCCGTGACGTAGATCCGTTCCACCGCCCCGCGTTCCACCCCGGCCTGTGCCGCAGCCCTGCGCAGGCCGGCCTCCGCGGCGTGGGCCACGGATCCCGCCAAGGCCCAAATCCCCCGCCCCAGGAGCCCATCGCGCCCCAGGACCACCACCTTCACGGTCTGGTGCCCCACGTCCACACCGGCCACGACGCCACTTTCGGGGGGATCCGATCCACTCACCACCCACCCCCGCGCCCACGCATCGCCATCCCAGGTCGCATCCCGGCGCCAAGGGATGCCCCTTCCCCGCCCCCCACTCGCCCAATCCGGTGCCTCATCCCTCGCATCCCCTGCCATGCGCCGCGCCGGAAGGAATCGCCCCGGATTTTGACATGGAGCCCCCCCCGCCATATAGTATCCTTGTTCGAGATTCCCTGGAGTATCCACATTCCGAATCCGACCGGAGGCGAAGAGATGAAGAGCATATTCATGGGCATGGGGGCGGGTCTCCTTCTTGCACTCCTGCTTACGGGAGGGGTCGTAGCCCAGGGCGACGCCCCCGCACTGCGGGAGGAACGCCAGGGGGATGTCCGATTCATGGCGGGGGGTGTGGGCTTGGAGGAGCGGGCCGCCATGGACGAGCGGGCCAGGGAATTCAACCTGAAGCTGATCTTTGCCATGGTCTCGCGCGAGTATCTGTCCGATGTCCGGGTGGTGATTCAGGGAAGCGGCGGCAAGACGCTCCTGAGCACCGTGGTGGAAGGGCCCTGGATGCTGGTCCATCTGCCGCAGGGCGACCATTTGATCCAGGCCACCATGGGCAGGGAGACCATCACCAAACGCGTGGCCGCGGGCAAGTCGCTCCAGACCCTGAATTTCCTCTGGAAATGACGTGATCCACTCGTCGTGAAAACGCGCGGGCCCCGCCGAGCGGGGCCCGCATCCGTGCGTCAAACGGACGCGTTACTTGCAGCCGGCGCACGAATGGGACGAACAGCCGGAGCAGCCGCCCGAGGACGCTGTGCTTACGAAGCTGCCGTTGCACTTGAACGCCGCGGCAGACATGAGCCGTTTGACACCCTTGCTTCGGCACCCGGGGCAGGCCACATTCTCCTCGCTCCCGAAGACCAACTCCTCAAACTCCCGACGGCACTTCTTGCATTGATACTCGTAGATGGGCATCCCGATCTCCTCCCCCCTCATGGGCCCTGCAAGGGCATCAGCCCTCTACTATATTATAGATCATCGAGGCTGACGGCGGCCACGGCCCTCTTGACGGCCACCAGGTATTCCTTGAGGGCCTCTCGGTCTTCAGGACTGATCTCCCGGAACACCACCCCGATGTGATAGATTTGCTCCTTGGCCACGAAGGAGCGCTCGTACCAGGAGACTTCCCCCATGGCGGTGATCTTCCGCTTGCCGGGCAGATCGATCTCCATGGTGAGCTTGTTGCGGACCACCGGGGACTCGTCGTACGAGAGGTGGAGATTGTCCACCCGCATGGAGGCCGTCTGAAAGACCAGGCCGGTGAGCGAGAGATCCTCGACCCTGCCGTCGATGCTGCGCGAGATCTTCATCTCATCGCGGCCGCTGATGACCAGATACTTCATGGGAAGGTTCATGGATGGGCGCATGGCAGGTGCCCTGATCCCTCCATCCCTCACGTCCTGGTCCTTCTCTTTGTCTTTCCTGGCCATATGTCCAATTCCCCCGGATGACCGAGCCTAGGTTAGGGTATCCCTCAACCCGGTGTCAAGCAAAGCAGGAGGATGGGGCGGGCGTCACGCCTCTGGCCGCCCCCTCTTCCTTAATGGCACCGGCCAGCAGGGGCAGAAGGATCTCGTGATGACCCGTCAGCGCATACCCTTTCCCCCCGAGGGCCGCGGGCCTTCGGACCACATTGGTCGTGGGACGATAGTGCTGGACGAAGTCCATGTTCACGGTCGTGATTCGTCGCAGGGAGTACCCCAGATTCCTGGACAGGCTCACGGCCTTGAGGAACACCTCGGGCAGCACGACCGCGGAGCCCAGATTGATGTACACCCCGTCCTCCAGGCCGGCCACCCGTCGGCAGAAGGCCAGGAAGTCCCGATGGCTCCCCTCCCCGATGGAGGCCCCGTCGGCGGCGGGATGGAGGTGATGGATATCCGTGCCCATGGCCACGTGGATGGTGGCGGGACGATCCAGTCGGGCGGAGGTCACCAGGAGGCTTCTGTCGGCGAAGGGAGCGGCTCGATCCCCCAGAGCCCTCCCCACGGCGTCGCCCAGGCCTTGCCCCCGGGCCACCCCGGCCACGATCATCTCGTTGAGAAGGCCTCCCGTCTCCTCGGCCATCCCGAACTCACCCAGCCCCAATGTGGCGTCCACGTCCTCGGAGGTGTGACCCGCCAGGGCCACCTCGAAGTCGTGGACCATGCCGGCCCCATTGGTGGCCACGGCCGACAGCCAACCCTCCCGCAGTAGGTCGATGACCACCGGCGACAGCCCCACCTTGATGACATGGGCCCCCATTCCCAGCAGCACGGTCCTGCCCTTGCCCCGTGCCGTCACCACGGCCGCGGCCACCTCCAGCAGGTCCCGGGCTGCCAGAAAGCGCGGCAGCTTCTTCAGGAAGCGTCCCAGGCTGTCGCCAACGACGTGGGGGCGGGCAAACCCCTCCACCCGGACCTTGCTCTTCCTCTGGGCCAGGGGATAGGTACGCATCCGGCGGCGGTCCCAAGGATCCATCACCGCGTCGTCTCGTCGCACGGGGGAAAGAGCCGCTCCTCGACCAGCTCGCAGATGACGTGGGCAAGCGTGATCTGCAGCTCCTGTATGCGCGGGGAAAAACCATGGTCCACGTGGATCCAGTGGTCCACCAGGGTCCCGATTTCCCCGCCCGTCTTGCCCGTCATGGCCACGGTGACCAACCCCACGGCCCGGGCCGCCTTCAGGCCCCGGACCACGTTGGGTGACTGACCGCTGGTTGTGATCCCCCACGCCACGTCGCCCGGAGAGCCCAGCGCCTCGATCTGGCGGGAGAAGATCTCCTCGAAGGCCGCATCATTGGCAATGCTGGTCAGGACAGAGCTGTCCGTGGTGAGCGCAATGGCGGGCAGGGCCTGGCGCCAACGCCCGTAGCGGTTCACGAACTCGGCGGCCACGTGTTGGGCGTCAGCCGCGCTTCCCCCGTTGCCGAAGATGAGGAGTTTCTTCCGGCCAGCGAGGGCCACACAGATGGCCTCAATCGCCCCCACGACGCCTGTGAGGGGGCCTTTGAGGAACGTGGTCTTGAGCCGGATGCTCTCCCCCACGATGGATCGGACGCGATCCTCCAACGCCCCGCCCCCACGGAAGCCCCTCCCATCAGGAGGGCCCGCTCAGCCCGTCGTCTCCGCCCGCAACTGACGCGCATCTTATGGCGCCGCCGGATGGGGTGTCAAGCCCCGCCACTGCCCGGCAGGCGGTGGCCCTTGGGCAAAGTCACCAGCACCTCCTGGATCGAACGATCGTCCGCCCGCTGGACGGTGAACTGCACCCCGCGGAAGATCAGGGACTCCCCCTGGGCCGGGATCCGTCGGAACTCCTTGAGCAGGAATCCGCCCAGGGTCTCGAAGTCCTCTCCCGCGATCTCGATGCCCAGCGCCTCTTTGAGTCCATCGATCTCCATGCGGGCATTGACCACGAACTGGTTGGATGCCACCTTGCGGAGCTGGGCCTCCTGCACGTCGTACTCGTCCATGATCTCGCCCACGATCTCCTCCAGGAGATCCTCCATGGTCACGATCCCAACGCCCCCCCCGTATTCATCCACCACGATGGCCATGTGTTGTCCACCCCGCTGGAGCTGCAGCATCAGCTCATCTACCGGCATGCTCTCCGGGACGAACGGAGCCTTTCGGATGTACGGCGCCACGGGCTGCTGGGACGAATCCGCTCCCAGCAGGTCGAAACTCCGGATGATCCCCAGGATATGATCGATGCGCTCGCGATAGACAGGGAGCCGGGAATACCCCTCCCGGACCACGCGATCCACCACCTCACCCACCGTGGCCCGCTCCTCCACGGCGCACACCTCTATGAGGGGGATCATCACCTCGCGCACCTGGGTCTGCGAAAACTGGAAGATGCGGTCGATCATCCGCCGTTCCTCGGCGCGCACCGCCTGCAACTCCTTCTCGCCACGAATCAGCCAGGAGAGCGCCTGTCGACTCACCAGGACCCCTTCGGCATGCCCGTCTCCACGCTCGCCCTCCTGTCCCCCCGGGGTAACGGCCCGTTGAAACCACAGCCAAGGCAGCAGGGCCCATCGTCCCACCACCAACACCCAGGTCAGAGCCTGGGCCCACCCCAGGGGGCGCCTGGCGACCAGGGCCTGGGGCAGGTTCTCGCCCAGCAGGAGGGCCCCCCCGGCGAGAAGGGCGAGGTACAGGCCCATCCAACCCCCGGCGTCCCAGGTGGAGGCCGCGATTAAGGACCCGCTTCCCACAAGGCTCAGTTCCACCCCCAGGCGGGAGGCGGCGAACACCCGCTCCGGCTGCTCCAACAGGCGCGCCACCCGCATTGCCCAGGCAAACCCCTCCCTGGCCCGAGTCCGGATCTCCTCGTGATCGGAGCCCAGGATGGCGGCTCGCGCGCCTGCGAACAGGCCGCACCCCACGATCCCAGCCAGGCCCGCCGCTATGGCGATGGCGTGCATGGGACCTCCGGCGCCGCCCGCTCCACCCGGATGGCGTGAACCCGGGTGCCGCCGGCCTTCTCCACCACGAGGCGAAACCCCTTCAACTCCAACTCCTCTCCTTCCTTTGGGATGTGGCCCAGGTGCTTGAGCACGAGGCCCGCCACCGTATGACATTGCGGCTCTTTCAACCGGACCTGCAGCAGGGCTTCCAGATCCTCCACCCCCATTCGCCCGGAGACCAGATAGACGCCATCGCCCATGGCCTCCCACTGGCGCGTCTCCAGATCGTACTCGTCGTAGATCTCCCCGAAGAGTTCCTCCAGAAGGTCCTCCATGGTCACCAATCCGGCCACCCCCCCGTACTCGTCCACGCAGAGGGCCATGTGAAGCTTCCGTTTCTGGAATTCCCGGAACAGTTCGTCGATGCGCATGTGGGTGGGCACGAAGAAGGGATCGTGAAGGTGACCCTGAAGGGACCGCGCCTCCGCCGCGTCCCCTCCCAGGCCAAGCCGCAGGAGGTCTTTGGCATACAAGAACCCCACGACTTCATCCTTTCGATGCCGGTACACGGGCACCCGGGAATAGCCGGATCCCCGGACCTGGCGGATCACCTCCGGGAGGTCCATGTCCAGGGGCAGGGTGAACATGTCGGTGCGGGGGGTCATCACCCGCAAGACAGGCTGATCGCCGAACTCAAAGACCCGGCGAATGAGCCGCTGTTCACCGCCCTCCACAACGCCCTCTCGGCGCCCCACATCCACCAGGCCCAGATACTCCCGCTGCAGCGCCTCGCCTTCACTGCGCGATGCACCACCCGCAGCGGCGCCCAGGAGGAGATCCGTGGTCTCTTGCAGCATCCACCGAAGGGGATGAAAGGCCTTGTGCAGGCCCCAGAGGACCGGCGCCAATCGATGGGCGTGGAGGAAGGGTGCCCGACCGTACGTCCCGGCGGCCACCAGTGCATCCATCACGATGACCGCCAATGGCAGCAGGACCATGGGGACGATGGGCGATCCGCCGCTGCCGAGGGTGCACCACGCCCACCACCCCGCCACCACCGCCCCCAGCAGGGCCAGCCGCTGCCCCAGAATCAATGTCAGGGACGTCTGCCTGGGCGAGAGGAGCAACTGGCGAAGCATGTGAGACCTCCGCCCCCCGCCCTTGGGCGGTTGCTCCAACTCCTCCTCTTTGACGGCAAACAACGTCCCCTGGGCTACGGAGAGCCACCCGTGAATCAGGAGGCAGGACAGAAGCAGCACTACGGCACAGAGTTGCTCTGGCTCCAACACTCCCCCACGGGCCGACACGAGATGGCCCCGGGATCACGCCGCCGGGGATGGGCTCGACCCCGCCCGCGCCCCCCGCCCTTTGGTCGAGGCCCGCCTCCGCTTGCGCCCATTGACGAGAGCGACGTCGAGAATCTGATCCATGTCCCTGGCGAAGATAAATCGGATCTTCTTCAGGATGTGCTTGGGAATCTCCTCGAGATCCTTCTTGTTTCGCTCCGGGATGACCACGGTGTTGATCTTGGCCCGCATGGCCGCCAGGGCCTTCTCCTTGAGACCGCCTATGGGCAGGACGCGCCCTCTCAAGGTGATCTCCCCCGTCATGGCGATGTCCTTGCGGACGGGAAACCCGGTGAGGGCCGATACCAGGGCCGTTGTCATGGTCACGCCAGCCGAAGGACCGTCCTTGGGGATGGCCCCCGCGGGCACGTGGACGTGGACGTCGCGCTCGGCGTAGAAGTTCTCGTCGATGCCCCATCGGGACGCCCGGGATCTGGCATAGCTGAGTGCCGCATGGGCGGACTCCTTCATGACGTCGCCCAGATGCCCCGTGAGTGTCAAGTTACCCTTTCCCTTCATGGTGCTCGCTTCCACGTAGAGCGTCTCCCCTCCGTACGGGGTCCAGGCCAACCCTGTCGCCACCCCCACTTCGTTTTCCTCCTGTTCCTCCTCAGGGAGAAACTTCGGTACACCGAGAAACTTGTGGACATTGCCCCGGGTCACATGGGTCAGCTCCCGGTTCCCCTCCGCCTTCCGGCGGGCCACCTTCCGGCAGATGGAAGCGATCTCCCGCTCCAGGTTACGCACCCCGGACTCCCGGGTGTAGTTGGAGATGACCTGGAGGATGGCCTCCTCGGAGATCAAGACGTCCCGGGTCGTCACCCCGTTTTCCTTGAGCTGCCTGGGGATGAGGAACTGCTGGGCGATCCGGAGTTTCTCCTCGTTGGAGTAACCCGGGATCTCGATGATCTCCATGCGGTCCTTGAGTGCCGGGATGATAGGATCGATGAGATTGGCGGTGGTGATGAACATCACCTTGGACAGGTCGAAGGGCACGTTGAGATAGTGGTCGCTGAACGTCGCGTTCTGTTCCGGGTCCAGCACCTCCAATAGGGCGGCCGACGGATCGCCCCGGAAATCGGCGCCCACCTTGTCGATCTCATCGAGCATGAAGACCGGGTTGTTGGAACCCGCCTGCTTGATGCCCTGGACGATGCGCCCGGGCAGGGCCCCGATGTAGGTGCGCCGATGCCCCCTGATCTCCGCCTCATCGCGGATCCCGCCCAGGGAGATGCGGGTGAACTTCCTTCCCAGGGCCCGGGCGATGGAACGTCCCAGGGAGGTCTTCCCCACGCCCGGGGGGCCCACGAAGCAGAGAATGGGGCCCTTCATGTGGCGCTTGATCTTGCGCACGCCCAGATATTCCAGGATGCGCTCCTTGACCTTTTCCAGATTGTAGTGATCCTCGTCCAAGACCTTCTGGACCTTGGGAATGCTCAAGCGATCGCGGGTGCTGCGGCTCCACGGGAGTTCCACCATCCAGTCCAGATACGTCCGGACGATGGAGGCCTCCGCCGCATCCGGATGCATCATCTCCAACCGGGTCAGCTGCTTGAGCGCCTCTTTCTCCACCTCCGTCGGCATCTTGGACTTGGCGATCTTGTCCCTGAGCTCGTTGATCTCCTCCGACCGTTCGTCCGTCTCCCCCAGTTCCTGCTTGATGGCCCGCATCTGTTCACGCAGGTAGTAGTCACGCTGGGTCTTGGACATCTCCTCTTTGGCCTGGGACTGGATCTTGGCCTGCATGGTGGAGACCTCGAGCTCCTTGTTGAGGAGATCATTGACCATGCGCAGCCGCTCAACAGGATCGAAGGTCTCCAGGATCGCCTGGGCCTCCTCGATCCTGAGCTTGAGGTTGGAGGCAACCAGATCGGCCAGCCTCCCCGGCTCCTCGATGGCGTCCAGAATGGCCATCACGTCGGGCGACACCATCCCCTTGAGGGTCAAGATCTTCTCGCTGCTTTCCTTGACGCTGCGCATCAAGGCCTCTACCTCTACGGACACCTCTGCGGCACCCCGCTCCTCGACCTTTTCCACCCGGACGTGGTACGCGTTTCCCGTGCGGAAGAACTCCTTGATGACGCCCTTGACCAGTCCCTGAACCAGGATCTTCACGCGCCCGTCGGGCAGTTTGAGCATCTTCATGATCATGGCGATGGTGCCGACCCGGTAGATGTCATCGGTCTCCGGGTCCTCCACACCGGCCCGTTTCTGGGTGGCCAGAAAGATCATCTTCTGGCCTGCCATAGCCTCGTTGACGGCCTGCAGGGAACCTTCCCTGCCCACGAAGAGGGGCAGAATCATATACGAGAAGACGACGATATCGCGAACCGGCAGCATGGGGAGCATGTCCGGGATTTGGATCTGCTCCTTCTGGAGCGTGTCCTGGGCCATGAAACCCTCCGTTGGTCGTGTCGTAGCTTGGATTCAGAAGGACCGATGCCGGGGGTGTGACGCTGGGAGAAGCCCTCGCATTCTGGAGCCTTGGCCAATGTGTCAAACGCCCTCTGCGCCCTGTGAAGCCCCTCGGCCACGCGAAATCCCCGGGGCCCAGTCCCCTTAGAATAATAGAAGTGGGGGGGGCCAAAGTCAAGGAACGGCCTTTCGGTTCACGGCTTGACAACGTTGTGGGAGGTGCTTATGTTCCATTAAGCCGTTTGGCGCCCGATGCGATTTAAGTTATGGGAATTCCAGCAATAACGCATGAACGATCGAGGGGACTGTCCATGGAGGGCCACGAAGACAAGCGCGAATCCGAAGCCGCCTTGGACGAGGGAAGGAGGGGGCGGCGGGGCGCCGCCAAGCTCCGGGAGGAGCTGGAGGCCCTTCGCAAAGAGATCGAGCAGTCCCGGCAGGAGGCGGATCAGCTTCGGGATCGTTGGATGCGGGCGGCCGCGGACCTGGAGAACTACAGGAAGCGCTCGGCGAGGGAGCGGGAGGAACTCGCCAGGTTCGCTCATGAGGGCCTCTTGAAGGAGCTCTTGCCCATTCTCGACAACCTGGGGCGCGCGCTGGATCACGGGGACAATCCCCAGGCTCAGGATGGGATGCTGGAGGGCGTTCGCATGGTCCAGAGGCAGTTCGCCGCAGCTCTGGAGCGGGCTGGGGTGACGCCCATCGATGCATTGAATCAGCCGTTTGATCCTGCGCTCCACGAAGCCGTCATGCAGGTCGATTCCGCCGGGCATGAGCCAAACATGGTGGTCCAGGAGATGGAGCGAGGCTACCGGTTGCACGACCGACTTTTGAGACCTTCCAAGGTGGCGGTCTCCAGGAGAAGCTGATTGCAATCCCCTCCCAGGCAGCCAGCGGCGCCTTGGGAAAACGGAGGAGCCAGGGATGAAGAGAGCCATCGGGATCGATTTGGGGACGACGAACTCTTGCGTGGCGATCATGGAGGGCGGCGAGTCCAAGGTCATAGCGAACTCCGAGGGCGGGCGCACCACCCCGTCGGTAGTGGCCTTTACGGAAAGTGGGGAGCGGTTGGTCGGCCAGATCGCCAGGCGCCAGGCCATCACCAACCCCGAAAACACGCTGTACGCGGTGAAGCGGCTCATCGGGCGGAAGTTCGACGACCCGGAGGTCCAGAAGGATCTGAAGATCCTGCCGTACAAGATCGTGAAGGCGGCCAACGGCGATGCCCACATTCAGGTGCGGGGCAAGAGCTATTCTCCGCCGGAGATCTCCGCCATGGTGCTCCAGAAGATGAAGCAGACCGCCGATGACTTCCTGGGGGAGAACATCTCCGAGGCGGTCATCACTGTGCCGGCCTACTTCAACGATAGCCAGCGCCAGGCCACAAAGGACGCCGGCAGAATCGCCGGTCTCAATGTGCTTCGCATCATCAACGAGCCAACGGCGGCATCCCTGGCCTATGGCATGGATCGCCACAAGGATGAAAAGATCGCCGTTTTCGACCTGGGCGGGGGGACGTACGACATCTCCATCCTGGACATCATGGACGTGGAAGGGGAGAAATCCATCGAGGTCAAGGCCACCAACGGCGACACCCATCTGGGCGGTGAGGACTTCGACCTGCGAATCATCGATTACCTGGCCGACGAGTTCAAGAAGGACCAGGGGATCGATCTGCGCAAGGATCGAATGGCCCTCCAGAGGCTCAAGGAGGCCGCGGAAAAGGCCAAGATGGAGCTCTCCTCTTCCATGGAGACCGAGGTCAACCTCCCCTTCATCACCGCGGACGCCAGCGGGCCCAAACACCTCAACCTCAAGCTCACCCGGGCCAAGGTGGAGTCCCTGGTGGAGGACCTCATCGCCAAGCTCGAAGGACCGTGCCGCCAGGCCCTCAAGGACGCAGGGCTTCGGCCAGCGGACATCAACGAGGTGATCCTGGTGGGAGGCATGACCCGGATGCCCCGAGTCCAGCAAAAGGTCAAGGAGATCTTCGGCAAGGAGCCCAACAAGGGTGTCAATCCGGATGAGGTCGTGGCGGTGGGAGCCGCGATCCAAGCCGGGGTGCTCAAGGGGGAAGTGAAGGACGTGCTGCTTCTGGACGTGACGCCGCTTTCCCTGGGGATCGAGACCCTGGGCGGGGTGTTCACGCGGCTCATCGAGCGCAACACGACCATTCCCACCCGCAAGAGCGAGATCTTCTCCACGGCGGCCGACAGCCAGACCGAGGTCACCATTCACGTCCTGCAGGGCGAGCGAGAGATGGCGGGGGACAACAAGACACTGGGTCGATTCAATCTGACGGGGATCCCGCCCGCTCCCCGGGGCATCCCCCAGATCGAGGTGACCTTCGACATCGATGCCAACGGCATCGTCCACGTGTCGGCCAAGGACAAGGCCACGGGCAAGGAGCAGTCCATCAAGATCACCGCTTCCTCGGGCCTGAGCGAGGAAGAGATCCAGAAGATGGTCCGGGAGGGCCAGGCCCATGCGGACGAGGACAAGCGAAAGCGACAGTTGGCCGAAGCCCGAAACAACGCGGACAACATGATCTATCACACGGAGAAGAACCTGAAGGAACACGCCGACAAGATCGACGCGGCGGATCGCCAGGGCATCGACTCGGCCGTCCAAGCCCTTCGCCGGGCCATGGAAGGCTCTGACCCGGACGCCATCAAACGGGCCACCGAAGAGCTCCAGAGCGCCTCCCACAAGCTTGCCGAGGCCATGTACGCCAAGGCTTCCCAGCAGCAGAGCCAGGCGGGCGGGGCGCACGGAGGGCCGTCGGGCGGCGCTGGATCCTCCAGGGGCCAGGGCGGGGATGATGTGGTGGACGCGGATTTCGAGGAAGTGAAGTGATGCAGCGGACAGAGATGCCGGAAGATGTGTCGGGGATGGCCCCTCTTCCGGCATCGAGACAATGGATCCGCTGTACCGAGGCGGCCCTGTTTGCGGTCGTGCTCCTCCTGTCATGCACGTGCCGGGATTTGGTGTACGCTTCCACCCCCTGCCCCCCGGCCACGGTGCAGTTTCTCCCCGACGAACGGCTCTCCCCGGCCCTGACCAACCTCGTCAAGAGGGCCAAGAAGGAGATCTGGATCGGCATGTTCACGTTCAAGGCCGCAGGCCATCGCCAAAGCACCACAGATGGCCTGATCCGGGAACTGATCCGGGCCCACAAGCGGGGCGTTCGGGTTCAGCTCCTCCTGGAATTGCCGGAGGACCCGCGCTCGGAACTGGCCAGAGACAACAAGAAGAGCGCCGAGCGGCTGAAGAAGGCCGGGGTCACGGTCCATTGGGATCGACCCGATCGAAGGTCCCACATGAAGGCCACGGTTGTAGACCGCCGTCACCTCATCGTGGGAAGTCATAACTTCACCAACAGCGCCCTAGGGCACAACCACGAGCTGTCCGTATCCGTCGATTCGACCTGTCTGGCTGAAGAGGCTGTGGCATATCTCAAGGGCATCGTCCGCGAGGCCGGCGGCCAGCCCCTTTGACCTTCGGGGTCCGGGGGGGCCCCCGGCTGCCCATCCATGCCTCTTCCCGGGCTTGAAGTGTGAAGGATTTCAAAGTCATGCGTTGATCCGTTTCCTATCTTCCGGTCTTCTGGTATTATCCAATGGCAGGGCGTTTCGCTGAAGGGCAAACATCTCGGGAGGGTGGGGCGCAAGGCTGTCAGCCTGGTTCCACGCCGTGGGGCCAGGCAGCGTGGCTGCCCGGCGGATGAAGGCACGCATCTTCCCTCGGCAAGGCCTCTTGGGATCGATCCCGAAGAGGGCATCACCCGGACGGCGAACCGCAACGTGAAGGCCCCGGCCGTCGGGGAGGCGGACACCCAACGGATCGAGGTGACGTTTCTCGGCCGCAAGACCAAGGAGGGAATAGACATGAAGCGCGCTTTCGCTTTTGGATGGGCGTCCGTCCTTGGCGTCCTGGCCCTGGCTGCCGGTCCGTCCATGGCCGCGCCCGACCCCGACGCCACATGCCAGAGCCGAAGGCTCAACGCCCTGAGCATCTACGCCAAGAAGGTCGTTTTCTGCTGGGCTCACGCCCTCAAGGGCGACCCCGCGGGCGATCCCTCGGCATGCATTCAGACGGCATACGACCAGCTGGCGGTTCGGTGGAACAACGCCGACCCGGGGACCGGCTGCAACTCCGCCGCCGAACTGGCCGATATGGTGGCGTTGATCGGGGGGAACGGGACTGACGAAGGGGCTGCCGACGAAATCCTCGACGGGGCGGTCTTGGGGCCGGATGGGGCGGCGGGCGGCGGAGACGACCTGCTCGACCTCGCGGATCCCGTGGCACGAAACCTGGCGGACCACCTGCTCAAGGTCGCAGGGCAGAAGGCCTTGGACCTGCTCAAGGCGTACAGCCAGGACGTTCACAAGCCCAAACCCGACAAGCTGACCAGGAGGCTGGACAAGGCGGACAGGAAGTTCATCAGGAAGTGGGACAAGGCCGTGGCGGTGGCGACGAAGAAAGGGGTTGTCTATGGAGGCCTGACATCCCAGGAGGCGGAGGTCGTCCTGGACGACATGGCCACGGATATCGTTGAGGCCATCCAGGAGCCGCCGTCCCCGAGCCCGTAGCCCCTCACTCCTCTGTGCCACCACCGGGCCGGACGGGCCCTTATGCATGGCGGATGCTTTGGAGGGCTTCTCGGCCCTCACCAGGCGGGTGAGGCCCTTGTTTTTCGGCCAGGCTCTGCCCCGGCTTTGGGCGGGGAGGACCTTCGGCCCGCACCCCAGCGCGGCTTGGCCGGGGCCATCAGACCCATTGCAGCGGCGCCTCTTGGGTGACAAAGCGCTTGTCTCCCACCCCCGGGAAATGCACCACCACGCGGGTGCCCCCCTCCAGGACCCGCTGGATGCGGCCCACCCCGAACTGGGGATGGCGAACCCAGCGTCCCGGGAAGACCCCGCATGAACCCTGGGGGTCCTCGTCGTCCAGGGCGGGGAGCCCCCCGGGGGAGAGGGCCTGGAGGCATTGGGAGGGGATCTCCAGCAGAAAGCGGGAAGGGGCGAGATCCTGAGGCGTCCCCCAGATGCGCCGGGAGGCGGCGTACGTGAGGTAGAGCCGCTTGCAGGCCCGGGTCATCCCCACGTAGCACAGCCGCCGCTCCTCCTCCAGCTCGGAGGGATCGTCCAGGGCCGAGCCGTGGGGCAGGAGCCGCTCTTCCATCCCCACCATGAAGACCACCGGGAACTCCAGCCCCTTGGCCGAGTGAAGGGTCATGAGGGAAACCCGGTCCTGCTCGGGGTCCAGGCGGTCGATATCGCTCACCAGGGCCACGCGCTCCAGGAAACCCGTGAGCCCCTCTTCCTCCTCTTCCCCGTACTCCGCCACGAGGTTGAGCAATTCCTGCAGGTTGCCCAGCCGTTCCTGCGCCTCTAGGGTTTCCTGCCTTCGGAGGTCCGCCAGGTACCCGCTCTCCTCCAGGACGGCCTCCAGCAGCTCCCGAACCCGGAGATCCGCCGCAGCCCGGGCGAGGCCGTCCATCATCTCCACGAAGGCCCGCACCCTGGCCCCGGGCCCACGACGCTTCCCCTCCTCGCCCAAGACCCGCAGGGCCTGGCTGAACGGGATCCCCCGGGCGGCCGCCGTCTTCTCAGCGGCCTCCACCGTCGTCTTGCCGATGCCCCGGCGGGGCCTGTTCACGATGCGTTTCCAGCTCAGGTCGTCGGACGGATGGATGAGGGCCCGGAGATAGGCCACCACGTCCTTGACCTCTCTGCGCTCGTAGAACCCCAATCCCCCGTAAATGGAAAATGCGGTTCGCCGCGACAGGAACTCCTCCTCCAGGACGCGGGATTGCGCATGGGTCCGGTAGAAGACCGCGATGTCGGAGGGGCGCAAACCCTCCCCAAGCACCAGATGTTTTACCTCGTCGGCCACGAAGGCCGCTTCGTCCCGCTCGTTCGCCGCCTGGTACAGGGACAGGGGCTCCCCGACTTCGTTCTGGGTCCAGAGGGTCTTGCCCTTGCGCAGGTTGTTTCTCCGGATCACGGCACCCGAGGCACTCAGGATGCGCTGGGTGGAGCGGTAGTTCTGCTCGAGCCGTACCAGCGTCACATCGGGGAAGTCCTCCTCGAAGCCCAGGATGTTCCCCAGGTCCGCCCCCCGCCAACTGTAGATGGACTGGTCGTCGTCCCCCACCACGCACAGGTTCCGATGCCGCGCGGCCAGGGCCCGCACCAAGCGGTACTGGATCCGATTGGTGTCCTGGAACTCGTCCACCAACACGTGAACCCAGCGTTGACGGTAGTGCCCCAGGACCTCGGGGTGGGTGTCCCAGAGGGACAGGGTCTGGAACAGAAGGTCGTCGAAATCCATGGCCTGGGCGTGTCGCAGCCGCTCTTGGTACAGGCCGTAGACAGCGCCCACCCGGCTCTCCAGGGGATCCCACCCGGCCGCAGCCGTGACCTCCTCGGGGGATCGATACTGCTGCTTGGCCGCACTGATCCGGCTGAGAAGCAGGCGGGGCGGGAACCGCTCCGGATCCACGTCCAGATCGCGACAGCATTCCTCCACCAAGCTCAGTTGATCGCGATCATCGTAGATGGAGAAATCCCTGTTGTACCCCACGAGATGAGCGTGCCCCCGCAGGATCTTGGCGCAGGCCGAGTGAAAGGTACTGACCCACAGGTCCCTCTCGGGCCTGCCCAGGAGCGTCCAGATCCGCTCCCGCATCTCCCGGGCAGCCTTGTTGGTGAAAGTTACGGCCAGGATATTCCAGGGCTGGGCCTCGCCGCGGGCCAGGATGTGGGCGATGCGATATGTGATGACCCGCGTCTTGCCGCTCCCCGCCCCCGCCAGCACCATGAGGGGCCCGCCCCGATGGGTCACCGCCTCCCTTTGGGACGCGTTGAGGGCAGCGAGCAGGGCCTCGGCTGCAGCTCGAGGGCCTTCCCAGGGCGCGGGCCGTTGGGCATTGGGTGTCGGGGGCGAATCCATGGGACGGTCAGGCGCCTCCATCGCGGCGGACGCCTCCGCGCTGGCCGTCCGCGGCTCCACGGCGGCGTGGCAGCCGGATGCCGGGAGGACCTTCTTCGCGCCTGCCATGTCTGACGCCCGTCAACCAGCCGCCGCGCATCATTCCACCGTCACGCTCTTGGCCAGGTTCCTCGGCTGGTCCACGTCCGTGCCCTTGAGCACGGCCACGTGGTACGCCAGGAGCTGCAGCGGCAGGGTAAGGAGGATGGGAGTAAGGAATTCGTTGTTGGCCGGTAGGGGGATCGCCTCGTCCACCTTTGCCGCGAAACGTTCCAGGGGGGCCGTTGTCACCGCCACTACGACCCCTTTGCGGGCCTTGACCTCCTCGATATTGCCCAGCACCTTGTCCAGGGTGCGGCCCGGGCTGAGCAGTACCACCACCGGGAGGTACTCGTCGATGAGGGCAATGGGGCCGTGCTTCATCTCGCCAGCAGCGTACCCTTCCGCATGGATGTATGAGATCTCCTTGAGCTTCAGGGCCCCCTCCAGAGCCACAGGGTAGTTGATGCCGCGACCCAGATAGAGGAAGTTGGTGGCGTTCATGAAGCGCCGAGCCACCTCCTGGATGCGGCCGTCGGCGGCCAAGATCTCGTCCATCTGCCCGGGGAGTCGGATGAGATCATCCAGCAGCGCCCTGGCCTGCCCCGCATCCAGCCGCCCCCGGAGGGCCCCCAGGTGAATGGCCAGGAGATAGAGCACCACCAGCTGGGTGGTGAAGGCCTTGGTGGAGGCCACCCCGATCTCCGGACCGGCCTGGGTGTACAGGACGCCCTGCGAGGCCCGCACGATGCTCGACCCAACCACGTTGCAGATGGCAAGGGTCCGCGCCCCCCGGGCCTGGCCCTCGCGGAGCGCCCCCAGGGTGTCCAGGGTCTCACCCGATTGGCTGATGGGCACGAGCAGGGTCTCTGCGTCCACCAACGGTTCCCGGTGCCGGAACTCGGAGGCGAGGTCGACCTCCACCGGGATCCGGGCCATGCCTTCCAGGAGGAACTTGCCTACCAGGGCCGCGTGGTACGAGGTCCCGCAGGCCACGATGACCACCCGCTGCACGGCATCCAACGTTTGCGCGGGGAGGCACTGGGGGCCGAAGTTCACTTCCCCCCGTTCGGGGAAGACCCGGCCGCGGAAGCTGTCGATGACGGCCTGGGGTTGTTCGAAGATCTCCTTGAGCATGAAGTGGCGGTACCCCCCCTTCTCCGCCATGACTGGGCTCCAGTCGATGTTCTGAACCGGCTTGGAGACGGGCGTCCCGTCAAACTGCTGGACCCGGACGCCCTGCCGGTCCAGGACGGCCATCTCGCCGTCGTCGAGAAAGAGCATCTGCCGCGTGTGCTGGAGGATGGCGGGGATGTCCGATGCCAGGAAGTTCTCCCCTTCCCCGAGCCCGACCACGAGGGGGCTCTCCTTTCGCACGCCCACGATCCGATCCGGGGCCCCGCGCCAAAGAATGACCAGCGCGAAGGAACCCCGGATCTCCTTCAGGACCTGGCAAACCGCCTCCTCCAAGGTCAACCCCCGGTCCAGGCCGCGACGGATCAGGTGGCAGACGACCTCCGTATCCGTCTCCGAGCGAAAGGTGCGACCCTCGCGCAGCAGTCCCTCCTTGAGGGCGAGGTAGTTCTCGATGATGCCGTTGTGGACCACCACAACGCCGCCCGCCTCGTGGGGATGGGCATTCTCCTCGGTGGGGCTTCCATGGGTGGCCCAGCGGGTGTGGCCGACGCCCACGCAGCCCGGCAGAGGCTCCTGGAGCTTTCCTTCCAGGGCCGCGAGCTTCCCAACGGCCCGCTCGATCCGCATCTCGCCTCCGTCCAGGACGGCCACCCCGCTGGAGTCGTACCCCCGATACTCCAGCCGTCTCAGCCCGTCGAGTATGATCCCCTGGGCCGGACGCCCCCCCACGTATCCGATGATCCCACACATGGGCTATCCCCGCTTCTCCCGCTTGCGCACAGGTCCCTGGGCACGCCCCGGGCGGTTGACCTGTCTGGGCCGGGACAGGGCCATGGCCCCGGGCGGCACGTCCCTGGTGATGGTGGAGCCCGCTCCGACCAGCGCGCCCTTGCCGACCCGGACCGGGGCCACGAGCTGGGTGCCGCTCCCCACGAACACATCTTCCTCGATGACGGTGCGGTGTTTGGCCCGGCCGTCGTAGTTGCAGGTGATGGTCCCCGCGCCGATGTTGACCCCCTCGCCCAGCTCGGCATCACCCAGATACGTCAGGTGGGAGGCCTTGCTGCCCCGACCCACGCTGCAGTTCTTCACCTCGACGAAATTGCCGATCTCGGCCGCGGCGCCGATGCGGTTCCCTGCCCTCAAATGGGCGAAAGGGCCGATGGCCGCCCCCTCGGCCACCCGGCTTCCGGCGATGACCGAGTACGGCCGGACGGTCACCCCGTCCTCAAGAACGCTCGCATCGAGGATGCACCCGGTCCCGATTCGGCAACCGCGGCCGATGCGTGTGCCACCCCTGAGGACGACGTTGGGGTCGATGAGCGTGTCCCGGCCAATCTCCACATCGACGTCCATGAACACGCTGGACGGATCCGTGAGGGTCACCCCCTCGCGCATCCAGTGCCGGCGCTGTCGCCACTGGAGGACCTCCTCGGCCTGGGCCAGCTCGATGCGGTCGTTGATCCCCATGAACTCTTGGTGGGAAGGCGCCGAAAAGGCCTCCACGCCCTCCGATGCCAGGAGCGCCACCGCGTCCGTCAGGTAGTACTCGCCCTGGACGTTGTCCGGTCGAATGGCCTCCAGGGCCCGAAAAAGGCTCGGTCCACGGGCGCAGTACGTCCCACCATTGACCTCCCGGATCGCCCGCTGCGCCTCTGTGGCATCCTTTTCCTCCACGATCATTCGCACCTCTCCGCCCGCCCCTCGGATGATGCGGCCGTAGCCGGTGGGATCGTCCATGGGACCCGTGAGGACCGTCAGCGAGGCCTCCCCTCTCCGGTGGCGTTCCAGCAGCCCCCTGGCGGTCTCTTCGGTGAGGAGGGGAACGTCCCCGCAGAGGATCAGCAGGTCCCCGCGATGGTCCCCCAGGGCCTCCCGGGCGAAACCGACGGCATGGCCGGTCCCCAGCTGGGGCTCCTGGGTCACAACCCGCAGGTCATCCCCATCCAGTTCCCGCTGCACGGCATGAGCGCCGTGTCCCACCACCACCACGATGGGCTCTGCGCAAAGACGCCTGGCCAGGTCCAGGGGGTACCGGATCATGGGTCGACCGGCCAGCGGATGCAGGACCTTGGGCAGCCGGGACTTCATCCGGGTGCCTTTCCCTGCGGCCAGAATCACAGCGGCCAGATCCCCCATGCCGGATCCCCCATGCGGCTTCCAGCCCCTGCACGAGGCCGTGCCGGTCCGTCGCTCTGGTGGCGAGATGCCTGGAGCGATTATACATCAGCCTCGGGACCCCGGGAAGGAGTCGGCTGCCTCCAGCGAAAGCGTCCAACGGCTTGATCCATGGCCCCCGGGGGAGTAAGGTACCTGAGGAATTGGCCCAACTCGGGGAACCAACGGTGGGGGGATGGTATGGCTCGGTGTGTCTGGGTCCTTCTGGGTGTGGCGTGGTTGTCGTTGGCCGTGGCGGGTTGCGGCCAGTTGCCGCGCTACCATGGAGACGACCGCATGGCGAGGGTCATCTGCCAGCAAGATCCCCTGGCCCCTGGCTGTTCTCCCCCCTTCCCCTCTTGGGGCGGCCTGGGTCCGTGACCCTGGCGGCAGCTCGGGCCCTGCTTTCCGATCCTTCACTCTCGACAGTCATGGCCGACCCGGAGGTCCGACATCTCCCCTCCCGCCGGCCATTCAGCAGCCGAGAAGATGTCGACTTGTGCGGGCGAGGGGCCGGGTGGAGGCCGCTGGAATGCCGCCGCACCATCACCGCTTGATCACCAAGACCGGCCTTTTGCAGCGCCGCATGACCTTTTCCGAGACGGAGCCCAGGAGGACTTCCTGCAGGTTGCTCTTCCCGTGTGAGCCCAGGACCACGGCGGTGACATCCTCCTGCTCCTCGGCCTTGAGGATCTCCAACAGGGGGACTCCCAGCCGGACCAGGGTCTTCACTCGAAGCCCCGCCCCTTGAAGCTCCCCCACGGTCCGCTCCAATTCCTCGCGGATGTCCTCCCTGGCCAACGCCTCATAGCGAACGGCCACGGTGGGGGCGTGCTGTTCCAGGGCCTTGAGCGTCCGCTCATCGATGACGTGAAGCAGGACCACCTCCCTGGCACCAATCCCGGCCAGTCCCTTGACGTATTCCAGCGTCTTCATGGACACATCCGAGAAATCCGTGGGATACAGAACCCGCTCGAACATGGTCACCTCTGTGCGTGGAGAACAAGACGGGCGGCCCCCCGGGGACACCCCGACGGTGCCCCCAGCCGGGTGTCACCCCATGACCGCATACGCGTTGGTGATCACCACGGCCCGCTCGGTCCGCACCCGGATGAGCGTCCGGCCTCCCTCCCCTTCCCACCCCTCGGTGACGAGGGTCTCCCCCGGGAAGACCGCGTTGGAGAAGCGGGCCTTGAACTCCCTCAGCCTCCCCGCATCCCCTCGGCAAGGGCCGTGGACGATGGCACGGGTGGCAAACCCGTACGTGCACAGGCCATGGAGGATGGGGCGGGGGAAGCCGACGCGCCGGGCCGCCTCGGAGTCTATGTGCAGCGGGTTGAGGTCTCCGCTCAGGCGGTACAGGGCGGCCTGGTTGGACGGCACCGCGTACGCCACGCGCCAGCGGGGTTCCACGCCCTCGGGTGGCTCCAGAGGCTCCGTTGGGGGGCCGGGATCCCCGCCAAAGCCGCCCGCCCCCAAATAGAACGCCACGTGCTCCACCTCGAAGAGGGGGGCCCCGTCCACAGTCCCTCCCTGGGACCGGAAATGGATGACCGCGGCCTTCCCCTTGTCGAAGACGTCCGTGATCCGCCCCTGGACCACCACCTTCCCTTGGGGAGGAAGCGGGCCATGGAGCCGTATGCCCTGCTCGCCGTGGAGGAGCCGCGGGGCGTCGTGCTGATGGACGAAGTCCCGGATGAGGGACGCGCCGGCGATGGCCGCGAAGCTGGGAAACACCCGGAGGCCGCCGGGTGTTCCCTCGTAGAGAAAGGGCATCTCGTCCCCCTGGGCCCCGATGCCCAGGGCATAGAGGACCGCGTCCTTCCACGTGTACTCGAACAGCTCCGTCCTCGGCTCCCGCCACGCCTCAGCCCAATGCGGAACCCCCACGCCCCACCCCTTCCTCATCCTGAGATTGCCCGTTGCAGGCGCCCGGGACACCGCCTCGGCACCGGCCCGCCGTCCGGGCATGGCTCGACTGTACCTCCCTCGCCCCCAGGCCGTCAATGCCTCGCACATCCGGCGTCCCGGCGGCCGTTGACGTCTGCGCTTGCCTCGCCTATGCTTGGCCTCGGTGTAGGGTCGGGCGCTGAGGGCGCCCCTATCATGGGACACACGGAGGTCGGCATGGCCGAGTTGCGTCTTCTCACGATGGATCACTCGTACGCGGATCTTTCCACGAGCATCTCCCCGGCCATCGAGCGGGCCATGGAGGAGCACAGGTCCGTCGACACCGCGGTCCTGGGCGTCTTTCCCGAAGACAGCATCACGGTAGGGTACCTGGAAGATCCGGAGAAGTGCCTTCACTTGGACTATTGCCGGGAGGCGGGGATCCCGGTCCGGCGCAGGAGGAACACGGGGGGAGCCATCCTGGGGGCAAGGGGGGCGGTCTTCCTCATGCTCTCCCTGGATGCCAGATCCTCTTGGGTCCCCATGAAGTCCATCGCCGACGGGTTCCGGGTCAGCCTGACGGCCATGGCCGGCGCGCTGAGGGCCTCCTTCGATGTGGACGCCGTGTACCGGCCCATGAACGACGTGGAGGTGTCGGGGCGCAAGCTGGTGGCTGCCTCGGCCCGGCTGGAGCAAGACGTCCTGACCCTGCGCTACATCCTCAACGTCCCCCCCATGAACCAGGAGACCCTCCGCCGCGCCATGAAGACCCCGCCGGAGAAGATGGCCGACAAGGCGATCCAGGACGCGACCCGGCGCATCTCCTGCCTGGAGGCGGAGGTGGGCCGCGCGGTGAGCCGGGGGGAGATCATGACCCTGACCCGGCGGTTCATTGCCGGGATCTTCGGACCGGAGGTCGGCTTGGTGCCTGGGGAGCTGAACCCGCTGGAGGGGACCTACGCGGCGCAGTACGAAGCCGTGTTCACCACGGAGGCATGGCTCCACGCCAACTCCGAAGCCGTTCGGTTCCAGGGCCTTCCCCCCGACTGCCGGCGGGTGGAGGGGTGCCACAAGGCCCCGGCCGGCCTCATCCGCACCACCCTCATGCTCAGGGAAGGCCGGATCCATGACGTCATCATCACCGGGGATTTCCACCCCAAGCCATTGGGGATCGTGGGCGAGATGGAGGAAGCCCTCCGGGGCGCCCCCGCATCCCTGGAGGCCCTGGAAGCCCGAATTCAAGGGACCCTAGACCGCCCCCGCACGGAGATCCCGGGGGTGTCCCTGGCCGACTTCTCATCCGCCTTGGCCAAGGCCCTGGCTGCGGTCCCCTGACATCCCCGCCGTGGCGGGTCCCGTTTGCCGCTTCAGGGGGCATCCCGCGCAACAACCGTTCCATGCGGGACGCGGGCCGTCACTTGGGCTCGGCAGCCATGAGCTCGCCGGTGAGCTGGGCCATGGCGGCCACCTGGACGCGGAAGCGCTCCTTGTTGAAGGTCTCGATGCGGGAGGCCGTTGTCCAGTACGCGCCCTGGGTGCCCATGGTGGCGAAGGCCGGGAGCTTCATCTCCTCGGCGATCTTCCCCATCCCGTACCACACCCCCTGCGTGCCCCCGTGTTTGCCAGGCCGCTCCACGCACTGCACCAGGACCCTGGGCCATTTGTGGTCCTTGACGGCCCGGATGGCCTTGTCGATGAGCGACTGGTCGTTCCGCGTCCACAGGAAGGCCGGCTCCACCTTCCCGGTGGGCTCGTACACCTCGCCCTTTTCTCGGAACTCGATCTGCCCCAGATGCTCGGTGGCGATGAGCCCCACAATGGATTTCTTGGCCGCGGGGTTCTTCTCCAGCCAGTCCTGTTTGGCGAAGGCGCGCTCCATGCCCGGCATGTAGTGGCGGTTGTCCAGATAGATCATGAGGGTCCTGGGCCGCTGGGCCCGGGGGATCCCGGAGAAGTAGGCCACGATCCCCAGCAGGCCCAGGGCGCCGTTGTCCTGCAGGACCGCCGGCCCGTCTGTGTGGGTGATGAGGAGGATCCGCTCATCGCGGTCCGTCCCGTAGTTCCGCCCTGGCAGATACCCGATGAGCTGGTACGTCTCGGTGGGTTCGATCTTGGCCTCGAGCCTCAGGACCGCCTTCTTCCCCGCCTTGGCGTCGGCGAGGAGCTTCTGGCCCGCATCGCGGTCCACGTATAGCGTGGGATGGGGGTGGAGGGGCATCACCGGAAAGGTGTAGAGCCCGGCCAGCCGCTTGTGGGACATGTCGAAGACCACGGCGCCGCCCGCAGCCTGCCCCTCTCGCAGCACCTTGTTCACCACCATGGTCTGACGCAGCTGCCACCAGACGTCGTACGAGACCGACTCGCTCGGGGGGATCTGGGTGAACAGGGGAGGAAGTTCTTCGATCTCCGAGGCGTACTCGTAGTCGTTGAGGGTGAACCACCTCTTGTATTCATCCTCCAGGGGGGGCTTGGGGTGGGGCGCCGTTCGAAAGACGACGATTTTCCCCTTGAACGTCTCCATGGGCGTGGACGGGGTGTACAGGGCCAGCTCGGCAATGATCCCCTCGGGCCCCGTGGATCCCGAGTACGCGCCGTAGTGGGAGACCCGCACCGGCGCTCCGTCCGAGACGAGGGACCAACCGGAGCTGTCGGGCCATTCCGTGGTGAACCAGCGGTCGTACGTCCAGCCGTTCTTGTGCAGATCCACCACCCCGTATCCCTCGAGCTTCTCCTCCAAGAACGCCATGTACGCGCGCCACGACGCGTTTCCCGAGAAAGTGGGCCCGCCCCTGTCCTTGAGGGCGTGCCACTCCTGGGCCTCCTCCGCGGTGACGAGAAAAGCCGGGTTGATCCGGGTGAGGTCGGCCGACGCGGCCCATGCCGCGTCGAGAGACGCCGCCGTGAGGACGAGGGAGATCGACACGCACGAAAATGCGCCCCAGCCCTTCAGGAATCGCCTGTTCTCCATGTCGGGACCTCCGTAGACTTCATGACCATGCCGCAGACGGCCGGCGCATGGCGCGTTCCGTCATTTCTCCTGCCCCGGTTCCCGGCCTGCTCCGCCAGGAGGTGCTGGACGGCGGCCGGTGACTTGGACTCGGACGAGCCCTCGATGGCCTTCACCGCGATGTCCCGCACCTTCTGGTACGACTGCTCCCGCGGCGGGGTGAGCCTGGCGATCTGCTCCGCTTCCTCTGTCGATCTTCAGCCGGCTGACCGCGGTCACGGCCCTTTTCCGCGCAGTCGGCGTCGGCAGCCACGACAGCCAGGCCCATTTCTGGACCGGAGTCCGGGGGAAGTCAAGAAGCAACTCGCTTGGCCGGCAAAGCGGTCCTGCCTGAGAAGGACATGGATCACGTCAGGTCCCTTCCGCGGGCCAAGTCCTGGATGATTTACCTGCGGAGGCCATGGCCTCCGCGGCGTCCTTGTTCCGAAAGGCGGTGGCCGGGGTCCCGCACGGCAGACCGTTGGGATACCGGGCAAGGATGCCAAAGCCGTCCAGAAAGGCCCCGTCTGCCTCCAGGGATTTCAGTTCCTCGCCCCATTGCCCGGTTCTTCGAAGAAGTCCTGCCACCAACTGGTCGATCACCACTCTTTCTCCCCGCCCATGAAGATACGCCTTCACGGCCTTCTCGGCAGCCTGCTGGGCCTGGAAGCACGCCGGGGCGTACCGGTTGACCTGGGGCATTGCACCGGGCCGTGTCCAGATCGTACCGGGACTGATCAAGCCGCCGCTTTGCTTCGTCCCGCGGGTTTCTCACAGAGGACCACCCCGTCCTTGAGGGCCTGCTCGATGAATGGGTCCGCTTCCGGCTTCATGCGACGGAACTCGGCGGGCGTGTAGACCAGCACGTCCAGGGCATAATCCGGCTTCAGGAGGGCGATGACCTCCTTGAGGCGGTCCAGGAAGCGCCGGCGGGTTCGTTGGATGATGACGAGATCCACATCGCTCCAATCATCCCCACCGCCCCGCGCCGCCGACCCGAAGAGGACGACCGGCTCAGGGTCGTAGCTTCTGAGCCTCTGTACTATCTGCGCGATTCGGGCCTCCACGTGTTGCCTCCGTTCCCCTCGTCGGCCATCGTATGTAGGGCCCGTTGCCCTGTCAACGAGGCCCGGCGCAGGCCGGTCCCGGCCCGCGCCGTCCCAAGAGCCGGCGACCGTCCCCTGTCCCGCAGCAACGAGACCGTGTGGACGGAGCCCCCGACCCCTTTGCACCCGGGTCGTTTTCTGCTAGGGTGCATCGGCAGTCGCAAGCAGCGCCATGGCGGGTGGGGCCGCAGGCCCCGCGCCCGATCCCACCCCCCGCGGGAGGCAGATCCGTGGATCTCATTCTGAAGAACGGGAACATCCTCACCATGTCCAGGGGCAGGCCCAAGGTCCAGGCCCTGGCCGTCCGCTTCGACCGGATTCACGGATTGGGCTCCACGGCGGAGATGGCCAAGCTGGCCGGACCGGATAGCCGGGTGGTGGATCTGGACGGGCGAACCGTGCTGCCCGGCTTCATCGACACCCACAACCACTTCTGTCTCTATGCCTTTCTCATCGACCAGGTGGACTGCCGCCCTGCAGCCGGCTGCGCCAGGTCCGACGACGTCATCCAGGCCCTGAAGGAGCGGGCCGAGAGAACGCCGCCCGGCCGGTGGGTCATGGGGTGGGGCTACGCCCATTACCTCCTGGAGGACAAGAAGGAGCTGACCCGAAAGGACCTCGACCGGGCATCCACGAGGCACCCCATCTGCCTGTGCCACGTCTCGGTCCACGGAGCGGTGGTCAACAGCCCGGCCCTGCGGCGACTCGGCTTCTCCCGGAACACCCCGGATCCGCCGGGAGGACGGATCCATCGCGACCCCGCCGGGGCCCCCAACGGGGTCCTGAGCGAGTCGGCCTTCATGGGCCCCCTGTTCTTCGCGAGCCCCTCCATCTACACCACCATGATGGCCGACTATGCCCCGGAGGCCAGGGTGGATATGATGGCCCGTTGCGCGGCGCGCTTCAACCGCCTGGGCATCGTCGGCGTCCACGACCCCTTCGTGGATTCCCCCACCCTCCAGGTGTACCAGCAGGCGGCCGACGCCGGGCGCCTCCCCGTGCGGATCCGGGCGTACGTGCTCAACCATTGGGCCCAGCCCCTCATGGCGTCGGGCATCGGGTACGGATTCGGCTCCCCATGGCTGCGGGTGGGATCCATCAAGATCTTCCTGGACGGCGGCATGAGCAGCCGCACCGCGGCCGTGTCCCGGCCGTACGAGAGCGGCGGGAGGGGGATCCTCAACTACACCCCGGCCGGCATCGCCCGGGAGATCCGTAGGTTCGACCGGGCGGGCTACCCCGTCTCGGTGCACGCCCAGGGCGACCGCGCCCTGGGGATCCTCCTCGACGCCTTCGAGAAGGCGGCAAGCCCCGGCAACCCCCTGCGTCACCACATCGTCCACGCCGGTGACCTCACCCATACCCAGATCCGGCGGGTCAAGGCCCTGGGGCTCTACATCACGAGCCAGGCCAATTTCCTCTCCCTGCTGGGCGACGGCTTCATGGAGGCGTATGGGCCAATCCGGTCCCGCAGCTTGTACCGCTTCCGGACCCTGCGCGGGAAGGGCATCCCGTTGGCCCTGTCATCCGACTGCCCGGTGGCCGATCCAGACCCGCTCATCGGCCTCAGGGACGCCATCTGCCGCAGGACCGGGACCGGGCGGGTCTTGGGCCCCCGCGAATGCCTGGAGGCCCAGGAAGCGTTGTCCATGTACACGCGGGAGGCGGCCTTCTTCTCCTTCGAGGAGGGAGAGACGGGCACCCTGGAGGAGGGGAAGTGGGCCGACCTGGTGGTCCTCGACCGGGACCCCACCGCCGTGCCGGTCCAGGAGATCCCCCATCATCGGGTGCGCATGACCGTGGTGGGCGGCCGGGTCGTCCACGATGAACTCGGTCCGCGGTGACCCGCCCGCGGCGCCGAAGACTCGGGGCCGTCCCCGGGTGGAATCCGGCGCAGATTCGCGCGCCAGTCCTTGCTGTTCAGGGGGGGGAAGAACGGCCGGCGCCGACACAGGCGGCCTCCCCGGGCCCGGCTCCCGTTGCCCTATTGCCGACCGGCGTCAGAAGTTGTACGACAGCTTGCTGCCCGCCTCGGAGACCAGTTTCTGGATAAAGAGGTGATCGATGATCTTTTCGATCTCGGCCTCGTCCAGCTTCTTCTGGAACATGGAGGAGATGTGCTGGGCGAGGGTGCTGCGCTTCCTGGGTCGCTTCCCCTTCTCGACCTTGGACAGCAGGTCGATGACCCTGCGCATGTTCTGCTCCTGGGGCGGGCTGCTGCCGGCCCCGTAGAGCTCGACCAGGCTGTTGATCCGCTGGCAGTCTCCCCTTGAGCTGTTGATGTGCCGCACCAGGGGGTCGAACCCCTTGTCCTTGGACAGGATGACCAGGCATGCCCTCTCGTGGGAGGCCTGGAGCCTGCCCAGGTAGAACGCGATATGAAAATCCAGGGCATTGCTCCCTTGCCCGTCGATCTTGACCCACTCGACCCGCTCCCCGAAGCGCTGGGCCTGTTGGACCAGGTCGAAGGGGATGTTCTTCTGGGACTGGCCCACGAAAATCATGACGGTGATGTCCTCGGGTATGCCGGTCAGATCCACCTTCTGGATGTTCTCGTAGTCGATCAACAGGAACTTGTGGTTCATCGCCCTCTCCCGCCCCCCCTCATCCGCCTCGGGACCGCCCCATGGGCATTGGGACCTTGAAAGTGCTCCGCCCCGCGTGTCCCGCAGGGGGAGTGTTCACGGCGCCCGACTCAGGCGCTCGGAAAAGCGGCCTGAAGCCCCCGGTCAAAAGTCTTCACGGCTGTGGCCTTGTGAATCCGACACACCGCGAGGTGCAGGAGATCCCGGGTCGTCAGGCCCGGATACTGGTCGGCAAGGTCCCGGGCGTGCATCACCGCATCGGCATCAATGGGCAAGATGGTGCCCACGACCCGGGCGGCCAATTCCAGAGCCGCATCAAGGGTCTCCATCCTTCTCACGGGCAGGTACACGTGAATGAGCTCCTGCAAGACCGCCGCAGAGGTACACAGCCGGTCCCCCCGTCTGGTCACTGTCAGGAAGAAATCCCGCGCCTGGTCACGAAGCGGGTGGGCGCCCCCGACCGCATAGATGAAGACGTTTGTATCCACGAATATCATGGCCTCTCGGCGCTTCCGTGCCCCTCCAGGATCAGCCGCTTGTGCGCTTCCCACCCGGGCTCGCGGACAAGCTCGCGCGCGTCGCAATCCCGGAAGAAGGCCGCAAGGGACGCAGGATCCCCCGGAGGCGCAGACGACCGCTTGGCTTCCAGGGCCATGTTCCCGGCATTCCGCAGCCACTCGCTCAGAGACTTGCACTCCCTTCGCGCCTGCGATCGGAATCGGGCAGCCTCTCTCTCCCCCAGGATGACCTGAACCCTGACCGACATGCCTCGGTCCTCTGCATTGCCATGTGTATGCATATTCCGGCTACGTACTCTTATTACACATTGCGCACTCCCCGTCAAGCAGGATTCCCTCTTCCCCCGACCTCGGGGGGCCTGGGGCCTCCCCTTCCCGCAGGAAAGATCCCCCCTTTCTCTTTGCCGGCCCCCCGTCCAAAGCCGCGCCTTTCTGCCGTTGATTGACGAGACACCTCTTGGTGCGTTGACTTCCATATCTCTGCGCCGGGCCCACGCCTTGGCCCTCGGCCGTGCTTCGCCATTGTGCTCTCACTTCCCAAGGCCTCTTGCAGGCGTCGCGGGTTCCCGTCAAGCGGTCAAGAGGCCTCCTGCGTTTTCTGGTCTCTTGACAGGTCTTTCCGGGGGAAAGACTCTGCCCATGAGAAACGGATTCAGCTTCTGGCGACTTTCGGTTTCGGTTGGTCTCCAGGCCGCCCGCCCCGTTGTTTTCCTTTACAGTCCCCTGCCTTGATGCTGGGGTCTGGCCGATCTGTTCAAGGCAGAGCCCCTGTCTTTTCCCACTTCCCGGGACCGGTGTCCTTTGCAGCGAGACGAGGAGCACGGAACAGAAGGGCCCCGGCGGTCTCCGCGGTTCCTCCACCGAGACCTGCCTGGTGGATCTGGCGATTCGCGCCGGTATGGAGGTGGCAGTTTGCGGGAGGAGTACCCCATGATGGCCGTTCCTCCGCCCTGCGAGGAACGACCGTGCATGGTCTCAATGCATGCATCCCCTTATGGGGGGGGGCACCGTGGTCGACATGAAGCGCGACCCCTTGGAGCTCATGGAAAGATGCACGCGCTTCTCCGGCGACGGTGAGGAGTTCCCCCCGGACGAAGAACACCGAAGGGCCGTCGAAGGGCAGAACGCCCGCGCGGCGGACCGGGGACTGCGGGTCCTGGGGGTGGCGCGGACCACGACCGATGGACCGGCCGCGATCGACGACGCGGAGGCCGTGGACCTGCTGTTGGACGAGAATGACCTTGGAGACATTCTGGTGGCCTTTCGGGACGGCCGCCCCGTTCAGGCCAGCATGTGGGCCTCCCTCGGGTATCTCCTCGTGGCCGACCGCTCGGAGATCATCCTCCTGATGGCGGGCGCAGTTGCGGGGACCGGGTTTCCAACGAGCGCCCTGAACCCTGGGTTCAGCAACCTGGCCTGTCTGGCCTTGGTCCTCGCGTCCCCAAAAAAGAGAGAGAATCCCGTGATCCGCAGCAACCGATTCATCTGGGAGGTCCGGACGACCTTCGGGCCATCGCCGGAGAGGCGCGGACAATCGCTGCAAGCGCTCTGGCTGCCCGGGCTTGCGGCGTGCCCCGGCACAAACTGGGCTCTTGCGCGAGCGCACTTGCGGCGCACACCCCGAGCATCGATCAGATCCTGCACGCCGCACGATGCGGGAGCGAAGACGGCGGCGGATCTTTCACGGGCACGAGACCTCTCGATCCCCTTCTGAAGGACGCCCAGTGGGGTTGGGGACCGTGCGGGCGCTCTTCATGGCGGGGTTCGGGGGCGGCGCCCCCGTGGCCTGGCTGGAGGCACTCCTCTTGGGGCCCTGCGCCCTTCTGCCAGGGACCCTCACAACGCGCCAGGGAAGAGCCCGGGAATGCCCCGTTGTTCGTTCAAGGAAGGAGGATCGCTCGGGAAATCCCGTCATGGAGTATCACCCCAATGCAATCGATCTGTCACATTTCTTCGATAGACTCCGCTTTGGCGTAACACCCTTTGCATCCACTCCTGTCCAAATCGGGTTTCGGCTTGGAGTCAACCTGGACAGCATCCGTTGGCCCCCGGGGAAAGTCGGATGCAGATGCCCCGGCCGAGGGGGCTCCGGGAGCCAGACTCCACGGGCATCACCGGGAAACGGTCCTCCTGGGCCGGGTGTGCGTGAATCGGAACAGCATGGAGCTCGAGACAGAACTCCACTTTCACGGAGCGGACCGAACTCATCCACAGATCCAATTAAGGCGCCAGGGTTCGTCATCTATCCGGGGAAGGTGGCCAGCGCAGTGACACCGGGCATCGGGCAAATCGTGCATGTCTTTCCGCACGACATGGGGCGGCTGGTCCATGTCGTCGGGATCGCGTTTCAGCCGGCACGAGCATTCCCGGCCCCGGAGGGCGAAGCGCAGCGAAGCCATGCCCGTTCGACCCGCCTTCGTTCCCTTGTCGGGGGGAGAGAAGGCTGCCTTGAAGTCCCTCTCCCCTCGCGGGATTGGCCCGTGAGATGAAGGGAAATCGGTATGGGTCACGGGGTGTAGGTATCGGTTCATGCTGAACGAGGAAGGGCGCAGCTCACGCGGAAACTCGCGGAAGCCTCGATCGGGATTTTTCGGCCGTCCGATTCGGATCCGAGGAGACATGGGAAAGAGGTCCAAGGGATTCTCCCACAAGGTATCCTGCCCCGAACTCTCGGTTGCATCTTCGGCCCGGGCCTTGCCCAACCATGGTCCCCAAGTCCTCGCACCGTCTTGTCTGGGGTTTCTGGCTCTCTGCGGTGCATCTTTTCTGCTGGCCGCCCTGGCCGCGCCACCTTGGCTGGACCCCCTGAACGGGTGGACCGCGAGGCTCACGGCAGATCTCCTGGGGATCTTCGGGCTGGAAGCCCGGGCGCGCGGAGCGTCCGTGTCTCTTCATGGCTTCCACGTGGGGATCATCCTGGAATGCACGCCCTTGTTCCCCCTGCTCCTGCTCGTCTCGTTCGTGCTGGCGCACCCGGCGAGCCCCAGGGAAAGGCTCACGGGGCTTTTCGTGGGGGGCGGCATTCTGGTGCTGGCCAACGGACTCCGGGTGGCAGCGCTGGTCCTCATCGGCTGGAAAAAGCCCGCCATCTTCCATGGGACCCACGTATACCTGGGGCAGGTGGGGACGGTCCTTTGCGTCGTGGGGATCTGCGCGGCCTGGATCCGTTTCGGCATCGGGGCGAGTCTCCAGGAGACCCGCCTGGGCTTCTTCCTTCGATTCGCAGCCATCTCGGGGGTTCTCTTTGTCGTGTGGGCAGAGGTCAATCGGGGGTACATCGGGCTGGGGGACGTTCTCATTCGGGAGGCCTTCTCGTGGTGGGGCTATCGACTGACAATGCCCAGGGGACACGTCCTGTACTACCATAGCTTCAGTGTTGTTGCCTTTGCAGGGCTCCTTCTGGCCGCGAGGCCCATGCGGCTCGCAGAGCGCATCCGCGCCCTGGCTTTGGGGATCGGAGTCCTGGTCTCCCTGCACCTCGTGGTGAGGATGTGCAACGTCCTGACCACGGGCCTCAAGGTGGAGTCCGCCGGGATGCTTTCGGTGGCTGCGGGCACCGCAGCGCAGTATCTGGTGCCCTTCTTGCTCTGGGTGTGGATTGTCGGAAGACGGAGCAATAGGTCCAAAGCCCTGGCCTGAGGGATGGCAACGGGGTCGCCAGGAAGGATCGGCTCGCTGTTCCCATTGCAGTTGACGGATCGTGTGGCGAGATTGGGATAGATCGAAGGATCGTCCGTTCATCAAGGAGTCAGTATCGACTCCGGGGACAGGGGCGACAGATAGATCGGTTGCGAGGATTGAGCGTTCGGACCAGTTACTGCCTGAAATGAGTGGAATCAGACCAGGGGGCTGACCGTCTTCCCTTGACCAACCCTCAACCCTTGTCCTTCTCCATCAGCTCCTTGATCTTCCTTTCCTCCCACTCTCTGCCAAACCAGCCCACGAGTCCCCACACGGAGAATGCGTGGGCCAGAATCCCTATGCCCCAACCCAGCAGGGGCCAGAAGAACCAAAGGTGCTTGCTCGAGGTTACCATGTTGATCAGGAACAGGACCATGTTCACCGTGACGTAGAAGAAGAGGTGGATGTAGAATCCTTTCATGGCCATGACCCTCTTCTTCGCCCTTCTGTATTTCTCATCTTCGATCATTTCCTGCCAGCCTCCTCCCTTCGAGGGGACACCCCGCCCCCCGCTCCTTTTCCGGAGAGGATTCGGTTCACCACCAGGGCGGTATCGGATCCCGCCACGACTGAGGGCAGTGTGGGGGGATCACCGCATTGGAACGATTGGCGGGGCCTTTCCGACGCCCTTCCCCCGCGTGAGGGAACGGATCCTCACGCCTCCATGGCCAAAGGCGCACTGCCGGCGGCAGCGGTCAGGAACTCGCTCAGGGCCAACCTGGCTTCCGCCTCAAGACCAATGAACCTCATGCCAACCACGAAGAGCGGCTCGGCTGTTGACATCCGTTCGTACCAAATCGTCTCGCCAACGGCCTTGACGGATCGTCCCGTTGGAAGTTGCCACTGCAGGTAGATCCGGTTCTTGTGGACGGGGTGATCGTTGTACGAGATGTGTATCCCGCTTGCCATGATCGTGGGAGTCTCCAGGGCCATCCCCTCCAAGGTGAAGTCCCGGACTCTGCCTTCCACCTCTTCCGACACCAGGGTCTCCGATCCCTTTCGCATGATGCGGAATCTGACCGGACTCCTCCCTGACATCCGACTCTGAACGCGTCGCTCCGTCATTGTGTGGTCCCCTCCGGGAGCCGAAAGAAAGGAAGTACCCCTTGATGAACTGCAGAACAAGCCTGGATCCTCGAAAGCAACAACTGTGCCACGAGAGGTCAGGACCTGAGCCTGGACCGACGTTCCGTTGGGCAAACCTGCGACAAACGGAGTTGGAACCGGTTTGGCCCACATCCGCATCATAGGAAGCGTCCGGTCCGCTTCTCGTCTCGTGCCGCTTCTTGGCATGGCATGGACAATATGCGGCAACCGTAACACATGGTTCCTGAAGTGAGCGGAGGCGATTGTCCACGTGACCCGGGGTGTCCAACAACTCTGGAAGATCCCCATAAGCGCCAATCTCAAGAGGTGCCTCTCTGAGGCAAACGTAATGCCAAGTCTCATCGTCGCCTCTCTGAACGCCGTCACCACCTTCTGGCCCAAGAGGAAGCGGGCTTGCTCCCGGACTTGACTCTCCGCGCATGTCCCGGACATTGTCAGCGGCCTGCGCCATGGCCTATTGAAAGAACGCTTCTCGGCGATGTCGCCATGCTGAAACGGACCCGTCACAGTGCCGGGGACACAATGTCAGCGATGGGGAAAGGAAGGATGTCCCATGCCCATGCCCCTGGAGCACGCGTTGATCGGCACCGCAGTCTGCGCCCTCGCGCTGCGGCAGCCGAAGACCGTCTATGATGGGAAAACCTTTCTCTTCGTGGCCTTCTCGGCCAACCTGCCGGACCTGGACGTGTTGGCGGGGCTGATCCTCACCGGGAACGCCTGTACCTTCCACAGAGGCGTCACCCACAGCCTGCTGTTCTCTTTAGCCGCTGGGTTGGCCCTGTCTCACGCCCCCGGGCTCTGGCGGAGGATTCCCTCACTCGGCTTCCCGTCCTGCTTCCTGGTGATCCTCTCCCACGTGGGGGCCGATGCGCTCCTCACCGCATCGCCGGTTTCTCTTTTTTGGCCATTTGAGGTCCAGCGGTGAGATGGAACTGAGTGTGCTCCTCAAGGCCCTCTTCATCGGCTTCGCCATGGCCATGCCTTTGGGTCCGGTGGGGATTCTCTGCCTTCGCCGCGCCCTTACTCAGGGGAGCGCCTTCGGTTTCCTCTCCGGCTTGGGAATGGCCGCAGGGGACGCGCTGTATGGAGGCGCTGCCCGGATGGGGCTGCAGCCGATCTGGAGCTTCGCCCAAGGCCACCAGGGGTGGCTGACGGCATTCGCGGGGCTGTTGCTCCTGGCTATGGCCGGTCGTTCCGTCCTGTTCCGGCCCCGCCAGGTCGAATGCCCCGTCGAGGCGACCCGTCTGGCCGGCGCCTTCGTCTCTGCTTTCTTTCTGACCTTGCTCAACCCCACAACCATTCTCTCATTCGCCGCTTTCTACGCCGCCCTCGACATTCCCGTGCTGTGGGGCGGTACCCTCGCGGCCATCCCCCTGGTCCTGGGCATCTTCCTGGGCTCTGCCCTTTGTGGGCTTCTCATGAGCGTCGCTGCGGGCGGAATCCGAAGGCGTCTGAAACTCCGGGCGCTCGTCTGGTCGCAACGTCTGGCCGGCTTGCTGGTGGGTGGAATGGGACTCGTGACAGTCCTGGCCTCTCTGCTGTGAATTGTCGGGCAGAATTCCGCCATCCCACCCAAAGCACGTGGCGGGAGGGCCCCATCCGCGGCGGCCGGACCCGGATCTCGCTGCCTCGGCTCGGGTCGCCGCATTCGAGAGTTCTCGTATTTCCTCAACGAACTTCTGTATGAGGCCGCGTGTGGCCCATTTGATGAGTGTCCTGAAGGGGCGACGCACCCTGTGCGATGACGCGTTTGAGCACAAGCCTGAGTGGCGGGAGTGGGAGCTGCCATGGAGAGCAAACTGGAGGCGGAGCAGCAGGCCGAACAGATGCGGCTCATTCTGGACAAAGAGAGGCAGGAAGCGGAGAGAAAACGGATCCAATCCAAGGGCATCGCGAATTATCGAACGATGATCAATCATGGGCTGTACGAGAACCCGCTCTGGTGAAAGGGGATCGAGACCACCCGGGATCTTGCGAAGAGCCAGCACGCAAAGGGCGTGGTGATCGGATCAGGCAAGGGCGGGTTGCCGATCATTCTCGACAGTCAGTGATGCGAATCACGTCAAAAAGACGACCAACGCTCCTGCCTACTCAACCCTGGCACAAAGCCGGTAAGCGACGGAGGATGCCTCCGTGAAGTGGGATGGGCCAGAGGTCGCGGCCCCCGTGGCGTTGGACCCCTCATGGCATGGGCTCGAACCGCGGCTCGCGCCGGACCGTCTTTTCCGGAGGGACGATCGTCCGGTTGATGTGAGCCGAGTAGTCGGTTCGGGCGGGGCGGTACTCCTGCATCATGAGGGGCGAGGAGATCATGAAGTCCGCGGTGGCGCGGTTGCAGGCGATGGGGATGTTGTAAACCACCGCAATGCGCAGTAACGCCTTCACGTCCACGTCGTGAGGATGGGGCTGCATGGGGTCCCAGAAGAAGATCATGAAGTCCACCTTTCCCTCTGTGACAAGCGCCCCCAGCTGCTGGTCCCCCCCGAGGGGCCCGGATCGAAGCTTGGAGACCTGGACCCGCTCGGGTTCCCCCCCTTCTTCTTCTACCTTGGCCCTCAGTGCCCGCTCCACGAGAAGCCCTGTGGTCCCCGTGCAGACGATTCGATGCTGAATGAGGGTGCCGTAGTTCCAGCGCACCCAGTCCACCAGATCCTGTTTACGGTTGTCGTGAGCTACGAGGGCCATGGTCTTGCAGGTCTGCATCTTTTTCCCCCTCCATTGCGTCCACCGTCCCCGGATCCGCGACAACGCGAGGCGCGACATCCCAAGCGTCGTCGCCAAAACCAGCCGTCTCATGAAGGAGAGTTTCGCCGGGCGACGCGGCGGAGATGTCACGGGGAGGGTACAAACGGATGTCGCCCCCCCGGGTCACCGCTCGGACGACCATCGGAGATGCTGGGTTGAGGAGTGGTCCGCAGTGAAAATCAATTCTTTCAGGAAACCCGACCGGGTGAGGCCCTTGGGATTCTACCCTCCCCACGCGGGCAGAGGCCCTACCCTGGACTGTTACCCGGCGCTGCCCTGAACGCTATCGAGTGAACATCGGGAAGATCTGTGTCGTTCCTCATTGCGGCGAATATCCATCCCGTTCGGTCAGACCGCAGTGGCAGCGTTCGGAGAACACCAGAATCCCTTTCTTTCTGAGAGACATGGCAACCTTGAAGATCTCTTTCGGGTCCAACTTGGTCGCTTTGGCCAGCTTGGCAGGCTTCACCGGACTGCCAGCCCGGCGGATGACCTCCAAGACCAACCGCTCTTTCTCTTCCACGGTCAAATCTCTCCCTTCTAGCCTGCAACCGTCCGTTGGGGCCCCACCTCTCCCCGGGAAGGGCTGCGGAGTCGACGCTTCTACGCAATCCGTTCGCGCTGGTTTGGACTGGTCGAGGTTCGCTGGAGCGACACACCGGTTCGTGCTGCTCTTTCGAGACCAACCACATCTCAAGGTATAAAATAGCCCCTACCTTTGGGCAGGGTCAAGTGACGTTTCTGTGACAGTTTCAGGCTGCCCCAGAGCGCCGCCCGGTTATTCTCACCAGCATCCCGTGGGTCCACTCGGGGCAAGAAAACGAGGGTGGCTCGAGTGACGCAGGACGTCCATGGCAGAGCGGCCTCCCTCCCCCCGCCCCCACGACCGGCCTCATTCGATCCGGAGGAAAGGGCCGCCGGGTTCCAGGGAACCCTCGAAGCGAAGGAACGTGGTGGGCTCCGCGGCCGACACCCAGACGTGATGGTCGAAGTGGCTTCCAACCAACAGCGACACGAGTTGGGGCAGACGCGGCTGGATGGCATACTTGACGGCGCTCAGCGATCGATCGCCGAGGGAGAGTTGCTCGTGGGAGACCCTCCGAAGTCTCACCTTCAGGATTCCTGGGTCGGGATGGAAGTTGACCGTGTGACCCTCGATTTCTTCCATTCCTCGGGGGAAATGGATGGCGAGCAAGACGAACATCAGGCCGGCGTACGTCTTTTGCTGATCGAACTCGAGGACCGACTCGCGCTCCACCTCACGACCGTTCTCGCGGGCCGAGCAGCGCACCCGACCGGACCCGAAGTCGATCTCGAAGGACTTGACGCCGCCGGCCCGGAAATGATGGTGGCGATAGCTCACGGGCTGCAAGGGGCCGGTGTTGATCATCTCCACCTTCTGGTGGATCCTTTCCTTCCCGTCCAGGAGGAGCTCCATCTCCGCCGACAAGATGCCATCGTCCGAGCTCCGAAGTGCGTATCGCCCGGTACCGCAGATCCGGTCGTGCTTGTCGAACAGCCGAAGGGACTCGCGGATCCCCTCCCGTTCATCCGCTCCCCACACCTTTTCCGACCAAATGGGGCCGTTCTTGGGCAGGATCAACGCCATCAACACAAGGGGGGCGAGGGCCCACAGAGGAGCGCGTCTTCCACATGGATCTTCCTGGTCATTCCGACCGCATCCCCTGCGGGGCTCCCAGACGCGATCATTCATGCCCGGCCAGGATACCATCTCATCCCTCCGTGTCAGAATCCCCCGACCTCGATGGTGCGACACGCCATTGCGCCCCGACACATCTCGTGGGCGGCCTGGCACTCCGTGCAGAGCGTCGCTAGCGGATGGGCCCGCAGCCTCTCCTCGGCAATCTGATCACCGCATTCATCGCAGCTTCCGAACCTGCCCTGATCCAGTCTCTCCAGGGCCTCCAGGATCTCCCGCGCCTGGGACCGGTAACGATCCATCACCACGAGGAGGATCTCCCGACTCGCGTGCAGGGCCGTTCGGTCGGCGGGATCGGCCATTTGTTCGGTCGCCGCGATCAGCTGCATGCGGCCGTTCTCGCTTCCCCGAAGAAACGACGCGAGGCGCTCCTGGAGCAGCCTCCGATACCGCCCCGTTCTTGCTTTGTCCATCGTCCACCTCCCGCAGTCGCGCATGACTATGGTGCCATCTTCGTTTCGTTCGATGGCGGTCCGCCCTCACGCATGTTACAGTTCGTGCGGTGGACGAATGGGATGGAACGCCGATGGACGTCCGGAACGCCGGCTGATCTTTGACCCGCTTCCCGACGCCGCTCCCCTGCCAGAAAGTGAGCCGCGGCCCTGTTCACTGCGAACCCGCCTCGAACATGACATCGGCGATGAGCGGCAGATGGTCCGAGGCGGCCTCCGTTTCCGGGGTCCTCTTCACATCCGCCTGGATGGGTCTCAGATGGCGGGATACGAAGATGTGATCGATGCGGTACACGGGGCTCCGGGAGTGGAAGGTGGGACTGGGCGAGCACCGCTCACCCGTCGCCACCTGAACATCGGTCAGGTGGCGCGAGAGTCGCCGATACGTGGTGGACGCGGGTTCGGCATTCAGGTCACCGCAAAAAACGAGAGGCGCACCCGCAGGGGCTTGCCCCACCCACTTCAGCGCGAACAGGGCGTCTAACTGGATTCTGCGTTCCAGCGCGAAAACGCTCAGGTGGGTGTTGATGACACGGAGCACCCCTCCCGGCGTCTCCAACACCGCTCGCAAGGCGCCTCTCTTGCGGGGGTTGAACCAGGGATAGAGGTTCGGGAGCCGCACGAAGCATGGCTCCCTGATGGAGAAACGGCTCAGAATGGCGAGCCCGAAGTTGTGAAGGCCCGCCTTCTCCACGGGCATGTACAGGCTGTGGACCCCCAGGATCTCCCCGATGACCGCCGCCTGATCTCTTCCATCACGCTGCGACTTTCCGGCATCCACCTCCTGGAGGACCGTGATGTCCGCATCGAGATCCGCGATGATTTCGGCGAATCGGACAGGATCGACCTTGCGGCTGGCGAGGACGCAGCCGTGGACGTTGTACGACACCACGCGCAGGGCGCCTCTTTGATGCAAAGGGGCCATTCCAGCAGTCCCGGGAAGCGGGATCGAGTCAGTGACGACTTGGACCCGATCCCCGATTCGCCAAGCGCGGCATGGGGCGTATGCAACGGCAGGCCCGCTCCATGGCCCTAGCATCCTCGACATGGGGCCGCCAGGTCTGGATCCATCGGGCGATGGTCGCCCGCACCGCTTCTTTGGGCCTCACGAACCCTCCCGAGTCGATACGATGGTTGCGATCGTTCTCGGTGGGACTATGGAGTCGGAGAACAGCCAGCGGGATCTCGCACGCGTAACAGCATCCCATGGCATCCATGGACTCCGTTCTTTCATCCGAAGGGCCTCGTTCCAGGGAGATCCCTTGGGCGCCTCCCCTCGGCACCGTCCTGGGAACCAGGATACTCCGTCCCGCGGCCGGCAGGAACGGGACGCTGTGGCCCGCGTGTCCGGGCTACCGACGCCGCGCCGCGCATATGCCCGGACGGGAAGGCCTCGTTGCGGCCTCTTGTCGCCCGTTGGGGTTGTTCATACCAACCCAATGTGACGTCTCGGTGACAATCCCCAAGGATCCCGGCCTTCACATGGGCCTCACACGGAAGATACAGGACCGTCACAGGGGCCCTTCATGCTTCTTTCGGGACTGAACTCATCCCAGGGAAAGCCCCCATTCCCCCGACGAGGAGGACGCGGACATGAACACCAGGACGGCGACTTGGAGCCCCCCGAATCCTTTTGATCTGGGGCTCGCCTCGGGAAGGCGCGCCCCCCGCTGGCTTGGCCATCCCATCGAAGGGCTGATCAGACGGGCCTTTCTCATCGGCGAGTTGGAGAGGGCCTATCGCAGGGTGCGCCTGGCCCGCGACGGAGAGGACTTCCTTTGCAAGGCATTGGAGCAACTTGGAGTGGAAGTGAAGTGGAGGCGGGAGGAACTCGACCGCATCCCCCGCTTTGGCCCCGTTGTTGTGGTGGCGAATCATCCTTTTGGGGCCCTGGATGGAATGGCCCTGCTCATGATCCTTCGGACGGTTCGTCCCGACGTGAAGGCCATGGCCAATTACCTGCTCCGCACCATTCCCGAGCTTCGGGACCTGATCATTCCCGTGGACCCGTTCGAAGGACGGGGTTCCGTGCAGGCCAATCTGGCGCCGCTGAAAGAGACCGTCCGTTGGGTGAGAAGAGGCGGCCTTCTGGCCGTCTTCCCGGCGGGGGAAGTCTCCCACGTGCCCGATCGCAGATGGGAGGTGGTTGACCCGCCCTGGAACCCACAGGTTGCGACCCTGATTCGAAAGACAGGGGCAGAGACGGTCCCGGTCTTTTTCCAGGGCTGCAACAGCAGGCTTTTCCGGTTCTGTGGGAGGATTCATCCACGCCTGCGAACCGCCATGCTGCCCAGGGAGATGCTGAACGGGTCCCCCCGGGAGGTGAACCTCCGCCTTGGGGTGCCGGTCCCTCCAGAGACGATCGGGGGCTTCTCGAGCGATGAAGAGGCGGTCCTGCACCTTCGGGTGCGCACGTACCTGCTGGGGAATGCGGATCCGCTCGAATCCCAGCGATGCCCCGCGCGAAAGCCCGGGAACCCGCGCGTCAACTATCCAGTAGCCACACGGGGGTCTCAGGAAGACATCCGGAAAGAGGCGGAGCAACTCCCGCCCGAAAGGACCCTTGTGGAGACCGCTCAATTCGCGGTGATTCAGGTATCTGCCCCGGAGTCTCCCCGGATCATGCGGGAGATCGGGCGGCTAAGGGAGATCACCTTCCGCGAGGCGGGCGAGGGGACCGGTAGACCCCTCGACACGGACCCATTCGACGAGCATTACGTGCACCTGTGCCTCTGGCACCGGCAGAGCCGGGAAGTCGTGGGGGCGTATCGCCTCGGCCCGACCGACGCCATCGTGCCAGCCAGAGGGGTGGACGGACTGTACACCCACACCTTGTTTCACTTCGAAGAACGGTTTGTGAGTCTCATGGGTCCGGCCCTGGAGGTGGGCAGATCCTTCGTCCGCCTCGAATTCCAGAGGGATTACCATCCGCTCCTGCTCCTCTGGAAAGGCATCGGGGCCTTCGTGACCCGGTATCCGCGCTACAGGATGCTGTTCGGCCCAGTGAGCGTCAGCGCCCGATACCGCATGGAATCGCGTCAGCTCATGGTGGAGTTCCTCCAGGCGAACAACTGGGCCCTCCGTCTCTCCCACCTGGTCCGTCCCCGTCGCCCCTTCCGGGGTCAGGCCCTCACTCCATGGGAGGTGCGCGCAGCCCTCGCAGGTCTGCGCGGCATCCGCGCCCTGTCGGAGATGATCTCGACCATGGAAACGGACCAAAAGGGCGTCCCGATCCTCATGAAGCATTACCTGAAGCTGGGAGGGGAGTTCCTTTGTTTCAGCGAGGACCCGGATTTCGGGGATGTCCTGGACGGTCTGATTCTGGTCGATCTCGCTCGGACCGAGAGGAGACTCCTGGAGCGATACATGGGCCCCGAGGGCACCCGCTCTTTCCTCGCGCACCACGATGCCTTCAGCATGGCCCGCTGCGCCTGATCCGTCAGGATCTGGATGCGACGCCGCGAAGGGTCCCGTGCATGCTTTTCCCACTTCCGTTCTCGTCACTGTTTTGTCACAGAAATGCAGCGTGCTCGACATGCATCGGTCCGTTGGATCGCGATAGGATGACTTGTTTATAGGCATGTAATGAAAATCTGGTTTGACACGGCCGGTGCCTGTGCCATAATCCCCCTATGGTCTCAAATTGCGGGAGGTGCGACATGAGGTTTCCTTTTTTCGGAAACATGAGCCTGGGCGCGGGTCTTCTGGTCGGCGTGGGCGCGGTGCTTCTGGTTCCGGTGGTGCTCCCGGTTGTGGCGACCGCCATCAAGCCCGTGGCCAAGGCGGCAATCAAGGGCGGAATCCTGCTGTACGACAAGGGCAAGGTGGCCGTGGCGGAGATTCAGGAGACAGTCGAGGATCTGGTGGCCGAGGCAAAAGCCGAACTGGCCAAGCAGCCCGTGACTGAAGAACTGCCGCAAGCCTAGGGGGAATCGCTCTAACCAGTCGACTCTCAAGACTTGGCGCACAGGTCGAATACAACCCCGATGGTCCCGGAAGCGCAGATCGCACACAGAGCGGGGTCGCGGCTGAGGCTCAGAATTCCGGCCCGCAGAGGCGATGGGGAGTATTTCTTCAAGCTTGAGGAGTATCTCCTTCGTTACAGGCCGTTCCGGGCCCTTGAAACGAACCCTGTGACGGGCAGCGTGTTGGTGGTGGACGACGGACTGGACGTGGGGGACTTGGCCCAAAAGGCCGAAGCGGATGGCTTTTTCGCCATACGGAAACCGGGGCGCCCTCCCATACCGCTTTCCGGGAGAATGGTGCAGCCGCTGGGAAGCCTGAGCGACTCGGTGCGGCGCATGTCGGGCGGAGAAGTGGACCTCCCGGGGCTCATTTTCATGGGCCTGCTCGGCACGGGGATTTATCAGATCGTTCGGGGCAACTTCGGCGCGCCGCCCTGGTACACGGCCTTCTGGTACGCCTTCGGCGTGTTCACCAAGTCTCTGATCGACAAGGGCGGCAGGGGCAACGACGCCGCAACATGATGGACCCCTGCGGGCGCTGTTTTTGGGGACAAGGCCCGGCCATGGGTCTTTTTTTTTCCGGGGCGGGAACCCGTTTCCGCCGGCTCTCCTTCGGCCACGTGAGCAGCGCATATCGCCAGGGGGGATAGCATTCCATGCCCGCTCCAGGAGCGACCAGCGGATCGGAGGCTTTGATTCGCGCCCTTCATACAAGCGTGCCCGGCCGCGGCCGGTTCAAGCTCCATGGCCTCGCCGGCAATGAGGCACTGAAGCGGATTCTTGAGGAACGCCTCTCGCGCAAAGGGCAGGTGTCTCATGTCTCCGCAAGCGCCGTCACGGGAAACCTCCTGATCCTCTTTGGGCCGGGCATGGACCACGACGGAATCGCCAGCCTTTTGATCCAGGTCCTTTCCGAGGGGCATGCGGCTGCCGCCCCGACCCATGAGGCCCTTCCCGTGCCGGTGAATCCCCCGGCTCACGACCCTCGGTGCGAGCTCTGCTCCTCCCCGCCACGATCCCTTCCCAGCCGGATCGAAGCCCGCCTGAAGGCCATGATGCGGGCCAAAGCGCATCCACCGAAGGAAGAATGGCACCGACTGGATGAAGCTCGAGTCCTGGCCCTGGTGGAGACTCGGCCGAACTGCGGTCTGCCCATGGAAGTGGGCAGGGAGCGGCTGACACGGTATGGCCCCAATCACCTCCCCGAGCCATCTCCCCGTTCCGGTTGGAGCATGTTCGCCGACCAGTTCAAGTCCTTGCCGGCAGGTCTCCTCGGAATCGCCGCCGGAATCTCCGTAGTCACCGGGGGTATCGTGGACGCCGCTGTCATTCTGGGCGTTCTGGTGGTCAATGCGGCCATCGGCTTCGTGACGGAGAGTCGTGCCGAGCGGACGATCAACGCCCTCAAGAAGATGGTGCGGCCCTATGCCCGGGTGGTGCGAGACGGCCGGACCCTCGAGATCCCGGCCGAGGAGGTGGTCGTTGGAGACCTTCTGGTTCTGAAGCCCGGCCTGTACGTGGCCGCGGATGCGCGTCTCATCGAAGCTCGCCACCTGAGCATCGACGAGTCCGCGCTGACCGGGGAGAGCCTGCCTTCTCTGAAGTCCACGGTCATCCTAACGCAGGAAAACGTGCCCCTCGCCGGCCGGGTGAATATGGCCTACATGGGTACCGTGGTCACAGGCGGAGAGGGTCTCGGAGTGGTCGTGGCCACAGGGCGGTTCACGGAGATCGGACGGATACAGCTCCTGCTCCAGGAAACCGCCTCTCCGGAGACCCCCATCGAGCGTCAGCTTGACCTCGTGGGACGCCAGCTCGTCTTCGTCGGTCTGGGGGTTTGCGCAGGGATCTTCCTGATCGGGCTTCTGCGGGGATACGGCCTTCTGCAGATGCTGAAGGTCTCCATCGCACTCGCTGCGGCCGCAGTGCCTGAGGCCCTGCCTGCCGCTGCCACCACCACCCTGGCCCTGGGGATCCGCCGGATGGGACAACACCACGTGCTGATCCGCCAATTGGAGGCCGTGGAGACCCTGGGTGCCGTGCAGACCATCTGCCTGGACAAGACCGGCACCATCACGCGCAACCGGATGACCGTGGTCCGAGCCTGTTCGGGCGCGTTCTGTTTTCATGTGTTTGAGGATCGCTGCGTGCTGAACGGCGCGTACGTAGATGCAAGCTGTTCTTTCGAGCTGCAGCTTCTCGGAGAGGTGGCCACGCTGTGCAGCGAGACCGAGATCCTCAATGGGAAGGCCAACAGCAAGGATTGGGTGCTCAAAGGCTCTCCGACCGAAAACGCACTGATCCGGTTCGCAGATCTGGTGGGCGTGGACGTCGTGCGTGTGCGCCGTGAGCATCCCCTCCTCCGGGTGAACCACCGCTCCGAGAATCGGCTCTTCATGAGCACCCTTCATTGCCGCCCCGAGGGAGGGGTCTTGCTGGCCGTCAAGGGGAGCCCCAAGGAGGTCCTGGCCCTCTGCGACAGGTGGCTCGTCGCAGGAGAGCAAGTCCCTCTGACGGAAGAGGACCGGTTCAACATCGAGAATCAGAACGACGAAATGGCCGGTGAGGCCCTCCGGGTTCTCGGGGTTGCCACCCGTGTGGGCGATGAGGACGATGGGATGCTCACGGAAGGCAACCTCCTCTGGCTCGGGCTGATGGGGATGATGGATCCCGTGCGGGATGGAGTCAGGGACCTCATCGCGGCGTTCCATCGAGCCGGCATCGACACGGTCATGATCACCGGAGACCAGAGTCCCACGGCCTTCGCCGTGGCCCGGGAGCTGGGACTCAGCCGGGGGGAACGAATCGAGATCCTGGACTCCGAAGAAATCTCGGCAATCGATCCCCAGACCCTCAGAGCCCTGGGCCGGCGGGCCCACGTGTACTCCCGGGTCAGCCCGGCCCACAAGCTGAGGATCGTTCAGGCTCTGCAGTCCGCAGGCACCGTGGTCGCCATGACCGGCGACGGCGTGAACGACGGTCCGGCCCTGAAAGCGGCGGACGTGGGCATTGCCATGGGACACAGCGGCACGGACGTGGCCCGCGAGGTGGCCGATGTGGTCCTGGAGAGGGACAACCTGGAGACCTTGATCATGGCCGTGCGCGACGGCCGGACAACGTACAGCAACATCAAGAAATCCGTGCACTTCTTTCTTTCCACCAACTTCAGCGAGCTGATGGTCATGTCCGCGGCCATGGCGGCCGGCGTCGGCGCCCCCTTGAACACCATGCAGCTTCTCTGGATCAACATCATTTCCGACATCTTTCCGGGCCTAGCGCTGGCCATGGAGGAGCCCGAGGCGGACATCCTGGAACAGCCGCCCCGCGACTCGCATGAGCCCATCCTCACCCCTGCGGACTTCCGGCAGATGGTGAGGGAGTCCGCTGTACTCAGCACGACCGCCCTTGGGGCGTACGGATACGGTCTGCTGCGGTACGGCGCGGGAGCGGCCGCGAGTGGCATCGCGTTTCAGAGTCTGACCGTGGGCCAGCTCCTCCACGCCATCTGTTGCCGTTCCCGGCGGCATACCCTCTTCGACCGCGGCGGGACCCCCGGCAACCGGTATCTCAACATCGCGGTGGGAAGCTCTCTGGTGCTTCAGGCCCTGACGGCCTTCCTTCCGGGATTCCGGGGCTTTCTCGGCATCGCACCCCTCAACCTGATCGACGCGGCGGTGATCGGCGCGACGGCTCTGCTTTCGCTTACCATCAACGAGTCCGCCAAGCTTTGGAAAAGGAAGGAGATCCTCCCCCCTGCGTTTTCTGACTCTGGCCGGGCGAAACGCCCCTCGGGGCTCCCGAGTTCGACCGAGAGGGACCGCAAGTGGGCAGACTCCCTGCGACCGGGCGTTGGAAGGGACGAGGGGTTCCTTCCGCGAACGGCGGATGTGGGTTCCCGCCTCTTGCTGGAGGCGCCGCAAGGGCAGGCCTGAGAGGGCCCAGGCCCTGTTTCGTCCGTTCCGGCCAGTGGGCCCGATCGAGAGGACGATATGAGACGCGATTTCATGTTCACTTCGGAATCGGTCACAGAGGGTCATCCAGACAAGCTCTGCGATCAGATCAGCGACGCCATAGTGGATCAATTCCTGCGCAAGGACCCCTGCGCGAGAATCCGGGCCGAGTGTGCGATTTCCAGCGCGATTCTATTCATCGCGGCTCGCTACTCTTCGGAAGCGGTGGTGGACCTCGCCCATGTGGCCCGAAAGGTGATCCAGCAAGTCGGGTATGAGGGGCCCGACTTCAATGCCAAGAGTTGCAGCGTCCTGGCCGTCCCTCAGGAACTCCCCCCCGATCCTCAGAGTCGCTTCCGGGAGTCCGAGATCGCCGAAGAGGAAATGGAGAAGATCGCCGTCAAGAATCAGGTGACGGTCTTCGGCTTCGCGTGTGATCAGAGCCCTTCGTTCATGCCTTTGCCCATCTGGTTCGCCCATCGGTTGGCGCGGCAGCTCACGGCCGTTCGGAGGAACAAGACCCTCCCCTATCTCATGCCCGACGGAAAGGTCCAGGTGGGGGTGGAGTACAAGAACCGGGAGCCCAGCAGGGTTCACAGCGTCACAGTGACCGCGAGCCAGCGTCGTGCCGACGAGCCGCCCATGAAGAAGCTCCAGTCGGACATCCTGGAGACCGTGATCCGGCCGGTCTTCGAGGACTCCGAGATCAAGATGGACAAGGAAACGCGCGTCTTCGTGAATCCCGACGGACCACTGGTCCCCGGTGGCCCTTCCCATCACTCGGGCCTCACCGGGCGCAAGAACGCCGTGGACACGTACGGGGAGTACTCGCGACACAGCGGGGATGCGCTGAGCGGAAAGGACCCCATGCGCATCGACCGGGTGGGGGCGTATGCAGCCCGGTACGCAGCGAAGAACGTGGTGGTCTCCGGATTGGCGAGGGAGTGCGAGGTCACCCTCAGCTACACCATTGGCCTGTCACGCCCGGTCAGCATCCAGGTGGAAACGTATCGCACTGGCACCGTGCCGGATGCGCAGATCACCGAGATCGTGCGCAGGAACTTCGACTTCCGACTGGCCGGTATCCTCAAGCAGTTCAACCTCCGATATCTTCCGCCGACGAACCCGGGGGGGTTCTATCAGAAGCTCGCCGCGTACGGGCACGTGGGGAGATCCGACATGGAACTCCCCTGGGAAAAGACCGACAGGGCTTCGGCGCTGCTCTCGTCATGAAGGGCGCGGCGCCATCCCGGCGAGCGAGCCGGTGATCCGTTGAGTCGGGTGTCGCCATGATTCTCAGCCTGGTGAATCGGAAAGGCGGCGTAGGGAAGACGACCCTGGCTGTGAACATCGCCGGCGCTCTGGCACGGCAAGGCCGGCGGGTCCTGCTCATGGACGTGGATCCACAGGGAAGCGCAAGCCAGTGGCATGGGCTGGGTGGGGCCCGTGAATTCGAGGTGAGGCACTATCCCAAGCCGGATCTTCCGGAGTTCCTCGGCGCCCTGCGCCGGGACTTCGACCACGTGATCCTGGACAGCCCTCCGACCACGGGCGAACTCACCCGCTCGGCGTTGGTCCGCGCCGACTTGGCCGTCATTCCCGTGGGGCCGAGCCCGTTGGATATCTGGTCCAGCCGGGACACCGTCGCGCTGGTAAGGGAGGCCGGGGAGCTCAACCCTCACTTGGCGGCGAGGCTTTTGATCGCAAGGATGATCCCCAGGACGATTCTGGCCAGGGAAGCGCGGGAAGCCCTCGGCGCTCTGGGAATCGCCGTATTCGAGACCGAGATCTCCCAGCGGGTGGCCTACGTGGAGTCCATGATCGCCGGCCTCTCGGTCCTGCAATACTCTCCTCAGAGCGAGGCCGCAAGCGAGATCACCCGTCTTTGCGCCGAGATCCTGCGGCTGAGTATGGTCTCCCCGCAGCTGGGCGACGGCTGAGCGATCAGTGCGAAAGGGTATCCTTGAGTCGAGGCCGGGCCGGAGCCTTTTTCCTGGGCTTGCGAGGCGCCTTGGGCTTGACGGGCGCCACCGTCGCCTCGGGCTCCGGGGCCACAGGCTCGGCGGTTGTGACGTCTTCCACCGTGCGGGTCTCGGCCGGCGCCGCATCCTGCCCCTTCTTGGCCTTCTCGACGATGGTTTCGACCTCCCCCTTCGCCTTCTCCATGGCCGTCTTGGTCAAGTCGGAGGCGATCAGTCCTCCTTTGATGATGGACTTGACGGCAGAGCGCAGATACCGCTTCGCATTGGGGAGAATCACCGGCGCCAGAATCAGCGCGCCCGCTCCCAGGATCACGCCCGTCCCGAAACCTCCAGGGATCATCGGCATCGCCCACCTCCAATGCCCCGCCATGAGCAGGATTTTTCATTATGCTTCCCCATGTGGCGCGCGGAGTCAAGGAAAATCCGAGCCTCCGTCCTCCAACTGGTTCGACCTTGACCCGGCAACTCTCTCTTGGTCATAATCAGCAAGAAAAGCCGTCCGGAGGGAGACCTAGCCGATCTTCCGCCCGCACAAGGGCAGGATCGACGAGGAGCAGGCTTGGCGATCGCAGAGCACACGATGGCCGGGACGCAACAGCCTCTTGGGTCCGATTGGCTGACCGTCATAGACCGCCGCTCATTTCTGAGGGAACTGTCGGGAGGGGTCCGCGGGGTCTTGAGAAGATCCCATGGGCTGATTGGTCTCGCCGGTGAACCGGGCGGCTCCCCTTGGCTGTTCTGGGTCGAGGAGCGACCGGAGCCCGTCCGTCGCTCCAGCGATGGGGTTTCCAGCCATCCTGCACTGGACGTCCTACTGGAGCTCATGGCCGAGGCGGGGATGAAGCTTCTTCGCTCCGACCGAGACACGACGCACACGGGCCCCGAAGGGCTCATCGATTCGGAGGACGTCCTCCTCATTCGGGTGGAGTGGACGGCGGGTCGCCGGGGGGAAAGGGAGGTCCGGAGAATCCTGACCGGTCTGATGGGCCGGGTGCTGGAGCATCCCGACGGCTATCGCGGGGAAGTGATCATCCTTTTCGATGGCGCGAGCGAGGGCAGGGTCTCGCCGGGCGAGACCGCGGGGGCAAGCCATGATCCCGGCATGTCGGGGCGTCACTGCAAGGTACCGGGGCTTTCGGGGGCATGGCTGCCTCTTCCCCAAGGGGAGACCAGGGTCTCTTTGGTCGAGCTGGGGCCGCTTAGGGGAAAGACAATCCCGCCCGACGACCACGAAGAGAACGGCTACTGTGTGGTTGGCCGGTCGGCTTTTCTCCGCTTCACCTCCCGCGCAGGCCGGCGCATCGAGATCCCCCACGGCATCTGGGATGAAGGGTCCTACAAGAACCGGTTGAAGCTCATTCACATCCGGCTGGGGCCTCCTCTCGGGGCCCAGGGCCGAGGCGTCAAGGCCATCTTGAACCCGCGTGCGGGCCTGGCCATGGACGTGGAGAACGGCGAAATCGCTTCTGGAAGCTTGTGCCTCGACTCGGCGAGGCTTGCACCCGTTCTCACGCTCTTTCGGCTGTAATGGGGGAGGAGGAGCGACCCACGTCCCGATGGGCGAGACTCGAGCGGGGGACCAGCATGTGCCACCCGAGCACGATGGGGTGAGCCTGGGGATTGTGTCCGAGATTCATGAGCGGGGACGTGACCAAGGTGGTCCTGAAGGCTGCGCGGTGGGGACTGGAAACGGGGGGACTGGGAAGAGGGGAACGGGTTGCTGGGATACAACAGGGATGGCGCCTCACGCGGAAGCGGCGTGCGGGCCCTTCAGCGAGACTCCCGCCTGCCGTCTCAGATCAGCGCGGCCAGGAAACCCAGCCCGGCGTCTTCGAAGGCTTTCCCGACCATCCAGCCCAGTACGACCTTGCCGATGGCGCCTCCGGCCTTGGTCACGGCATCCTGAATGTAATCATCGTTGGTCGCGGCTCTGGAGCCGTCGTAGAGCCCGTGCACCTGGAGCATGTTGAGGATCGCCTCCGGCTTCAGCAGCCGGGCATCGTAGTGGACCACGATGCTCCCGGTCACCGAGTTGGCCGAAATATCCCGGATCCCTTCGAATCCTTCCATGATCTCCTTGACCGCGTTCGCTTTGCCGGGTCTTTCCTTGATCACTGGGCTCTTGAGTCGCAGTCTGCCGGGAACGTGGTGAACGTAGCACTGCATTCAGTGATCCTCCTCGACGGTCTTGAAGGTTCGACATGCCGGATAATCGGAGCATCGAAACCGCATGCCTTGCGGGCTTTTCATGTACCCGTGCATGGGCCTCCCACAAACGGGGCAAAGAGGACGGACGCTGACCGGACTCCTGGTCGGACTGCCCACGAACTGCCTCCTGCAGACCAGACAGATGAACCGTTGTTTTCCCGCGAGCGTCCTGCCGTAGCGGTTGA